>NZ_JBEQCT010000007.1:0-240319 GCF_046054155.1 Celerinatantimonas yamalensis
GTGTTAGTCACTTACAAAATGATGATTTTTCTTAATACTTTGCGAATCATCTTCTGCGAGTGCCCACACAGATTGCTTGATAAATTGTTAAAGAACGTTGCCTCATTGAGCGTTATAACTCGTTGAAGCGGATGCGAATCTTACGCACCAGGGGAAACGATGTCAACGATTATTTATCGTTTTTTGTTTCCCGTTCATCCGGTTAAACCGTCTGAACCCTGAGTGGCTGTCGCTGTGAAGCGGTGTGCCGTCTCAGTGGTTGCGCATTATAGGGATAGCTCGGTTTTACGCAAGTGCTTTTTGCAATAATTTTGAAACTTTTTTAAACTCACAGCTAAAAAACAAGATAACCACAGAGTTATCCACAAAACTAAAAATCTGTCGGCTAAGATGGCGAAATATTGACTATTTTTGTGCTACATTGAAAGTTTAGCCTTCTAGTAATGTTTCTTTTACGATTATCTAGGCATGGGTTAGAATATTTTCCTTGGAAATGCACAATCAAACTTCGAAATGGATTCTTCTTTAATTAGTGGTTGATTATGAAAACATCTTTATCTGTATCTATTGTTTTAACTATCGCTTGCGCAGTTGTATTAGCGATTATCACGGCTTTAACTAAGGCCAATCTTTCAGTGCCAATGGCTATTAGTATTGGCAGTATCATAACGGGTTTAGTGGTTACTTTTGCCAAACCCTCTTCATCGACACCGTTACAACCTACTGCAGATGATGTGTTAGAGGAAACACAGACACTCTATGTAGGCAACCTGCCTTATCGAGCCAACGAAACTGCTGTTCGTGAACTCTTTGCTCAATATGGTCATGTCGTCTCAGTACGGTTGCTCAAGGATAAGCATACAGGCAAACGTCGAGGATTTGGCTTTGTCGAAATGAGCCAATCAGGCGCACTACAAGCCCAACAAGCGCTTAATGACCAAGAATTCCAGCAGCGCACGCTGAAGGTTCGTCCTGCCAATGAGCGTAAAGACGGTCAGGAAGACGAGTGAACTGACTAAACCGAAACTGTTCAAATGATGCCCGCAGTTGTTCACTGTGGGCATTTTTTTTGGTGTAATAGGCTTCGCGAGTACTGGACTGACAACCCGCTGTATGCAGCTTTAAGAGCTGCAACACTCGCAGAGCAACCGCTTGGCCCGAATCAACTAAGTACACCGAGTTACCCAATACCTGTTGTAACGCATCTCTTATCAAAGGGAAATGGGTACATCCTAAGATGACAGTATCAGGTTGCCTAGCTCCCAGGGTAAGCCACGGTAAAAGGATTGACTCAAGCTGTGTAGCACTGATCAGATCGCCGGCTAAATGCTGTTCAGCCAGTTGGACTAAATGACTTGACCCTAGTCGTAGCACCTCACAGTCAGGAGCAAAACGAGTAATAAGCTGGTCAGTATAACGCCGTTTAACTGTCGCAGGTGTGGCCAACAAACCAATCACTTTATTGATTGAACGCTGCGCGGCAGGTTTAATCGCAGGGACAACCCCGACCACTGGAATAGCCAAATAACGACGCAAAGGTTCAAGCACAATAGTACTGGCCGTATTACAAGCGACAACTAACAAATCAGGATGATGGTATTGGCAAAAAGGGACAAGCAGTGAAAGAACGCGCTGACACAATACCTCTTCACTGAGCTCGCCATAGGGGAAAAGCGCATTATCAAATAGATAGCTGAGTTGATAGTGGTTAATGTACTGATCCAGTTCACGCACAATTGATAAACCACCCACACCCGAATCAAAAACCACGATATGCGCTGACATGAGCCTCATCTAACCTGAATTCATTGTAAGGGCTATAAGTTTACGCTGGAAAAGCACTCAGCGACAAACCCTTTGTATCACCTATATAGAATAGAGTGAGACAAAAACTGAACTGGAAAAATCGATATAGCCAAACATGGTATAGCTGAAAATAGCAGGCCAGTCGCCATTTCATAATATGTGTAAAAGAAAGCCAAATAAACTCAGCCATGGCGATTGATTTGAAATAGCAAGTCTGAAATAGCAAGTCACTGGCGTTGAGCCTGACTATTTTTAGTGATACTCATCAGACTGGCAAATTCTGATGAATTACATTGCTAGCCTCTCAGAAAAGGCCAAAAGCCCAACTCTCATGTCTAATATAGGGAGTATCGATCCGCTGTAACCTTTGCCTTACTATCTATTGCTATCTCTATTGTATCGACAAGATAATAGGCAATACCACACCAGCGTAACGTCCACGAAATAGTGATTGAACACACTTGAAGAGCCCCGATAAGTTCAAAATCAATATATCGGAGCATTCATCGACACTAAAAGTCGTATTGTGCGGTTAGATCAGCCTGTAGACCACTAGCCATATATTGATAAGTGGTTTGATAATGTCGATCAAGCAAGTTCGCCGCTGATACAGCGAGTTTCAATGATGGTGTCAGTTGGTACCCTGCGGCAACATCCACAGTCCAATAGCTGGGTAACCGCTGAGTCGAGCTTGCAAATCGATGGCCATTCCAGTGAATACCCGTATGCACATTCAACTTAGGTGTCAGCGACCAATCGGCCAGCCACTTCGCATTATTCCATGGGCGGTAAGTCAGCACTTTATGGGTACGCGTATTTTGGCTATCCATATAAGTATAGCTTAACTGCTGATGAATAGGACCAAGAGCAAATTTTACAATCATCTCACTGCCGGTAATTCGTGCTTGGCTGATATTATCGGATGTTGAAAAGTCAGGAGTGATTTCAATTAAATCGCGGTACTGTGTACGGTAAATATTCCACTCATAGTGTACACGCCCTAACGTCCCTTTTAACCCTAGCTCGATATTTTTCGATTTTTCCGGTTTGAGGTTTGGATTACCTTGATAGCCAAAGTTCAATGGTGAAAAGAGATCGTTAAATGAGGGCGCGTGAAACGCGGTAGCATAACTCAACTTAATCTGTTGACGCGGCAAATATTGCCATCCTCCGGCAAAAGAGTAATTGGTATTATTCCCATAACGCTGGTTATGATCTTGGCGCAGACTTGCATCGAGCTGATATGCTCCCATCCGATAGCCCACGCTAGAGTAGCCGCCGATGTTATAACGTTTGGTTTGATTAAAATCGACGCTCGATTTACTCAGATTAACTTGCCTTGAATCAAGACCCGCATCCACTTGCCAACGTTCATTCAATTGCCAGCTGTTAAGCCAACTTGCAGCATAACGCTGCGTGACATAACGCGAGTATGACGAGCTCATCGAGCGAGAGTCATCAACGTTGTAATTCATATTCCAATGCGAACTATAATGGTCGATGTCATAATTTAAGGTACCGCTATAAAACTGCTGAATCAGAGTTTTTTGCGCTTCAGCTGCTACACCATAGCCATTATATTGGCTATGGCCACGATTAATGATCGCCTCACCATCAGCAGACCAGCTTGAATTCAGTGCATGGCTGAGCGTAAATAGTGCTTGCCGATTGCTATAACCATAGTTATGCGCAGGGGTGGAATCAGGTTTAAAGTTATAACCGGTACTCCCTTTAGCACTGATGTTGGCTTGAAACTGTGTTTGTTCCCCAAGTGAATGAACAAAGCGCCAGCCACTTTGCCAATAGTCATGTTGCCCGACCCCGACGATCAAGCGATTCACCTGCTCTGCATAACTTGGCTTAGTAATAATATTCACCACGCCATTCATAGCATCAGCACCATATTGGGCCGCTCTTGGACCGCGGATAATCTCAATCCGCTCTACCATACTCGCGGGTAAAAAGTCCAATGAGCCGCTCCCAGTACTGGCCGACATGGCTCGCATGCCATCAATGAGTATTAACGTTTGTTTACTGGTGCCACCGCGAATCGAAATAGAACTCGGTTGGCCAATCCCCCCATTCGCGCGAACATCAACGCCGGGTTGCATCGCTAAAACATCGGTAATCGATTTAGCTTGCATCTGCGCGATTTGTTTGGCACTAATAATTGTGTAGGGGGCTAAAATATCACTCGTCGATTGCGGCATTCGATTCGCGGTGACAATTAAGTTAGGTTGTTGTGAGTCAGCTCTCGCAGCTTGGCCACTTGCAGCAAGTGGTAGCAATAAATAGACAGTCCAATTGAGTTTCATGATTATCCTAAAGAACGCGTTAGTTATGCAAATGAAGAATTAATATATGAGGCAGGTATTCGGACTTCGACGCTACATCGTTGTGTAGCTGGCTCGCCTTCCCGTGATAACACAGTGGCTGCTGAGCCTCTTTAGAACATTTTCTAAATATCGTTACCGCTGCGCGACAGCTCTGGATTTCCACCAGATTCCCTTTTAAATAGTGCTAACTATCACCTCAGTGCATGTGGATTATACGCAACATCAATTATGAAAAAAGCATCTTTTTCCCCCTTGTGCTAAGCTGGCGCTAGCCTAAAATGGCGCGTTTATTCGATTAATGTAGTCAAGAGGGTATTTATGGCTGAGATCGCCTACCATCCGCAACAATATCAAACCCAATTAGCCGAAAAAGTGACCCGTATTCGTCAACAATTTGCGCCATTAACCGAATCAATCCCCCTGATTGGTGAATCGGCCCCGAAGCATTACCGAATGCGCGCAGAATTTCGAGTATGGCATGACGGTGAAGAGCTGTACTACATCATGTTTGATCCTGCCACCAAAGCCAAAATCCGCATTGATGAATTTCCACCAGCCAGTGTATTGATCAATACATTGATGCCAACGCTGATAAGCGAATTAAAAAACAATATGTTGCTGCGCCACAAATTGTTTCAAGTCGATTTTCTCTCTACTCAAAGTGGGCAAGCCGTGATTAGCTTGTTATATCACAAACGCTTGGATGAGCACTGGCAAGAACAAGCTCGACAACTTTGTGAGCGCCTGCGCCAGCAATTTGATGTTCATTTGATCGGTCGCGCTCGCAAACAAAAAATCTTGCTCGATCATGATTTTGCAGTTGAAACGTTGCAAGTCAACGACAAGCCTATCCATTATAAACAGGTCGAAAACAGCTTTACCCAACCCAATGCTGGCATCAACCAACAAATGCTTGAATGGGCCCTCTCTGTCACCAATGCACAGCAGGGCGATCTGCTGGAGCTCTACTGTGGTAATGGCAACTTTTCATTGGCCCTAGCACAAAATTTTAAGCGCGTACTAGCGACCGAAATTGCCAAACCATCCGTTGATTCGGCGCAGTACAATATCGCCATCAACCAGATTGATAACGTCAAAATTTTGCGCATGTCTGCTGAAGAGTTTACCGAAGCGATGAATGGCCGCAGCTTTCAGCGCCTAACACAAGCCGACGTTAATTTAGATGACTATCAATGTGACACCATTTTTGTTGATCCCCCGCGTGCAGGTCTTGATGAAGCAACATTAGAAATGGTTAGTACATATGCCAATATTTTGTATATCTCATGCAATCCTAGCACCTTACTCGATAACTTACAGAGATTGAACAGCACACACGTCATCGAAAAATGGGCTATTTTTGATCAGTTCCCCTACACTGACCATGCCGAAGTTGGCGTCTGGTTAACGCCTCGCTAATTGGTGCGGATCATTGGCGGCTAAACCACTTTAGTTTAACCGCCAACCAAATCAAGATGGCCAAACACAATAGAACAGGGAGGAAATTACTCCCAAGTTCAGGATGTTGGACGCGTAATATAACTGAGTAAAGCAGCGCACCAAGTACCAAGCAAACGGCGGCATAAATGGGAATATAGTGAATACCATCGCCATTGATAGCACAGGGATAAAGCAGCCAAGCGGCTAAACCAAGTACTAACCATGGAAAAACTGACAGAGGAACCACAGTCAGTGTAACCATCGATAAACAGGCATGGCCGCTTAAACCAATCAGCGCAGCGAGCCCCATCACTTGATAGGATGCCTTCATTTGAGCTCCTCAACATTCATTTCGGTGACGTCACACATTCAACAAATACCATACGCAGATCAAATATATCTCAGGAGAGCTTATGAATTCCCCCTTGGCTGCCGTCGGCACATTGCTAGTAAACCCTCAAGGTGAAATTTTGCTGGGAAAACGCAGCAATACCCATGCCCCTTTTTGGGCATTACCAGGCGGTAAAATGGCCCTTGGCGAAACATTCGAACAAACTGCCAGCCGAGAGCTGTTTGAAGAAACAGCTATCAGTATCCAACATTGGCAACTGATTGGGCTGACTAATAATATAGCAACCTATCGAAGCGAAGGACTGCACTTTATTGTCGCTATTTTAACCGCCACGAATGTCACCCAGCAACCCAAACTCTGTGAGCCACATCGTTGTAAGCAATGGCAGTGGTTTAAACCATCCCAGCTGCCAGAGCCATTATTTGAAGGGACTGAGCAAGCCATTTACAACTGGCTAAGCCGTCAATTTTATCAATCTTAAGTTAAACGCTGACACAACGTCACTAAATCACTTTGAATAGCGCCCGCGGTGACTTCTCGACCCGCACCGGGCCCTTGAATGACCAACGGGTTTTGCTGATACCACTCAGAGCGAATGGCAAACACGTTATCACAAGGACATAAATTGGCAAACGGGTGCTCGATAGGTAACATTTCAACCCCCACTTTAGCCTGTCCATTGGCATTAAAGCGCGCGATATAGCGAAGCACTAACCCCTGTTGCTGGGCAGTTTGTAACGCTTGGTTCATTGCTTCATCAAGTGCATTTAAGTGCATCATAAAATCAGTGATCGATAACAAGGCCAATGATGCAGGAACCAATGACTGCAGCTCAATCTGCCGTGCCTCTAACGCATACCCAGCTTCTCTGGCAAGGATCAACAACTTACGCTGCACATCTTGACCCGATAAATCTTCACGCGGATCAGGCTCTGTTAGCCCTTGCTGCCAAGCTTGATTGAGCAGCTGTGAAAAGGGCTGGGAACCATCAAATTGTTGAAACAACCAGCTGAGAGTTCCAGAGAAAAT
This sequence comes from Celerinatantimonas yamalensis, assembly GCF_046054155.1. Taxonomy (NCBI): domain Bacteria; kingdom Pseudomonadati; phylum Pseudomonadota; class Gammaproteobacteria; family Celerinatantimonadaceae; genus Celerinatantimonas; species Celerinatantimonas yamalensis. Next base: position 6,964 of record NZ_JBEQCT010000007.1, read on the forward strand.
GCCGCTGATTTCTTGAATATGATCACCTGCATCACGCAGCATATTGATGCTAGATTGAATCGGCAATCCAGCACCAACGGTTGCGTTGTATAACCAGCGCCCACCATGATCGGCAAATGCTTGCTGAACCTGTCGATAAAATGCGCCATCTGCTGAGCCAGCATACTTATTAGCGCTAATCAGGTGGAGTCCTAATCGCGCTACATGGGGATAGTAGTAACTAATCGATTCACTGGCAGTCATATCAATGGCGATCATCTCATCAAAAGGATGTTCAGCTAAGCGCTCTAAAAGCTCTGACCAAACGACCGGCTTACTTTGAAAGGAGTGAAGCACCTGAGTAGGATCTAGCCCATGAAAATCGACCACACCACCGTCACGGCCAAATACGCCGGCAAGCACTAAGCGTAAGTTATAACGCCGTTCCAGTTCAGCCCGTTCATGAGCAAATAGCCGTAGCCATTGCTGACCAATATTGCCTTTACCAAACACCATTAAACCCATTCTTCGCGGCTGGATAAATAACGCTTGATGAAGTTCATTAAGTAACGGTTCCAAAGTCGTTTTTGGCAAAACAGCAATTAAGCTGCCATGTGCAGGGCCTTGCTGAATAAAAGCAACGGGTTGGCGTGCGAGTAACCGATAAAATTGACCGCTGTGGTTGGCATGTTCACTCACCCCTCGGCCGACCAAAGCCAACAGGCTATAACCGCGCGCCCCTTCAACACTAAATTGATGCGCGCTCGCCCATTGGTTGACGATCAAACGCGCCTGCTCAAAAAGCTCACAAGTATAGGCAAGGCGCAGCATATGGCAGTCACGGCGCTGCTGCCATGTTAGTGGGGTAATTTGCTGCTGTTGCAAAAAATGGAGTAGCGACTGTACACTTTTAGGCAAGCCATCAAAAGTAATGTCAATCAGGCACACCTCATCTAAGGTTGAAACAATGCGCGCCCCACTTGAGCCTTGCGTCTGACGCAATATCTGTGTACTCCCCTCTTCGGGTGTATAGCTACTGCGCAGGGTTAACTGCTGCGCTGAACGCGCGAGAGGTTCTAACGAGCGCGCATGCAGAACACTGGCTCCAATGCGCGACAGTTCACACGCCTCTGTTAATGCTAATTTGTTGAGTAGTTTAGCTTCTCGAACTTTACGTGGATCAGCGCTATAGATCCCAGCAACATCACTCCAGATCGTAGTGTGCACCGCATCAGCTAACGCCGCTATTTCAGTCGCCGAGTAATCACTACCATTACGCCCTAACGTAATGGTTTGACCGTCAAAATCACGAGCGATAAAACCGGTTACAACCAGGCGTAAAGTCGATGAATATTGAGCGAGTTGCTGAGCAAATAATGGCTGACTCGCTTGAAAGTCTACTTGAGGCTGAGCTGAAGCAGGGGCTCTTAAAAAATCACGTGAATCCAACCAGTCACTGGCTAACTCTGATTGATTCAATAACGAACTTAATAAACGCGCCGACCAGCGCTCACCAAAAGAGAGCACTTCATGGCGAATGGGTAACTCGCAGGCCTGTGTTAATAAACGGGTAATCGCTAATTTATCCTGCTCAAGCATCTCGGATAAATGCTTAGCACTCTGGCCGGTGAGCAATTCAGCAATCAGTTCGTGGTGGTAACTAATTAATGATTCGAGAACTCGAGCGGCAGCCGAATTGAGCGGCTCATACCGATCGAGAACCTCCAGTAATCGATTGGTGGTTTTACCCGGCGCCGAAACAACGATTAGATCGCCGGCTTGACTATATTTGCCAAGAATATCAACCACGCGCTGAAAACAGCTAGCATCGGCCAGTGAAGACCCGCCAAACTTATGCACGTGTCGCTGAATTTTACTCATTGCGCGTTCCTATAACGCTAAGAGCTTGAGTTAAATCAGCAACTAAATCACGGCTATCTTCTAGCCCCACCGAAATTCGAAACAACTCTGGCGTAATGCCAGCCTCAAGCTGCGCTGCGGCCGACATTCCGGCATGCGTCATGGTTGCCGGATGGGCAATCAAACTTTCTACGCCGCCAAGTGATTCAGCTAAACAAAATAATTGTAGTTTTTCAATAAATTCAATCCGCTGCGACTTATCAGCATCGAGCTCAAAACTTAACATAGCGCCAAATCCAGATTGTTGACATTTGGCTAAATCATGCTGTGGATGGGTACTAAGACCTGGATAATAAACATGTTTGATCTGTGATTGAGTGGCTAAAAAATTAGCAACAACGGCGGCATTTTCCTGATGCGTACGCATCCTAGGCCCAAGTGTACGCAGCCCTCGAAGGGTTAAATAACTGTCAAATGCCGAGCCTGTTTGTCCCTGACAGTTAGCCCACCATGCCAGCTTTTCATGTAGCTCAACGGTTTTGCTAATGACTGCGCCGATCACCACATCAGAGTGACCATTAATATATTTGGTTGCCGAATGCACCACGATATCCGCACCTAAATATAACGGTTGTTGCAGCGCAGGCGATAAGAAGGTGTTGTCTACGGCGACCAGTGTGCCATGAGACTTCGCTTGCTCTGCTATTTTTTTAATATCAACTAAGCGCAGCAGTGGGTTACTCGGTGTTTCCAGCCAGATTAACTTAGCGCCGCGAGCAAATGCTTGACCCAACGCATCTTCATCATTTTGATCGACAAAGATAACTTCAAACAGTCCGCGAGCGCTGAGTGAGTCAAATAATCGATAACTTCCCCCATAGCAATCATGCGGCGCAATTAAAATATCCCCAGGGTTGAGTAACGCACAGACCAGATGCACGGCTGCCATACCTGTATTGGTAATAACCGCCCCTGCCCCACCTTCAAGTTCCGCTAGCGCTTGGGCGAGCAAGTTGCGCGTTGGATTGGCACTGCGACTATAGTCATAGTCGCCCTTTCTATCATATCCAAGAAAACTATAATTGGTCGACAGATAGATGGGCGGAACCACTGCGCCGTGTGTGGTATCAGTTTCGATCCCGGTCCGCACGGCTATGGTGTTGATCTGACGTTTACTCATGGGCTTCTCATTATGGACAATTGCGCGACTTTGAGCTAGGTTACAACCCCACAATAAAGACGTCAACACTTCTAGACGTCTAAAGCTCCTGCCGTACAGATTGTCTTCTCTGATTAGACTGGGTACAATTACCCCTAACATTAGTCACATTATTAAGCTTATGGCAACTGAATGGAATGGCGAGTGGATCAGCCCTTACGCTGAACACGGCAAAAAAAATGAGCAAGTCAAAAAGATCACAGTATCTATTCCGCTAAAGGTTTTGAAAATTCTGACCGATGAGCGAACTCGCCGGCAGGTTAAAAACTTGCGCCACGCAACCAATAGTGAACTGTTGTGTGAAGCATTTTTACATGCCTACACAGGGCAACCGCTGCCTACTGACGATGACTTAAGTAAAGATAAAAACCAACCCGTTCCTGACAGCGCACTCGCCTTAATGCGAGAGTTAGGGGTTGAACCGAACGACGACGAATAACGAATAGTGACTGCTTAATTTGTCGATGAGGATTTTGCCCCCATCGACAAAGCTCGCTACAATCAACCACAATTTCCTTCACCATGAGATCTGTGTTTGATGAGCATAGTTATTGATCGCCAAATTGCCGACGAACTTGCGGTAAAAACAGAGCAAGTTCGCGCGACGGTTGCCCTACTTGATGAAGGCGCAACCGTTCCATTTATTGCCCGTTATCGTAAAGAAGTGACTGGTGGCTTGGATGACACCCAATTACGCACCTTGTTTACTCGATTAAGCTATCTGCGGGAGCTTCATCAGCGCCGTGACTCGATCCTTGACAGCATCGAATCTCAAGGAAAACTCACCGAAACACTGCGCCAGCAAATTTTTGAAGCCACCAGCAAAACCATTCTTGAAGATCTCTATCTGCCCTATAAACCCAAACGCCGAACTAAAGGTGAGATTGCCAAAGAAGCAGGTCTTGAGCCTTTAGCCAACACATTGTTTGATGATCCCAATCAGGACCCCACGATCTTAAGTGAGCGCTACCTGAATATTGAGGCAGGATTTAATGACTCCAAAGCAGTGCTCGATGGCGCCCGTGCTATTTTGATGGAACGATTTGCCGAAGATGCGAGCTTAATTGGTCAACTACGCACGCATCTGTTGGATGAATCACAGTTGGTGTCACGTGTCATTGCCGGACAAGAACAAGCGGGGCAAAAATTTCGGGATTATTTTGACTATCAAGAAGCCCTTAAACAGGTTCCATCACACCGCGCGCTAGCAATGTTACGTGGACGTAATGATGGTATTTTGCAACTGGCTTTACAATGGGGCGATATTGAAGCACCAAGATCTCCCGCGCAATCATTGATCGCCAGCCATTTTGGCCTCAGCGATCAAGGTCGTGCGGCGGATACTTGGCTACAGAGCGTGGTACAGTGGACTTGGCGAGTTAAATTAAGCTTATCACTGGAAAATGAACTACTCAGTCAACTGCGCGAGCGCGCGGATAGTGATGCGATTACGGTATTTGCAGACAATCTCAAAGATCTGCTGATGGCTGCACCAGCAGGTCCTCGCGTCACACTCGCCCTTGATCCAGGGCTTCGCACTGGCGTTAAAGTCGCCGTCATCGATGACACCGGGAAAATCCTTACCACCGATACCATTTATCCGCACGCTCCGCACAAACGCTGGGATCAGTCTTTGCAAACGCTAGCCAAACTGTGCCGCGACAGTCAAGTCAACTTGGTCAGTATTGGCAACGGAACCGCCTCGCGGGAAACAGACAAACTTGTCGCCGACTTAGAAGCACACTATCCAGCGCTTAAACTGCAACGGGTGGTGGTTAGTGAAGCGGGAGCTTCGGTGTATTCCGCCTCAGAGCTTGCCTCCAGTGAAATGCCCAACCTAGACGTGTCACTGCGCGGCGCCGTCTCCATCGGCCGGCGGCTGCAAGATCCACTCGCGGAACTTGTCAAAATTGATCCAAAATCCATTGGCGTCGGTCAATATCAGCATGATGTCAGCCAAGTTGCCCTGTCGAAACGCTTAGCCGATGTGGTCGAGGATTGTGTGAATGCTGTGGGTGTCGATGTGAATATGGCATCACCAGCCTTACTTGAACATGTCTCAGGGCTCTCCAAAGCATTGGCACAAAATATTGTGCAATATCGTAATGAACATGGCGCCTTTGTCAATCGCAAAGCATTACTCAAAGTGCCGCGATTAGGCCCAAAAGCATTTGAGCAATCCGCTGGATTTTTACGCATTCGCGGCGGTGATAACCCACTGGATGCCAGCGCCGTTCACCCTGAATCATATCCTTTGGTGAAAAAACTGCTGGCTGACAGTCACCATGATATTAAGACACTGATGGGCAATAGCAGCGCACTGCGACAATTTGAAGCCCAAGCTTACGTGGACGCACAGTTTGGCTTACCCACCGTAACAGATGTGCTTGCCGAACTTGAGAAACCCGGCCGCGACCCTCGTCCTGAGTTCAAAACAGCCCATTTTAAAGAAGGCGTTGAAACCTTAAACGATCTCAAAGAAGGGATGCGCCTAGAAGGCGTGATCACCAACGTGACCAATTTTGGTGCCTTTGTCGATATAGGGGTTCATCAAGATGGTTTAGTGCATATATCATCGCTAGCCGATCATTTTGTCAAAGACCCGCGTGATGTAGTCAAAACGGGCCAAGTGGTCAGTGTCAAAGTGCTAGATGTTGACCTTGCCCGCAAACGGGTCGCGCTCACCATGCGAATGGATGAACAAACCAGTCCAAAAAGTGACGAATCGATAGCGAGTCGTACCAAGCCAAAGTCTCGTACGGCTAAAACGTCACCGCCCGCCAGCCCTGCAGGGCTCGGTGCGTTAGCTGATGCGTTTGCTAAAGCAGGATTGAAAAATCGTTAATCACTCCACAAAAGAGCAGCATAAAATGCCTGCGGTTTGTTGCAATTCAGACAAAAACCGCGGGTATGTCAATACATAAATCAGACTATTGAAACTAAAAACCAGAACTAAAAGTAATATAAAAATCTACTGTTTTTATTCACTTGTTGATATTTAAATCAGGGATAAAATAGAATAGCCTACATAGAATCAATTAAATCTTAATCTTTCATATCTAACGCGTATGCACATTGACGTTTTGATATTAAATTTCGGTTATTTTGACCCAGTTTGTTCGTGAAACGAGAAATAATATTAAATGATGCTAAATGAGTGACACTAGTTGGTGATAAAAAGAGTAACCGCGTAGCGTTTGCTCAACAGAATCACTCAGCAATGTTCTTCTGTTATTTATGAAATAATGATCAATACGTTATATATAAAATAGTCCGCTCTGCGTCCCACATACAGCTTGCCAACTCGCTACAAAGATGACGCTGAAACATTGACATGCTAAAGGCATATTTATGGAGAATGTGATGCCCTATCTATTGCTCATTTTTGCTTCAATATTTTGGGGTGGAAATTACGTGGTTGGACACATTGTCGTCAATACCATCAACCCCTACTTTTTAAGCTTGATTCGTTGGGGGTTAACGACGGTACTGATGTTTACGATTTACGCTGGTATTATAAAGAAAGAGTGGCCCCTGTTAGTCGAACATCTTTGCATGAATTCAATCTATGCGTTGCTTGGCCAAGTGATGTTCCCCCTAACGCTCTACATTGGTCTGCAGTACACCAGCTCGTTGAATGCCGCTATTTATATATCCAGCACACCCTGCTTAGTGTTATTTATTAACCGTATCTTTTTTAAAGAGAGTATCTCTTATCGCAATATTTTGGGTGTCATGGTCAGTACCGTGGGGGTACTCTATCTGGCATTTTTCAACGTCCACTCGGGTAGTCAAAATGCGTTAAGCCAATTTGGCTGGGGCGATATCATGACCATTATTTCAGCTCTTAGCTGGGCTGGTTATTGTTCGCTATTACGCTTAAAAGATAAACGTTTGACAAATACCGCGTTCGTTAGTTTTTGCTCACTCATCGGCACTATTATTTTAATCCCAATCTATCTTATCTACCTATTCTATGCAGCGGCACCCGCTATATTTGTTGCGTCCCCTTCATGGGCCGCATTTTTAGGCGTCGCCTACCTAGTGATATTCCCCTCATACCTCTCCTATGTATTTTGGAGTAAAGGCGTGGGAAGTTTAGGCACAACCCGCAGTGAAATATTTACCCATGGTATCCCACTCTCAGGAGGACTATTGGGAATTATTTTTTTGGGTGAGAAACTCCACAGTTACCACATTGTCGCGTTAATTCTAATCGTCTTTGGCATTGTATGTTGCTCTACCTATCAAAGCAAAGCTAACATCAACAGACAAAACCAGCACTCGCACCACAGCAATTAGCAGCTAAATCGTAACCGTCATCTCGGCTGGCGGGGGGATTTGATAGGAAGACTGGTAGCGGTTTGCGATCACTTGGTTGCGAAGCCGCATGGCTTTGACCTCGTCAGGGGTACTCGGAGCACCGACAGGAGCTCGATGATAATAATCTCGATCTTGATGCTGACTGGCCTTTGCTCGCGACAACAGCGCATCCAAGCTGATATTGGAGAATGGTGAGCGTTGCTGTTCATGACCATTGCCTTGTTCCGAGTTTTCTGCAGAGGATTGCTGTCGCTCTTGGCTGCCTTGGCGCTCATTAATTTGAACATTCGATTCACTACGAGCGGACTGATTCGAGTTGGATTTAATCGGTGTAAACGGCGTACGATCGTGATCGCTTGCCACTTGGCGACCATTGGCATTGGCGGCCATCTCACTGAGAGGCGCAATTTGCGGGCGTTGTTGATTATCATGGCGCGCAGCTTCAGTGGGCGGATTGACCGCCAACGGCGTAATGTTGGGTAGCGCCATATTGACATTCATCGTGAGGCATTACGCTTGAACGTCGAATAGGCTACCCACCATTTGATCATGGGTCTGAATCACTTTAGCACCAGTTTTGGCGTACAACTCACCCTGTTTTAAACCGATCATAGCATCGGTTACCGAGCCGTCGCCATTTTTTACTGGCTCATGAGCTGCAACTTTCGCCAGATCCTGACTTGAACGAGAAACCTGTTGATCCGCTTGGCGAATGATCTGCATACCAGATGCACGGGCACTTTGAACTTCCATAGGACCTCCCATTCATAAAAGTCACACTTAAATACAGTATAGATGATTGGATGGTTTTTAATCAACTTTTAAAAAATGATTCAGCGTGCTTACAAAATCATTCAGATGTGAGATGAATGGGGCATGTGACGCTTTGGCAAAAACATGTTGCTGCGCCTGAGTGAGCTGAGCATGCATTAATTGACTTTGCCGAGGCACCAGTGAATCTAAATGGCCATATAATTGTAGCCATGGCGCTTGGATCATTTGGACTTGTTCGCGTAAATCGATCTGCGCTAACCATTGCAGTCCTTGTTGTAATACGCTCAAATCCGGTAATGGACGCTGCTCAAGTTGCTTTTTAATGGTTTGAATGTCCGCTTTGGCTTGGGGACTTCCCAAGGTTTGGATCGCTAGAAACCGCTCTAGAGTTTTTTGATAATCATGTACTAAGCTGCGGGCGAATAATTCCAATACCTGCGCTTTCATCCCAGGCCAATTGGGTTGTTCAACAAACCGCGCACTACTGGCAACAGTGACCAAACGCATCACTTTTTGCGGATAACTGATTGCGACTTGCTGAGCAAGTAATCCACCTAAGCTCCAGCCTAGCCAGATCCCACGCGGCAATGAGTTGGCTAAAAGATCAACCGTCTGACGCCAATCGAGTGAGCTGCAAGGTTGACTGAAACCGTACCCGGGAAGGTCGAGCCAGTAAACCTGATAATTTTTTGATAACAAATCACTCAGTTGTGACCATACGCCACTGTTCATACCCCAACCATGGAGTAAAATAAGAGGTGTTCCAGTCCCCTTGGACTCAATATGCAACATTGTTCATTTCAATTCATTGAATAGATCATGTCACTATGGTAACTATTTGGCTAAAAGCAATACAGTCCCAATTGCAGTGCTACCCGACAATTCGACGTTGCTTGGGCTGTTTTCAGCCCATAGCACCCCAGCAGCTTTGGTGTACAAATTGCCAAACTCTTCTGCAACCTACACCGACACGACGCTGCATTCAGTGTGGTTTGGCGATTGCCTCAGGAACACACTGTGGTGAGTGCTTAAAACATCCACCCGCCTTTGATACAACTTGGGTATTGGATGACTATCGCTGGCCACTCGACCAATTGATCCGTCGCTTTAAACACCAACATCAACCATTACTCGGTGAAGGATTAGCAGCGCTATTTTTTACGCAACACCCGCTGGATAGTGCAGCCTCGGTCACTCTTTGCCCGGTACCCATGCACTGGTACAAGCGCTGGCGCCGCGGTTTTAATCAAAGTGCTATTCTCTGTGATACGCTCGCCGCTCGTTATCATTTACCGCAATGTGATCTATTTTATCGACATCGAAATAGCATCGATCTGATTGGATTATCTAAAGAGGAACGTCAGCGAGCCGTGCAACATAGTTACCAACTGCGTCATTACAGCACGTTACCTAACCATGTGATTCTTATTGATGATGTAATGACTACTGGCGCCACCTTAAACGAATTGGCTCGTCAGCTCAAACAGACAGGGGTGCACCGCGTCGACTGTTGGGTGATGGCTCGCACGCCACAGGGTTTAGCTCACGAACGAGGCTAAATGGTCTTATTAAATTAACGGTAGTTGCCGCTTGCACCACCGACCCACACAGTGTGAGTGCAACTCCAGTGGCGATAGTCGTCCATCGGCTCAAATAAAAACGCATCGTATTCTCCTTAAAATACAGTGGATGGTCGCGATACATGCAAATGATGTAACCGCCACGATGTGTAACGCTCTGCTTTTTGCTAACATCAAGCTATTGCGTATTTACGCCGCAGAGCTAGGTGTACTCAAATAGCAGAATAATCCCTTTCGTTCAGTAACCAGCTTTAGCCACTGTTGAAATTGATGCTATAGATTTAATTTTAATGAAATGATTTATCAAAAATAACAATTCAACTATTTTTGATAAAAAACATATTAGTCAACTAATCTAATCCCCTCTAAAGGGCAAGGTCATGTATTGATAAGTTCGACTAGCTTTTGAATTCCCATTCAATTTATAATAAAACCTACTAAACAAGTCAGGTATCTGAGGACGAGACAATGATTTCAATTTCAACCGAAGCACAACAACATTTCACGAAGTTGTTAGATGCTCAGCCAGAAGGCACCAGCATTCGTGTTTTTGTCATCAACCCAGGCACCCCACACGCCGAATGCGGCGTTTCCTACTGCCCTACGGACAGTGTTGAAACCGACGACATTCAGATCCCATTTGAGGGATTTAAAGCGATGGTTGATGCCGCTAGTGCACCTTTTTTAGAAGATGCAGAGATCGATTTTGTGACCGATAAAATTGGCTCACAGCTAACTCTCAAAGCACCTAACGCCAAAATGCGCAAAGTAGGCGACGACGCGCCGTTGATTGAACGTGTCGAATATGTACTTGAGAGTGAGATAAACCCTAACTTAGCGGCACATGGTGGTCGAGTAACCGTGCTAGAACTCACCGATGATGGGATTGCCATTGTTCAATTTGGTGGTGGCTGTAACGGCTGTAGCATGGTCGATGTGACCCTAAAAGAGGGGATTGAAAAACAGCTACTAGAAGCATTTCCCGATGAGCTCAAAGGGGTGCGTGATAGTACCGAGCATCAAGCTGGCGAACATTCTTATTATTAAATAAACTGTGCTGCTGCGGCACTCGTCGCAGCAACGATTAAGCGCTCGTTAAGCTAAAATACATAGTTTACGTTTATCCCGATACTCGTAACTTTAGTCTGATCTTTGTGACTAAGATTCATATATTCCACTGCCACAGCGCTATGACGAGAAACTGCTGCCTGCACGCCAAGCCCCCACGAGATATCATTGAGTGAAGCGGTGCCATGTTGACCCGACTCTTCCCCTTTGAATTTTTCCCAGGTTTTACCCACAATGGCATACGGAGTAAATAGACTTCCGGTAGGCACTCCCAATTTTAGATACGCACCATAATAACTTTGAATCGAAAGCTTCACGCCGTTAATTTCATTATCGTTAAAACTTTTACCATAACGCGCTTCCAAGGCTAAAAACGAATTAATATTGACCCCAGTCAGTAGCGTTACCGTACCAAAATTGAGCGAATCTGAACTATCTTTCAGATGTTGAGAGCTCAACTGAACCCCTACGTATGGTTGAGGCTGAATATCACTCCACGCGGCATTCGCCGCCACCGGAAAAGCCCCTAGCATAAGAGCCATAACAAATCCCTTGCGACAACTATTCATTATCTTTAATTTCCTTAATATCTTTTTATTTCAATCTGATATAACACTTTTGCAGTTATAATGACAGTATTAATATTAGATCTAAGTCCAAAGTATGCCATTGTGATCATAAACCACTACACCTATGGATTAGTTCGAGAGATTGCATCATCTACCTAGGGTGGACACATCACCAAAACAGACAACCGTCAATCAGCAATCAATAAAGAATTTCTTGAAAAACAGAGAAAAGTTCACTGAACGAAATCATCTCATAGGTTGCAACGGGGGAAGTCAGTCATCAGCAGCGTAAATGGCTAGTAATAGAGGCTCTCAATAATAGAGTGATTGACCCATGCCAGTCACTCTATATATGATTTTTATTCATCGCGCTGAGCACGCGCCAACAAGGCAACAGCAGCATCTTGGGCTGATTTACCTTGATAGAGCACTTGATACACCTGTTCGATAATGGGCATCTCAATATGGTATTGCTGGGCAAGGCGATATACTTCTTGGGTATTCCGATAGCCTTCCACCACTTGGCCTATCTGTGCCTGCGCATCAGCAATTGACAAACCACCGCCCAGTGCCAAACCAAAACGACGATTACGAGATTGATTGTCCGTACAGGTTAACACCAGATCGCCAAGACCTGCCATCCCCATAAAGGTATCAGACTGCGCCCCTAAGGCTAACCCTAAGCGCATCATTTCAGCTAAACCGCGAGTAATCAAGGCAGTGCGGGCATTCGCACCAAAACCTAAGCCATCGGCCATTCCCGCGCCGATAGCGATCACATTTTTGACCGCACCGCCAAGCTGCACACCGACCATATCACGATTGGTATAAACGCGAAAACTGCGCTCACTGTGCAATAATGCGGCCAAATCACTCACCCATTGATTGTCAGCAGATGACACTGAAATCGCCGTTGGTAAGCCCTGCGCTAACTCTTTGGCAAAGGTCGGCCCAGAAATCACCGCAAAAGTACGCTGTGGCCCTAAGATCTGAGTCGCAATATCTGAAAGTAGTTGGCCAGTATGAGGCACTAATCCTTTGGTCGCCCAAACAAGACGCGCCTGTTCACTTAATAGCGGCTTAATATCAGTTAATACATCAGCAAATGCAGAGCTTGGCACCACCACCAGCACATCCTGAGAGTGTGCCAATGTAGTCGCTAAATCATCACACAACTGTAATGTATCCGGAAATGGGCAACCGGGCAAAAACGCGTTATTTTGCCGCTCTGCGGCCAATGTCGCGACATGCTTACTCTGATGACCCCATAATATAGTTGGGTAGCCATTGCGAGCAACTGCGATAGCGAGCGCCGTTCCATAAGAACCGGCGCCTAACACAGCCAGTGGCGCATTGCGTAGCTGTTTCATATTAATGTTGGACAGTCGACGTTTCGTCTTCTTCTTCAGAAGCCTGTTCCAAATAATTAGCAAACATGGCATCAAAGTTCACGGGGGCCAAGTTCAATTGTGGGAATGAGCCACGGTTCACTAGACCTGCGACGACTTCACGAGCATACGGGAACAAAATATTGGGGCAGTACGCATTCACAGCATGAGCCAATTGCGCAGGCTCCATATTTCCTAAAGTGAAGATCCCAGCTTGTTTAACTTCACATAAGAACGCCACATTTTCTTCGTGCTTAGCGGTAACAGTCAACGTCAATACGATTTCATAAACGCTTTCACCTAATTCGGTGACATCGTTATCCAAATCAACACTGATTTCAGGGGCCCACTCTTGCTGAAAAACAGCGGGAGAATTAGGTGTTTCAAAGGAGATGTCTTTGGTGTAAATCCGCTGAATTGCAAATTCAACTTCCATATTTTCAGTATTGGCATCAGCCATAATAAAAACCCTTTATTTGAAATGGTAAGTCATCATCAGGGAAGAGCGTTGAACCACCATCCCATGCAATGATGTTGTTATTTTTTTACTAATGGTAGATTAGCACCCGTCCAAGCACCCATCCCACCTTGCAAGTAATAAACTTCTTTAAAACCTGCTTTAGTGAAAGTTCGCGCCACAGAGGAAGCTTTATTTCCCATATCACAAACAACTACAAGAGGCTGCTCTCGATATTTGTCATAAGCAGAAAGTTGATCTGCTTTTAACTGACTTTGTGGTGCATTGACTGCCCCAGCGATATGTCCTTTGCGATATTGCTCAGCAGGACGGATATCAAGCACAACTGCGTCGTGCCGGTTGATCAACTGGGTCACCTGTTGGTATGGCACCCCTTTCACACCTGATATAAGAGGCAATAGATAGCTATAAACAACCGCTACTAATAACACACCCCACATCAAGCATAACATCGGATGAAGATGGACAAACTCAATAATTTGCTGCATTCCCAACAATAATCCTTTGGTTAAACAATAACTCGCTGCTGAGTATACACCGAGCGCTTAGCAAGATCAGCCAACTCAGCGCACGAATTTAAATCAATTTTTATGTCAGTAGTACTAAATTCTGGCGATAAATTGATCTGTTTTAAAAACTGACAGGTGACGAAGCCCAAAAATGTAGTAAAATTTCATTCAAATTACGAAAAAGTTACTCGATCGAGGGCTACATCATGAGAGTGTTCATCAAAGCATGATATTCATGAATCAAAGCTACCCAATCACTAACAAACTTTTAATTCAATACAGGTACTTATTATGTCTGCGAGCAAAAAACCATTAGCATTGATCATCATGGATGGCTGGGGCTATCGAGTTGACCAAACCAATAATGCGGTTGCACAAGCCAAGACCCCAGTGCTGGATCATTTAACGGCTACTTGCGCCAATACTCATATTTCAGGCTCAGGTTTAGATGTTGGCCTACCCGATGGTCAAATGGGCAACTCAGAGGTGGGCCATACCAACATCGGCGCCGGACGTATCGTTTATCAAGATCTGACGCGAATTGATAAAGATATCGCTGAAGGCACATTCTTTAACCATCCCGTGCTTAAACCTGCCGTTGATAAGGCGGTGGCAAACGGTAAAGCGGTGCATATTTTAGGGCTGTTGTCAGCAGGCGGCGTACACAGTCACGAACAACATATGCTCGCTATGGTGGAATTGGCAGTAAAACAAGGCGCCGAACAGATCTACGTGCACGCATTCACCGATGGCCGTGATACGCCCCCACGAAGTGCGCAAGGTTCGATTGACTTATTTGAAAGCAAATTTAAAGAGTTGGGCAAAGGGCGCTTCGCGTCAATGATTGGTCGCTATTATGCGATGGATCGCGATAACCGCTGGGAACGCGTGCAAGCAGCTTATGACCTACTCACGCAAGGGCATGGTGAATTTAGCGCCACGACGGCCACCCAAGCACTGGCGGATGCCTACACTCGCGGTGAAAACGATGAATTTGTCAAGGCCACTCAAATCGGTGACGCAATCACTATTAACGATGGCGATGCGGTCATCTTTATGAACTTCCGTGCGGATCGCGCTCGTGAAATCACTCACGCCTTTGTCGATAGTGACTTTACAGGCTTTTCTCGCAGCGCTAAGCCTCAATGTGATTTTGTGATGCTCACGCAGTATGCGGCTGACATTGCCACCCAATCTGCTTACCCACCTGAAGATCTAGTCAATACGTTGGGCGAATGGCTAGAGAAAAAGGGTAAAACACAACTGCGTATTTCAGAAACTGAAAAATATGCACACGTCACATTCTTTTTCAATGGTGGTAAAGAAGAACCATTTAAGGGTGAAAACCGCGAAATCATTCCTTCACCAAAGGTTGCGACCTATGATCTGCAACCCGAGATGAGCTCTCAAGAATTGACCGATAAAATGGTCGAGTCAATTAAAAGCGGTCAGTATGATGTGATTATCTGTAACTATCCAAATGGTGATATGGTTGGCCACACTGGGATCATGGAAGCCGCAGTGAAAGCATGTGAAGCAGTTGACCAAAGTATCGGACGCGTGGTTGAAGCACTCAAAGAAGTTGGGGGCGAATGCTTAATCACAGCAGATCACGGTAACGCAGAACAGATGGTTGACCCTAAAACAGGTGGCATTCACACCGCTCATACCAGTCTTCCTGTGCCTTTTATTTATGTTGGTCGAGATGCCACCATGAAAGAAGGGGGCCGTTTGAGCGATATCGCACCAACCATGTTGACTTTAATGGGTGAAGAAATTCCTGCTGAAATGACTGGTCAGCCATTGGTGGTTTTGAAATAATGCGCTTATGAAGCACATAGTTTTAAAGTTCAGTCGGTTTGTTCGTGCCAGCTTAATAGCTGGCACTTTTGGCTGCGCGCTGATTGCGACCAGCGTCTTTGCTGATAATATTAGTCAGCAGCAACTCGATAGTGTGACCCAATCGCTACGCCATACCCACCAAGTGACTCAAAAGGCACGGCAGTTACTAGCCAAATTACAGCGTCAACTCAAACAAGACGAACTAGCACTCGCAAGTCAACAGCGTGAAATACAAAGTACGGCTGGTCAACTGAGTTCGACCAAGCAACAACTGAGCGAGCTTCAGCAACAAGCCCAGACCCTGGAAACACAGCAACATCATCAACAACAACTATTAAGCGATCAAGTTGCCGCGGCCTATCAGATGGGGCAAGGCAGTTACCTAAAAATGTTGCTGAACCAAAATAAAATGGCGGAGATGGAACGCCTGATGGCCTATTATCAATACCTGAATCAATCACGACTCAAAGCCATCTTGCAATTAAAAGCCACGACGGAGCAGTTGCAAACCAACCAAAGTAAGCAACAGCAACGGCTTGCTCAGCTAAAAACATTGCTCAACACCCAAAAAGACCAACAGCAAAAGTTACTGGCAAAACGGCAGAAACGCCAACAAACGCTCAAGCAAACCAACCAATTACTTGCCAATAATCAGCTCAAAAGTGAGCAGCTCACCCAAGCTAAAAATTATCTCAACCAACAAATCAAAGATACACCGCAAAATGTAGCGATTTCGCTCAACGGTTTATCACGAAATAGCCTAAGCTGGCCGGTCAAAGGGAGCATTATCCATGATTATCACTCACCACAAATTGGTGGTAACAGTTGGGATGGCGTTGTTATTAAGGCCGATACTGGAACGCCTGTCAAAGCGGTTGCGGATGGGAAAGTGGTCTTTGCTGATTGGCTGCGCGGTTATGGATTGGTGATTGTACTCAGCCATGGCCATAACTATTTGACGCTCTATGGTTTCAATCAAACGCTGTTACATAAAGTGGGCGATCGAATCAAAAAAGGCCAGGAGATTGCAACGGTCGGTAGCACTGGCGGTCAAGAGCAATCATCGTTATTTTTCCAGATCCGATATAAATCACAAGTCGAAAACCCACATCGCTTCGTGCGCTGATTAGTCAGCGCCGGTTAGCGTTTCAAGATCGGTTAAAATGGCAATCGCTTCATCACGATGCGTCCCGCAAGCCCACTCACTGAACTGGAAGTCACAGCAAACCTGTGGCCGATCGGGGCGACCAAATAAACGGCACAGATTATTGTCATCTAGCTGCACGCAGCGCTCACCGGCCGCTTTCCCTTGTGGCATACCCGGAATAGCCGATGAGATACTCGGCGCAATGCAGCAAGCACCACAGCCGGCTCGGCATGCGGGCTTATCCATACACAGGCCCTAGATGACTGGGGTTATTTCTATACATGAATAGCATGATCAAGAGGATACCACGATTGTAGACGACGAATTTTAGCCGAACCCAAGCCGTTAATTAACAGTGTTTCACAGCACAATTGGCCATCTTTACGAGTAATACCTGCCAGTAAATCACCTTGCGTAATCCCTGTTGCGACAAACATAACGCGATCGCTTTTAACCAATTGTTCGAGCAACAAGACTTGATTGACATGAACGCCTTGCGCTTGGCAGCGCGTCATTTCACTATCAGCAATCATCCGATTAGCCGCATTATTCTCTTTAACCTGATGACGTGGTAACAAACGTGCTTGCATATCCCCGCCTAATGCTCGAATCGCAGCCGCCGAAACTACGCCTTCTGGCGCACCTCCCACGCAATACATCATATCGATGCCACTTTCTGGAGTACACGTCAATAATGCAGCGGCGACATCCCCATCAGGTACAGCAAAAACCCGGACACCTTGCTCTTGTAGCTCGCTAATTAATGCTGCATGACGTGGCTTGGCCAAGGTGATAAGCGTCAACTCTGACAGAGGCTTGTTAAGTGCTTCAGCTACCGCTTTGATGTTATCTAATAAAGGCTTGTGTAAA
The DNA here is from genome assembly GCF_046054155.1 of Celerinatantimonas yamalensis. Lineage (NCBI taxonomy): Bacteria > Pseudomonadati > Pseudomonadota > Gammaproteobacteria > Celerinatantimonadaceae > Celerinatantimonas > Celerinatantimonas yamalensis. Next base: position 24,570 of record NZ_JBEQCT010000007.1, read on the forward strand.
TCAATCACGCCGCGAGCTTTGGGGCCAACGACCAGCTTTTCCATGTACATATCTGGTGCACGTAGCAGCGAGCCTTGCTCGCCGGCAGCTAAAACTGCAACAGCATGGCTTTGTCCCATCGCCGTCATACGGGTTCCCTCAATAGGATCAACTGCAATATCCACGCAAACGCCGCCTTGACCGAGCTTTTCGCCAATAAAAAGCATGGGAGCGTCATCGATCTCGCCCTCTCCAATGACGATTTCACCTTGCATAGATAGTTGGTTCAAACACTGCCGCATGGCCGTAACGGCAGCGCCGTCAGCAGCATTTTTATTCCCGCGCCCCAGCCAGTTAAATCCAGCTAAAGCCGCAGCTTCAGTAACTTCGGCAAAACGATAGACAAGCTCTTGATTCACGACAGGTTATTCCCTGAAATATAGAAAGAATCTATTATTTTATCATAGAACCGCTACAGACACTCTAGGCATCCATGCAACAGGTGAAGCAATCAAGGTTCATGAGCAAGACTCAGCTATGCAGGATCACAGTTCTATCATTCAAGGGTTCTTGGCATCTTACTAAGATCACACATTAGTTAGTCTTTGACCCAGATCGGATAGCGATCAGCTATACCCAAGCTTATCAGTAACTCATTGGAAGTTTTCATGCGTATTGGCGTTCCTAAAGAAACTAAGCATCAAGAAGATCGCGTCGGACTAACACCCCAGAGCGTCGGCCAATTAGTACAGAGTGGGCATCATCTATTAGTTGAACATGATGCAGGTAAAGCCAGTGGCTTCACCGATCAAAACTATCAGCAAGTAGGGGCTCTGATCTGCTATGACGTGGAAGAAATATTTAGTGATGCTCAGCTGATCATCAAAATCAAAGAGCCCCAGGCCACAGAACGAGCACAGCTGCATAGCGATCAAATACTCTTTACCTATCTACATTTGGCCGCTGATCGCACTCAAACAGAAGAATTACTTGCCTGTGGGGTGACTTGTATTGCTTATGAAACGGTTACCGACTCACAGCAACGATTACCACTGCTACAACCCATGTCAGAAATTGCTGGACGACTTTCCATTCAAGCAGGCGCTATGTCATTAGAACGGCTGCATTCAGGTCGAGGCGTGCTATTAAGTGGCATTGCGGGTGTCCCTGCGGCTAAAGTAGTCATTGTCGGCGGTGGCGTGGTGGGAAGTAATGCAGCAATGATTGCCCTTGGGATGGGTGCCCAAGTGTATGTATTAGATAAAGATATTCATCGGTTACGACAGTTAGAACAACACTATCATGGGCGAGTCCAAACCGCTTACGCCGATCCGCACACCCTTAAACAAGTGCTCAGTGATGCCGATCTAGTCATCGGTGCGGTACTCAATCCCGGCGCTAAAGCTCCGAAAGTGATCACGCGCGAGCTAGTCGGTTTGATGCAACCTGGAGCCGCGATCGTCGATGTGGCCATTGATCAAGGAGGATGTTGTGAAACATCAGTGCCCACCACCCACCAAAATCCCACCTATCTGATGGATGGGATTGTTCATTATTGTGTTACCAACATGCCTGCAGCAGTATCCCGTACGGCTACGCTAGCATTGAATCAAGCCAGTTTGCCCTATATTCAACAAATTGCAGATTTAGGGTTAGCCGCTTTGCGAAATAATCCCGGTCTCAAAGATGGCTTAAATATTCATCAGGGACGGATCACTGACCTCAGGGTCGCCGAAAGTTTGAATATTGACTATGTTGATCCCTTGGTCCTTTTAACCTAACAACAAAGATTGGCTAAAGTGACCGCCGCTATCATCCCTTTGCACGCGATTCACTGCGTTGCTTTTTGCCATACCCTCGCTCTTTTAGGCTGCGTCCCCACTGATCGTGCCAGGCATCTAAACCGCTGCGGGCATTTCCCGCGATCAAACAAGCCGCTAAGCTAGGACTAGCAAACTGATAATCACGTAAAAAATCATATCCATTAGGGCCCTCAGCTAACACCCCATCAGCGATTAATTGCTCACGCAAGGCTCGCACGGCTGGGCGCATCGAATCTGTCAAACCCAAATTGGCGCTGGAGCCTTTGACCACGACAAACCGTGGCCGAGTTTTACTGCCGACTGGGTAGCCAAATGCTTTTGCTTGTTTCACTTCAAATTGAAAATCACCGCTAGGTTTGGTGGTAGAACTGGAGCTGTCGAGTAATTGCTGCAAAGCGAGCAATTGCTGATACATCCGAATAGGCATAATCGCCGCTTGGCGGTGGCCCTTGGCATCGACAATAAAATTGACTTGGCGGGTATCGAACGGTTCACTCATACATTTGACCAATATTTATGCAATCTGGTTCAAAGTATAAAGAAACTTAAGCGTGCTGTTAATCATCAAATCGCGAACAATATCAAAACAATAAAAAACCCCGCTAAATGGCGAGGTTTCATGGGATTAAATCACGATTATAACTGCATCGATTGACGTAGTTTTTTCATTGCATTTTTTTCCAGCTGACGTACACGTTCAGCCGAGACTTGATACTCGTCAGCAAGTTCTTGTAATGTCGATTTCTCTTCATCGAGCCAACGACGCGTGACGATATGACGGCTACGATCATCTAATGTATTAAGTGCACTGGATAATTTATTAGCGGCATGCACTTCCCAGTTGTCTTGCTCAATACTGTGGGCAATATCTGATGATTTATCTTGCAAATATTGTACAGGAGCAAAGCTGCCTTCACGCTCATCATCATCATTACTCAGATCAAAGGCCTGATCTTGAGCCGACATCCGTGATTCCATCTCGACCACTTCACGCTCAGACACGCCCAGTGCATTAGCAACGGTCGCAATTTCATCTTGGTTAAACCACCCGAGACGTTTTTTAGATTTACGTAAGTTAAAAAATAGTTTGCGCTGTGCTTTTGTTGTAGCAATTTTAACCACACGCCAGTTACGCAGCACATATTCGTGAATTTCAGCTTTGATCCAATGGACCGCAAATGACACCAACCGAACACCATGATGCGGATCAAAGCGTTTCACCGCTTTCATCAGGCCAATATTGCCTTCTTGGATGAGGTCAGATTGAGGTAACCCATACCCAGAATAACCTTTGGCAATATGCACCACAAACCGCAGATGGGACATAACTAAGCGTCGAGCCGCTTTCAGATCACCTTGTTCCCACCAGCGAAGTGCCAACGCCTTTTCTTCTTCTTCTGTCAGCATGCTAATGCCGTTGACAGTTTGAATATACGCTTCAATGCTCCCTTGGGGAACTAAAGCCATCGACGTTAAATTATCGCTCATTCGCTAACCTCAACACATGATGAAATAACTAGGTCATACTGATTATGAGTCTACCATGTAGACTCTCGCATTGCCAATGCCTAGCCCCACCCGCACACCGATATTAATAATAGTTTACCAAAGCCAATCACATTGTCTATCTAGACTAACCCTGATACTTAACTTCGCGATTACGTCTATCGAAAGATGCGATGTTAACCGGCTTGTTATAGCGAGATACGGCCCCTTGGAAGGCAATATAAACGCTGATCATACTATATTCACTTTCTTGGACTGTGGATCCATACAATGGTTCCATCGCATAAAAAAGCGCCCCCCAATGGCGGCGCTCAACCATGATAACGATCATAGTTTAATCAATACATCATCGCGGTTAATGATCCCTAAATTATCGCGCTAGCCAACCACCATCAACAGCCACAGTGTAGCCATTAATATAATCAGCAGCCGATGACGCTAAGAATATTGCAGGGCCAGCGACATCTTCTGGTGTGCCCCAACGAGCAGCAGGGATCCGCTCAAGGATCTCGCTAGAGCGATCATCATCAGCACGCAGCGCCGCAGTATTGTTAGTCGCCATATATCCTGGGGCAATCGCATTGACGTTAATGTTGTGAGGGGCCCATTCATTAGCCAATAGACGAGTTACACCCATTACCGCACTTTTTGAAGAGGTATATGAAGGAACGCGGATCCCACCTTGGAAAGAGAGCATCGAAGCGATATTGATAATTTTACCACCATGGCCTTGTTTGATAAATTGACGGGCAACGGCCTGAGACATGAAAAATACCGCTTTGATATTCAAATTCATCACATCGTCCCAGTTTTTTTCTGTGAATTCGATAGCATCTTGACGACGGATGATCCCAGCGTTATTCACTAAAATATCGACTTGACCAAATTCTGAGATCACTTTATCTACATGGCCATCAAATTGACTTATATCGGACATATCAGCACGGATATCGAGAAATTGATGTTCGCCTTCAGCCATTTTTGCAATGGTATCGCTTGGCTCCGCAATATTAATTCCCGCAACTTTACAACCTGCTTGGGCTAACCCCAATGCCATACCTTGACCCAAACCAGTATCACAGCCTGTAACAATTGCAACTTTACCAGCCAAATCAAATTTATTCAGAATCATTCGAATTTCCTCACTTAATCGGAACACACCATCATAGGTATCTGTTGATGTTTAATATAACGCTAGAGAACCTTCTTTTCAATGATTATGAAAAGGTGTTTTATTTTCATAATTTGAGTTAGCGATCTAGCTCACAATTTTTTTGAAGTTTATTCTCTGTACGGCTAAAATCATGTTTTATAAAATATGAAAACTAGCGTACTCTTATTCATAAGCGGCCTGCTGATCGTCGTCTTAAAGTTCAGGCCCTTTTCTTAAATGTAAATAAGCCTAAAAATTTATATATATATAAAGGTAACGACTATTATGGGCACAACAAAACAGATTGAGTCAGTGTCTTCTGTACTCAAGGTATTTGGGATCTTACAAGCACTCGGTGAACAGCAAGAGATCGGTATTACAGATATAGCGCAGCGATTAATGATGTCCAAAAGCACGGTATATCGGTTTTTACAAACGATGAAAACCGCTGGATACGTCTCCCAAGAAGGGGACAGTGAAAAGTATTCTCTCACTCTCAAACTTTTTGAGCTCGGATCAAAAGCCTTAGAGCATGTTGATATGATCGCCTTAGCCGATCGTCAAATGCGCTCAATCACAAAAAAAACTGGTGAAGCATTGCATTTAGGGGCATTTGATGACGATGCCATCATTTATATTCACAAGATCGACTCGCGTTATAATTTACGCATGTATTCACGAATTGGTCGACGAAACCCACTCTACAGTACCGCAATTGGTAAAGTGCTATTAGCCTATCGCCCTGAAGATGAGGTTCGACAAATCCTCAAAAACATTGAGTTCATTGCCCACACCCAACATACTTTAAAAAATTTAGATGCATTTATTGAAGAACTAGCCAAAGTTCGCCAAGAGGCAGTCGGTGAGGATTGTGAAGAACAAGAAGAGGGACTGCGCTGTTTAGCGGTACCTGTATTTGATCGCTTTGGGGTCGTTATTGCAGGGATGAGTATTTCATTTCCAACGATTCGCTTCGACATTGCTCGGCGTGATGAATATATCGCCATGTTACATGAAGCTGCGGCGACACTATCGAGTCAATTAGGCTATCATGATTACCCATCCTATCACCACGTGACGGCATGAGACAACGCGGCCAAAGAAGCATATCAGGCAAGTGCTTTAGATAGCATCTGATGCGAGATAGCTTGAAGACTACACGCACAGCATTCAAGCCAGCACTGCTGGCTTGAGCATGGATGGCTCTACACCTTACTTTGCTGGTCAAGGCGTTTCAGATAAGGAATTAACGCTATTGCAATCAATGTTGCGCCAACGGCTACGAAACCTAACTCTCGGAATAACTTGGTATAGATACCCAAACTTTCAATGGGATTGGCCACACCACTAGGGATGTTAGCAAAGTTGGCAACGACGCTCCCTAGGTATTGCGACAACCCCGTTGCCAGCAGCCAAGCGCCCATCATCATGCCTCGTAGAGAGGGTGCCACGTAGCGCGCGACCATCCCTAAGCCTAAACCAGAAATGAGCAGCTCTCCGACCGACTGAAAGAAGTACCCACCCACCATCCACATCGGCGACACATATCCATGATGCTGACTGATGCCACTTATGCCATACAGGAAAAAGCCAATCGCCAATAACGCAAAACCCCACGCATATTTACTGGCCAAAGACGGATCTTTACCTTGGCGGCCTAGCGAGCCATACAACCATGCTAAAACAGGACTCATCACGGCGATCCAAAACGGATTTAACACTTGAAATTGTTCAGGGGGGATATGGTAACCAAAGAGGATTAAATCAACGTTATTTTTAGCAAACAACGTTAATGAAGTGGACATTTGTTGGTAAAAAATAAAAAACAGAATGGTTTGTAATGTTAGGATCACCATCGCGATCAATCCGCTACGCTCAGCCGAGCTCGCTCGCACCAGTAAAATAACAAAAAACAGCGCCAAGCCTATCCCTGCAATACGCACCACCCAGTTAGCCAACTCCAAATGTTCGATCACATTGCCAACCGCCACGGACAACACCACCACACTGGCTAAAACTGCAATCAGCTTACCCATATGCATGGGGGCAAAATCAGGCTTGGAACCAACACCTTGTAAAAATTTACTCTGCAATAAAAACTGCGCAACCCCAAAACATAGACCCAGCGCACAAACTAAAAAGGCCCAATGCCAACCATAATGAACCCGGATAATGGGGGTCAACAGCTGCGACATGAACGCCCCAACATTGATAGACATATAGTACATGGTAAATGCGCCATCAAGCTGCGACTCATCATCTTCATAAAGTTTTGCCACTAAGTTATTCGGGTTAGCTTTAAACAGACCAGCTCCAACCGCAATCACGCCCATTGAGAGAAAAACCATGGTGTGTGACGTCATCTGAAACCATTGATCCCAAGGTGTCGCTAATAGTGCATAGCCTATTCCTAATACAATGCCGCCCAGAATAGTCGTGCGCCGTGCGCCTAAAATGCGATCACCAATCCATCCCCCTAGCACGGGCGTCAGGTAGATCATCGCAGCAAAAGCTCCCCATGTTAAATTAGCACGGGCGTCATCAAATCCTAAATAATTGATGGCGAACACCACAATCAGGATCTGCATTCCATAAAAACCAAAACGCTCCCACATTTCGATCATGAACAAGGCGGTAAACGCCCGCTTTTTATGTATAGTTACCTGCTCTGGCACGACACCAGTTTCTGTTTGTTCTGTCATTTTTATAAATTGTCCAAATCAACGCAAAGCGCTATGGCGCCTGCCGAGAATTATCATGGCAACGATGCCACTAATTGATTCCATGTTGTATTTATTGGGGTATGAGAACACTACAGCTGAGTGCAAACGCAGCCTTAGTCCAGATTGCTTATCATGATCAGAAGTAATTGAAGTGCACTAATCCATATCTAACTTCGGCGTCATATCCTTAAGACACCCCTTACAGATCAGTTCATGGCAATGACTCGATAGTCATCGAGGCTAGATAAAGCAAATAGAGGTACTGCATAACCGTGAAAATTGCCTTCCGTTGCACGCATAAAAAAGTCCAATGATCGCTCAATCATCGGACTTTTTTAAACCTGTACGTCCAGTCGGTTGATCCATTGAGTAACATGCTTAATGGTTACAACTGAGCCAAACGTACTTAAATCCGCTATTACTTAGCGAATTTACCAAAACGTTTGTTAAAGCGATCAACACGACCACCAGTATCAACAACACGTTGTTTACCAGTATAGAATGGGTGACACGCGCCACATACATCTAAACTGATGTTACCGCTGCGAGTTGAACGAGTCTTGATGACATTACCGCAAGAACAGGTCGCAACCAATTCTGCATATTCTGGGTGGATACCATCTTTCATGGGGAAACCTCATTGTCAGGCCGTGTCGCTATCCAGCCCGTAGCCAGACACCACACGAATCATTATAAAAAAGAGAAATACTCTTATATTCAGGGCGCGCATATTAGCTGATCCAGCGCTATCAGGCAATCAGTTTACGCTGATTTTTTCACCATACATAGCACGAATCGGTTTAACTATGGCATCTGCCTACAGAGCTGATTACACTAAGTCGTCTCATCGAAGCCATAAGATCGCAAGGAATTATCCTGTCATGAATTTGATCCGTGTCGGCATGGCGACGCATCTGCGCCGTAATTTTGATTATAGCCTCCCGGCACAGACCCAGCTGCCTGCGGTGGGTAGCCGAGTGAGTGTCCCATTTGGTAATCGTCAGATGACGGCGATTGTACTCTCACATCCTACCCAAAGTACTGTGGCGGCAGACAAACTACGCCCAATTCATCACATTATTGACACGCAAGCACTGCTACCACATTCTTTGCATCAACTGCTTATTTGGGCAGCCGATTACTACCATTATAATCTGGGGGATGTCTATTTACAGGCGCTGCCAAAATTATTACGCCAAGGCTCGCCTGCGAGCCCCGTTCCGATTGACGCTTGGCAAATCACTGATAAAGGCCAAGCTCGTTTGATTGAGCTCTCGCAATCGGCCAAAGCGCCCAAACAGCGCCAAGCACTGGCACTGTTTGATGACAGTCAGCAGCCCCAACCTCACAGCCTGTTTAGCGCCGCGAAGATAAGCAGAGCAACCCTTAAAACGCTGGAAAAACAAGGGTGGATCCGTACTCAAGTTATTCATCCTCAATCACAAAACTGGCAAGCAGACGTGCATCTGGCACAAACGCCCCTAACACTCAACCGTCAACAAGCGGTGGCCGTCGCGGCTATCAATCAAAACGTGCAGCAATTTGCCCCTTATCTATTAGAGGGGATCACCGGTTCGGGAAAAACAGAGGTCTACTTACAGATCCTTGAGCCCATTTTAAAAGCCGGGCGCCAAGCACTTATTCTCGTTCCTGAAATTGGCTTAACACCTCAAACTATCGCTCGTTTTAAACAGCGCTTTGAGCTTCCGATGGTGGTACTTCACTCCGGACTCAATGACCGCCAGCGGCTAGATGCATGGTTGGCCGCTAGAAATGGTGATGCAGCGATTATTATCGGGACTCGTTCAGCGCTCTTTACGCCAATGCAAGCCCCCGGCATAATCATTATTGATGAAGAACATGATAGCTCATTTAAACAGCAAGATACGTTTCGTTATCACGCCCGTGACGTGGCATTAATGCGGGCGAAACTCGAACAAATCCCCGTGGTAATGGGAACAGCAACGCCCGCATTAGAAACCTTGCATAACGCCCTCACTGGCCGCTACCAACATCTGGAGCTAACCGAGCGCGCCGGCAATGCCGCATTAGCTAAATATGAGCTGATTGATATTCGCCACCAACCCTTGCAAGCTGGGCTATCGCCTCAGCTGCTCGCCGCGGTGCAACAAACGCTGCGCCAAGGGCAACAGGTCATGCTGTTTCTCAATCGCCGTGGTTATGCACCTGCGCTGTTATGCCATGAATGTGGCGGAGTCGTCGAATGCGATCGCTGCGAGCGATTTTATACGCTGCATCAGGCGCCGCCACATCTGGCCTGCCATCACTGCGGTAAACAGCGTCCCATTCCCGTGCAGTGTCAGCATTGTGGTTCGACGAATCTCGTCACCACTGGCGTGGGGACCGAACAATTAGAAAGTCAGCTCAAAACGTTATTTGCCGACTATTCCATTGCCCGCATCGATCGTGACAGTACTCGTCGAAAAGGTTCGTTGGATACAATGTTGCAATCGATTAGTGATAATCGCCATCAAATCCTCATCGGCACCCAAATGCTGGCCAAAGGTCACCATTTTCCCAATGTCACATTGGTGGCTATTGTTGACATCGATCATGCGTTATTTAGCAGCGACTTTCGCGCGTCCGAGCGCCTCGCACAATTGTTTATTCAGGTCGCTGGACGAGCTGGACGGGCAGGAAAAGCAGGTAAAGTCCTACTGCAAACCCACCACCCAGAGCATGAATTATTGCAAGATCTGGTTAATAACGGGTATGGGCATTTTGCTCGGTTTGCCTTAGCCGAGCGCCAAGCCACTGAACTTCCGCCCTTTAGTTATCACGCCTTACTGCGCTTTGAAGCTACCGCGCTAGAAAAGCTGCAACAACTAGCGCAGCCTCTAGAGACGCTAGCCAAGCAATCTAACCCTGGATCATGTTGGGTATTCCCTATGACCGAATCTCCGATTCCTAAGCGCGCAGGAAAATATCGTCAGCAACAGCTACTGCAAGCACCGAATCGGCGCCAGTTGCATCAGTTAGTCAGCATATTGATTGATTGGCTCGAGCAATCTTCGCAAGCCAAACAAGTCCGGTGGTCAGTCGATATTGACCCAATCGACATGCTGTAGTTGATACGCAACAGCACGACTAATGAGCAGTAGTGTTTCAGGTGATTTGACGCTAAAATAATCGCCCTGAAATTTATCCCAACCAATGACGTTAAACAGGTATTATCCAACCATGAAAGAGCTCATCCATAACCTTCTCGAAGATACGATCAACTCACTCAAGCAACAGGCACTGGTGCCGAGTGATCTGAACGCTCGTATCATGGTCGATAAAACCAAAGATAAAAGTCATGGTGACTTAGCCACCAACTTAGCCTTGGTCAACGCCAAACAAGCAGGTCAAAATCCTCGCCAATTCGCTGAACTTATTATTGCCCATCTACCTGAATCAGCATTAGTGGAAAAAACTGAGATCGCAGGGCCCGGATTTATTAATTTTTATTTAAATAGCCATTGGCTGGCAGGGCAAGTTGAGCAAATGGCTCGCTCAGAGCACTTAGGCCTTATCCACGATCAGCAGCAAACGATTGTCGTTGATTACTCAGCGCCAAACGTTGCCAAAGAGATGCACGTTGGGCATATCCGTTCGACCATTATCGGCGACGCAGTGGTTCGAGTTTTAGAAAGCTTGGGCAATAAAGTCATTCGCGCCAACCACATCGGTGACTGGGGCACTCAGTTTGGGATGCTGATTGCCAATCTTGAAGATGTTGCTAAAGAACAAGGAATTGATCCCACGCAAATCAGTTTAGCTGACTTAGAAGGGTTTTACCGGCAAGCCAAACAGCGTTATGACAGTGACGAAACATTTGCCTTGCGCGCTCGTAACTATGTAGTCCGTCTGCAAGGTGGCGATGAGTATTGCCATCAAATGTGGCGCAAATTGGTAGATATCACCTTAAATCACAATCAGCAAACCTATGATCGCATGGGAGTTTCACTTAGTAAATCAGATGTAATGGGCGAGAGTCTCTATAACGATATGCTACCCGAGATTGTTGATGATCTGCTCAAACGCGGGATTGCACAAGAAAATGATGGGGCCATCGTGGTGATGCAACCTGAGTTTAAAAACAAAGATGGCGAGCCCATGGGCGTGATTGTCCGCAAAAAAGATGGTGGCTACTTGTATACTACCACCGATATTGCTTGTGCTAAATATCGCTACCAGACCCTTGGCGCCGACCGAGTGATGTATTTTATCGACAGCCGTCAACATCAGCACTTAATGCAAGCGTGGTCAATTGTGCGTAAAGCCGGTTATATTCCCGAACAGGTTTCATTAGAACACCACATGTTTGGCATGATGCTCGGTAAAGATGGCAAACCATTTAAAACACGCAGTGGTGGAACAATTAAGCTGCGCGATCTACTCGATGAAGCGCAGACCCGGGCCGAAGCGATGATCTCAGAGCGCGACTCTGATTTAACTGCCGACGAGCAAGCGCAAGTCGCTACGACCATTGCCATAGCTGCTGTCAAATATGCCGACTTATCCAAAAGTCGCACCACGGACTATATCTTTGACTGGGACAACATGTTGGCATTTAATGGCAACACCGCACCCTATCTGCAATATGCTTATGCACGGATCTGTGCCATTTTCCGCAAAGCCGATGTGGATTTAGACCAGCATAACGCCGCCGTTATACTTAATCAGCCCCAAGAAGAAGCCCTTGCGCAGCAGTTAATCGCCTTTAATGATGTGGTCCATCAAGTGGCTGACAAAGGCATGCCACACATACTCTGTAACTACTTGTATGACTTAAGCGGCTTATTTATGAGTTTCTATGAAGCTTGCCCAATGCTCAGCGCACAAGACTCACTAAAGGCCTCACGTTTACAACTGGCTGCATTAACCGCTAAAGTGCTCAAACAAGGGCTTGCCTTGTTGGGCATTAATACGTTAGAACGGATGTAACCATGGCTCGTGATTATGTCGGGCGAAAGCCTGCCGGAAATAAACGTCATAGTAAAAAACCAACGCCACCGAAACGAGGTTTTCCGGTAGCCGCTATTGTGGTCTTAGTGGTCGCTATTGCCGCCTTTGTAACGGTGTTGTGGAAGATTAATCATAGCGCTAAACAGCCCGCACCATTACCTAAAGCAGTGGTGCCTAAAACGGCTAAACCAGTGACGCTCAAGCCTTTGCCAAAGCAGCCCAAAGCGCCTGATTATATTACCGAGCTCGAAAATAAACAGGTAACGGTTAAAGTACCTGAGCAGAAAAAATCAACGCATCAGTATCAACTGCAATGCGCATCCTTTCGTAATCGTGAGGATGCAGAACGTTTCAAGGCGAAAGTTGCATTTACAGGCCTGTCCAGTCAGGTGAAGCGCAGTGAAGGCAAAAGTGGTGTGTGGTTTCGCGTTATGTTAGGCCCATACCCCAATCGCCGCGCGGGAGATAGTGACCGCCATTTATTACAACGCAATGGCATCAATGGCTGTCAGATGTGGTATTGGAACAATAATTAACGCTTAAGCACCTCCTGCTTCTCAGAGGCAGGAGGATAATCCCTACTTTTCCCTTGAAAAATTCCGATTCCTCCCCCATATCTTCTTCATTATTTGCTGATCGCAGATGATCACATAAAGCAACAGAGAGGTTTATTGTGACTACAATTGTATCCGTACGTCGCGGCAACAAAGTTGTCATGGGCGGTGATGGCCAAGTTTCCTTGGGTAATACCGTTATGAAAGGCAACGCACGCAAAGTTCGCAGGCTCTATAATGGCCAAGTATTAGCTGGCTTTGCAGGCGGCACAGCTGATGCGTTTACCTTATTTGAACGTTTTGAAGCAAAATTAGAGATGTACCAAGGGCAATTGATGCGAGCAGCCGTTGAGTTAGCAAAAGATTGGCGAACTGATCGAGCGCTGCGCCGCCTCGAAGCCTTATTGGCCGTTGCAGATAAAACCGCTTCGCTTATTATTACTGGTAATGGTGACGTACTCCAACCCGAGCATGACATCATTGCGATGGGCTCAGGGGGGCCATACGCTCAATCAGCTGCCTTGGCGCTGCTGGAAAACACCGATCTATCGGCACATGAAATCGTTGAAAAAAGCTTAACAATTGCTGGGGGTATCTGTGTCTTTACCAATACCAACCAAACGATTGAAGAACTCGATACCGAATAACTACTGATTTACAGGACTCTGTTATGTCTGAAATGACTCCCCGCGAAATCGTATCCGAGCTCGACCGCCATATTGTCGGCCAAGCTGAAGCCAAGCGAGCCGTCGCAATTGCACTGCGAAACCGTTGGCGCCGCATGCAACTTGATCCTGAGTTGCGCCAAGAAGTTACACCCAAAAACATTCTCATGATTGGGCCAACAGGTGTAGGGAAAACCGAAATCGCGCGCCGCTTAGCCAAATTAGCCCGAGCACCATTTATCAAAATTGAAGCCACTAAATTTACCGAAGTGGGTTATGTTGGTAAAGAAGTCGACACTATCATTCGCGATCTCACCGATGTCGCCATGAAAATGACGCGTGAACATGAGATGGAAAAAATGCGTTATCGCGCCGAAGAACACGCCGAAGAACGGATTTTAGATGTACTGCTGCCCCCAGCTAAAAATACCGGTTGGAGCGAGGGTCAGCACGAGGAAAAAGAAGGGAGTAGTCATACCCGTCAAGTGTTCCGTAAGAAATTACGCGAAGGTCAGCTCGATGACAAAGAAATCGAGGTTGATGTAGCTCAGCCTCAAGTCGGTGTCGAAATCATGGCACCTCCTGGCATGGAAGAGATGACCAACCAGCTACAGAGCATGTTCCAGAATTTGGGAAGTCAGCAAAACACTAAAAAACGCAAAATGAAGATTAAAGACGCGTTTAAAGTGCTGATCGAAGAGGAAGCAGCGAAGCTTCTTAACCCAGAAGAGCTCAAAGAAAAGGCATTAGCTGCAGTCGAAAACCAAGGGATCGTGTTCTTAGATGAGATTGATAAAATCTGTAAACGCGGTGAAAGCTCAGGGCCTGATGTAAGCCGTGAGGGAGTTCAGCGCGATCTGTTACCTTTAGTTGAAGGGTCAACGGTCAATACCAAACATGGTATGGTTAAAACCGACCATATTCTGTTTATTGCTTCAGGTGCGTTTCAGGTCTCAAAACCATCTGACCTGATCCCTGAGCTACAAGGTCGTTTACCCATTCGCGTCAACTTGCATGCCTTGACCGCCGGTGATTTTGTACGCATTCTCACTGAACCAAATGCCTCACTGACGATGCAATATCAAGCACTGCTAAACACTGAAAACGTCAATGTCGAGTTTACCGAAAGTGGGATTGAGCGCATCGCTAACGCCGCTTGGCAAGTGAATGAACGTACCGAAAATATCGGCGCACGCCGCTTGCATACAGTGATGGAAAAATTAATTGAAGATGTTAGCTTTTGCGCCGCGGACCATGCGGGTGAAACCATCATCATCGATGCTGCGTATGTCAATCAACACTTAGATCAATTGGTTGAAGACGAAGATCTCACCCGCTTCATCTTATAAATCAACGGTAATGAGCCAGCTTTGTCGCTGGTTCATTACTCTTTTTCCTCACTAAGCTATTTCACCGTCATAAAACCCAACTCTATTAACTCACTTTAACAACTGGTTTTTCTTACAATTTTTCAAAAAAATGAGCACACAGTGGGCAATCTCATCAATTCGTCATATTTTTTCAATTGAAAACGGCAACTTAGGGTTTATACTTGGGCCATAAGTCATCAGCAGCAGGATCTCAGTTATGGAATACAACACATCAGAATTATGTGATATCTACGCAGACACAGTGGATGTAGTTGAACCCATATTTGCCAGCTACGGTGGTCGCACTTCATTTGGCGGTTCTATTGTGACTATCAAATGTTTTGAAGCCAACGGTCTCATTAATCAAGTCATTCAAGAAAATGGCGAAGGAAAAGTACTGCTCGTTGATGGGGGCGGTTCAATGCGTCGCGCACTCGTTGATGAAGCAATCGCAAGTACTGCGATTGAAAATGGCTGGGAAGGCATTGTGCTTTACGGTTGTATTCGCGATGTGGACGCACTCGAAGATCTTGATATCGGGATCCAGTCAATTGGCTCAATTCCTGTCGGGGCTGATTTTGAAGATGAGTATGGTGAGATCAACGTTCCAGTGAATTTTGCTGGCGTGACGTTCTTACCTGAGGATCATCTTTATGCCGATACCACCGGCATCATCCTCTCTCCTGACCCATTAGATATTGAATAATAATAGACCTAAACCACGCAGCAGCAAGTAGCAGATACTGTTGCGTGGTTCGTCGTCAATTATGACTCGGCATTCACATTGCTCATACGCCCAAGTAATGACTTGAGCCGTTCTTGCCATGCGTCTTGCTCTTGGTGAAGGCGACTATTTTCGTCGCTTAACTGACTGTTTTGCTCTTTGAGTTCGTCTATTTCCATGCGTAATAGCTCAATATTTTCTACAGCACTCTGGATCTTGCCTTCCAGTTCTTCGAGTAATTCAAACGACATAGATGCTCCTATCAAGTAAAATGGCCAATGCAAAATATACAATTAACTGCCTGCCTGCAGCATACCCTTGTCAAGGCTAGTCAACAAGGAGAACCAGATGAGTGACTCACCATCTGTCGAAAAAGACAACAACATTCCTCTCCCCGGCCTTTATCGCCATTTTAAGGGAAATAATTACGAAGTTTTAGATGTGGTTCGCCATAGTGAAACAGAGGAGTGGATGGTGCTCTATCGCCCCTGCTATGGCGAGCGAGCACTTTGGGTACGACCGTTAAGCTTATTTAATCAACCTGCCGAAAAAAACGGGGCAAGCTGTATGCGCTTTACCTTGATTAAGCTGGCAAATTCCAGCATAAATCAGCGCGGTGCATACGCTGATAATCACCCACATTGCTAAATAGACTGACTCATAGTGGTTGCCGGGCAATCACATTCAGGACGACCAACAATTTTAGCAGGGACCCCAGCCACGGTAGTATGTGCCGGAACCGCTTGTAAGACCACGCTGCCTGCACCAACTTTTGCGCCACAACCCACTTCGATATTCCCCAAAATTTTAGCGCCAGCACCAATTAACACACCATGACGAATTTTTGGATGACGATCACCGCCTTCTTTGCCGGTACCACCCAACGTAACCGATTGTAAAATAGATACTTCATCTTCAATAATCGCCGTTTCACCTACCACAATGCCCGTTGCATGGTCAAACATAATACCCCGCCCAATCACTGCTGCAGGATGAACATCGACCCCAAATACCACTGAAATTTGATTTTGCAAATAGCTAGCTAGTGACTGGCGATTATTCGTCCATAACCAATGAGCCACTCGATACCCTTGCAGCGCATGAAATCCTTTTAAATATAATAGCGGAATAGCATATAAGCTGACCGCCGGATCTCGCTCAACCACAGCCACGATATCCGCTGTCGCCGCTTCGAGTATATCGGTGTCGCTACGAAAAGCCTCTTCGATAATCTCGCGCAATACAATCGATTGTACCGTTGTACTATCAAGTTTGCTCGCGAGCTGAAAGCTTAATGCTGAACGTAAGCTTTTGTGATTTAAAATTGTCGCGTGGAAAAAGCTGCCTAACATCGGCTCATCAACGGTTAATTGACGTGCTTCTTTTAAGATATGTTCCCAAACTTGCTGACGAGTTAATGTCATGATGCTTTCGTTGCACTCCTTATAGACTCAAATCACTATCTGGCTAATAATAATACTCTGAGCGCACATCGTCGCCCACAACAGACAAGGGATCTAAGTGAACCAATATATCAGCTTGTGGCCAGCGTGCCATTAGTCGTTTTTCAACTTCCACGCCTATCTGATGTGCATGAATTAGCGTCAAGTCATCTTCAAGTTCCAAATGAAGTTGGATGAACTTGATGTGTCCCGCCTGGCGGGTGCGTAAATCATGAGTACCCGCCACGCCTTCGACCCCCTGAGAAATCGCCAGAATGTCAATTTTGGTCGCTTCATCCAATTCACGATCTAATAGGTGATTAAATGCATCAATGCCAATTTGCCAAGCACTGTGCAACACATAGACAGCGATAGCGATAGTAAACACGCCATCGGCCCAGCGCCAACCGAATTCATCTAAGACCAATGCAGCAACTACCGCTAAATTCATCAAAATATCAATGCTATAATGCAGTGAGTCCGCTTTAATCACACTATTGTGTGTCTGACGCACGACATAAAGCTGATAGAGGACTAAAAGTAAGGTCGCAACGGTGGAGATCAACATCACAACAATACCGATACCCGATTGCGTCAATGGCTTGGGCGCCCAAATCGAGGCGACCCCAGTATAAAACAAAATGATAGCCGTCCCACAGATAAATGCGGCCTGAATAAGCCCCGCGACAGGCTCCACTTTACCATGACCAAAACGATGTTCATTATCCGGTGGTCGCAGCGCATAGCGCACCGCAAACAAATTAATCAGCGACATGCCGATATCCATTAATGAGTCCACTTGCGAGGCTAAAATACTCACAGCTCCCGTCATCAAATACGCGACACTCTTAATCATCAGCAATAAAATAGCTGTACATGTTGCAAGTAGACTCGCTGATCGAACCAGCTTAGAGTAATTTTGATTGGCCACGGCGTTCCTTAATCTATAATCGACAGTGCGCTTTATTGTAACCGATTTATTAATTTTTGGGCCCAGATTTACCGCATAGATACCATCGACTTACGCATATGCTGTCAAAACCCGTTATATTACGTAAAAGAGGGTAAAACCAGCAAATTAGCTGCGACAATTTCGCTACACTGCCTTGATAATAGAGCGCAAAGTGATAAAACAACACTGAGCGATTGATACAGATTCAGACTACAACCGCATCATGGGAGCGATAAGCTCACCAAATAAGGAATAACATTATGAAACTGCTGATGATCGACGATGATCAGGAGCTCTGTGAATTACTCTGTGACTTACTCACACTAGAGGGATTTGAATTTGAAGCATGCAACGACAGTTCACTCGCGTTTGAGAAACTAAAAGATAAAAATGTCGACTTACTTCTGCTAGATGTGATGATGCCCGGCAAAAATGGATTTGACATATTACGTGAGCTACGTTTATCACGGTCACAGCTCCCCGTATTAATGCTAACCGCCAAAGGGGATGAGTTTGATCGCGTGCTTGGCCTAGAATTGGGCGCCGATGATTATCTTCCTAAACCCTTTAGCGATCGCGAACTATTAGCACGGATTAAAGCAATTTTACGCCGCACACGTAAAGCCAATCAAGGTGATGAAAGTAATGATGATAAAATTTGTCATGATGACTTAGTACTCTCTCCCCGCCGTCAAGAAGTCCTTCACTATGATCAACCGCTCGATTTGACCAGTACTGAGTTTGCACTACTCGAACAGTTTCTGCGTCATCCTGGAATAATCCTTGATAAAGCCAAGCTTAACGAACAGGTACTGGGGAAGAAGCTGATGCCCTTTGATCGTAGCCTCGATATGCATGTTTCCAATTTGCGTAAAAAAATTCCTGATCGCAATGATCAACACCCCCGTATCAAGACGATCCGGGGTAAAGGGTATCTATGGTTGCAATGGTAAATCGGCTATGGCAGTGGGCCAACAGCCTCTTTGTTAAAATCTTATTGTCATTTTGGGTGATCTTACTATTAACCTTGATCACCGCCCTATTGATCATTCAACTTGGTCTTAATAGTGACCATCGCCTGCCAGGGTGGGCGAAACAAGAACTTGAACATAGTGATTTTATGTTCAGATTAAAAGAATTTGCGCCTGAATTCCTTCCCCCACCGATGGTGAGCGAATTCGGCCACCCATTACCACCTTTACAAGCTGAGTTTATTCTCGTCAATAAATCGGGGCAGATCGTCAATGCAGTGCCTCTCAATGGTGATCGCCGTGAAATTTTGCGTTTTGTATTAAGTAGCGATGATCCGCATACCCCTAAACTGAAGGTTCTCAGACACCAACAAGTTATTTTTGGCCCAAGGCTTATCCAGCGGGGCACCCAAACCTATCTGTTGTATATACACCGACCCATCAGTCAGCCTCGCTTTGATCAGCTCAGTCGCTTTGCGATGCGCCCAGTGATCTTACTGGGCGCTTTAATTATTTTTAGTTTAATTGCGTGTATGGCTCTCGCTTGGCATATTGCGACTCCTCTTAAGAAGCTGCGCAATGCGGCCAATCAAATTGCCGTGGGGGATTTAAGTGCAACGCTGCCCAATATTCATCGTCGTGATGAAGTCGGGCAATTAGCAGATAGTTTGTCGCAAATGTCGCACACTCTTGCCAATGCCATCACTAACCAACAGCGTTTACTCAGTGATATCTCTCATGAACTCAGATCGCCACTCACTCGGCTGAATATGGCTGTTGCTCTCAGTTATAAGCGTTACGGTTCAACTAACGAACTGTGCCGTATTGAACGTGAATCGGGACGACTCGAGGAGATGATCCATGCACTACTTGGTTTATCGCGGATGCAACTAGATGAAAGTAAAATTGAAAAACAAGATTTAGCGCAGCTGCTTAGTGATCTCGATAACGATTGTCAATTTGAGGCCAGTCAAGTAGGTAAAACTTTTCAACTTACCCATCATGGTCCAAAAACGCTTTACTGTTTCCCTGAGTCATTACTGAGCGCCATCGAAAACCTATGTCGCAATGCCATCAAATATGCCGTGCAGCAGATTGAGCTGACCATCATAGAACAAGGCAATAACATTATTATTACTGTCACCGATGATGGCCCAGGGATCCCCGACAATGAGTTGGTCCAAGTCTTTCGGCCTTTTTATCGTGCTAGTGCAGCTCGTGATCGTGACTCTGGTGGCGTCGGTCTCGGGCTTGCCATCGCCGACTGGGCGGTGCGCCAACATGGCGGTAATATCGCCGCGCATAATCGCTCCCATCACAATGGCCTATGTGTCACTATCCGTCTACCTCGGCGCACAGGCCTAGCCCCTTAACGGCGCACTAGCGCCTAACTTAAACGCCTTAGTTGATGGGCAAGACGTGTTTGTTCGCCCATCGAGCCCGCCAGTTGATCGCATTGAGCCACTGTTTGTTCGGTCAGTTCACTACAATGTTGACTCAACTGATGGATTTTCCGGATATTTTGTTCTATTTCATGGCTAACTTGTGCCTGCTCTTGCGCTGCAACCGCAATTTGCTGATTACGCTCATTGATAGTTTGCACTTGCTGTTGGGTCTGCTGCGACTGCTGATAGGCTTGCTGTGATTGACTCTGACAAAATGCAGCCATCTTTTCGCTTTGTTCCATCGCGATAACCGCCTGCTGCGATTGCTCTAAAATAGACTGCGTGACTTGTTGAATTTGCACGGTCGAGCGCTGGGTGGTATGGGCTAAACTACGCACCTCATCGGCGACCACAGCAAACCCGCGACCATGTTCCCCAGCACGAGCTGCCTCAATCGCCGCGTTCAGCGACAATAGATTAATTTGGTCGGTAATTTGCGTAATCGATTGTGACACGTCTTGGATCTGCTGACCTTGTTGATGTAAAGCATGCAGACTCCCTTTACTTTGATTCAGTTTTACAATCAGATCGCTTGTGGCTTGTGTCCCTGACATGGCACCTTGCGACAATTGCTCAACCATTTGCAATGCAAGCTGTGCAGCATCAGCGGTCACCTGCATATTTTCGGCCGTATCATCCGTGGCCTGACGCATTTGACTAACCGCCGTACTGACCGATTGCGTCTCATTCACTTGGTTTGAGAGCTGGCTTAAGCTCAATTGGCTATTATCGTGTGAATCAGCCGCAAACTGGCGGATCCGCTCACTTGAATCAAGGATCCGGCCAATGACCGCGTTGAGCTCAGCTTGCCCCATTTTGAACGCTTGAGCAATACATGCGACATCATCAGTATATTGCTGATAAATCTTGGTCACCAACGGATGATTAACAGAACTTCGAACCTGCTGGCTTAATTGAGCCAACCGCCGCGTCAACGCATAACAAGCCACAGATGCCAATAGGGTGAAGCTTGCAATCCCCGCCGCGCCGCCAAAGCGATATTCGACCAGAAGCGAAACCATCGCTGACAATAGCTGCGCACCGATAAGGCGAGTTGCCAGTGACATCTGCCGCAATTTGCTGTGTTGAAAAGAGCCATTCTTGCGTAATTGCTGATAATCATGCTGAGCACGCTTAACATGCTCTCGTGAAGGCTTCAGTCGCACTGACTGGTATTCAATAACTTGACCATTTTCCGTGACAGGCGATACAAACGCATCAACCCAATAAAAATCACCATTTTTACAGCGATTTTTAACCACTCCATGCCAAGCACGCCCCGCTTTGATGGTTTGCCATAGATCGGCAAATGCCAACTCTGGCATATCAGGATGACGCACAATATTATGTGCTTGGCCAACTAACTCTGCTTGGGTATACCCCGACACTTGACAAAAGTCAGGACTTGCATAGGTAATAATGCCTTTAAGATCTGTCGTTGAAAGTAAATTGTAATGCTGTGGAAAAAGTACTTCATGCTCCGTCACCGGTAAATTTTGGCGCATAACACATCCCTGTCAAACAAATCGACCACATAGGTCATTAAGCGGAAAATAACTAAACGAAGTAACAAATGATTTGTCGATGCTTTCGATAGCGATCTCGAAAGCATCTATAATAGAGGGGAAAAGTGTCATAGATTTGACTTAGGACAAAGAATTGACGTTATCGTCCATACGCCATACTATTGTCCCCCAATAAACCCCTGTTGACGCCATGCCTCATAACTGATGACGGCCACTGAATTCGATAAGTTCAAACACCGACTAGTCGGCAACATTGGAATACGTATCCGCTGTTCAGGTTCAATTGAGGCCATCACATCGGGAGCTAATCCATGGGTTTCAGCACCAAAAAGTAGCACATCTTCAGGCTGATAGTGGATCTCAGTATAAGGGCGAGAGCCTTTGGTAGTACACGCTAAAATTCGCCGCTCTCCCATCGCATTAGCAAAGCTCCAATAGTCAGGATAGGTGGTCAGATTAATCAGATCATGATAATCCAGACCCGCTCGACGCAACTTCTTCTCATCGAGATCAAATCCCAGTGGTTCAATGAGATGTAACTGACAGCCATTATTCGCCGCAAGACGAATAATATTACCGCAATTTGGAGCAATCTGCGGCTCAAACAACGCAATATGAAACACAACAACCTCTTTTGAATACCATACAATCGCCTCATTATATACAACTGCGTGGCTTTCGTATCTGTCTAGCGTGATAACTAATTGAGGGGGTTGTCCGAGCGAGCCGTGGCCATAGGCTTATCAAACCAACGAGAAGCACGCCAGCCATAATGGATCATCAACGTGACGCCGCGCGCCAACATAAAACAGCTTAGCGCAAGCCATAAACCATGATTGCCCAGCCATTGGGTGAACCACCAGACGGGGAAAAAGATCACAAAAGCAGAAACCAACATACCATTGCGCATCACATGCCCTTGCGTCAGAGCAATGTAAACGCCATCAAAAATGTAACTCCACACGGCCAATAATGGCATAGCAATCAACCAGGGTAAATACAGGTCAGCACTTTGGCGAATGCTATCAATACTCGTTAAGCTCGCGACAATTTGTTGACCAAATAGTGCATAGATAATAGAAAAGCCCACACTAGTTAACACACCCAACGTCAGGGTATACACAACGCAATGATTAAATGCGTGGCGATCTCGTCGCCCTGCAGCGCTCCCCGCGATGGCTTCGACAGAATAGGCAAAACCATCGAGCGCATAAGAGGCAAACATCATAAAGTTCATCAAGACCGCATTTGTCGCCACCACGACAGTGCCAAGCTTGGCCCCTTCAAACGTGACAAAACTAAAGCACAGCTGCAGCGATAACGTGCGTAAAAATATATCCCGATTCAGTCGCAGCAACGCCATCATTTGGCTCAAATGAACGATACCGCGAAGATACTGAGGTAACAGCGTTTGACCGCGCTCATGCCACAATTTAGCGAGGATCCAAAGACCCAACAACGCACTCACATAGTCGGCAACCAACGATGCACTCGCCGCCCCAGCCACACCATAGTGCAACCCCATCACCAACCACAGATCCAAAACGATATTAATGACGTTAGTGACGATCAGTAGCAACATCGGCGCTCGGGCTCGTTTCATGCCAAGCAAACAACCCAAAGTGGCAAAATTTAATAATGCAGCAGGCGCGCCCCAAATACGGATCTGATAGTAAATATGCGCATAATAGGCCACTTTCGGATCAGCGCCGGCTAATTGGGCAGCAACATGCCAAATCGGTTGCTGTAAAATAATCAGCACCAGCGCCGCCAATAAACCTAAAAAGACCGAATGGCGCCACGTCTGCACACCATGCAGATAATCTTCTCGTCCTATCGCCTGCGCAACCATCCCAGTGGTCGACATTCGCAAAAAGCCAGCCATCCAAAAGATAAAGGAAATCACCGTTGAACCAATGGCGACACCGCCTAAATAATAGCTATAGGGGAGATGACCAATCACTGCCGTATCCACCAGGCCCAATAGTGGAACTGTTATATTTGACAGTATCATGGGGATGGCGATAGCTAGGATCGCCTTAATTTGCAGCCGATCAACTAGCATGCACTAAATCCTTGATTGAATGTTACCTTAAGACGCATCCTTGCGAGCGCCACTTAATGCCAATATCAATGCTAATCATTTATAACCAATCAGAATTGCGGATGATCCCAACTGCAAGCCCTTCGATGCTAAGTTCTTCACATGAAAGGTCCACTTCAATAGAGGTATAATCACTATTTTCCGGATGAAGTAACACTTTATGATGATGTTTTTCAAAACGTTTCACCGTGACATCATCGCCAACTCGTGCCACAACCACTTGGCCGTTATGTACATCTTGCGTTTTATGAACAGCCAGTAGATCACCGTCCATAATACCGATATCTCTCATACTTTCGCCGCGAACACGGAGCAAAAAATCGGCGTGAGGATGGAATAAGGCAGGGTCTACCGCGTAATGAGATTCAATATGTTGCTGCGCTAAAATTGGCTCGCCAGCGGCAACTTGGCCCACCAGTGGCAGCCCTAAGTTATCATTCGCTGATTCACTTATCTGAGAATTCAACTCTTTTGGTATCTCTTGAGCGGGTTGGGCGGGTTCATGTTCTACCAAACGTATCCCCCGAGAGGCACCTGGGATCATCTCAATCATTCCTTTACGAGCTAAGGCTTTGAGATGTTCTTCGGCAGCATTCGCCGAGCGAAACCCCAATTCACGGGCAATTTCAACCCGAGTAGGGGGCATACCAGTGGCAAGCAGCTGAGTTTTGATTATATCGAGAACCTGACTTTGTCGCTTTGTAAGTGCTTTCATAGCAAACCTGTTTTTTTATACAGTCACTGTCAGTATATACAGTGGTTTAGCAAGTGCAACTATTTCCCAATCATAGAGAATAAAACATTGACTATCAGTGAGTAAAAATAACACTCGTTTCATCCATGGGATAAAAAACGCCCTTTATTTAACCGCCGTAATGCGCATTTTTTCCATCAGAGGGAATGGGTCGCGGTGCAACATGAACGATTTAGATAAATAATGAACAAAAGCTGATATTTTTCCAAATTGGCTATAAAATAGACGTATATTTACTTTGAGTATTTTCGGTTATGATCATCAAGGGACAAGTAAGAGAAGTCGGTCAGAATAATTTGACAATCTGTCCAAAAGCGCAGCATCAATGGGTGCGCTGCGCTTACATTGAGTTTTCCGATGGGCACCTGATCGAAGGACCATTATTGATGAAAACCGAAGTCTATGCAGCTTTACTCACCGGTCAACCGATGATTGTAACGCTGGGACATTGGCATGCCCGTCGCTCCGTCACTCGTGTCCAGTTAGCCAATGGGACAATTGTTGGCAAACCACCACTTGAGATCAAGCAGTGGTTCAGTCTCACATTGTTTAGTGTGTTGGCGCTGTATTCGGTACTGCGCTGGCTGCTGCTGAATCAAGGGAGTTAGTCGATCCACTTCTCATTATGGCAGCTTTGCTCCATCCCCCGCCAAGAGCTGCAATCAATTTTACACTCGTGACTAACTGCGTTTTTTGCAATGTTAATAGATTTTGCTGCTGATTCAAACTAGTCACTTGCGTAGTCGCCGCATCTAAATAGGCAATCATCCCGGCACGATATTGGTTGAAGGTGACGCGAGCTGACTCTTTGGCAAAAGCGGTCGCTTGTTGCTGTGCCTGCATTTCGCTACTTAATATATGCGTTTCAGATAGATAATCTTCCACCTCTTTGAGCGCATCCAAAACCGTTTGTCGATAATTGGCGACTTTAGCCTGATAGTTTGCTTTAGCCTGATTAACCTGCGCTTTAGTACGACCAAAATCAAATAGCGTTTCACTTACAGATGGACCAATTGACCACATTCTGGCTGGCCATGTTAATAAGTCTTTCCAACTACCACTGGAAAAACCACCACTGGCGGATAACGACAGTTCTGGATAATAGCCCGCAATCGCCACGCCAATGGCGGCATTGGCCGATGCCATATTCCGCTCGGCATTCGCGATATCTGGACGACGCTGCAATAGTGAAGCAGGGATACTCGCTGGGATTGAAGGTAAATGGTAGTCCAAAGGTTTCACCGCAAGCGAGAATGTCGCTGGCGGCTGGCCCATTAACACCGCGATCGCATGTTCTAACTGAGCACGCTGCCAGGTGAGTGCCAGCATAGATGCACGCGCACTATAAAGCTGCGTTTTAGCTTGAGCCACTGAAGCCTGAGAACCCTTCCCTGCTTTATATTGGTTGTTTACAATTTTAAGATAACGCTGATAAATTTCAATATTATCACGATAGAGCTTGATCTGAGCATCCAATACCCGTGTTTGAAAATAGTCTTGAGCCAACTCAGACTGCGCACTCAATGTAGCGGAGGCAAGCTCAGCGGCACTGGCTTGCGCACTCGCTTGGCGTTCTTGGCGTGTTCGGCGCAGTTTTCCCCACAAATCAACCTCCCAGCTCAGCGAAGCGTTCAATGAGTGGCTTGAACTCACGTTACTGCTAGAACGCGCTCGGCTTTGGCTGGCACTCGCAGAAAGTTCAGGTGCTAAATTGGCGCCCGCTTCAACAGCTAATGATCGCGCTTGCTGATATTGAGCAGCATACTGAGCAACATTTTGGTTATTAACGGCAACTTTACTCATTAATTGCGACAATTCTGGATCATGATACACCTGCCACCACGGTCCTTTCGCTTGGGCTGCTTGCGGCGTGGCCACCAACCAACCTTTGGCAGCCTTATATTGCAAAGAAAGATCCACTTTGGGCGGCTTATAATCAGGCCCGACCATACTGCACCCAGCCAGCGAGCTCACCATCAGGAACGTGATAGCGCCATGTTTCCACTGTTTTTTCATTTGCAAAGATCTATCCTTACTCATCAGTTGCAGGCTTTTTAGACATCATTCGACGCCACAGACCACGCGTCAACCGGCTCAATTTATCCATATACAGATACACCACAGGCGTGGTAAACAAGGTCAATAATTGACTAACCACTAACCCACCGCAAATAGCAATCCCAAGTGGCCGACGCAGGTCGGCATCTCCGCCATAGTCAAGAGCCAACGGCAAGGCACCAAAAAAGGCCGCTAACGACGTCATTAAAATCGGTCGAAAACGTTTGCTACAAGCCAAATAAATAGCCTCTTCAGGCGTCTTATTTTGCGTGCGCTGGACGTTTAGCGCAAAATCGATCATCATAATGGCATTCTTTTTCACGACCCCAATCAGCAATAAAATCCCAATCAATGCCACCACCGTCAAGGGCGTATTGGTCCATTCCATCAACAATAGCGCGCCAACTCCCGCCGACGGCAGCGTCGATAAAATAGTCAACGGATGAATATAGCTCTCATAAAGCATTCCCAGCACGATATAGACAGTGGCTAAGGCGGCTAAAATCAGCCACGGTATATTGCTCACAAATTGATTGGATAACATCGCATTACCGGCATAGTTTACGACTACAGAGCTGGGTAATTGCAGCTTGGCGATCGCTTGTTTTATCGTTTGCTGTGCTTGCTGCAGCACCACCCCATCGGCAGTGTTAAAAGCAATCGTAACGGTTGCCGCATGTCCCTGATGATTAACCTCTAAGGGGGCATTCGAACCTTTAATCGTGACAAAATCACTCAGTGGAATCACTTTCCCTGAGTTATTGACTATCTGTAAGTATTTTAAGACATCACTATTGTCCGTATAGTCTCGCGTTAAGCCCATTACCACAGAATATTGATTGAGTGGCTGATAAATATTAGCAATTTGACGCTGACTAAAGGCGTTATTTAGCAGCGCATCTATATCCTCAACCGACACACCTAAACGTTTAGCAGCACTGCGGTCAATGACTAATTTAACTTGCTGGCCCCCATCTTGCTGGTTGCTATTCACGCCAGACAACTGAGGGAGTTGGGCCAACGCCTTGCGGACTTTTGGCGCCCATATTCTTAACTGCGTTAAACTATCAGATTGCAAACTGAGCTGATAACTCCCATCTGATTGACGACCGCCAAAACGTAGATCACTAGCCGCCATCAAAAACAGATTTCCCCCGGCCATTTTTTTTGCTTTAACGTAGAGTCGGTTGGCCACTTGCGCCGCTGAGGCTTGACGTTGATCGAGCGCTTTGAGGCGAATATAAAATCGCCCTGAATTACTGCCCCCATGTCCAGAACTACTCACCGAACTTAAGACACTAGCCACAGCCGGATCACTTCGAATCAGCGCGGTATATTGACGCAGTCGCGGCACCATCTGGGCAAAAGAAGTATTCTGATCAGCCGATAAACCACCCCAAATGATCCCTGTATCTTGTGCGGGGAAGAATCCCTTTTGGACGATAGTAAATAGGTAGCCATTAAAGAAAATAGTCAGTAACAACGATAATATCGTCAGTCGACGATGGCGTAACACAAAGCGCAGCGATCGCTGATAGCCACTTTGTAAGTGATTAAATCCGCGCTCTATCCACTGATAAAAGCGCGGTGCAGACTTGGGTGATTGACGCCGTAACATCCGCGAACAAAGCATCGGGGTCAATGTCAACGAAATCAACATCGAAATTAACAGCGACACGGTCAAAGTGACCGCAAACTCGCGAAACAATCGTCCGATAATCCCGCCCATTAACAGCAGTGGAATAAATACAGCCACCAAAGAGAGTGTCATCGACAAGACCGTAAAACCGACCTCTTTGGAACCGCTTAACGAGGCACGAACTGGCCCATACCCCTCTTCTAAATAGCGCGATATATTTTCCAATACCACAATCGCGTCATCCACCACAAAGCCCGTAGCAACAATCAAAGCCATCAACGAGAGATTATCCAGACTATAACCCAGTAGATACATCACCGCGAAGGTTCCCACCAATGACAAGGGCAAGGCAACCGCCGGAATAAATAACGCGCGACCATTACGTAAAAATACAAAAACCACAGCAATCACCAGCGATACAGCGATCATTAAGGTGCGCTCGGTCTCGTGCAATGAGGCGCGAATTGTCGGCGAGCGATCAAGTGCGGTGTGTAACTGAATATCGCTTGGTAGCAGTTGTCTAAAAACCGGCAGTTTGGCTTTAATCGCATCAATTGTGGAGAGCATATTAGCCCCCGCTGAGAGCGAAATACCGATGTTAATGGCTGGCTGATTATTGTAATAGGCGACATTAAATCGGTTTTGCACCGAATCATAGATATGCGCAACATCGCTTAAATGAATCGCAGCCCCATCTTTATAGGTGATAATCAGCGAACGATAATCGTTGGCATTTGTGAGTTGCCCATTACTATCGATTATCCACGCATAATTTTGGCTTTGAATAACCCCTTGGGGCGTTATATTAGTGGCAGAAATAATCGCCTTACGCACAGTCTCTAACGAAATGCCATAATGAGTCAGTGCCTGAGGGTGCAAATCGATACGCACCGCGGGCAACGACGCACCAAACAAGGAAACTTCGCCAACGCCTTTGACCTGTGCAATACGCTGCTCTAACTGACTAGAAGCCAGATCATACATAGCTCCAGGACTGGCACTTTTAGAGGTCAATGACAGCATTAACACCGGCGCAGCAGCAGGATTAGCCTTAAAATAGGTTGGGAGTGTGCGCATACTGCTGGGCAACATGCTGCGAGAAGCATTAATGGCAGCCTGAACGTCGCGCGCAGCACCGTTAATATCACGGTTGATATCAAACTGTAACACCACCTGAGTTGAGCCTTTTGAGCTTCTCGAGGTCATCTCATTGACACCGGCAATCTGACCAAATGCCCGCTCAAGCGGCGTGGCGACCGTGGCGGCCATAGTTTCAGGACTCGCTCCCGCTAAACTGGCCCGCACAATAATCACTGGGAATGATACATTCGGCAGCGGTGCGACAGGAAGCAGTTGAAAGCCAATTCCCCCTAAGAGCATCAATGACAAGCTGAGTAGCCAAGTGGTTACCGGCCGCATAATAAACGGACGCGAGATATTCATCCACGCCCCCGGCGATGGGCCAGACGATCGAACATTAAATAAATAACCGGCGTTGAGAACAAGGTGAGCAGTTGGCTAAAGATCAACCCGCCCACAATCACCAATCCTAGTGGCACTCGCAATTCAGCCCCTGAACCATGCGCAAACATCAGCGGCAATGCACCGAGTAACGCGGCCATAGTCGTCATTAAAATGGGTCGAAATCGCAGCAAGCAAGCTTGATGAATCGCATCACGGGCACTCAGACGCTGTTTGATTTCAGCTTCCAAAGCAAAATCGATCATCATGATGGCATTTTTTTTCACAATACCAATGAGCAGAATCACCCCAATTAACGCAATCAAGCTAAATTCAGTATGGGTACATAAAAGAGCCAAAAAGGCACCCACTGCCGCCGTTGGGAGTGTCGATAAAATCGTAACAGGATGAATAAAGCTTTCATACAAGATGCCAAGTACCACATACATCGTCAGTAACGCTGCCAAAATCAACCACAACGTATTGCCCGTCGCATGGTCAAAGGCCAATGCCGAGCCCTGATAAGCTAAACTCACCCGCTCCGGCAAGTGTAATTGCTGTTGAATATGAGCAATACTCTGCTGCGCGCGCTCAAGCGACACACCATCAGCTAAGTTAAATGAGATAGTCACTGCAGGAATTTGGTTAAGCCGCGCCTGCATCAGTGATCCATTTTGTAGTTTTACTGAAGCGATATCGGTTAGACGAACCATCACTGTTTGGCTACTTGATGAGCTAGCAGATGTACTTGTCGATGAACTCGTAGTCCCCGCCAGATAGATGTCATTCAGATCTACAGGGCCTTGCTGATGATTAGCACCTACCGACAACACCACCCGATACTGATTAGACTGAGTAAAAATCGTTGAAATTAGCCGTTGGCCAAATGCATTATACAGCGCCGTATCCACATCATCGGCACTAATCCCATAACGAGAGGCGACATCCCGATGGATGGTTACATAAGCGACGCGGCCTTGCATCTGTAAGTTACTGACTACCTGCTTAAATTGCCCACTTTGACGCATTGCGCTGATAAACTTCGGCGTCCATTTTATCAGCGAACTTTTATCCGTATCCGCTAAGGTGAATTGATATTGGCTGGGTGTCACCTGGTCATCAACGGTAAGATCTTGCAGTGCTTGCAGATATAAATGAATCCCCGCAATGCCGCCCACCTCTTGTTGCATTCGCTTAATAATTGCGGGTGCGCGTTCTTGACGTTGTGAAAATGGTTTTAAATCGATTAAAAGCCGGCCCCGATTAAGACTGATATTTTGTCCATCCACCCCTACTGTGGCACTGATGCTAGCTACTGCTGGATCGCTGAGTAACTTATTGACCACCTGTTGTTGTAAATGCGCCATTTTTTGATAAGAGACCCCATCACTGGCAACCGTGATCCCTCGAATGGTACCCGTATCCTGCGCTGGGAAAAAACCCTTGGGGACCAGCGCATATAAACCAACAGTCAATGCCAAAATCAAGGTAAAAAAAGCTAACGTGAGACGCTGATGATCAAGGACTATATTCAATAGCCGCTCGTAGCCAGCTAACACAGCATCAAAAATCTGGCCCCCTTTTTGATAAAATCGACTCTGCTGCTCTTCTGGAATATGGCGCAATAAATAAGCACACAACATGGGCGTTAAGGTTAACGAGATGAACATCGACACGATGATTGAAACAGCCAACGTAATGGCAAATTCACGGAATAATCGACCAACCACATCCCCCATAAACAAGAGCGGAATAAGTACTGCGACTAGCGAAAAGGTCAGTGAAATAATAGTAAAGCCGATCTGTTTAGAACCTTTTAACGCTGCACTGCGCGGCGAGTCACCTTGCTCAAGATAACGAGTGATATTTTCCACTACAACAATTGCATCATCGATCACAAATCCGGTAGCAATCGTCAGTGCCATCAAGCTTAAATTATTTAAGCTAAACCCCGACAAATACATCACCCCAAACGTACCAATGAGCGAGAGTGGCACGACCACACTGGGGATCAAAGTCGCCGCTATATTGCGTAAGAATAAAAAGGTCACCATCACCACCAAGGCAATGGATAGCATCAACTCAAACTGTACATCTGCAATCGACGAGCGAATCGTCTGGGTACGATCTGATAAAATAGTTAATTGAATGCTCTGCGGTAATAGCGTCTTAAGTTGTGGTAATAACTGCTTAATCCGCGATACCACATTGATTACATTCGCCCCAGGTTGACGGCGAATTTGAAGAATAATAGCCGGCTTGCCATTGGCCGTCGCGGATTGATATTCATCTTCACTGCCCTCGGTCACCGTTGCGACATCTTTGAGTCGAAGCGGTGCGCCATTGTCATATTTGACAATCAAATTGCCATATTCTTGGGGGCTACGCAGTTGATCATTGGCATCAATACTGACCGAATGATATTTACCATCAAACCCCCCTTTCGAACCATTGACATTACCCGCTTTGACCACGCTGTAGAGATCAGCCAAAGTTAACTGATGCGCCGCAAGGATATTTGGGTCTGCGTCAATGCGTACCGCCAATTGGTGCCCGCCGGCCAGCGAGACCATACCCACTCCTGAGATCTGCGAAATTTTTAACGCAATCCGTGAATTCACCAAATCCTGTACTTTATTTAAAGGCAATGTCGTAGACGTGACCGCAATCGTCATAATGGCACTATCGGCTGGATTAACCTTTTTGTAGGTAGGTGGATTCGGTAAATCTGAAGGTAACAATGAATTAGCCGAATTCAACGCAGCCTGAACTTCTTGTTCAGCCACATCCAATGATAGCGATAAATTAAATTTAAGGGTGATCAGCGAGGCCCCACCGGAGCTGGTTGAGTACATTTGACTGAGCCCTGACATCTCGCCAAGTTGTCTTTCCAAAGTCGCCGTCACTGCAGTTTCCATCACCTGCGGACTAGCTCCTGGGTAAAGCGTCGTCACCTGAATAGTGGGATAATCGACCTGTGGCAAAGCGGATACTGGCAGCATTTTATAGGCTAACAGGCCACTCAGTAACACCCCGACCATCAATAATATAGTGGCAACAGGACGCTGAATGAACAGTCTTGATGGATTCATTGAGCAGCCTTATCAGCAGCAATGATCGACACCACACTACCGTTGGAGAGGTTATCGACCCCCGTTGTGACCACTTGTTCCCCGGTTTTGACGCCAGAGGTAATAACTATTCGATCCACCCCATCAATAGGACCGGTCGTCACAACTTGTCGGTGAACTTTATTATTTTTATCAATCACAAAAACAAAATCACCATCATCACTGAGTTGAACAGCGGCTTTAGGGACAACAACCACATTGTGTAACTGTTTAATACGCAGTCGAACGTTCACAAACTGATTGGGATAAAGTTGCTGCTGGCTATTCTCAAAGAGAGCTTTGAGCTTAACCGTTCCGGTCGTACTATCTATTTTATTGCTCATGAATTTGAGCTTGCCTTGAGCCAACTCTTTGCTGCCAGTCTGATTAAATACGCTCACCGCGAAACTCTGACCATGCCGTAAGCCATGCAATACATCGGGGATATTCGTCTGTGGAATATTAAATGTTACGGCAATAGGCTGGGTTTGAGTAATGGTGACCAGTTCAGTGTCATTACTGTTGACAAGGTTCCCGGGATCAACACTACGCAGCCCTGTGTAACCACTGATAGGCGCACGGATCTGCGTATAATCGATATTCAATCGCGCAGAATCAATCTGCGCTTTATCCGACTGTACCATCCCCTGATATTGCCCCACCTTAGCGGTTTGTTCTTGTAAGTCTTGCTGGGAGAGTGAATCTTCGCGGTAAAGCCCTTGATAACGAGTTAAAGTCAATTGGGCATCTTTAAGCAACGCTTGGTTTTGCGCCAGCTCGCCTTGATATTGAGCTAAGGTTGCTTGAAAGCCGCGATCATCAAGGCTGGCCAATAGCTGTCCTTTTTTAACATACTGGCCTTCGGTAAAATAAAGTTTCTCTAACGCGCCAGTCGCGCGACTGGTCACCGTCACCGATGCATTCGCCACAACAGTTCCCAGCGCATGCAGATAGACAGAGACATCACTGCTGCTGGTAACACCTGCGTAAACAGGCACCGTCATATTGCCGAAGGAATGGCGCTTTCGCATCGATGAGCGATTCCCAGCCAAATTAGATGAAGCATTCGCGGTTTTGGCACTTGAGCTATGCGTCGAATAATACCAGTACCCTGTAGCGGCGATACTGATGGTAATTACAAGGGTAATCAGTGCTGAGAAAAGGATTTTTCCAGAACAGTTGTTAGGATATCGTTGCATTGTCGTCCTTTAACGCGTTGACAAAATGGTTTTATGGTCCGTTTTTATATATAAACGCCCCAACAACCAAGAAAAAGCATTCACATCACAATGATGGTGACAGTGGCACCACGATTATTCAAATCAAAATACACAGCCAAGCTTTCTTTTACGCTGCTTTACATTATTTCGCTTAACTCGTCTATCATATTGCCAATATCCGTTGAGGCAAGTATATCGGCGCCTAATTTATCAACGGTCAATTAATGTTTTCATCACGAGATGGGTACGCACGAGGGTCACCCCCGGCAGATGTTCCAGCTCATCGCGGATCGCTTCTAAACGACTCATTCGAGCGACCTGTACATACACCATCAGATCTACTTGGCCACTAATAAAGTGGCACATACGAATCTCTGGGATCTTGGCGACTAACGACTGGTAATCGGTCCAATCGCTGTCATGGCAATACACCTCAAAATACACGCATAACGGTTCACCGTGTTCTGGATCAAGCACTTTCGCATGGTAACCGGCGAGCACACCACGCAGCTCTAATTGCCGAATCCGTTGCTGGGTGGCAGTGCGGGACAAATTAATTGTTCGTGCAATTTCACTAACAGGTAAACGCGCATTGTCAGCAAGCAACGTGACAATATGGTGGTCAAATTTATCCATTTTATAATTTTACTCATACTTTTATCTCCTTGATGGCAATACATTACTCTGCATTCAAGGCGGTGATATTCAAGCCATGCTGTATCAATACAAATAGTCTAACAAAACCGTCAAAATCACTAGTAAAACAGCGAAGTTCACAGCTGCTAATTTTACGCGCTTTCATCTATGATTTAACGCTCGTTTTTCCTATTTATTAATGCTCAGTTAGAGGGTGTCATGAGCCGCCTAAAACCACAACTTAGTTTATCGCAAGGCATCGCCTTATTAGCCACAACAATGCTTGGAACCGGTGTTTTTGTCGTTCCTGTACTTGCCGCACGTCAAACTGGCACAACTTCGTTACTTGCTTGGGGAGCATTGCTGCTGCTAACCCTTCCGATTGCCTTCACCTTCGCTGCGTTAGGGAAAAAAAGTGCTCATGCAGGTGGCATTCCGCATATCGTTGGCCAAGCTTTTGGTAAAGAGTCCGAGAAGTTAACTGCATTTTTGTTCTTTGCTATCTTACCTGTGGGCATGCCTGCTTCGCTAGTCATTGGTAGTGGTTTCATTCAAGCCTTGATCCCTTTGTCTGGACTTGCAAATCTCGCGGTGCAACTAGGGATGCTATTAGGGATGTTGTTACTTGGCATCATCGGCGCGAAAGCGTCAGGGCAAATGCAAACGGTAATCGCATTATTAATTGTGTCCCTGATCGCCTCGCTGTGGTGGGTGATTGCGCCAAATGGGGTTGATTTCAAGATCCCACTAAGCTTAAGCGCACCACATACCTTGCTCAATGCCTTAGGACTGATGTTTTGGTGCATTATCGGCATTGAAGCATTTATCCATATGGGAGAAGAGTTTCGTTCTCCGCAGCGTGATTTTCCACTCGCGTTGATATTAGGAACGTTGTTAACACTGCTGATCTACTGGGCAACCAGCGTACTGGTACTGCACGACTTACCCCATATTGTCAACGCACCCAGCGCGGCTGCGCTACCGATTATGACCGAAATTCATTTAGGATCAAAGGCTGCCATATTAGTGACCGTTTTGGGGTTCTTGGCTTGTTTTGCCAGCACCAATGTTTATCTACAAGGTTATGCGAGGCTGATCTGGAGTTTGGCCGATGAAGGCAAATTACCTCGCAAACTAGCAACATTAAGTGCACGCAGTACCCCTATCTATGCCTTAGTATGCATCACACTGATATCAATGCTAATGTGCTGGGGAATCTGGCTTGCGAATTTGCCGTTAAATCACCTGCTGCTCTATACTAATGGTAATTATATTGTGATCTATCTCTTGGCAATGCTTGCGGCCGTGACATTACTCAAAGGCTATCAGCGAGTGCTGGCAGTTTTAAGTACGGCTATTACGCTGTTGTTTTTCTGGAGTTTAGGCCGGGCAATGTCTTACGTATTTATACTATGCTGCATTTTTATCTGCGCTCGCTTGATATGGCGTGCCTTTGGACATTGGGGAAACTCACGTCGACGCAAAGCCCTTGATGCATCGATACATTAAATCACTGCGGATATATGCCACTATCTAGCACAGTGGCATACTCGTTTCAGGTTCTCCCTTAACTAAATAATAGTTAGGGGTTTCAATGCACGGTCAAACCAATAAAAATGCGCAAAAGCTTGCTCAAAAGCCAATGATGAAAAGTCAGCGTTTAAAGCTGCCCAACAGACGTTTCCGACACTAAGAGGACACATCGGCTTGATGGCTACATATTGAAAATATAATGCCAACGAACTGAAAAAGGCGAGCAGAGCAATGATGACAGAGCCTAAATACGCCCGCTTTTGTCTAAAAATTAACCACGATTTTACTTCAGCGCTGAATACGGTAGCAACTTGGCAAGTCTACTAAATGGATTTTGTACATATTTATTCGAAATTCGAAGCTTACCTTCATTCTCCATACAGATTGACTCGATTTAACGGCAAAAATACAATATAACCACTCTTGAGCATAGATGACATGACATTAGGCGTAAATACTAGGAGTATAGAATACTCGAAACTGTTGCAAGCGATTGTGATCCTATATTGCCTGTCGTAGTAATCACCTCATTGCGACACAATACTGTCGAACACTCGAAAATATAGAATTACGCATTAAACATCATACATGTATTATTTGGCCAAAGGTAAAAAAGGCCATGAAGGCCTTTCATATAAATCACTCTCAAATAGATGTACTGATTAAGGTACGCTCTCTTTAAAAATAATTATTCATGTTCTGCTATAGGTTTGTCGGTAAAGAGAAATTTTTTGAGCTGTTTAGCAAACATCGGATTATTCCGACGTAACCATTCGATCATCATTGCGGCATGCTCGATCTCTTCATCACGGTTATGAGCCATAATGGATTTTAGTTCTGCATTATCACTGGCATCTACCCGCTGAGAATACCAATCAACGGCCTCTAGTTCTTCTTGCAAAGACATTAAACCACGATGTAATTCTATGGTTTGCTGTGAAAGTTTTTCAA
The DNA here is from genome assembly GCF_046054155.1 of Celerinatantimonas yamalensis. Lineage (NCBI taxonomy): Bacteria > Pseudomonadati > Pseudomonadota > Gammaproteobacteria > Celerinatantimonadaceae > Celerinatantimonas > Celerinatantimonas yamalensis. The sequence goes on from NZ_JBEQCT010000007.1 coordinate 61,840, forward strand.
TGGGTTCGTGTATTGATTCACTAGACATATATTTCCCTCATTATTGTTGAAAATAGTCATCTGAACTAAGATTACTAATAGCATACGCCAATAGTGAGGTGGTGTTCAATAATTTTGAATAATAGTTATATTTATTCAAAGAGAACAACGACTAACAGCAGAGATCCATTTAAAATGAATATTATTATTCATATATTGAAGATATTTAATTTATTAGTTCTGGATTATTCTTCTGACCAGCTTCTATATTTTATCATTTAATACCCATGTAATAAAAGCACTTAAAAAATTCATGAAGATATCATCCAATTAACGCATATTGAGTCCATATTGAATAATATTCTGAGAATAAACAACATTCTGCTTTTCAATATGCCTATAGTAAATAATCAGTCGCAGATAGGTTTATAAGCTATCTCAGCGGGCGATGTTAACCTAATTTAAACGACATCTTGGTTTGTTTGTGTACGAAGCATACTCTATTGGGTCATTTTTATCAGGACCAACTATTTGTTCACATCAAATACAGTGCAGCAAAAACTGCTCGACATTCCTAATTCATCGTTAACTTTTTTTTGCAAAACCCCATACGTTTCTCTTTGAACTTTCAGATGTAGTCACTTAACGACGCATCACTTTTATTAGATTGACTGTCGATAAATCTTAGTTAATTTAATCACTTAGATACTGTATGGTTTCTTAGTGATAGCTAAAAGCTGTGTAGATAAATTAATTAACCTCAGACCTGCATAAGTGCATTTTTTTCAAATCAAGTGATTTTAATGCTCAGTGGTTTAGGTTGAAACAAATAGACAATGAATCGGGTAAGAGCAAAACGGAACCAGAACATGCTACATAAATTTTAGCATTTGAGTCTCACTGACCAACAGAGGGAACACTTTGTGAAGATAGTGGCATACGCACTGAGTGGAATAGGCTTTGAAATCTCGGTAGCCAGATGGGTGAAACGAGAGAACCATCGTCATGACGTCACTCACGAAAAGCCGGAAAGTTTGTTTCTTTGCCCTCCCCTGAAGACATAAGATGCTCTCCCATCCGGGCGGGAAAGCCTGACAAAAGTCGTCGACATCCACGAAAATAACGTCTAATTAATTCATGCCCAAGTCTTTAAGCAGTTGATGGTTCCAGTCAAACGATCCGATCGCAGCTTGGGCATTTCGTTCATGTTCTCAAGCGCAGCGCAGCTTAGATTAATGAGCTTATTATTATACCTATTGTTTTTAATGCGTTGCGACAGTATGGAATAACAGATAATTGAGAATGTAACCTGAAATTTTAATTGAACTTCAATTCGAGATAGGTTGTCGTTGTCTCCCATAAGTTTATAGGCTCAAATGAGCCCCTCTTGTGGCATGCTTGCTGTTTTTTTGATGAGTGATTTAACCCAAGTCCAAGGTCAGTTAGCTTGCCAGCGTTATTCTGTGGTAGCTGACTTAACGTTGAAAGTCGGGTTAAATCGTGATCAGAAAAGGCTCCTTCAATATGTATTATTTTGAGTCAGCCATTAAGCAGCTCTTCCGCCCAGATAGAGTTCGCGCATGCGTGGGTCGTTAAGTAACTCTTTGGCATTACCGCATAAAGCAACTTTTCCCATCGCTAGCACATAGGCTCTGTCTGATATGTGCAGTGCTTCAATGGCATTTTGTTCTACCATCAATATGGTGACCTCTTCCTGTTTTCGGATGTTCAAAATAGCTTCGAAGACATCCGTCAGCATTTTTGGCGATAGCCCTGCCGAAGGTTCGTCGAGAAGTAAGACAGAGGGACGGGCCATTAATGCACGGGTTAGCGCTAGGATTTGACGTTCTCCTCCTGATAGTGAGGATGCACTATTAAGCCATTTTTTACGAAGAATTGGATAGCGCTCACATAGTTCATCAATACGCTGTCGGCAATCTAGTCGAGTGAGAAATTGTCCACCGGCTAGTAGATTTTCTTTGATACTTAACTGTGTGAAGACATTGTCTGTCTGTGGTACAAACCCCAGTCCACAGTCACGAACTTTACGATGAATAGGGATCGTTCCCACTTCATTGTTTTGGATTTCTATTTGCCCACTGTTCGGTGTCAGGTAGCCTGCGATACATTTCAATAAAGTCGATTTTCCACATCCGTTAGGACCGAGTAAGGTGACGATCTCGGCTTTTCTGACATGTAATGAAATCTCTTTTAAGATATCAATTCCCGGCGTATATCCGGCTGTCAATTTGTTCAGCTTAATCATACGGCCTCCTGTAACTTGTGGGTTCCACCACCGAGGTAAGCTTCCAAAACCTGCTCATTATGAGCCAGTTCTTGTGGCGAACAATTTGCAACGATTGTTCCTCGGTTTAAGACGATGCAGCGGTGGCATAATTCTCGGATGAAATGCATATCATGTTCGATGATGATCAGTGATAAGCCATTCTGATTTAGACGGGTCAGGGTTTCGACGATCTCCTGGCGCAGATTAGGATGAACACCTGCCATGGGTTCATCCAGCATCAGAACAGATGGTTTCCCCATTAAAGCACAAGCAATGCCTAACAGCTTTTTCTGACCACCCGAAAGGGCATCTGCTGGAAGATTGCGAACTTTGGTTAATAGTAATTCATCTAGTAACTGGGTTGCTTTTGCTAAATCAGATTGCTCAACTTGTCGGAGTCGTTTAGATGGAAATAGACTTTGGAAAAGACCGTGAGATCGAGTCCCCGCAGCCATAACCACCTCAAGAACAGACATCTTTTTCGGCATGTTAGGTAGCTGAAAGGTTCGGGCAATTCCTGAGTTAATAATCTGGTAAGTCGGAAGCTTATCGATCCGCTGAGTACCGATACTAATCGTCCCATGATCGATGGGTGTAAACCCAGAAATCGTGTTGAGCAAGGTGCTTTTGCCGGAGCCATTCGGGCCGAGTAGCCCGAGGATCTCCCCTTGATCAAGTGAAAAACTGACGTCTTCTAAGACCTGGTTACCGCCAAAAGCCTTAGACAGGTGGTTTACTTGCATTAAAGCGCTCATGGCATTGTCCTTAATCGTTCAGGTATCAGTCCTCCGGCTCTTTTTAACAGACATAACAGTAAAATAAAGCCGATGAGTCCTAATCGTAGTGCTCCGGTGATATCAGAGCTGATGTGGAAAATATCTTTGGCAAACGGAATAAAGTTATAAAGTACCTCGACAACAAAGACCCCAGCTAATACGCCACCGACATTACCGATGCCACCAATCATTAGCATGCCCCAGATCAGAAAAGTCTGAGAAGGGAGCAAATAATCAGGACTAACGTAGTTGGTATAAAAAGCCAACAGAATACCAGCAAATGCACAGATGGCTGCACTTAACATCAGAGTCCGACATTTGAGCCATTGCAGATGATATCCCATACAGGTGGCTAACTGCGGTTGTTCACGCATCAACCGCAGAGCCCGCCCGAAGCGGCTACGGTTGAGTCGAACACATAGAAGTGCCCCAAGAAAGGTTGCAATAAGTACAATTCCCATAAAAATGAGATTGTCGGTTGAGATCGATCCACTACTCCACGGTAGATTGATATTCCCAATGCCTTGAGAGCCACCGGTCAAGTAATCTTCATTAATGACGACAATCCGGATAATCTCTGCGACAGCGAGTGTGGCAATCCCCCAATAATCGGCCGTTAATTGGCGGCCAAGCATTGACATTGCAGCTCCCAGCATCATCGCTAAAATGATCCCGATGGTTGCCGTGACGATAAGAGGCAACCCGAATTGTGAGCCGATGCCGATAGCATAAGCCCCAATTCCAACAAAGGCGATATGTCCGAAATTCAGGAGTCCGGCATAACCGGCCTGGATATTGAGCGCCAGTGCGATCAATGCATAAATTCCAGCAATAGTCAGAACATGAATCAGAAAATCAAACACGATGAACCTCCCGATTGAACAGCCCATAAGGACGCCATAGTAATGCGATAATTAAAACTAAAAATGAAGCTGCATTAATGTAGGTCACCGGAATAAAGGCAAAGTGTTTACCAATTAACCATCCGAAATTCACATTGGTGACAATAGTTTCTGTTGTTGCAATGACTAAGGCTCCGAATACAGCTCCAAACGGATTTCCTAATCCACCTAAAATGGCCGAAGCTAAAACCGGTAGAAGTAGGTTATTTCCCTGATTGATATAAGCACTAGAATTCATCGCCAGCAAAGAGCCACCTAAGGCGGCCATTGCTCCAGAAAGTAGATTGGCAATATGAATCATCTTATCGGCATTAATACCTGATGCGGCAGCCAACTCTTTATTACAGGCCAAAACCCGAATGGAACGTCCTAAAGCAGTTTTAAACAGCAATAAGGCGAAACCGACAAGTAATAAAGCAGTGACGATGAATGTCCATAACTGGTCGGTCGATATGCGTATTCCAGCTATCTCGATAATCGGGCTAATTGGAAGGTTATAAATGATAGGGGATGAACCTGCGATCCCCAAACATAAAGCAATCAACACCATCGATACAGCTAATGAACCGATCATGGCATTAGCTGAACCAACTTTGATAAGTTGTCGAAAGACCACTTGATGTAAAACGATCGTTAGCAGACCACAAGCTAAACAAGCAAGCAAAATAGCGACCCAAAACGGCAGGCCGATATCCAATAGTGCTGCTGTTACAAACGCACCAACCATCGCATACTGCACATAAGCGATATTTGGGAATTTGATCAGCCCATAGACGAGGCTTAATCCCAGTGCAATCAGCGATAGATTAGCCGTTCGAATGAGAGTATCGATCATAAATTGAAGCATAATATGACTCCAGGTAATTCGTTGTCAGAGAATCGCACTTTACCGGGATGTTAGCTCCCCGTTAGTGATTTTGACTTTGCGATAAGGCTGGCTTTGGCGCAGGTGATCAGCATCTAAGTTTAATGGGCCGGTGACACCACTAAAATGAGGGGCAACCTTCAACATAGCTTTTTGTATATCGGCCGGAGCGGTGCTTTTAGCTGTATCAATTGCCTTAGCGGCCAGCATAATACTGTCATAGGCGTAACTGCCATAGGCTGATAGAGGGGCCTGATGATAGCGTTGACGATAGTCGGTGACATAGTGTTTGCCTTGTACTCCCAAACTAGCTACCTCTAACCCCATTTGCCCTTGCGTATAGGTTGCAGGTGACTTAGCGGTACACATTGCCAAATAGATGCCATACCATGGTTTTTTATGGAGTCCTAACTGATAGGCATTGCGGTTTAGTACGATAGCATCCTGACCATAACTGGTGTAAACATAGACATCCGGTTTACTACGGGTTAGCTGTTCTAGTTCGCCGCGATACGAAGCCTGACCGCCCGTATAGAGGACCTGAGAAATCACCGTTCCGCCCAGTTTTTGGAAAAATCGGCTAAATTGACGAGCCATACCCTGACCATAGGCTCCGTTTGGTGCGATGAATGCGACGCGTCGATATCCCTGACCATAGACATCTTTAGCTGCAAATTCTGCAGATAGATCGTCTAATCCGATAACACTGTATGAATAATTGCCGATCCGGCGAATATCAGTACTGGTTCCAGATATATTAATGTGGACTAATTTATGTTTTACAAGATATTGGCCAATAGGAATCGTGACACCAGAAGAGAAGGCTCCGACGACCAGAGGAACATGGTTGATTTGTGTCAGTTTACGAACCGCATCCAAACCGGTGATCGGATTACCGGCTGAGTCTTCGATCATGACTTCTAATTTTTGCCCGTTAACACCGCCCTTAGCATTGATCTGGTGAACGGCTAATTCAATGCCTCGACGTTGATCTTCTCCGATACTCGCGCTTGCCCCTGTAAGTGGCAAAATAGCGCCTAAAGTGACATCGGCTCGAGCTATTTGTGAAATACCTAAAAATGTACTGCAGAGTGTGAGTAAGGCTATAGTGGCCTTACGAGCTGGTGCTTTGAACATCGTGTATCTCCTGATATTGATAAAATGAGTATAAATGTCATTCCCTATCGTTTTTATGGTCGAGTCAGCATATTGCGTGTGTCGTAAAATTGAATTTCTATTGTTCGATTGATTCGTTTTTAATCTCAACAAAGTGGATGACAAAGTGCATACACTTCGTTGAACAATAGATTAAGCAATCCATATGCCATAAAGATAGATTCTTAATAGGAAAGAGTGAATGGTTCGTTCTATTTCATATAGAACCTTGTGAAAAGTGTATGAATAACAAGGTTAAAATGAGTGTGTGATGATTTTTAATAATGATTTAAATGGTTTTATATGTGTATTTATCAGATTTTAAATGATCTCAATATCCTAAATAGTATTGCTTTTATTTGGTGCGATTTATAATCATTATGGTGCATAGAATAATGATAATTCTATTAAAATAAGATGGTTTTTTTATACTATAACTTTCGCATATCTTATGAACCTCAGATCTGCATAGGCGCATTTTTCTCAAGTCGAGTGATTTTAATGCTCGGCAGTTTAGGTTAATTAGTTTCTAATCATGTGGGAATCAAAGAATAATGTGTATGTAGAAGTGTATTCACTTTTTTATTGTATTCTTAATTTAAGCATGCTAATAATAAATTAACCGTTTTTTAATCGTTAAGTGTTTTGCGTTTTATAGCATTCTCAACAAATAGAAAGTTATGCGTTGTTTGATTGATTTTATATGAAAAGGGGCATATTAGTGGCCATTTTGAAAAATACACGCAGTGCGGATAGCGTTGAAAAAGTTTATGAAGCATTAAAGCTACTCGCGGTCGATTACCATTTTAAACCGGGTAAACGAATCAATGAAGTGGAACTTGCAAGCCACTTTGGCGTATCGCGAACGCCTATTCGTGAAGCGCTTAATCGTCTGGCTCAAGATGGATTTATGTATTTTGTGCCCAATCGGGGATTTTACTCACGCGATATTACTCCAAAGGGCGTTCATGAGCTTTATGAGTTGCGAGCTATTATTGAACAAGCAGCATTTCGCCTAGCTTGTGTTCGCGCCAGTGATCAGGCGATCGAAGATGCTATTGCTATTTGGGAGAATTGCTGTCAGCAAATGCCAGATCCAGAGTCGATCCAAGATTGGTCAAAAATAGCCCAATCTGATGAAGAATTCCATATGGCAATTGCTAAAATATCCAATAATTCAAGGCTATACGAAACACTGGATAGTTTAAATGCGCTTAGCCGATTTTTCAGACGAATCGATTTGCAAACCCCCAGCCGCCGATGTAATGCCTATCATGAGCATGAACTGATTATCGATGCATTACGCCGGCGTGATACGAAAACACTCTCGGAGCTTGTTGAGAGCCATGTGTCGTTAAGTGCTGAGAACGCCGTAAGTGTTACGAAAGAGGGGTTGGCTCATATCTTTTTTGGCGAAATCGATTTAGCTCATATTGAAAATTAACCAAGTTAAATAGAGCATATCATCAGTTTTTTTATTGATGAAAACTCTTAGACTTGATCCGCAGATTGATACAGCTATTGATTGAAGATCAATCTTTTCCTTGTTTACCCAATGGGTTATCTCAATCATATTTAATAGGCGGTCAACCGAATTCAAGGAATTAAAAATGAATATTAGTCAGAAAAAACCATTAAGTCTCGATCATGTACTGATGACAGTACATGATTATGAAGTATCGTTTCAGAATTATAAAAAGTTGGGTTTCGCTCCTTCACCCGTGAGTTATCATCCATGGGGAACAGCCACCTCATTTATGATGTTTGAAGATAACTTCATCGAGTTAATCGGGGTTAAGGATGCTTCAAAATTTGGGACTAATGCTGTTAACGGGTTTTGTTTTGGCCGACAGATGGGTAAGTTCTTAGAACAACCGGAAGATGGTATTTCTCTTATTGCTTTACATAGCAAAGATACCCGCGGTGATTATCCCAAGTTAATTCAAAAGCACCCGTATAATCAGGGCATTGTTGATTTTCGCCGAGAAATTATATTGGATGACGGAACGCCCGATGAGGTCGTAGTCACTATTGGTTTATTGATTGATGATGACTATCCACAGTCATCTGGATTCATTTGCCAGCAACATCGCCCCGATCTGATTTGGGTCGATGAGTGGCGAGCACATCCGAATGGCGCTACTCGAATTGCAGCCGTGACTTACGGAGCTGATGATCTATCGATTCTGAAATCTCGTTGGGATTTAGACTATGGTGAAAAAGTGGTTTCAACAAAGAGCGAGGTAAGCGTTCAGACAGGCTCTGGTGAGCTAAGAGCGATGACGTTTCCACAAGTCGCCAAACGGTATGAGCAGATTGATCAGCCTATTTCTCATGATCGCAAACCACATCCGGTTGCATTGACCATTGCAACCAAGAACTTACAGGCATTGGCTGCTATTTTAGAGACCAATCAGCTTCCGCATCAGGTATGTGTGGATCGCATTCTCGTTTCACCGACCGTGACCGGGAATATCATTATGGAATTTATCCAAGAACGATAATATCGGAGAGTACATGAGAACGATTCCGAACTCATTGATTGATCAAGCAGTTGCATGGCGTCATTGCTTTCATGAGATACCTGAAATTGGTTTGCAAGAATATAAGACGTCTGACCGGTTGGTTCAGTTATTGACCGAGTGGGGGCTTGATGTTGAAAGCGGCATTGCCAAGACCGGAATTGTCGCTACCTTGAAAAATGGTGAAGGGCCAAGCATCGGATTAAGAGCCGATATGGATGCATTACCGATCAATGAGCAGAACGAGTTTGCTCATTGTTCTGTTCATCCTGGCTGTATGCATGCCTGTGGTCACGATGGTCATATGGCGATTATGTTAGGGGCTGCGTATCACCTGAGTCGGACCCGACAGTTTCATGGAACAGTTTATTTTATTTTTCAGCCCGCCGAAGAAAATGCTGGAGGTGGTCGGCTCATGGTTGAAGAGGGTTTGTTTGATCGATTCCCGATGGATGCTATCTATGCGTTGCATAACTGGCCGGGGCTTAAAGCCGGGGAAGTGATGGTTAATCCTGGCGTGATGATGGCCTCTCACGATAGCTTTCGTATTACCATTAAAGGGAAAGGATGCCATGCTGCGATGCCTGAATTGGGGCATGATCCCATTATTGCGGCGAGCGAACTTATCGGAGCTTTGCAGACGATCCTTTCACGGCGAGTTGCATCACAGAATAATGCCGTACTCAGTGTGACCCAAATTCATGCTGGGGATGCAATGAACGTGATCCCCGAACAGGCGGAGATTGCAGGGACACTTCGATGCCTGCAACCAGCGGTTCGGAATCAGATTATTACAATAATGGAATCATTTATAAGTCACTTTTTGAAGCCATTTGGAGTTGAAGGTGAATTGAGTTGGATCTATGGCTATCCGGCGACTGAAAACGATCCTGATAAAGCCGAATTACTCAAACAAGCCGCTATTGCTGCTTTAGGTGACTCATCAGTACATTGGGATCAACCTGCATCGATGGCTGCAGAGGATTTTTCATTTATGTTGCAGGTTTGCCCTGGCGCTTATTGTTGGCTGGGTGCTCAAAGGGGAGATGAACCCTCTATTTCTTTACATCATCCCGGGTATGACTTTAACGATGACATTATTGCCAACGGTATTCAGATCTGGGTGTCTTTGGTTGAACAATCATTAGTAATGAGCGGACAGGAGAATTCATGAGTCAAATTCATTTTATCGGGGCCGGACAGATGGCTGAAGCGATGCTGAGAGCGGCTATCTCACGCGGGCAAATGGCTCCCGCCTGTTTTACGCTAAGTGATATCAACGCACAGCGTGTGACAGAGCTACAGGCTCAATATCAGCTACCCTCTCCAATGAGTGACGAACAAGCCATTGTCGATGCTGATTATATCGTGATCGGTGTCCGTCCTCAGGATGATATCGCATCCGTTGTCGCTAAAATCAGCCAACTAAATCAAAGTGCAACGGTGGTGTCGATTATTGCTGGGGTCACGCTGGCAACATTAAGTCAGTTATTCGGTGGTAACCGTCCCATCGCACGGATTATTCCAAATACACTGACAGATACTGGCTATGGATATAGTGGTGCCGTTTTAAATGAACTTGTACAAAAAGAACCCTTACAGCCTTTTTTAGAAAGTTTTGGTAAGGTGATGTACATCGATGAGCGCATGCTGGATATTTTTACCGGATTCGGCGTTGCCGGGGTGAACTATGTCTACTATTTCATTGAGTCACTTGTTGATGCCGGTGTGCTAGCTGGATTACCGAGGCCTCAGGCAAAAGACACCGTTTATGAAAATCTGGTCGGCGCTGTTGAAATGCTAAAAATCAGTGGTAAGCATCCACGCCAGTTATTGGATATCAATAATTCTCCGGCAGGCGTGGGTATGCATGGGCTTTTTGAACTGAATAACAGTGATTTTGCAGCTAGTTTGCAGCGTAGTGTTCTGGCAGCAGTGAGACGCACGACCGAACTTGCCAACGAATAAATAATATGCAGCTTGCATATGATCAATCAGTCACTTCGGTGGCTGATTTTTATATTTATTTATTAAATATTGGGGTTAACTAAATGTCTATCTGAAAGTGGCGAGATGGCTATTTTGTGCGATAGCGGATCGACAGAAAACGTCCCACGATGTCCTGCATTCATTGAATAATTGCTGATTTCTACCCTCGTGACAACCCGTTGAAAGCTAATCAAAAATGCCTAGATAATAGTGGAATGTTTTACATTTATTTAACTTCACACCGCTACATTACTTCTTTTACACCGCTACGAATCAGTGCGTAATTGACAGGAAATGCCGTCACAAAACCACAGTACATAGCCAGTTGAATCATCAACCAAAAACTCGCAGAGTCAACCACTAAAGGCGTTTTAAGCACATGGGCAAACCAATAAAAATGAGCGAAAGCCATAAACCCATACATGCCAACTTGCCAAGAAGCTAATGATAAAAAATCAGCTTTTAAAGCCGCCCAAAAGGCTTCCCTCACGCCAATCTGTCGCATTGGTTTGATGGATAAATATTGAAAAATAATACCGATGATAAACGCTAGAATAAAATCGACGATCCAAATAGCAAAAATTTTATCCGCAAAGACGGTTTGCCAACCAAACCAGACGGCAATTGTCGGAACAAAAAAAACCAAACTTTCAGCGATGATGTCCCCTAAAGTACAGCCACTGCCACAGTGCAGCACGCCTTTACTCACTTGAATCACCGTTGGCTTAGATACTGTATGCTCTGTTTTATGATGCATATGATGATGTGAATGATCGCTCGCTCGGCCATGCTGAAGATAAAACCAGATGATTAAAAGATGACCAAATAAAGCACATAACGGCCACACCCAGTTCATCACAGCCATATGTTGTGGATGACGATAAGTATCCCAACGCAAATAAATAGCGGTTATTCCCCCTAACCCAATAGAGATCCAAGCTAATGTAGATAACCAAATCGGTATCATCGATGCACTCCTTAGACAGACGGCTAAACTTGTATATCGAACTATAATTGCAACAAGTTAAGCAGAAAAATGCAAATTTAGCCGGTGAGATGACCCATCGCATCGTGATTTGTATTCATTTTATTTTTCTGATCAATAGATAAACCCTAAAGATTATCAATTCATCATACTCGTTCACTTCATGAGGGCAACACGGCTTTACACACAAAAACGGCTAACATGAGACAGGAAAATGCGCGTTAAGTTACTGGCACAAGCTCAAGTGAATAACTAGAAATATCCGCAATATTGTCCAATCTTTTTTACTGGGAATTCGCTAGTCTGTCCTTATCGTTTTAAGCAATTCGCGGGAGGTTGTGATGTCGACAGAAAATCGGTTTCAGTTTGTTAAAAGCGCCGATCTTGATGAAATGATATTGCTTGAGGCATCTATGAGCGACTTTTCATACGGGATTCACGCCCATGAAGAGTTTTCTTTTGGCGTGACGTTATCGGGCCGACAGGACTTTTTTGCGCTCGGAGAACATCACAAAAGCTACTCTGGCAATGTAATTATATTTAATCCAGAGGATGCTCACGATGGTCATTCCGGTGGTGACGCGACGCTTCACTATAAAATGTTGTATATTCATCCTGATCAACTATTACCTCTGTTGCAAAGTACCGGCATTCACCGAACACAAAACTTTCGAATAAAGCACACCGTACAAGACAATATTGTGTTAAAAACGCATATTTTACGTTTAGCGGCTTTAGTTGAAAGTCACACATCTTCGGCACTGGAATACACTTCGGCTTTGTTTGAATTTGCCGAATACTTGGCACACCAAAAAGGTGTTCAGCTTGAATCTAAACGTCACTCTAAAGATCCTGTGTTTGAACGTGTACGCGAATATCTGCATACCCATGTAGGAGACGATGTGTCGCTTGATCAATTGAGCCAAGTAGCACATCTGTCAAAATATCATTTGCTGCGCTGTTTTAGAGCTTATTTTGGCATGACACCCCATCAATATTGGCAGAATTACCGTGTTAATCGCGCCAAAGAGGCTCTAAAACAGGGAATGCCATTAGCCGATGTGGCTTTTACTTTTGGCTTTACCGATTTAAGTTATTTTAATCGTCGCTTTAAGCCGATGTTTGGTCTCACACCTTATCAATTTAGACGAACGTTACTGCACACTTAACCGTATACCAAGACTTAACCTATCTACTGACATCTAATTTTATCAAAATATCTTTGAGGGATCGCTATGCTTGCAATACTCATCTATGCCTTGGGTGTGATGTACAGCCCAGGTCCTGCGAACATGCTTGCACTTTTTGCTGGCGTAAACGGACAAGGTTGGCGCGCCTTTACCTATTGTGTTGGCGTAGGGCTTGCTATGCTGATTTCATTTCTGCTGATTGGCTATCTTGGCAGTGAGCTTATTCCGATTAAATATCAATCGGTTATTGCCATTATTGGAGGGTGCTATATCGCCTATCTTGGTGTAAAAATTCTCAAAGCAAGTTTTCAACAAAAAGCTCCTCGGCTAAAAGCCACGACGGTGAGCTTTAGGACCGGCCTTATTTTGCAACTTTGTAACCCTAAAGCATTCGTCGTAATTATACCTATTGTGAGCGTGCAATTTCCACGAATGCACATCGAAGGAGGGCTGATAGCTATTTGGTCATTTGCACTTTCCATCATGGCATGTGGCGCACCATGCCTATATTTATTGGCAGGGGCTCGCCTTAAAAAAGCGGCGATGAATCCTCATATAATGGCATGGGTAAATCGCATTATGGCATTGTTGTTATTCTATGTTGCTTATCGATTTATTTTCAGTGATTGACTAGCCAATCTTCCGCTGCATGATATATTGAGGGCCCACTGGGCCGCCTAAATACAATTTGCCAGACGCTTCAAAACCACATTTACGATAGCATTCATACGCAGCCTTATTTCGACAATTAACGGTCAATTGAAGCTGCTCAAATCCCGGATAATTAGATTTTACGTAGCAAGGTAAAAGGTTAATCGCTTGACTCGCAAAACCTTGACCCTGAAAACGTTGATCAACCAGTAATGCCCTAACACCCATCGCCTTACTGGTACTAAAATTATAGGTTTCTGAGTAGGACAAATCTAATAGAAAAAAACCCACTACGTTGCCATGAGCAACGATTAAGTGGGGATGTTCATGTTGCTCTAATGTTGATACGACTGTCGCAATGTTTCCTACCGTAAATTCCGCCTGTTCGGGTTTGACACATAATAGATTTGTTTCATGTTCTCTTTGAGTGCTGTATTTTTCTATTGATACCATGTGTATCCTCCAGACAAGATTAACGCTTAACACGTGTTCACACTGATCGCTACAATGGCAAACCCAAGTACTATCCACTCGCAGATTCGCCAGAACGAAGCTATTTTGCTGACGGCGAAACGCCTATGGTGTATGCACTAATTAGCCATTGTCTTTGTTAGTACTTCCTTGCTGTGGCATACCCTGTACTATTGGCACGAATCGGGTCGACTCAAAAAAATTGAGTAACCGGTGCATCAAATAACAACACATCAGCCCGAAAATAGCCGCCACCGCAACGCTACTAAAACGGTATAACGCACTAAAAATCATCCCCCCATTGGGGGTTAAATATTGACCGAATAAGATCCCAGTGGTCGTCATCGCCGAAAATCCAATTCCTGAAGCGCGCCCCTCTTTGAGATGAGCATGACAAAACCAAAATATTCCTAGCCACAACAAAGGGGTATATAGCAACAGCGAGTTATTATGATCATACAATAACAGCTGTACCGCGATCCCAAACCCCACACCAATCAAGACTCCCGTCGTACGATAGCGTGCATAGGCCAACGAGCCATTCCAATGCATGGGAAATAACAATAAAATTGTCGTCACCTGCGCTGATAATGAGTCTTTAAGATCCAATACTTGAAAAGCTAAAAAAGATACGGTCGCAATCACCGAACCCATCAATACTTCATGGCGTACTCGCTGTTTATTTTTATCGCTCGCAGGCGGCGCTCCAGGAGGCTTTGATGGGGGCAGCAACCACATCATCAACGCGGCAATAGCGCTGGTGATAATGCTTGCCCAAATATTATTGGCGATCATATCATTCACATCAACGCTCTGATAACTAGCAAAATGCAGCATCACACTAGCATATAGCGCACCGTTACCGCCAAAGGTCATCCATCCTTTTGCCATCATTAAAAACCAAAACACAAACATCGCAAAAGTTAATAGCGTCATGATGATAGGACGCGACCCAAATATACCGCTAATAAGGCCAACTTGCAGTGCACCGACCAGTGATGAGCCAATATTCTGCACGGCCGATTTCCAATTAAAAACTGGAATAATGCCTAACAATAACACTGGGGTCACCGTGTAGAAAACACCGAAGTTCCAATCCATCGTTTTACAAGCAATAAATCCTAACACACAACCAAATGCGACCCGCAGCATGCGCCGCAATTCATCATCATTAAGTGAACGTTGCCATAACTGCATCATTTACTCCTAATAAACGTAATGGAGTAAACTAATTGCATGGATCTGCATTGAGGCAATCCAGCGCATCCATGTTGATTCAGGGAGCAATTGCACCGTCGCTCGCCCGCCTGATGCTAATCGGGGCATGCCAACAACCTTTAGATGAACCCGCAGGCGCTGCGCGTCACGCACCCACCTTGTCGAGTTGGTAGGCGTTGCCAACAATCCATTCGCTTGAAATTGACCACTGCTTACGCCTGCATCAATCCCAGTGACTTGGGCGTCGTAAATCATGCCTGGTTGCCCATCAAATGCTACCAATGCTTCAGATCCGGCGTGGATATGCCGTAAATTTTTCTCTCGAAAATCTGCGATCACATCCGTTTTATCCGCCACAATAGCTAACAAAGGCTGACCGACTTTAGCGGTTGCCCCAGGTTGTAGTTGCAAATTAGTGACCACACCATTTTGTTTAGCAACGACGCTCGTATAGGATAAATTCAACTGGGCAATATCTTGTTGATTATCAGCTTGCTCAAGTAGCAAGTTGTCCTCACCTAACTGACCACGCTGCGTTTGTAACTCTAACAATTTCGCTGCTGCAACATGAACCGCCGCTTTAGCTGTTTGTAAATCACTCTCCGATTGATCGGCTTTGGATGAAGAGACGACATGTTGGCGATAGAGCTTTTTAATTCGCGCCTCTTCTCGCTGGTTTTGTGTTAACACCGCTTGGGCCGACTCAATATCGGCTTTAGCTGCAACGATTGAAGCATCTAGTTGTTGATTGGTTAAAACGGCTTGACGGCGCGCTAACTGCGCTTTTTTAAGCGCTAACTGATAGGATCGAGGGTCAATCATAAACAGAAGCTGCCCAGCATGAACCACTTGGTTATTATGCACCATCACATGCGTCACGGTTCCGCTCACTTCGGCGCTAATCTGAGTCACAGGGCGCTCCACCATAGCCTGCGGCGTCACTGGCATTTTGATGTCAGAAATCAAATAATAGACAAAGAAAATAGTAAATAATATGCTAACTCGTCTGACCCAACGGCTAAATTGCTGGTCAGCGGTTAATGTTTTTTTTCTCATAAATTCCGTAAGTTAAATAGTTTTATCAAGCTGCAAAGCGTTACTGGCTATGTGTTCAAGTACTTGCTCGAACTGTTGCAACTGCAATTGATCAATATCGACGAGTAGCGCTTGACGAATCGTCAAAATGCGCTGTTCAATCTCGCCTAATATTAGCGAGCCAGATTCGGTTAACAACACGATACGAGCACGCTTATCGTGTTGACTAATTTGACGATGAATATAGCCTTGTTGTTCAAGTTGACCGAGCGTTCGCATCAATGATGCCAACTCTATTTGTAATGCCTCAGCCAAGCGTTTTTGCGTAACTTCACCGTCGAGGTGCGATAACTTCCAAAGTGCTGTCCAGCGTGGATGGCTTAACCCGAGTGGATGTAAACAACGGTCCGCAACGCTATGCCACAACCGACTGACTCGCCCTAATTTTTCACCAAGCGCATGATCCATCAATTGTTCTTTAGTTGGATTGGTTGCCACTTTTTAGCCTTTGTGTTTGTTTAAGACGTAGCATTATAATTAATTAGCAAGCTAAGTAAATAGTGCGATCGTCATTAACTATTTACATTTTATATCGAGAGATTGAACGACTATTAGCTCGTATTGATGTGAAAAATGAGCAGAGGCGAAATTCGAATGGTCAAAACGTATACCGGAGTGAGTCAATAAGCATGGGCTAATCCGGCTATAGGGACCGTAACGTTCAGATAACCGTTAGTGAATTCCCAGCGTTTACTCACTTATTCACCGCGATGTAAAATAGTAACGTGCGTCCTGCTTTCCTAAGCTCGCACCTTCACTGCCAAAATGGTCCTAATCGATTGACCGATCCATCCTAAAAAAAAGCGTCTCAAGTCGTGTTAATCCATCGCAATCGTGAGGCCAAAGTGACTACATTGTTCTAAGATATAGATGAGAATAACAATCATTTATATAAATAATTGATTTACATCAAGTTGCATTTGGCGTTTTTGTGAGCTTTCTGTATAATTAATATTCACACTTAGTGAACACACCGAGGAATACGATGCAAGCAAACCCACAGATCATCCAATTGCTCAATAAGGTGTTAACCTACAAGCTAACGTCCATTAATCAATTCTTTCTTCATGCTCGTATGTTTGGTAACTGGGGTTTTGAGGCACTCAATAAAGCTTGCTATAAAAAGTCCATTCAAGATATGAAACAAGCCGATGCGTTGATTGAACGCATACTGTTCTTAGAAGGATTGCCCAACTTACAAGCGCTTGGTGCTTTGCGTATCGGTGAAAAAAGTCAAGAAATGCTGAGCTGTAATTTAGGCTTTATCACTGACCAAGTGCCTCTGCTGCGCCAAGCGATTGCTATCTGCGAAGCACAACAAGACTATGTCAGCCGCGACCTTCTTCATACACTTATTGAATACGAAGAAGAACATATCGATTGGCTAGAGGCTCAACTTTATCAAATCGGTGAAATGGGGATTGAAAAATACCTACAAAGCAAACTCTCAGAGGACGACTAAATTATGCAAGGTAAACCAGTTATTATCGATGCACTTAATCGACTACTCGCTAATGAGTTAACCGCCATGGATCAATACCTCATTCACTCACGAATGTACGGCGACTGGGGCTATAACAAACTCTATGAACGAATTGATCATGAGTCACTTGACGAGCGTGAACATGTTTCAATTTTGATCGAACGGATCTTATTTTTAGAAGGCACTCCTGACATGCAAACCCGCGATTCAATTAATGTGGGTCACGATGTGCCAAGTATGCTTGAAAACGATCTGCAGGTTGAATATACCGTTGATAAGTTACTTAAAGAAACCATGGATATGTGCGAAAAAGAGCAAGACTATGTCACCAAACATGCGTTGCAAAAGCTTATTGATGACACCGAAAACGACCATGCATATTGGTTAGAACAACAGCTGCGCCAAATTAAATTACTTGGCCTAGCGAACTATCTACAAGCACAACTTTAAAAGTTTTTTCAGCTTGGGTTTCCCCAAGCTGAATTCTATGCGCCATTTTCTATAGCCCGACTCTAGCCACCACCACTTGGCTATCGAATAAACCAATAGATGTAATTTAAAACGATCCCCAAAAAGATCACTAAACCAACATATTGATTGTTCAAAAAAGCTTTAAAACAATCAGCACGCACCCGAAAACGGGCCAGATGCTGTTGATAGACAAACAAGGCTCCGGCACCAAGCAGTGAGATAAAGTAAATAGCTGATAACTGGCGCAATTCACCGACCCACGCTAGCAGCAATAATGTTGTTAACTGCAACAAGCCAATCATCAACTTATCAAAGCGACCAAATAAAATCGCCGTCGATTTAATCCCAATATTGATATCATCATCACGATCAACCATGGCATAAAACGTATCATAAGCAATCGTCCAGCAGATATTCGCAAGCAATAACAGCCATACTTCCATGGGTAGACGACCACTTTGAGCCGCATAGGCCATCGGGATCGCCAAACTATACGCTAACCCCAAAAATAACTGTGGCAGATGGGTGAAGCGTTTCATAAATGGATAGATAGCCGCAAGCGCTAGCGCCACAAACGACAGCTTAACGGTTAAGTAATTCTGCGTAAGCACCAACAAAAATGAGAGCGCCACCAAGCAAGTAAATAGCACTAATGCTTGACTGGCGGTAACTTTGCCAGAGGGCAGTGGCCTTGCACTAGTGCGTTTGACAAAACCATCGACTTTGCGATCAGCAAAATCATTAATCACGCACCCTGCCGAGCGCATCATAAAGACGCCAAGCACAAACACCACAAGCACGCTGATACGCGGTACGCCATTTGCCGCCAACCATAAAGCCCACAGCGTTGGCCACAACAAAAGTAACGACCCAATGGGCTTATTGAGCCGCATAAGCTGCATATAAGCCAACCATTTTGGCTTTTCACTGACCATTAAATGCCTCCCGATAAGCCGGACTCTCCGGTAAAAAAAGCTCTTGAACTAACACAGGGATCCGTTGATACCAATACACACTGCGCCGCGCTACCAGCGCCATATCACTACTTGGGTAGATACAAAACTGACGACACAGATCATCAGGCTGAGCCACACTAAAGAGTAATTCCCCTAGTGGCTGAGTGTGCAATTGGCGAAGTTCTCGACTCGCCAAGGCAGCTTCAGGCCATAAACTTTGCGCCATCACCCAAGCACTCTTATCACCCAATAAACACACCTCCCGACACCATAGCGATGAAGCCCCAAGTAGAGCCTGCTGATCAGTGTTGGCCTGCACGAGTTGATTAGCTAATAGTTGCACCTCTAGCTGTTGACAACTTTGCCGTAAACGCGCGGTTAATGAACCTAAACCGGTGATCCAACTTGCCTGGGGCTGCGAAACGCGATCGGGTATTGACGTCAACCAATGGACTTGCGAATTCAATGGCCAATGTTGCATCGTCTTCCTTTAAATGTGTATAAATCACTATCTTACCTCATCAACGGCATACTACGCCAAAGCCAATAAGCAAACAAACAGCATCCTTTTTTTAACCAGCCCACTGAAGGCACTTGCTGATCAAAAATGAGCAGCTATGCTAAACGAAACACGCCAATAAGGCTGCCGATAAAACCGTAACAACCGATGATTACACTTGACCCGCGATAAAGATAAGCGAGAATACTCCGATTATATGATTCACTATAGGTAACGCACTGATGAAATGGCTCAAATGGATATTTTTAACCGGCTTGTTGTCCGCCGCGACACTACAAGCGAGCTTTGCCGCAGACGCTAAAAAAGAACCAGATAGCTATGCCTACTATGGCTTTGAGCCAGATATCGTCACCAACTTCATTAACAAAAACAAACAACTTGGCTATATTCGTGTTGCTATCGAACTACGGGTCGCTCATCAAAGCCAATTGGACGAAGTAGAGCACAATGCACCGCTACTTCGCGATGCAATCATTGAGATTTTAGGCAGCCAAGATAGACAAGAGATCATCTCGTTGACTGGCCGCGAAAGGATCCGCGAACAGTGTCTGAAAACCATTAATAATCTATTGCGTCAGGAAACGGGTGAACAAAATGTAGTCGCCGACATTCTGTTTACGAAATATCTTTATCAGTAACGCGATCAAACGCAGCCTGCACGCAACCGACGAATAAACCAAACAGATGAGCCAAATTCGCGGTTGCCGGGCCAATCACATTAGCAAAACCTAATACCAGCCAAATCAACATAAACCCAACAATCGCCCGATTGATATGGAGCCCAACATGAGGGCGCAACCAGCTAGTCCACCACAAATAGCCAAGTAAGGCATACACGACACCAGAGAGTCCACCAAACATCGGGCCATCCACCCAAAACTGCGCAATGTTTGGGATAACGGCTGCAACCACCGTTAAGATAAGCAGTTTCCCGGTACCTAAGTGGCGCTCAATCACACCCCCAAATTCCCACCACCACAGTAAATTAAACAAAATATGCAGGATCGAAAAATGCAGCAAGATAGGTGTAAACGCTCGCCAAGGTGCGGAGGCTAACTGAGAAAGCGTATCGGGAAAACGTAAAGCGGCGAATATATCATTGGAAGCACCCATTAAACCTGCGACATAGATAATCGTCGTCACCAAAATAACGGCCAAAGTCAACGGCCCGCTATGGGCCATAAATTGCCGTTTAATAAGCTCCGATGAGCTACCATATTCAAAGTGGATATTGTGCTCATCACCAACTTCCCAAGAGGCTGCTTGGTACTTTTTCGCTAACGGATTGGCTAAAAAGTCTTTGAGTTCACGCTGAACATGCGCGAGATGCTGCTCATCAACTAACCAAATTGTAAACCCCTGCTCAACTGGCGCCAGTTGGCAGCGAATCGATTGCGTTTTCATATAATCAACAAACGCCTGCGCCAAACGGGGATTATCTACCACGACTAATTGCTGCATCGCTACCTCTTCTCATCATTGCTGTCGGCTTGCTTGACCCAAGCCTCATAGCCACCATCCAGTGAGTAGACTGCATCTAATCCTTGTTGTAAAAGATACTGCGCCGCACTCTGACTGCTGATGCCGTGATAACACATCACAATCACTGGCGTTTCAGGGGCAACCTCTTCAAGGAGTGCCATTAAGCTTTGGTTCGTTAAATGAATCGCACCCGGCACATGGCTTTGTTGATACGCCGAGTCATCACGGATATCCGCCAAAACTGCGCCTTGCTCGTTGATCAACCGTTTGGCGTCATCGACACTAATATGTTCAAACTGCTCCATGAGCCCTCCTTACGCTATAAAGTTTAGTATTGTAGAGTGTTTTGAGCACACAAGGGAACCATTGTTCACAGCTACACGCATTTAGCCATGTTAGACACGGGAACAAAGTCACCCATCCTCAGCAAAGTATCCCATATCAGCGAAATGTACTGTATTGGGTCCTTAGCGCATCGCCCTTATGCAACTAACCCCAACGCTCTTACGTACATGGCTAAATAAGCAGTGAAGAAATCATTTAGGATAATAAAATGGGCGTTTTTCTTAATAAAAATAACAATTATGCCATGGCGAAGTGGTTCAAAATGGTTTACGGGCGATTGATTGGGTGCCTGATGGCAATATAAAACTGCGCCCACGCACCTTCACCATTGCTGATGCGCCAGATCTAATTGCTAGCGAAAATTTGTTTGCGCGTAAATTTGATCGACGACAAGATGAAGCGGTGATTTCAGCATTAGAACACCATTTAGAAACGGCAATATCTTTTGTTACGCCCCATGCAGCAATGCCTAAATTTCCTACATCTCTCCCTTTATGGGGCGTTCCTCGAACCTGTTAGCAGGTTACGCCGAAAATCATAGCAATCTTTAGCGCATTTAACGAACGTGATGCTAAAGCAGATATGCATTCCCCATTCTGGCGAATTGTAAGCGCACAGCTACCGCTATATAAAAAGCCGCGCAGTCACCTGTCGCGGCTTTATTAGGTTATCACCCTATACTATAAATAATGTTTAATGACCATTACTAGTTAGATGACCTTGGCTGTATTTCAGCTCAGTTGTATAGCGTTTGGTCGCTGAATTATAATTCAAATAACCCGCTTGAGTCTGCATATCCAAAACCCGAGTGACAATCATCATAATGCGCTGACTTAACGCGCTAGCGCGCGCCGGATCAGGCTCTCGAACCGACTCAACCGCTTGCACAATTTTGTCCAGCATAGCAGTATCAATCACTGCATTGAGATCGGCTTGCGCACTTTTTGCCAGTGCTGCTTGTAACCCTGCCACACCACCAAGTTGTTGCATCAATGCGTCATCGACTTTCCCCATCGATACCGTCCCCGCAAGCGATACTTGCTTGTCTTTTCCACCCAATTTCAAAGGTGACAGGGTGAGCTTCATCCCATCCAGTAATGGAGCCAGATGTTGCATTAACAATTGACGAAACTCTTTCGGTGAATTTTGCGCTAGCTCTCGATGCTCACGTAGCAGTTTGGCAAATTTTGTATAAGCGGCGATATTCATCTGATCTGCCGCGACGTTCATGACCAGATCCCCAAGCTGAACGTGGTTAATATCAATCCCTGTCAGTTCAGCATCAAACTGACTGTTAAGCTGGTCATGCTCTTTTTTACTCAAGCTGCTTAAGGACATGCCAGATATCGCAAGCTGTTGGAAAGTTTTATCACCTTCAGTGATACTGAACTTCATTGCGCCTAATTTTAACTCGCTTGTGCCAAACCAAAGTGCGTCGCTATCTTTATATTGTTTTTGGTTCGAGTGGCCACTCATCTGACCCACTGAAAGATGAAATTGCTCAGATGGATCCATGTCGCTGTGGGCTAACCATGTAACGCCGCCCCACTGATAGGATGACACTAGATGACGATCATCTCGTTGAATCTGTAATGTCAGGGGTTGGATGTTCAGCGTCCCTGCAACATCGGCAGATTTATTAGGCTCAGTTAAAGTGCGCTGCGCCAACTTAATTGTCGTATGGATCTTGCCAAACCATGAGGAGCTCACTTGCGAGCTCAGTGGTGAACCCGCCTTAAATGATTGCTCAAGCAGAGCCTCTATCACTTTATGCTGTTGC
Source organism: Celerinatantimonas yamalensis (assembly GCF_046054155.1). Lineage (NCBI taxonomy): Bacteria > Pseudomonadati > Pseudomonadota > Gammaproteobacteria > Celerinatantimonadaceae > Celerinatantimonas > Celerinatantimonas yamalensis. The sequence goes on from NZ_JBEQCT010000007.1 coordinate 84,962, forward strand.
AACTTGGGATTATTCACAATGTTACATGTCGCATCTGACGAAGTTGGCATTAAAATCGAATGAATCGTATACAGATGACCAGAGAACAAGGCGCCATAGCCGTAATCAATATCACTTTGTACATCAATACAGGATTTTTCCGATGGATTACTGTTATTTTGTATATGAAGCCGTGTAATGCTTTGCGCACTTAAACCGGATTGTTGATAACTAATAGATTCAATATCAGCTTTTATATTGTAATTTACAGCGAGTGCATTACTTACCCCTTCAGGTAATTGTGCGTGTTCAACCAATGCTTTTACTTTAGGTTGAACCAGATACGGCACGGCCGCAATTGCTCCTGCGACGACGACTACAACAGCCGCTGCAATCGTAGTTTTTTTCGACATGTTAAAAATCCCTTAAAAGTTTAGCCAAGCCATAATCAACCACAATACATCGAATAATTGAAAAGTTAATTGGATTTCATCGGCTGAAAATAAAATAGCCTCTGTTTTGACGCACCATCAAAGCCACTCATGATTGACCAAGGCGATCGCTGGCAGGAGATGCTGATGCTCAGTGCATAAAACCGACTCATCATACCCAGTAAATACAATTATATCTATAAGTCGACCAATCATCCGAAGCGAGGAATTAAAAAGAACGATAAGAGGCAATCAAAAGAAAAAACCGATATCCATACCACGCACTTGAGCAGGTAGACGTTTGAGAGTCATTTTGTAGCACATTAATCGGCTTTATACACGCAGTTCATACCATGATGCTATCTACATAACCGATTAATCATCGCAGATAAAACAGGTCAGTCCAACATGCCCAAAAAGATGTTTGACAAGACATTGAGCCTTATCACAGCCGTAGTTAGACTAACGAAACAGTATTTCTTAGTTAGTGAGATCACGTTATCAGAACGAGCAAGAACGAATCTCAAAACGCCAATCCCCTCTAACCAGATATTGGAGACTCAGCGAGTTGACGCACCGCATCATCTAACACTAAAAACGCGAGTCCCAGATCGTCACTCAACACCGCCTCCCCCGGATGATGGCTAATTCCCCCTGCGCAGCGCACAAATAACATCCCAACTGGGCATAATTGAGCGATGGCCATCGCATCATGACCGGCGCCGCTGGCTAAACTCAGCGACTGACCTTGTACCTTGTCACAAGCACTTTGCAGATAATGCTGCAAGGTGACATCACAAGGAGTCGCATCAGATTGATAGAAACACGCTTCACTGATTTGCACTCGCCGTTTTTCACTAATTTGTGCCGCGCGAGCAAGAATGTCGGTCAGGGCTTGGTCGCGTTGCCTATCGTCTGCAGCGCGAATATCTAAACTCATGTGCACCTGCGCGCAGATAACATTCACCGCGCCAGGTTTACAGCTAATCTGCCCAACCGTTGCCACCACATTGCGTGCGCGCGCAATGGTTTCAATCGCCAGAACCAATTCACTAGCAGCCACCAAAGCATCTTGACGCTGCGCCATGGGGACGGTGCCAGCATGGCCCGCTTGACCGTTAATCGTAAAATTCAGTCGCTTCGCACCATTAATGGCAGTGACCACTCCCACCGCCAGCTGCGCCGCTTCAAGCTGTGGCCCTTGTTCAATGTGCACTTCTAAATAGCCAATAAAATCCTGTGCTGAACGCGCAGCGCGCGAAATAGCCGAAACGGGCAGTCCGAACTGTTCCAGTGCTTGCGCGAGAGACACGCCATTGACATCGCACAGTTTTAGCCAGTCATCCTGCCATTGACCAGTCAACCCGCGGCTACCCAATAAGGTTGAACCAAAGCGAGTGCCCTCTTCATCAGCAAATCCGACCACTTCAATGGCAAATGGCAGTCGCTGATTGTTCTCATGTAAGCGAGCTACCAGCTCAATAGCGGTGATCACGCCCAACATACCATCATATTTGCCTGCATTGCGCACCGTATCTAGATGAGAGCCAAGCAATAGCGCGGGCGCCCCTGCTCGGACACCTTCATAACGGCCGCAGACATTGCCTACAGCATCGTGCCAGATACGCATACCAGCGCCAATCATCCACTGCGCCACCTGCTGATGGGCTGCGCGGTGCTGCTTGGAAAGATACACCCGAGTTAGAGCATCAGTACTCTCAGAGAAGACAGCTAACGCATCGCAGCGCTCAGTAAGCCGTCTACCAATAGCACTCACGCTCCAATTATTATTCATAAAAATCCCACGCCGCTTGCATCGCAGATCCTTGAGTTGTCACAAAACCCAAATGATTTAACACCGCTTCAAGCGCCGCTAAGGTAGTTAACACGGTATCTTTACGAGCGTTGTAACCCATTACGCCAATGCGCCAAATTTTGCCATGCAGTGGCCCAAACGAGGTGCCAATTTCAATGCCAAAGTCATTTAATAACAACTGACGAACTTGCTCACCATCAATACCTTGAGGGATGAAAACACCGGTGACATTGCTCATCTTATGAGCCAAATCACCAAATAATGCCAGCCCCATCGCTTGCAGGCCTTTGACCATCGCCTCACCATGAATTTGATGACGAGCCACGCACTGATCAATCCCTTCTTGAGCGATGATACGCGCGCACTCACGAGCGCCAAACAGCATAGAAGTCGCCTCGGTATGGTGGTTGAGTCGCTCAGGACCCCAGTAATCCATAATCATACCTAAATCAAAATAGTTGGAATAAACCATCTCCTCGTCACCATCTTGATGCTGTGCATTGCGGATCCCTTGTTCAACATGTTTTCGAGCACGTACCTGCGCTGAGAATTGTTCGCTTAGGGTTATCGGTGAACTGCCAGATGGGCCCCCTAGGCATTTTTGTAACCCAGCAGAAACCGCATCCAAATGCCACGCATCCGTGTGCAGTGGATTCCCCGCAATCGAGGCGGTCGCATCACAATAGAACAACACGTCATGGCGGTGACAAATTTCGCCAATCTCGGCAAGTGGTTGCAACATCGTCGTGGATGTATCCCCTTGCACACAGGCCAGTAGACGGGGTTGAACGCTTTGAATCGCATCGTCAATACGTTGCGGATCAAATACCTCACCCCATGGCACTTCAATCGTGTGCACCTGCGCGCGGCAGCGCCGGGCAATTTCACAGAGTAGATGGCCAAAACGGCCAAAAATGGGCACCAAAACCTTGTCACCGGGGCGAATAATCGACACCAATACGGCCTCAATCCCTGCGCGAGAGGTGCCATCAACTAACATCGTCCATGGATTATCAGTGACAAAAACCTGCCGATACAGTGCCATAGTTTGATTCATATAATCGGTCATGGCCGGATCATATTGCCCTATCAATTGGCTCGACATGGCACGCAGCACACGCGGGTCAGCATTAATGGGGCCAGGTCCCATCAGCAAACGTGCTGGCGGATTAATTTGATCAAACGAGTGTTGCTTCAACATAACAAATCCTTTCACTTTATTCACAATGACTAATCAATGCTTGCCCATCGCTGCGAGGGTCACTAGCGGCGGCAATGATCGTTCCTTGCTGCTGAACAATGGAACCAGCGTGACCCATGAGTTCGCTGAGCGCGGGTACTTGCTTAAGCTGATGACCAAAACCTTGCAGCGATTGTTGCAGTGGCGCGAGCGGCGCTTCAATTTTTAAATCATGACAGCTATCACCCCAAGTACGGCCTAACAACCAACGCGGTAGACTCAGCGATTCTGTCAATGCGTGTTGCTGATAAAGATAGCGCCATAAAAGAGCCGCTTGAGTTTGAGGCTGACCTTCACCGCCCATAGTGCCGTAGATCATCACTCGGCCATCCGAGAGGTGGGCTAGTGCAGGGTTAAGCGTGTGAAATGGTAAACTGTTGGGGCGCAGCGCATGCAGATGATCTGCATCCAGAGAAAAACTCACCCCACGATTATTCCAGATAAGCCCGAGCTCAGGGATCACCACACCCGAACCAAATTCCCAATACAAGCTTTGAATAAAACTGACCATTCGCCCTTGTTTATCACAGCAGCCCATCCATACGGTGTCTCCTGGCTTGGCTATTTTTGGCCATGCTAATGCGCGCGTAGCTGAGATATTTGAAGCCAGCTTATCGAGTTGTTCATAATCAAGCCAATGGCGAATATCCCCTGGGGCAAAGGCCGGATCGCAGATCAATTGATCACGCACCAAAAAGGCCTGTTTAGTCGCCTCAACGATTAAATGCAATTGGGTGGCTTCATCTTGCCTATTATCTAAACAGCGATCCATTAATGCGACAATAATCAGCGATGCCGCACCTTGTGTGGGTAGGGGTAAATTATAAAATTGCCCTTGTCGAGTCGTCACCGACAAAGGTTCAAGCCATTGCCCTGTTTGCTTGGCTAAGTCAGCGAACCGCAGCGGTGAACCAGCAGCTTCAAGATGCTGCGCGATACATTGGCCAATATCGCCCCGATAAAAGTCATCTAATCCAACGCTGATCAGCCGCCTGAATAAATTCGCGAGTTGGGGGTTTTTAAATCGCTCACCTTCTCGCAATGGCTGGCCTTGGTTTAAAAAACACGCCGCAAAACCATAGGTATTCTGCAAACTGGAATAGGTTAACTGACTTGCCGTTTGCAGGCTATGACTGACTGTAATCCCCGCATCAGCTAACTTTTGCGCTGGTGATAAAAGCTCTTCAAGTGACATTGCGGGTTGCCATTGGCCACTTTGTGACAGCGCAGTTTGCCAGCCGCTCAGCGTACCGGCCACGGTAAGTGCCGCCGCGCCGCCGCGCTCGGGGATATGTCCATGGCCCTGCGCTTGATAGGCTTGAATACTGGCAAGCTGCGCACTGCGCCCCGCCCCGCTTAGCGCAACGGGTGCTTTTCCTGGCTGGTGAATCAACCAAAAGCTATCGCCACCTAACCCATTCATGTGCGGATAAACCACACTCATGGCCGCAGCGGCGGCAACCATCGCTTCAATAGCGCTGCCACCTTTAGCTAAGATATCTAACCCAATTTGGCTCACCTGATGATGAGGCGCGCTAAAGGCAATATTAGCCATGGCGAAACACCTCACTGATATAGCGTGTCAGGGCAAGGAGTTGCATATCGCTATCACGCGGACCTATCAGTGAAAAACCAAAAGCCGCCCCATCAAGCGCCAGTAACGGCAGATGTACTTGTGGGCATCCAGCAAGCCCTGCCATAGCGGTCATACCCATTAGGCGCTGGCGAAATTCAGCTAATGCACGACTGTCACTTTGACAAAAAGGAGCCAGATCCGGCGTGGTAGGGATCACTAAAAAATGTGCTGGTTTTAATAAGGCTTGCAGGGTCGTCAGCCAGTCACGACGCGCAATTTCAGATTGTTCTTGCTGCACGGCGCTCAGCGTTTGCGCCCAACTTAGACGAGCATCGATATCTGGCGCGAGGGCTTGCGAATGAGCCTCATGCCAGTGCCGATGAATAGCCCCTGCTTGGCGTCCTTGCAAGGTTTGAAATACCCCACTTAAATCGTCAATTTCAGCCGTGCTAATAAGTAGTTGCGAAACATCAAACACGGCTTCTAATTGCACTAAAAACTGACGCCAAACTTGATACAGCGGGGGGCTTAAACGCTCAAATAACGATGCCACAATGGTTAATTTCGCCGGCATGGGTAGCGCGATGGGTTCGCCATAAAGTACGCTCCCAACTTGCTCCAACACGCCAGCGTCTCGAGTTAACCAACCGGGAGTATCAAAGCGCGGTGCCAGCGGCAGCACACCAGATAAGGGCAACCGTCCATGGGTAGGACGAATACCATATAAACCATTATAAGCGGCAGGAATACGTATCGAGCCACCGGTATCAGTACCAAGACCAATATCCGCATCGCCTCGCGCTACCGCCACCGCCGAACCACTCGATGAACCACCAGGGAGGCGCTCTGGTGTCAATGGATTTTCAGGCGTACCGAAATGCTGATTACAACCGTTTAAGCTGTAGGCTAGCTCGTCGGTTTGAACTCGACCAACACTCGTTGCCCCACCATCTAGCAGTTGCTGCAATACCGGCGAGGTCAATGCCGCTGGCGCATGGCTAGCATACCAAGTAGGGTTGCCCGCACCAGTGCGAAAGCCAGCGACATCGAAAAGGTCTTTATAGACAAAAGTTAGCCCTTGCAACGGCCCTGATGCTGCGCCCATCAGTTGATGAGGGCCATGCGCGCAGTAGATACTGCTATCCGCCATGATGAAAGAAACCCAAGTGACACAATGTCACTCATTAAACAACCTTAGTTTCTGAATGTAAATAAAAGGAACATAAATTTCTTTATTTTAAATCTGGTTTCAAAGCGTAGTATCTAATTCATCGAGATCCTGATAACTCTGATCGATTTGGCTAATCCGTGGTTTATGTGAAACGTTCAAACACAAATTACAGACCACATTAACCAGTGCCATGGCGCTGGCATACGAGGCAAAACCACCGGGGCTCAGTTGATGACAGGGTAACGTCCAATCAGCATACGTTGTTAATTCCAGCCCTGAAGGGTCTGTCACCAGTAACACCTTTGCCTCGCTACTCGAGAGCGCTCGCAGTAAAGCTTTAATTACTTTAGCCCGTCGACTAAGCGCCACCACTACGACTAAGTCATCAAACGCAAGATCAGTGATCTCTTCGGCTAAAGTTTGTCCTGGCTGTGGCGCTAACCACACGCTACGACGCATTTGAATTAACTGTTGGCGCCAGTGCAGTGCCACCGGATAACTATTACGTTGGCCTATCACCAACACCCGAGATGATTGTAGCAATGCGCTGACAATCGCATCTAATGGCTGGCTTTGCAGCCCGAGTAAGGTTTGTTGCCAATTGCGAGTTTCTTGCGCTTGATGCGCGCTCAATAGCTGCTCTAAATTGTTGTCCAAATCTACAAATTGCGGCGAGCCAGAGGAAACGTCACGGCGCAGATTGCTTCGTACCTGTGCAAAACTCTCATAACCTAAGCGTTTAAAAAAACGGCTGACCACGGGTTTTGATACATCAGCCAAGCGTGCCATATCGGCACTAGAGTAGATAGCCAATTCAGCTTCATGGGTGAGTAAAAAGTCGGCGAGTTGGCGCTCTTTAGGGCTTAGCCGCTCGAGATACTGACAAATTCGCTGAGCAAGTTCAGAACTAGCCATCATTCATTATTCCTTGTCTAATCATACGCATCAATCTATTTGCTGATACGTCAAGCTGTCGAGCAATCGCTCATCATAGCTGAAACATGGGCACTAACAACCCGCCAGACGCCCTCTAGTTTAACCCAAGTTTGGGTTTGCCTTCCAAGAGGTTCGCCTCGACGCGAGAAAATCACATGGGCGCAAGCCATTTCTGAGCCAAACGCCACAATGCTTATCTGCTCAATCGTTCGATCAAGCCCACGAGATGCTCGGCCCTGCCGAAAAGCTTGGATCTGCGAGTAACCAAATAAATTTTCTTTTCCCCCTAAACGCACGGTATACGGGCTATCCCAAAAGAGTTCATCGAGTTCTTTGATATCATTACTGATGAGCGCTTTTTCATAACGCAGTACTTGTTCGCGAACCTTCGCAACCACATCAGGATGATTAATAATCATCAACTTTTCCTCTCACCAATTCGATCCATATGCACACTTTTAGTGCACCATACCTATCTAATCCAGCGTGCTAATTTGACGCTAAAGCCGCCAGACTAGGCTTGTCATTATGGTACATGAATTGCTTGCACGTTAGAAACGATAGTTTTTATAAACTAATTAATAAAACTTTAGTTTCTATTTAACGGCTAGATAAAATAATCAGGAGTTATAGATGAAATTCAGCATACGGATACTGCGTTTGGTGTTACTAACCGTTACGTTGGTGACCAGCTACGCCCACGCCAATACACTCGATGCGATCATAAAAAGTGGTGAGCTCAAGGTCGCTGTCCCTCAAGATTTTCCGCCATTTGGGTCAGTAGGAACGGACATGCGCCCGCATGGCTATGATATTGATATGGCGGCTTATCTGGCCAAACAGCTGAAGGTAAAACTCAAACTGATTCCAGTAACGAGTGCCAACCGGATCCCTTATCTATTAACTGGCCGCGCTGATTTGGTGATTTCAAGCTTAGGCAAAAATGCCAAACGGGAAAAAGTAATCGATTTTAGCCGCGCTTATGCACCTTTTTTCTTAGGAGTCTTTGGCCTCAAAGATATCCCCGTCAGTAAACCCGCTGACCTTGCGGGTAAAACCATTGGCGTGACCCGCGGCGCAATCGAAGATATGCGTCTGAGTAAAATCGCACCACCTTCAGCCAATATTAAACGTTTTGAAGATAACAACACGACCTTGTCCGCTTATCTCTCTGGACAGGTTAATCTTATCGCAACCGGAAATTTGGTCGTCGCAGCAATAGCCCATCGCAACCCAAATCGGATACCAACGACTAAATTTGCCCTGAAGAACTCACCTTGCTATGTAGGTTTAGCTAAAAATGAACCAGCTCTTAAAGCAAAAATTAACGCGTTAATTACTCAAGCACTACAAGATGGCACATTGAGTTCAATCTCACAGAAATGGCTCAAGGCACCGCTGCCTGCAGACTTTGCCCAACAAGGTTAAGCGGATGAACTACCACCTCAATTTTGCGGGACTGCTGCCTTATTGGCCGCAGTTTTTGCACGGTTTATGGTTGACGATAGAATTGACCATCATCGCAACCATTGGCGGCATTGTGCTGGGGACACTCACCGCAGGAGCTCGAGTGAGTTGTCATCGCCCTTTGCGTATCCTAGCGGGGTTTTATATTGAAGTGATCCGTAACACACCATTTATCGTACAGCTGTTTTTTATCTACTTTGGGGTGTCGTCACTGGGGTTACAGCTGTCGGCGTGGGCGGCAGGATTGATGTCGATGATCGTTAACCTTGGCGCCTATAGCGCGGAGATCATTCGCTCAGGGATCAATGCTACAGCCAAAGGTCAGTATGAAGCAGGCCGAACGCTCGGGTTAAATCGCACCCAAATTTTTTGGCGAATTGTCATTCCCCCCGCCTTTATGCGTATCTATACGCCACTCATCGGCCAGTGCATCATTGTCATGCTTGGTTCATCGGTGATCTCGCAAATTTCAGTTGAAGAGCTCACCTATGCGGCAAACTTTGTGCAATCACGAACCTTTCTAAGTTTTGAGTCTTATTTTGTCGCAACCGGTATATATCTTGTTCTAGCAATAGGTATGCGTCAGCTACTCAATCGATTGGCAAAACGACTCTTTCGAGGGGCCTCATTATGATGCAATTTAGTAACTGGGATATCCTCCACAACTTGTTAATGGCCTCACGCTGGACACTTTTATTATCTTTGATTGCATTTATGGGCGGAGGTTTAATCGCACTTGCATTAACGTTCTTACGTCTATCTCGCCGACAACTCGTCGTCAAATTAGTGAAAGTCTATGTCGAACTGTTTCAGGGAACACCACTGCTAATGCAACTGTTTATCATGTTCTTTGGCCTCTCTTTGATTGGTTTGGATGTCAACGCGTGGACCGCTGCGAGCATTTCGTTAATCTGCTTTAGTAGTGCATTTTTAACCGATATTTGGCGCGGCTGCGTCGAGTCATTGCCCAAAGGGCAATGGGAAGCAGCACGTTGTTTAGGCATTAACTTTACGCAAACTATGCGCCATGTCATTTTGCCCCAAGCGCTGCGCCTTGCCATCGCCCCGACGGTTGGATTCAGCGTGCAAATTGTCAAAGGTACAGCGCTAACCTCGATCATCGGCTTTGTCGAACTGACTAAAGCTGGCACCATGCTTAACAATGCGACGTTTCAACCGTTTAAGGTGTTTGCCATGGTCGCGCTGATCTATTTTGTTATCTGCTACCCACTTTCATTAGCCAGTCAGTATTTGGAGAAGAAACTCAATGTCTCTGATTAGTATCGAACAAGTACATAAATTTTATGGGGATAATCATGTTCTCAAAGGTGTCGACCTGAAAGCTGCTGCCGGAGAAGTGATCTCAATTATTGGTCGTAGCGGCTCAGGCAAAAGTACTCTATTGCGCTGCATTAATGGCTTGGAGCAGTTCAGTGAAGGAGCGATTATAGTGGATGGCCAAGCCGTCGATAATGATGAGCGCCACCTATTAGAATTAAGCCATAGCATTGGCATGATCTTTCAAAACTTCAATCTCTTCCCGCATTTAACTGTAGCTGAGAACATCATGCTGGCACCTAAATTAGTGCTTAAATGCACCGCTTCGCAAGCACGAGAGCAAGCAAAAGAGGTCCTAGCCAAAGTAGGTTTAGCCGATAAGGCCGACCAATTTCCCAGTAGTCTCTCTGGTGGCCAGCAGCAGCGAGTGGCCATTGCCAGAGCGTTAGCGATGAAACCCAAAGCGCTATTGTGCGATGAAATCACCTCAGCACTCGACCCTGAGTTGGTCGGTGAAGTCCTCAAAGTATTAGCGCAGCTAAAAGCCGAAGGGATGACCTTGATTTTAGTCACCCATGAGATGAATTTTGCCCGCGATGTCGGGGATCGACTGGTCTTTATGCATCACGGTAAAGTCTGGGAAACAGGCCCCGCAAAAGAAGTCTTCGCCGCGCCGAAAACCCCAGAGTTACAAAGCTTTATTCAAGCTGTTTTGTAATAAGCAGACCGTATAAGTAGCGCCAAAGTGCTACTTATACTCCTGTAAATGGATGGTGTATCATCCAATAATCAGCAATATCAATGCGCTGGGCAAACCATACATCAGGTTTTGGATTGGACATAATCAAGAAACCATTGCAGCGCTTTAAACCGTGACGCTCGCTCAGTAATCCGGCAATGCAAGCTAATCACCATCATTTTAGGGTGCTCAGCACCTTCTTCATCAAACAGTCAAAATTATCTTTTCAATAGTCGTAAAACTCGCTGCGCTAATCGGCCCTTTATATAGCATTGTGATCGTTGATTACTACAAAATTAAACACCAACAGATCAATACTTCCGATTTATATAGTGAATCAACACACCGTCATTATTGATATACCAAAGGTTGGACCCCCAAAGCTATCTGGGTGTGGCGGCTCGCAAGCGTTACATCCATTCTCACTACCTTCGTATTTACCGACTTGGCTAATTTCTCACTCCTTATCAGTGGCGCAGCAGCCGCTGTTAGCAACCAAGGGCTGATGATCAAACATCCCGCCACAATGTCGCATATACAGACTTCAGAAATAAGTATCTAACCACTATAAACGGAGCCCCAATCGCTAGGATTGGGGCTTTTATCGAGCAGAGCGAGTTGCACAACACCGCATTATCCTCCCAGATAAGCGCTTTGTACCTGTGGGTTACTAAGCAATGCCTCGCCGCTATCTTCAAGCACAATACGACCATTTTCTAGAACATAGCCTCGGTCAGCTAATTTAAGCGCCTGATTGGCATTTTGTTCGACCAAAAAAATAGTCATGCCATCACGGCGTAGCCGCTCAATGGTGGCAAAGATCTGGGCGATGATAATCGGTGCTAGACCGAGTGAGGGTTCATCCAAAAGCAACAGCTTCGGCTGACTCATAAGAGCTCGAGCCACCGCGAGCATCTGCTGTTCACCCCCTGACATCGTGCCAGCACGCTGACCACGACGCTCTTTTAAACGGGGAAAAAGATCAAACATCTGTTGGGTGAGTTCAATTTTTTCACTCACTGTGGCAAAAAAAGCGCCCATGTAGAGATTTTCTTCCACTGTTAAGCGAGAAAAAATACGCCGCCCCTCAGGTACAATCGCAACACCAGAGCGCATAATCAGTGAGGTTTGCCAATGCGTAATGGATTGTTCGGCCAAATAGATATCCCCTTGACTTGCCCGAGGCTCACCGCAAAGTGTCATCAGTAAGGTCGTTTTGCCAGCACCATTGGCGCCAATTAAGCTGACGATTTCGCCCTCTTCAACATGCAGCGATACATCATCTAATGCCTGGATAGGGCCATAGTGGGTACTCACATGACTAAATTTCAGCATACTCATTATGACTCTCCCAAGTAGGCTTTGATCACATCGGGATTCGCACGTACTTGTTCGGGCGTACCATCGGCCAATGGCCGGCCTTGGTTGACCACATAAATATAATCAGAGATATCCATCACCAACTTCATATCGTGTTCAATCAATACCACCGAAATTCGCTCATTAACACGGAGTCCATCGATGAGGACATTTAAGTCGGCCGTTTCACGCGGGTTTAAACCTGCGGCGGGCTCATCGAGCATCAATAACTTCGGTTCGGTGACCATACAACGGGCAATCTCCAGTCGTCGCTGCTGACCATAAGCCAAATTAGCCGCTAAACGATTAGCCGATCCGAGCAAGTCAACTTTCTTCAGCCAATATTTTGCGCGCTCTAATGCCTTTTTTTCACTTTGACGAAACTTCGGCGTTTGCAATAATCCGGCAAACAGATTGGTATTTAAATGTTGGTGCTGAGCAATTAATAAGTTTTCTATCACCGTCATCTCTTTAAATAACCGGACATGCTGGAAGGTTCGTACCATTCCTTGACGCGCAATTTTATAACCGGGTAACCCTTGGATGGCCTTGCCATGAAACCAAACCTCTCCGCCAGTCGGTTTATAGAATCCAGTAATACAGTTAAATACCGTCGTTTTACCGGCGCCGTTTGGCCCGATAATCGACACCACCTGCTGGGGTTTAATATCGAGCGTTACACGATCCACCGCCACCAGCCCACCAAAGCGCATAGTGAGATCAGTTACTTTTAATAACGATTCATGATTCATCGACACTTAACTCCATTTTCGGTCGACTCATGGGGATTAACCCTTGCGGACGCCAGATCATCATCAGTACCATCATCAGTCCAAACAGCACCATGCGATATTCACTAAACTCACGCGCCAACTCCGGAACAACCGTCATGATAATTGCGGCTAATACCACCCCAACTTGTGAGCCCATTCCCCCTAACACCACGATCGCCAAGATGATCGCCGACTCCATAAAGGTGAACGATTCCGGACTGATAAAGCCCTGACGAGCAGCAAAAAAGCTGCCCGCAAAACCGGCAAAGCTAGCCCCAATCGTAAACGCGGTCAGTTTAATGACGGTTGGATTTAACCCCAAAGAACGGCACGCTATTTCATCTTCCCGCAATGCCTCCCAAGCACGGCCAACCGGCATACGCAATAGCCGATTCACCACAAAGAGTGTGAGCGCCACCAGCAACAATGCCATCAGATACAAAAAGATAACCTTATGATCCGAGTTGTAATGCAATCCAAAAAAGTGATCGAAGGTATCCCATCCCCCATCACGGGCATGGCGACTAAACTCCAAACCAAATAGGGTAGGTTTCGGTATTCCGCCAATACCATTCGGCCCACCGGTTAAATCGGTGAGGTTATTAAGCATAATGCGGATGATTTCACCAAAGCCTAAAGTCACAATAGCTAAGTAATCACCCCGTAAACGCAATACCGGAAAGCCTAGAATAAACCCGAAAAATCCAGCGAATACACCCGCAATCGGTAAACAGGTCCAAAACCCAAGTCCAGCATAGTGGTTTAACAGCGCATAACTGTAGGCGCCCACCGCATAAAAGCCGACGTAACCTAAATCGAGTAGTCCCGCCAACCCAACCACGACATTCAGGCCTAATCCCAGCATCACATAGATAAAAGTGAGCGTTGCCAGATCAACCGCCCCGCGTGAGACCATAAAGGGCCATATCAATGCAATGAACGCGCCCCCACACACTAGATAGCGGTACAACCGCGGTGTTTCCTGCGGTGAAGGTAAAGCATAATGCCGCTTCGGTTTAAGCCGCTGCCATCCCAGACGAAGTGGCTGGTGAAATAACTGAACGATAAAGACCACCACACAACCACTCGCTAACAGCAGCCAACGCGCCTGATCCGACCACGCAAGGGTCAGTCCTTGCGGTGATTGCTGCAAACGAATACCCAGTAACCAGCCCGCTAAAATTAAAAACACCCCAGCCGATCCAAGTGCTGATTTGAATTGAAGATGTTTCATACTTTTTCAACCTCCGGGCGGCCTAAAATCCCTGTAGGTAAGAACAACAAAACCAAACACAACAATAAGAAGGAGACCACGTCGGAATATTCTGGGCTCAAATAACCGGCCGTTAGCGCTTCAGTGATCCCTAATAACAGCCCCCCTAAAACCGCTCCAGGAATCGATCCAATCCCACCGAGCACCGCCGCGGTAAAGGCTTTAATCCCCGCAATAAAACCAACATATGGATTGACCACCCCATAATAGGTGCCAAGCAACACCCCAGCGATTGACGCCAACGCAGCCCCCACCACAAAGGTAAACGCAACTACTTTATTGGTGTCGATCCCTAATAAGGCCGCCATTCCCATATCTTCGGAACAGGCGCGGCAAGCTTGACCCATTCGCGAACGGGAAATATAGAGTGACAAAATAGTCATTGCTAAAAAAGTAACGGCAAAGATCACCACTTGCATATACGACAAGGTGATATGAAAACCTTGATCAGGGCCAATCACCCATCCGCCATGCACTAACACAGGCAACGCAATATCACGGCTCCCTTGAGCAGTACGGACTAAATTTTGTAAAAAGATCGACATCCCAATCGCAGAGATAAGCGGAATCAGCCGATTCCCACCGCGAAGTGGTCGATAGGCCACACGTTCAATCGTCCAGCCATAGACACTGGTCACCAACATACTGATCGCAAACGCCCCTATAAATAATAATGGGACATTATCGAATCCGGCCATCATCAGCGCCGATAACACCACAAAAGCGATGTAGGTGCCGATCATATAAATCTCCCCATGGGCAAAATTGATCATGCCGATGATGCCATAGACCATGGTGTAACCAATGGCGATTAGCGCATAGCTGCTGCCGAGCGTTAAGCCATTGAGCAATTGTTGAATTAGGTAAAATAGATGTTCTGACATAACCGCCTCAAACCAATAGCGTAACCGCAAAGGAGCCACACCGATTCGGCGCGCTAACGCATCCTCGGTGAGATCCTATTATCAATGTCAAAAGGGGCGAGCTGCACCCCTTTTATCGATAGATATTATTGCAGTTCAGTGGATGAAGCGTCGGCATGCCAGCGGAATACGCCGAACGAGAATCCTTTTAGATCGCCTTTTTTATCCCACTGCAACGGTCCCATTACTGTTTTGACCGAGTGTGAGCGCAGATAATCAGCGGCAGCTTGTGGGTCATCACCCGCATTTTTGATGGCAGCAGCAATGGATTGTACCGCCGCATACGAGGTCCAGACAAAGGGCCCGCTTGGATCTTTACCTTCGCTTTTGATCAAGTTGACGATCGCTTCGTTTTCGGGGGTTTTATCGTACTGTTTGGGCAATGTGACAATCAGTCCTTCAGACGCTTTGCCTGCAATTGCGGATAGATCCTTATTGCCGACGCCTTCAGGTCCCATAAATTGGGCTTTAAAACCTTTTTCTGCCGATTGACGCAGAATCAACCCTAGCTCGGGATGATAGCCTCCGTAATAAACGAAATCAGCCTGTTCTTGTTTGAGTTTAGCAATGAGCGCCGAGAAATCTTTGCTGCCTGCAGTAATCCCATCAAACGAGACCACTTTCACGCCAGCCTTTTCCAGGGTTTCTTTTACAGAGGTCGCTATCCCTTCACCGTACTGCTGCTTATCGTGAATAATCGCTACTCGTTTGGGTTTGATATGTTCAATAATATACTTACCTGCCGTTGGGCCTTGAGCGCTATCGAGCCCAATCGTGCGAAAGATCATCTGATAACCACGAGCGGTAATCGTGGGGCTAGTCGCTGCTGGCGTAACCATTAACACCCCTTCATCTTCATAGACATCCGAGGCCGGCTGGGTTGCACCTGAACATAAATGCCCAACTACAAAATGGATATCATCATTGACCACACGGTTTGCCACCGCTACCGCTTGTTTAGGTTCGCAGGCATCATCGTAGTCAACCTCCTCGATTTTTTTACCATCAATGCCACCCGCTTTATTGATCATTTCAATCGCCGCATGCGCGCCATTAAATTCCATATCACCATATTGCGCCACGGGGCCAGTTTCTGGTCCAGCAATCGCTATTTTGATGGTATCAGCCGCAGATACGCTAAACGACGCGCCCCATAGCGCGCACGCAACAGCCAGCGCAGCGCTCGAACAAGTCCATTTTTTCATGAGATACTCCCTGTCACCACACTTCGGTGGTGGTATGTGTTTGCAAAATGCAGGTTAAAGCAACCTGTCACGGCAGTTCTAGATTAGAATTTGACTGCTTGAGCACTTTTGTACCTCAAACAACAAGTATGGAGCAAGTGCCAAATAAGCGCTTTATAGGGTAGTTACCAAATTCGACAGCTGAATAATCTATAGTTTCATATAAAATAGTTTGTTATTTTTAAACACCCGGTAACAATTTGGATTATCAAACTACATTTGTACAATAAAATAGCAGAAACCCCTTACTTTGCTATTACTCAAAAAAAGCGTCAACAGCGATGTTTCTTGCCAGTAACAGCTCGGACATCTAGCAATGCCCACCCAGTAATGGGGGTTAGGTGGTAGAGAGTTAGAGGAGTGATGCGACATATTGCTTCGCACAGCGAGCGGTAATCAGCAGAAGTTATCACTGACAAATAATCGGGAAGATCCCATGCGAGTATTCCCATTCAGTTCTTTGACTTTGGCGCCAAGAATTTGCCTTAAGTGCTGACTCAATAAAGTACTGTACAACCAAATGTCGCAAAAAACTTTTTTGATGAATGTAATATTAACTAGTGCTGATACATGCACGCGATCGCCCAGCAACCGCGTGGCATTGATAGTGAGTATCACGACTTAGTGACTCATTGGGCACAAAGCGAAGGCAATTTGTTTGGCTGTCCCATCTGGATTAAATTGCAAACTCCAGATGTAACGACCATTTTGGGGTAAAATAGCCACGGTATCTTGCCCATAACCACCCTGCTTAAACCCTTTGGGTTTTGCAATCGTCAATTCCAGTTGTTGCGCCGTATATTGAGGTTTCCACCCTTGGCTGGCATATTGGAAATGATAGTCACCGGCAAGTTCATCCGAAACCAATTGATAAAGCCCATTGCCTTTATAGCGAAACTGACGTGTTGGCATAAATTGCCAGTGTGAATCAAGAAAATCGCCCACCAAGAACAGCGGCTGAGATAACGGCCCACCGGCTTTGTCGGGGCGCTGGCAACTGCCAAGCGGCCCATCTAAATGCATCACCGTGTGATGAGCCATCACCGTTGGCCCCGCTTTTGAGGGGTGAGTCACCTGTAAAAACCGCGCCCCATATCCTGACAAAGGGATATGGTAGAGGCCTTGGGCACTGGCATTGAACGACTCTGATGTCAGCATATCGACCAATTTGCCCTGCGAGCCACTTTGCGCTTTAGATAACACGACTTGCTGAGCCTTTTGGTTAGTACTCACCATGTAGATAATCCTATCATCGCCTTTTTGTTTGTAGTCGATAAATACCTGCTGATTGGCCACCAAATTAATGCGCGTGCCATCATATAATGCCGGATGGACACTACGCAGTGTAAATAACTGCTGCACATAACGATGCAAGGCTTTTTCTTGGCGGCTGAGTTTGGTATTCACCCCTGCAATACGAGCACTAGAGCGCGCCACATGATCATCACACAGGCCCATAGATACACAAATGTCTGAGGGAACTTTGACATCAAAATTAGGCACCTGCTCACCAATCTCTTCGCCATAATATAAGGTAACAGGACCAGTATAGGCGGCTAGAAAAGACAAAGCCGCTTTGTGACGCTGCCAATAAATCGGCTCTTTGGGGTCTGCAATTAACCCGCGCTGCAATAGATCGCCAAAGCGCACCAGATCGTGATTACCTAGCATTAAATTCGGATGTGCGTGCTCAGGGTAATTATCTTGCAAATTCAGACCATCGGCTAACCAACGTCCACCTTTGTGGCCAACGCTATTTTCATTAACGGCGAAGGTTTCCACCAGCCGATAGCGCAGCGGAAAAGCAAAAGCCGAACACAAGACAGGCGCGTTATCCGAGCCATAGACTGATTGGGTAATATAATGGGAATTACTGGACCACACTTCAGCGACCATATACCCCAGTGGATGCACCGATTGTCCTTTGGCATTGAGGTAACTGACTGATTGAGACGCTTGCTCAACGCTTTGACGCAGCTTCACCCAATCTTGCGGTGGCACTTGATAGGCCTGATCTAAACGCCATCCATCAATTTTAAGCGTCTTGGTCCAATAATTAATCACTTCTTGATAAAATTTAAGGCTCTGTGGATAGCGCACATGATCGGCGCTACCATCAGGTAAAAGGCCAAATGGTGAGGGTTCAATATTGGCTTTATGGTGACCAAAAACACCATCGAAAAAGACATAGAGCCCTAATTGATGCGCTTTTTTAACCAACTCTTTCGCTTTTTGCAAGGTGCCAACCCGCGGGTCTATCTTAAAATAATTACTCGCATAATAACCGGTGGCATCCAGCTTTGAAGCGGACAACGTCTGGCCAAGTATCGGCTTCGATTCAAAGATAGGGGTGAGCCAAATAGCATTCATCCCCAGTTGTTTGATATAGCCCAGAGAATCGATCACACCTTGTAAATCGCCACTGTGATGGCTTGGACCATAGCCCACTTTATAGCTAATCGCAGGATCGCCATCGACAAAACTCTCGACCATAATTTCATAAATACGCAGCTGATTGATCGATTGATGGTTGGCAAGTTGACAGATTGCATGATTCATCTTTGCCTGAACCTCCGTGCTCAGTATGCCCAAGCAGACTAAACATACGATAAATTTCAATAGATAACGGCGCCCGTTCACAATCGTCTCCTAGTGAGTAGTCAGTGTTCAAGCATCCGTCAAAGAGCGTATCAGCGCGTCCTCCTTTTTTAAAAAAAAGCAGGAGGAGTCCAGATAATGAGTCCCCCGATCAAGGTTTAACTGGCATATCCCATCACTTCTAAAAAATAGTGTGCTTGGCTGACAGCTTCTCGGCGGTGATTTACATCCAATTTTTGATATAAATTACGGATATGGGTCTTGATGGTCGTCGCCGCTACATTCAACTCTTGGGCAATCTGCTCATTGCTATAACCCGAATAGATAAGCCCCAACACTTGCCACTCACGCTGCGTCAAGGGGCTAATGCGAATCAACTCAGGCACATTGGGATGCTCTAGTAAACGAGTCACAAAGTTTTCGTCAAAGTGGGCGAACTTATGGCGATAATATTGATTGATTTGCCGTAGGATCGATTGTGCACGTTGCATCGCTAGTGGCTCTAACACATCCAATTGTAATAGTTGGCGAAGCTGTTTAGCCATCACCTCGCCTTCAATCACAAAGTGGCTGATAAATCCGGTGCGACAGGCCAAATTCAGCGCTTCGATCAAATCATCTTGCGCCTGAGCGCGCAGACCTTGTTTATCATGAAGTAAGTTCAGCAGTAATAAGTTGCGGTTGATATCACACGTTAATTGCAGTTGCCGCGCACACTCGTTGAGCTTGCTTAAAATTGTCTGCGCCTGCGTATATTGCTCTAGTAAAATATGGGCTCTGGCAATGTTACGCCATTTACCTTGTAAAAAGTGATTATCAGCGCCATCATCCGGCGCATTCCCATCAAGCCATCGCTGCGCGGCTAACTTATCATCAACCATTTGCCAATAGATCACCCGCGCTTTGTCAGTATTGGTGACCCAATCGGTATGATAGTCGCCTCGATTGAGCAAGTTTTCACAGCGACTTAAAAAGGTTCGGGCATTGTCCAGATCACCTCGCGCCAAAGCGCATTTAGCCAACATCGCCAAACATTGTAATTGCTGTTTGGGTGGATAATGAGTCATCACATCTAAACCTTTACGAGCGGCTTTTTCAGCGTCATCTAAATGCCCCCACGACCACAATAACTGTGAGCGGAGCCGACAAACAAACTCATGTAATGGGAGTTGATGAAGATGCTGCGCCTCAATCAGCTCAAATGCTTGCTCTTGAACATCAAAGGCCTGCTGCAACATGCCCTTAGCAATGAGGATCTCACTTTGCTGGATCAGTGACCATAATCCATTGTGAAACACCCCATGTTCCATGGCCATCTGTTCACATTGACGCATCATCGCTAATGCTTTATCTAACTGGCCTTGACAGTGCAACACCTCGGCAGTGACAGATATTGCGACAATTCGGTTGAAATAGTCATTGACATTCAACTCATCCAACGCTTGATGGGCTAATTGCAACGCCTCATCAAGATGCCCGGTGTTGACTGATAATTGCGCATGAATAGCCGCAAATTGCCCTTTTAACTCACGATCTGATTTCAGCTCAAGGACATGATTTTTGGCATCAACAAGTAGTTTTCCCACCTCACCTGCTCGATGTTGGCTTTGGGCCAACCAAGCTTGCAATAGTAGCATGGAGGGCCGGCTCATCCGTTGTTCGTCAGTCAGCGCCTGCATGCATTTATCCAGTAGCTGCAGTTCACTCTGATGAAACAAAGACCAACCATATTGTTCCAAAATGGACAGCAACAAAGCTTGATCATGACTGGCCAGTGCATGGTAGATCGCTTCACTTGGGTAACCGAGGTGCAACCACCCTTCGGCGGCATAGCGATGCCACTTGGGTAACTGGTCTGGATACTCCCATTGACAGCGCTGGCGCAGAAAATTGGCAAACAGTGGATGGAAGCAAAACCATTGTTCACCATCATCGATGCGTTGTACGAATAATCCTTGCCGCTCAATATGTTCGAGCAACTGCTGACCAAATTCCTCTTCAGTCACACAATTGATCAAGTAATGATTCATTGAATGTAAAATCGAGCAGCGCAATAAAAATTGCCGCGTCTTATAATCTACCCAACTGAGAACTTCATCGTTTAAGTAACTTGATAAATGGTTAGCCTGTATACCACTGAGGGCTCGGCCATCGCGCTCATCAGACAGCTCAGTTTGATGACTCGATATGACAATCAGTTGCAGCGCAGTGACCCACCCTGAAACCTCATCGCAGAGCCGATCACTGTGTTCGTTGGCCACTTGACCACATAAGCGATAGTCGAAGAACTGGCGGGCTTCTTCGTGAGTGAATGACAACTGCTGACTATCAATTTCTAACAACTGCTCGCGAACGCGCAAATTCGCAACACCAAGTGAAGGCAGATGACGCGATAAAATAATTAAGGTGAGATTATCCGGTTGATGCTTAAGTAAAAATTGCATCGCTTCATGAATATATTGATTATCAATAAGATGGTAATCATCAATCACCATGTACACTGATTCAGACCATTGTGAAAGTTCCACAATCAACTGGCTAAACAAGCCCACTAAATTAGCGTATTGATTTTTTTGGGTGAGTGATGAGCTGCGCTTACAAAACCCATGTGTCGCTTTTTGAATGGCCTCAATGAAATAATCGGCAAAACTATCCAGTTGATTATCCCGCTCATCGATGGTGAACCATCCAATATGATCTTGCTTTTCTGCCCACTGGGCGACCAGCGTCGTTTTCCCATAGCCTGCGGGCCCCATAACTAACACCAACTGATAACGTGCAGCTTCGTCGAGATGATGTAATAAACGAGCTCGGCTCACCACATTTTTTAACTGTTTGGGACGACTCAATTTTGACGGTAATAACATGTCGACCTCTTGTTCAATTTCCAACCTTATCCATTAGAACGCAATAACTTCACGAAAATCTCCGATGAATGCAACACTGCTGGTAATATGCCTGCCAATATAGCGGTTCAGCTCACATTTTCTGCTACGCCTTTATCATCCTCCTCGATAAAATAAAGCAGCGGATGATGTTCTATACCCCAGAAACCCTCAGCATACCCCTAGTCACTTTCTTTTCGTTCAAACCTTATCAAGTATTCAAACATTGCCGTCACTTGACGAACGGTGTTATCGACTGACAGGAATATAGCTATGACCCACTCGTTCGACCCCGATCAATTTCATGCATCTTTCAGCTATCACCTAAAAACCTGTGTTAGCAACACCACCCCTTTGGCACACACTTGGCAAGCCCTTGGCTTAGCACTGCAAGATATGCTTCGCGAGTTGCCCACCAAGCCCACCGAGGGACGTCACGTCAACTACCTATCAATGGAATTTTTACTTGGACGGTTGACGCTCAACAATTTACAAAATCTCGGTTGGTTTGATGCTGTTAAAAATAGTTTAGCTGACGATCATCTCAACCTGACAGATATTCTAGAACAAGAACGCGATCCAGCTCTTGGAAATGGCGGTTTAGGGCGCCTAGCGGCGTGCTATCTCGATGCCATGGCGACGGTCAACCAAAGCGTGACTGGTTATGGGCTGAATTATCAATATGGATTGTTTCGCCAATCGTTTGAGGATCACCAACAACATGAAGCACCAGATGATTGGCACCGAGACAGCTATCCATGGTTGATCCAATCCAGTGTTGACTCCGTGCAAGTTCACTTTGGCGGCGTTGTGCATGAAGACAATGGCCAGAGCATTTGGCAGAGCGATTTCAGCGTGCAAGGCAAAGCGTCCGATTTGGCAGTTATTGGCTACCATAGCGCCCAATATCAGACATTGCGGTTATGGCATGCAGAAGCTGAACATCCCTTTGATCTGGCGCTATTTAATCAAGGTAAATATCTAAAAGCGCAGCAACAAGACAACCAAGCGGCCCGTCTTACCAAAGTACTTTACCCGAATGACAACCATGCTGCGGGCAAACGGCTGCGACTGATGCAGCAGTACTTTCAATGCGCCTGCGCGATCACCGATATCTTGCGCCGTCATCGTCAGGCCAATCGGGATATTCAGTCATTAGCCAGCGATGAAGTGATCCAACTCAATGACACTCACCCAGCGATCGCCATTGTTGAACTGCTCCGCCAATTGATTGATGAGCAACAGATGAGCTGGAGCGATGCATGGGCGCTGACGCAAAACTGCTTTGCCTATACCAATCATACCTTAATGCCCGAAGCTCTTGAATGTTGGCGCGAGCCCTTATTCAAACAGTTACTTCCGCGCCATTATCAGCTGATCAAGTGCATTGATGCCGAGCTATTGCCACTTTTACAAGCGCACTGGCCAAGGCAATGGCACAAAAAGGTAAAAACACTCGCTATCTGTGCCAAAGGACAGGTACGAATGGCAAATCTGTCGGTTATTGCCAGCTTTGCTGTTAACGGCGTAGCCAAATTGCACTCCAAATTACTTATCGAAGAGCTGTTTGTCGATTACGCCAGCTTGTGGCCCAACAAATTCACCAATATTACCAACGGAATTACCCCAAGACGTTGGTTACACCAGTGTAACCCCGCCCTTTCATCGCTGATTAGCCAAACCATCACGCAAGATTGGCTTACCAATTTATCGCAGTTGCAGCAGCTTGAAGCGCTCGCCAGTGACGCCGCATTTCAGCAGCGCTATCAGCAGATTAAACAGGCTAACAAACAGGCGCTTGCCGATGTCATCATGCAATTAACCGGCATCGTTATTCATCCTTACGCTTTATTTGATGTTCAGATCAAACGCTTGCATGAATATAAACGTCAGCATCTAAAACTGCTGCATATTCTCTATCTTTACCACCAGCTAAAAACCAACCCGCACGCCCAAATACAGCCGCGAGTGGTTATCTTTGCTGCGAAGGCCGCACCTGGTTATGCTTTGGCTAAAAATATCATCTATGCCATCAATTGCGTTGCTGATACGATTAATCACGACCCAGAAATCGGCGATCAACTGAAAGTCATCTTTTTACCTGACTATCGGGTCTCGCTCGCAGAACAAATCATTCCCGCCGCCGATCTCTCTGAGCAGATCTCGATGGCCGGCAAGGAAGCCTCTGGCACGGGCAATATGAAGTTAGCTCTCAATGGGGCGCTCACCATCGGCACTTGGGATGGCGCCAATATTGAAATTGCTGAGCAGGTTGGTGATGAACATATCTTTATTTTTGGCCACCGAGTTGAATCTATTCGCGCACTGTTACAATGTGGTTACCAACCTGAAACCGTGATTAGCCAACAGCCACTGTTAGGCCAACTGCTCAGTTACCTGAGCGATGGTTCATTTAGCCATGGCAACCGCGAAGCGTTCACCCCGCTCGTTGAAAGTCTTACCCGCGGTGGTGACCCTTATCTGGTTTTAGCCGATTTTCAAAGTTACATCGACGCCCAGCTGCGCGTTGAAGCGCACTATCAAAACTCGCCAGCTTGGCTGCGATCAACGATTCTCAATACCGCTCGCTGTGGCATATTTAGTGCCGACCGTTGTATTGGCGAATATCAACAGCGCATTTGGAATCGTCCCCGAGTGTAGGCAAACATTGAGGCTAAACATGAGCAAAACTCATTCCCCCCTGCATCAAGAACGTATTGAACAGGGGTTATATGTGAACTATGTGGATGCAAGCAAAGAGCTTGTCACGATCGATGCCCAGACGCTTGACGCCGTGCGCGCATTATTGCCTGCGCCGCAAACGGCTTCGTCGCAGGTTCAGGTGTTAAGCGCCAAGAGGTCATTCACGCTTCCGACTGATCTCTCACCCCCCTGCCACTGGCAATTAAACTACGAGCAAGGTGACGTCTGCAGCGGTGTGATTCCCTTGCTGCAAACGTACTGGCAATTACCGGCAGATGCGCCGTTAGGCTATCATCGACTCACCATCAAAGATGCAGAGCAGACCCACCACATCCAGATTATTCATGCGCCAACACGTTGTTATCAACCGAGTGCGCTTAAAAAACAGCGCTGGTGGGGAAGCTGTATTCAGCTTTATACCTTGCGCTCAAACGACAACTGGGGCATTGGCGACTTTGTCGATTTGCAGCACTGGCTAGAACACTGCCATGCGCATGGCGCCGCATTTGTTGGACTTAATCCTATTCATGCGCTCTACCCTGGCGAACCTGAGCGGGCCAGCCCATACAGCCCATCATCACGCCGCTGGCTCAATATCATCTATATCAGCGTCGCAACCTTAGATGATTTTACTCAGTCTCGATCAGCCCAGCGCTGGTATCAAAGTCTACCCATACAGCAGCGACTGCAAGCTCTGCGCGAGCGTGATATCGTCGATTATACCCAAGTAACCCAGCTCAAATTAGTTGGACTGCATTTGGCCTATCGCCACTTTTGTCGACGAGACGCAAATGATCCTTATCGGCTCGAATTCGAAAGTTTTACTCGCCAACATGGTAAACCATTGTTCTGGCAAGGCTGTTTTGATACGCTGCATCGTTATTTTCGCCGCCACAATCAATGCAGCGGTGGCTGGCAATATTGGCCGCAAGCCTATCAGCACCCCGAGAGCGATACCGTGCAACATTTTGCGAAGCGTCATCCGCGCTGGGTGCAATTTTATTGTTGGTTACAATGGCTCGCTGATCAGCAGCTACAAGCCGCTGCAAAACGCAGTACGCAGCTCAATATGCCGATTGGCTTATACCGAGATGTTGCGGTCGGTGTAGCCGCCGATGGGGCGCAAGCTTGGTCGCAGCGTGAGCTATTCTCGCTCGATGCAAGCGTTGGAGCTCCCCCTGATATCCTTGGTCCATTAGGGCAAAATTGGGCGCTGCCCGCGCAGCCCCCCACAACGCTTATTGATCACGCTTATCAACCATTTATTGAGATGATCGAGGCAAATATGCGCGGCTGCGGAGCACTTCGCATTGATCATGTGATGGGATTGCTACGTTTATGGTGGATACCGCGCGGACAAAGCGCGGCTAAAGGTGCCTATGTGCACTACCCGCTCGATGATCTACTCGCCATTTTGGCATTGGAAAGCCAGCGTCATCAATGTTTGGTGATCGGTGAAGATCTGGGTACGGTTCCCGATGCGATCATTGAAAAACTTCATGATGCAGGGATACTTTCATATAAAGTGCTCTATTTTGAAAAAGATGCTCAGCAGCGTTTTACCCTACCGCAACACTATGCTCATCAGGCGATGGCCACACTGACCACGCACGATTTGCCCACCTTGCTCGGGTATCTGCGCCATCATGACTTGCATCTTGGGGCACAATTGGGGCTCTACCCCAATAAGACTCTCCTGGCACATCTCCATGAACAACGCTCACAAGCCGCTCAGCAGCTAACCAAAGCGCTGGCCGAAGTCATACCTAAAGCCCAGCTAGCGCAGTTAACCCTCAACCAAGCTGTTCATATTTTTCTAAGCCAGAGCCGCGCGATGTTATTAGGATTACAACCGGAAGATTGGCTAGAGATGTTAGAGCCAGTCAATATCCCCGGTACCGATCGTGAATACCCAAACTGGCGGCGAAAACTCAGCCGAACCACCGAGCAGATTTTTGCTGACACCAACATTCAGTGGTTATTAGCGCACGTACAAACGCTGCGACATCCACACGCTTAATCAGCCAATACAACCACTTTAGGCGGTAGCTGCGAGTGGTTGATTGGTGCGAAGAGTGGACCAAGTTGTCCATGGTGTGGCGCTCTCTTCCGCTCTGAACCCCCATTCCAGTCATACACTCGCCCCGCACTCAACATGAGTGCGGGGCGATATGATAAGCATGTACTAGAATTTTGCCGTACTAGCCTTTCACACTGCCGGCTGTTAATCCATTGACGAGCCAACGCTGCGCCAGCAAAAATACCACCGTGATGGGCACCGCAGAGAGCACCGCTGCCGCGGCAAAATCACCCCATAGATAGTTTTGCGGATACAAATATTGCTGCATCCCCACCGCCAAGGTATAGCTATGTACATCTTGCAGTAGCAACGAAGCAACCGGCACTTCGGTAATGGCCGCAATAAATGACAGAATAAACACCACGGCGAGGATCGGCACACTCAGCGGCAATAAGACCAAATAGAACGCCTGCCACGGGCTAGCCCCATCAATGGCAGCGGCTTCTTCCAGCGACCCATCGATTGTTTCAAAGTAACCTTTAATCGTCCAAACGTGCAGTGCAATCCCACCTAAATAGGCAAAAATAACCCCGCCATGGGTGTTTAAGCCCATCCATGGAATGTAATGCCCCAGCCGATTAAACAGTGCGTATAACGCCACCAGTGACAATACCGAAGGAAACATCTGAAAGATCAGCATCCCTTTTAAAAGGGCGCTGCGCCCCCGAAATTTCATCCGTGCAAACGCATATGCACACGTTGTCGACAACACCACAATACCGATTGCAGTTAAGGTCGCGATCTTGATCGAATTCCACAGCCACAAAAGAACTGGAAACGGCGGCAGTGTCACCCGCCCATCGGCATGATGGACACTGAAACCCAACGCTAATTGCCAATGCTCCCAGGAAATATGCTCGGGAATTAAACTGCCGGTGGCGAAGTTGCCAGAGCGCAGCGAAATCGTGATCACCATAAAGAGCGGAAACATAATCAGTGCAATAAAACCGATCAATGATGCATGGGTGAAAAACAGCCTGACCCGCTGTGATTTGGGTTGAACAATTGCCATCAGAATCCCCCTGGTTAATCGAGTTGAAGTTTAGACGCTTTTAAATTAATGATGGCAAGAGCGCCCACCAGCACAAAGATCAATGTTGATATTGCCGCCGCCAAACCAAAGTTTTGCCCGCCACTGCCTTCAAAGGCGATGCGATAGGTATAACTCACCAACAGATCGGTATAGCCGGCTGGCGTGGTAGTCCCTAAGCGATCTGGGCCACCGTTGGTTAATAGTTGGATCAACACAAAGTTGTTAAAGTTAAAGGCAAAACTTGCAATCAGCAGTGGCGTTAAAGGTTTTAATAACAAGGGCACGGTAATTTTAAAAAAGTTTTGCATCGGCCCAGCCCCATCCATAGCAGCCGCCTCATAAAGATCATCAGGGATCGCTTTTAACAACCCCATACAGAGGATCATCATATAAGGGTAGCCCAGCCATGTATTGACAATTAACACCATTGCTTTAGCTAGATGAGGGTTACTAAACCACTCAGGCCTTAGCCCAAAAACTTGGCTCAGTAGCAAATTTATTTCACCAAAACTTTGGTTAAACAACCCCTTAAATATCAAAATAGAAATAAACGCAGGAACCGCATAAGGTAAAATCAATAGCACTCGATAAGAGGCTTTACCTTTAAGTGCTTCCCATTGCACCAGACACGCTAACACCATCCCAATAATAACGGTGAACACGACAGTCAGCGTCGCAAAGATAATTGTCCAGATAAAAATATCGATAAAAGGCATTCGAATGCCGCGATCCGTAACAATACGGGTAAAATTCGCCCAACCGATATTCACCGAAAACCCTGGGGACAAAACCTCTTTGCCCCAATGCCCATCGGCTAAGATTTGCTGATAGAAACCTGTTTTATAGTTAGGCAAATAGCTGGCGCTGGTTTTTTGATTCACCAGCATCTGAGCCTTACCTACTTGTTTATACAAGGGCTGCACAGCGGAAAACCGACGTAATGAACTCATCATTAACTGCTCACCGTGGGGTAAGCGCACTTTAAGTGCCCCGATACGGTTGCGGTTTTGAATGATCATGCGAAATGATACCGCGGGCTGCTTGGGCAACGCATTGGCAACATGTAGCGCAATTACGTGGCTGGGATGCTCGAGATCAAAGGGTTGTGATACCCAGACTTTCTGCGACTCAGCGCCAGATAATGCGATGATCCATTGATGTTGCTGTGCATAGAGTTCAAATGAATAACTCTGCCCAGTGATATAGGTTCGATCAAGCAGTACCTCTTGAGCCCGCTCAAAGGTTAACTGATTGGTATTACTATAATTGGTAAAGCCAATACCAATGGTATAAATCAAAGGAAACAGAATAAATAATCCAATCCCAGCCAATCCAGGATACACATAGCGCCACGCATAGGTTTTTGAGTTGGCAAATATATAGATCCCCGTGCCAATGATGACGAGCGCTAAAATGGCAAAGGTGTATTCGCCATTGGCATACATCAACACTGATAGATAACCCGTGATCAGAACGGCGACACCCAAAAGGCTCCATTTTAGCCAGAATGAGTTAAAAAAACGCGCTGCAGGCGAACGGTTAACACTATCCATGAAAATACCTCAGAGAAATAATCCAGCCGAACTGTCATTCGGCTGGAAACCGGAACTAATGCACAATACGCTTCGCCGCAGCGTCGAGTGCCTCTTTAACGCTCTGTCGGCCACTGAGTGCATTATTAATGGCATTGCGCTCGGCGTACCAAAACGCACTCATCTGAGGAATATTTGGCATAATTTCACCATCTTTGGCATTTTTCATAGTGGCATCAATGCGTGGGTCTTTCGCTAGAATATCTTGATATGACTTCAAGGCCACTGCGCCTAGCGGTTTATCCGCATTGACCGTCGCCAAACCTTTGTCTGTCAGCAGATAATGTTCAATGAACTCTTTGGCAAGATCTTTATTCGGGCTCGCTGAGCTAATCCCCGCACTTAAGATACCAACAAACGCTTTTGAAGGCTGACCATGAAATGTCGGCAGCAGCGTCACCCCATAATTCATCTTCGCTTTATCTAAGTTGGCCCACGACCAAGGTCCATTAATGGTCATCGCCGCTTTACCTTTAATAAAGGCTGATTCAGCAATGGAGTAATCGGTATCGGCACTAATTTCTTTATTTTTGACCATATCGACAATAAATTGCA
Source organism: Celerinatantimonas yamalensis (assembly GCF_046054155.1). Taxonomy (NCBI): domain Bacteria; kingdom Pseudomonadati; phylum Pseudomonadota; class Gammaproteobacteria; family Celerinatantimonadaceae; genus Celerinatantimonas; species Celerinatantimonas yamalensis. Next base: position 114,613 of record NZ_JBEQCT010000007.1, read on the forward strand.
GCCCTTTGATCGAACCTGCATTATTGACACCGACATTTTTAATATCATATTTCCCATCTTGATATTTAAAGGCGTAGCCACCATCAGCAGCAATGATAGGCCAAGTGAAATAGGGTTCTTTCAAATTCCACATGATGGCCGATTTACCTTCTTTTTTAAGTTTTTTATCAAGCGCTGGGATCGCTTCCCAAGTTGTTGGAGGCTTGGGTAAAATGTCCTTATTGTAGATCAGTGACAACGCTTCAATCGCAACTGGATAACCGACGATTTGGCCTTTGTAAGTCACCGCTTTCCACGTAAAATCATAGAGTTTATTTTTGAGCTCTTGACTGGGATGAATACTTGCTAGTAATCCAGACTGCGCCCAGCCGCCAAAGCGATCATGCGCCCAAAAAATGATATCTGGTCCATCCCCATCAGCCGCAAGCTGAGAGAATTTTTCTTCTAGCTTATCGGGATGCTCAACACGCACCGGGATCCCAGTATCATGTTCAAAGTTTTTCCCCACTTCGGCTAAGCCGTTATAGCCCTTATCGCCATTAATCCAGATAACAAGCTGTCCCTCTTTGATCTTGGCCTGAACGCCCATAGAACATAACGATGCGGCCAAAACAGAGGCCACCAGTAATGATTTACTGAAATTTTTAGGTAGTAACATTTTATCCATCCCCACTTAATTAGCTGTGTTACGCATCGATATTGCTGCCCACACAGGTTTGGAACCCAGTCCATCGACTCACCCTGATAGTGTGCTCAGATGGGAAGCATTATTCATCATCCTCGATAGTCCTCCTCAACGGATATGAGTGTGATCTAAGTTATGAAATTTGAAGTTTATTCCCACAGGACTTGCACTAATGAAGAAACAAGCTGAAACAAGGGAGCGGCTATGCCATTCAAGAACACAGAGCAACAACGCCTACAGGGAAGATACATATTTAAGACTTAAAGAACGGGTATACTCAAGCCCAACAACTTAGCAGGCTAAGTCGCACTGGCACGAACTAGTTCATGAGATTATAGATTAGATTTAACCTGTGGGTTGATGCTAAAGGCCTGTCGGCAAGGGATATATAAACAAGTGCAAAGCCACCGAGTGCAGGTGGCTTTTTTCAGAATTAATGACTTAAAAAAGTAGGTTCAACTTTTTTAGCAGTTTTGGCGGCTTTCTTTTCTTTGGCCGTCATCAGTGGTTTTTTCTTAGAATCGCGTTTTGTATCTTGACCCTTACTCATGATAGATATCACCTATTGTCATTGTATAAACCTAAAGTCGGTTTTCGCCAACCTAAGGGCCGCCACGAATCATCAATGTGTCAACATTGTTCATTCATGCATTGATGAGTATGGGCTCATTATCATCGAAGTGAAAGTAATAGATGCAATAAGCGCTTGAGAAAAATAGCCCACTCCATACTCGGGCGATAAAAAAGATTTTATTGCCGCACCCATGACAAAGTTACAAGCCCCGTAACCAACGAAACGCCTTAAATAGGTGACCAGAAAAAGCGCATGAGTTGTTTAAGTTAAAAGCAGCCAACCGAAGCGATGAGAAACATAAACAGGCTGAAGCAGTGTCAAAGTAGCGCGCCACATCAGAGCAATAAGCTGAAACAGCTCATGTGATCATCACATCAATTGGAAGCAAAAAAAATTAACGTTGCATGAGCTGTGGCCAAAGCCAGTCATCAGAATAATAAAAACAAACGATGCAATCTGAATCAAATAAAGAACGACTCGAGCGAGTTGCAAAATCAAGAAGCTAGTTGTAACACGGAGCCTGTAATTTAAATTGTGTATTAGGTTAGAAAAAAGTACGTAAGGCCTCTGGCTTCCAAATACCAGAACAACAACTACGCTTAGCTTAAGCTATGAATGAAATGATCTGACTTGTTCACAGGGTAGGGTTGAAGAATTTATCGGTTTTTTTTCAGTGCGCTAAATAGCGCTTATCCATCACGCGGCAGTATCGATTTCTCACTCCTCCTTGCCTTTCATCCTTTAACTTCTGTGACAGTGGATGATTTCAACTCGAACACCACAGCGCATACTGACGCTATGGAAAGTCGACGTCGCACTCTAAGCCGCGCTGACTGGATAACTAGATGAAAATAAAGGAGTATCAGCATGGCCGATGTTGTGTTGCAACATATCACCAAAGCTTTCGGTGATGCGGTGATTTCTAAAGATATCAATCTTGAAATTAACGACGGTGAATTTGTCGTGTTCGTTGGGCCTTCAGGCTGTGGTAAATCGACCTTACTACGGATGATTGCTGGCCTTGAAACCATCACCTCGGGCGAATTATTCATTGACGGAAAAAAAGTGAATGACATTCCTCCCGCGCAGCGCGGCGTCGGGATGGTGTTTCAATCGTACGCGCTATATCCCCATCTCAATGTGGCTGGCAATATGTCGTTTGGGCTCAAACTGGCTGGGGTCAATAAAGCAGATATCACCAGTAGAGTGAATCGCGTAGCCGAAACACTGCAACTGGCTCACTTGCTGGAACGACGCCCTAAAGCGCTATCAGGTGGCCAGCGCCAGCGCGTTGCAATTGGTCGCACGTTGGTGGCTGAGCCACAAGTTTTCTTACTCGATGAGCCGTTATCGAATTTAGATGCAGCGCTGCGGGTACAAATGCGTATTGAGATCTCAAGGCTTCATAGTCGCTTACAGCGTACCATGATCTATGTCACCCACGATCAAATTGAAGCGATGACACTGGCTGATAAAATTGTGGTGCTCGATCAAGGTGGAATTTCCCAAGTCGGTAAACCGTTGGAATTGTATCACTATCCAGCGAATCGATTTGTCGCGGGCTTTATCGGTTCACCAAAAATGAATTTTATTCCGGTTACAGTGCTCAACACCGCTTTAGAACAAATTCAAGTGACGCTTCCTAATCAGCGTCATATTTGGTTACCAATGGATGCTTCAAGTGTGACGATTGGAGAGAAGATGACCCTAGGGATTCGTCCCGAACATTTTATTCCCAGCCAGCGCGCAGATATCACCCTTGATGGTGAAATTCAGGTGGTGGAGCAATTAGGCGCTGAAACTCAAATCCATATTCAAGTTCCGCAGCTTAATGCCTATGTCGTTTACCGAGAAAATGACGTGGTCGATGTGCAGAAAGGCCAACAATTCTCTGTTGGATTAGTCCCGCATCGCTGTCATCTATTCCATCAAGATGGTCAAGCCTGTCAGCGACTATTCAAAGAGAGTGGCCTATCGCATTAATCATTCTCCTGAGGCACCCCTGCCTCAGGGACCCTTTATTGAGATTGCTCGGCTTTGAGTGCTTTGATAAAAATTTTCCGACTCGAGTGAATACCTAAGCGTTCCGCCTCGTTAATTAGATCAAGTGCTTGATTGATATTCCCTTTTGCCACGGCTTTGGCTACCGCATGATCAAAATATTGCTGCGTTTGGCTTGACACTTTGGTGGGCAAGGCCGCACTCACTGGCTGGTTGCCGATCACATTATTTTGATGACTCGTGATCGAAATTGTCACCAAACCAGATGGACCATGCGAGGCGACCGGATCAGGGATGTTGGGCTGCACGCTATTGGTTCCGGCTGCAAACACCTTGGCCGGATCGGTCAACACGGTTTGGCCTTTCAGATCATGACGGGTGGTGAATACCAACAAATAGATAAATTTTTGTCCTGGTGAGGGGGCTAAATTAAACTCGCCTTCCACACGATCTTCTTTTAAAAATACCGCCTTTTTATAATGAAACAAGCGAAATGGATAATAGCGCTCAGGGACTTTTTGCTGATTGAGCACCAATACATTCATCGCGTAGAGATGATGATCATCGAGTGCACTTGAAACTTTAATCGAGAGATTGCCTTGATCAGCGGGCACTGCAATCGTCGCGATTTGCCCAGCGACTTGCGCGGCCAAATCAATCGTAGGAGATTGAAAATTTAACGGTTGTTTAAAGGGGAGTTGAATCGGTTGCCAAGCTAATTTAGAAAAATCCGTATTTGCCCATTCACCGGCCGACGCTTTTAAACCGACCAATGGTTCAGCCTGCACAACACCACTTAGCCCACAGACCAATATCACCACTAGTATTTTGAGATAGTTTGATAACCACATGTTAACCTCACTCAAGCAAACAGAGCTTAATCGGCTTAAGCCCTAATGGCAAAATAGGTACGAAAGCTCGTACCTATTTTGCTGTTAAGTTATATGTAAACGCCTACTCGGTTTACCACCAGGCTTCCATTTGCGCGCCAAAGCTGACTTCGCTATTATCGCCTCGTGTACTCGCCCCAGCCGTTTGGACATCACTGACATTGCCCCAGTTTTCATCCCATTTGGCATAGGTGACAAATAAGCGAATCGCCGGACGTGACCAGATACTATCACCCGCTTGCCACTGTTGCGCGAGCGTCACTTTATACTGACTATTGCGTTCGCTCACATGCTGCGCCTTGACGTTGTCATAACCGAGCTCTAATAATGAGCTCATCGTTTTGGTCCATTTGTACATGGGTCGGATCCCCATGGTGTACCAAGTTGTTCCCTCATTGCTGTCGAGGTTTTTTTTCTGATACATTGCCACATACATCATATCCCACTTCGGATTGATAGAAATGGCACCGTGGTCGAGTATTCGCACCATCGACCCATCATTACTCGTTGAGCCACCATAGCTATGCCCATTGCCTGCGGTCATTGAGTCAGTCGCATATTGGACCACCAATTTGTTAAAACCACTGAGCACACTTTGCGTGTGCTCCATTGTGAGCATATACCCACTTTTTGAAGCGTTGGTTTTAAACTTGGCATCACTTTTGATATGCGCTTTACCATAGTCTAAGCCCAATTCTAACTTACCGCCCTGATTGACCGAGATATCGGCAAGACGTACATCGAAGTTGTCGTTGTAAACATTTTTATCGCTACCAAAACTGGTCGCACCACCTGCCTCGGTATCGCGCGTTGCGGCAACAGATAATTTACCCACACCTAAATCGATATTTTCAAGCCCAACACCTGGCCCAGAAATATCCCAGTAGTAGAAGTCGATCATATGGACGTCATGGCGTTGATAAAAGCGTTTACCCGCCCAAATTGAAGCGCCAGGCAGCGAGCTAAATAACCCATTGCCTTGCGCATACATTTCCCGAAATGCAGGGCTGGTGGACTCCCAGTCATTCTGTTGATCAACAGAATATGCCACTCGAGAAGAGATATAAAAGTTCTGCTCGCCGTCTTTCCAAACTTGCTGACCTAAACTCAGTTCAGCGTAGGTTTCACATTCATTACCCAAACGATATTTGCTATCAGCGCCCGTTGCCTGAAAGCATTGCTGTGTCCCGCCACTCCCCGTCCAACCAATGCCGGAACGAGCATACCCATGAAAGTCGACCGCCATCGCTGGTAGCGACGTGATCCCAAGCGCCAGTGCTACTGACAGTGATAGTTTTTGAAAGCCTATCATTGATGTTCTCCCTTTTCTGATTCCATCCATCGATGCTCTCCTTTACCGCCTCATCCATGTAGATAAGTGCTGATTTAATGATCTAATGCGCTCACAACTAACATTTGAGAGATGTTCAGTCAGTCGCAACGGCGCCCGATTTGGCTTCGGGATAAAACTCCCTAGAAAGCGATTATCAATGAGAACAACAAAGAACAAATCATCCGACTTGGAGATTATTTACGGCTGAGTGAATAGGTGGAACGACACCCATAGAATCACTTAGTTCACACAGAGGAGGCACAAAAAGTGTGATAGCACTCAAACATTCAGTGCGAAAAGGCATCACTGAGATCGCAAACTGAGCACTTTTTCCAAGTGCATCACAGTTTGTCAGGAGAAGGCGTAAGGGAGAGGATGAGAGGAAGTTAAGCATTCATAGGGTAAGGCTGATAGGTACAAACCCTAGACGCTAAAACAAGTAACGCCGCAGCACATCGATACTGCGGCGTTACTTAACAACGAACAAAGCACTTATGCGGCGCGAATACCACTATGGCGCAATAAGGCATCAACGTTGGGCTCACGGCCACGGAACGCGGTAAATAGTTCCATCGGCTCTTGCGATCCTCCTTTTTCAAGGATGTTGTGCAAGAACGACTGACCGGTTTGCTCATCAAAGATACCATTTTCTTCAAACAATGAAAATGCATCGGCTGAGAGCACTTCAGCCCATTTATAGCTGTAATAACCTGCGGCGTAGCCACCCGCAAAAATATGGCCAAAACCATTTTGAAAGCGGTTAAATTCAGGGACTTTAAGCACGGCGACGTCATCACGAACGCCATCTAAGACTTGCTGTACCGAAATATTTGCTGGATCTTGTGAATGCAGTTTAAAGTCAAATAGAGAGAACTCAATCTGGCGGAGCATTCCCATCGCTGAGTGATAATCCCGCGCAGCAAGCAATTTATCAAGTAGCTCTTGAGGCAGTGGTTCACCGGTTTGATAGTGCCCAGAGATAAAGCTTAACGCATCACTTTGCCAGCACCAGTTTTCCATAAATTGGCTCGGCAGTTCGACCGCATCCCACGCTACGCCATTGATCCCAGACACTGCTGCGACATCAATTTGGGTCAGCATATGGTGCAAACCATGACCGAACTCATGGAATAAGGTGAGCACTTCATCATGGGTAAATAACGCGGGTTTATTACCTGTCGGGCGATTGAAATTACAAGTCAGATAAGCCACTGGCAATTGCCGTGAACCATCCGCTTTGATGCGCCGAACTTGGCATTCATCCATCCACGCCCCACCTCGCTTGTGCTCGCGTGCATACAAATCAAGATAAAACGAAGCACGTAGCTCATTGTGCTGATCATAGATCTCAAAATAGCGTACTTCAGGGTGCCACACATCGACCCCTTCAACAGGTTGAACGCGAATGCCATATAAGCGATGCACCACTTCAAACAACCCACTTAGCACCTTATCTTCAGGAAAATACGGGCGTAATTGCTCGTCCGAAATTGAATATTTATGCTGCTTGAGTTTTTCGCTATAGTAGCCGTTATCCCATGCTTGCAACTGCTCAACGCCACATTGTTCGCGCGCAAAAGCTTGCAGTTCAGCCAGTTCTTCTTCACCTTGCGCTTTCGAGCGTTTAGCCAAATCATCTAAAAAGCCAATCACCTGTTCCGGTGTCTGAGCCATTTTGGTGGCCAACGACAATGCGCCATAGTGCTCAAAGCCGAGCAATTGGGCCAACTCATGGCGCAGTTGCAGCGTTTCTTTAATAATATCAGTGTTATCAAATTCGCCCGCATTAGGCCCTAGTTCCGAGGCGCGAGTGGTAAAGGCGCGATACATCTCTTCACGCAGTTCGCGGTTATCAGCATAGCTCATCACCGGCAGATAACTTGGAATATCGAGTGTTAATACATACCCATCGAGTTCTTTCGCTTTAGCGGCAACGGCGGCCGCTTCAATCGCTGATTCAGGTAATCCGACCAGCTCATTTTTGTCGGTCACATGCTTGTGCCAAGCATGTGTGGCATCAAGCACATGGTTAGAAAAGGTTGAAGAGAGCTCAGATAAACGCTGGCTAATCTCACCAAAGCGTTTTTGTTTTTCGGCAGGTAAGCCAATACCAGAAAGCTCAAAGTCACGCAGCTCATCGGTGATGGTTTTTTGCTGCGCTTTGCTAAAGCTTGCGAACTCATCGCTGGCTTTGAGCTGTTGATAAGCGTTAAACAGCCCTGGGTGCTGGCCTAATTCAGTGCTCAGCTCAGACAACAGCGGCAAGCAGCTTTCATACGCTTCGCGCAGCGTTTCGCTATTCATCACAGAGTTTAAATGGCCCACCGGCGACCACACTCGGTTCAGCCGGTCTGAGACTTCAACAAGGGGCTCAATAAAATTATCCCAGCTGTAATGATCTTGCGCGACCACTTGTTCAACGGTTTGGCGATAGTCGGCAATACACTGCTCCACCGCAGGTAAAATATGTTCAGGTAAAATCTGCGAAAATAGCGGTAAACCTTCGGCGTCTAATAGCGGATTGGCCATACCAACTCCTTGTTAAATTCAGTAACAAATAATGCATGTCTGTCTAATATGGGGATAATTTGTGATGAAATCAACCAAACCCGCACCAATCCTATCGATAGATAAAACCGATAGTTCGATTCGTCGATAACCATATGACCAATGAGTGAGTTATCGTTATACTCGATGTTATTTCATGGCACTATTTAACTGGGAGAAAGACGCATGACGCAGTCTATCAATGAATTTGACTATTTATGTATTGGCGCAGGCAGCGGCGGGATTGCATCAGCCAATCGCGCGGCGATGTACGGTCAAAAAGTTGGACTAATCGAAGCAAATGAAGTCGGCGGGACTTGCGTCAATGTGGGTTGTGTGCCCAAAAAAGTCATGTGGTTTGGCGCGCAAATTGCCGAAGCGATTGAGAAATACTCCCCAGATTACGGTTTTGATGCCACGCTTAACCACTTTGACTGGGCCCATTTAGTCAAAAACCGGCAAGCCTATATCGAGCGTATTCACAGCTCCTATCAACGCGGCTTTGACAATAATGGCGTCACCCGCATCAATGGCTTTGCCAAATTTATCGATGCTAACACCGTTGATGTAGATGGCACACTGTATCGCGCCAAACACATTTTGATCGCCACCGGCGGGCGGCCAACGCTCCCCAATATTCCAGGGGTTGAGCTTGGCATCACCTCCGATGGCTTTTTTGCCCTCAATGAGCAGCCCAAACGGGTCGCGGTCGTTGGCGCCGGCTATATTGCCGTCGAGCTGGCTGGGGTGTTGCACGCGCTGGGCAGCAAAACCCATCTTGCCGTGCGCAAACATGCCCCGCTGCGTGACTTTGACCCGATGTTGCATGAAACATTAGTTGAAATTATGGCCGAAGAGGGCCCAACCCTGCACACCCACAGCACACCGAAACAGCTAAAAAAACAAACTGATGGTAGCTTGCAACTAACCTTTGAGAATGGCAATAGCCTCGAAGTAGACTGCGTGATCTGGGCAATTGGCCGTGAACCCAACACCGACCAGCTCAACTTAGCCGCCGCTGGTGTGGCCGCCGATGACAGCGGTTATATTCATGTAAATGAATACTCAACCACCAATGTTGAAAACATTTACGCCCTTGGGGACGTGATTGGTAAAATTGAGCTGACCCCTGTGGCTGTAAAAGCTGGGCGACTGCTAAGCGAGCGTTTATTCAACAACAAACCAACTGCCAAGATGGATTACGATCTCGTACCCTCGGTGGTCTTTAGCCACCCTGTCATTGGCACAATCGGATTAACCGAACCGCAAGCGCGCGCTCAATTTGGCGATGATCAAATCAAAGTGTACACCTCAAGCTTTGCCGCGATGTACACCGCAGTGACATCCCATCGCCAAGCCACCAAGATGAAACTTATCTGCGCCGGTGAAGATGAAAAAGTCGTTGGCCTACATGGCATCGGTTTAGGGATGGATGAGATATTACAAGGCTTTGGCGTTGCCATGAAAATGGGCGCTACCAAAGCAGACTTTGACAGCTGCGTCGCCATTCACCCCACCAGCGCTGAAGAGTTTGTGACTATGTAGATCGGCGTCTGGAAAACCCACCCTGTAGATTTGTAAACTCTGGAAAACCTACTAGCCTCTATGTATGTCAAATACATTGGAGGCTGGTATGGTTACTGTTGTAAATTCTAAAAATTTTGATGTTCCCCGAATCTATCCGCCTTCAAGTAAATCGACATCCATTCAATTAAGTGGATTTCCTACCTTTTACTCTAAAGACAACGAATACCTGCTCCCGGTGAACCTCTGGTTCAATTACTTGGTGAATATTCGAAAAGCAGTCGATATAACAGCAAGTGTTCGCGCCCTTAAGAGATATTGGCAGTTCTTAGAAACCAATAATTATTCCTGGGATAATTTTCCAGCAAACTTTTCTTCATTTGACCATTTATCTGATGAACTCACTTTTGACTCGCTAAATCCTGATGTGTTGAATTGCTTTTGCCAACTATACAGGGTGGAGAGCTTAATGCCTTCTTGTTCGGCAAACTCACGTCTCGACAACCGGCTTTGGTAGAGCTTCTGTAAGATGGCTTCTTTAAAGGCACTTGAATGTCTTTGGTAATCCACTGGTTTTACTTACCGTCCCCTGTCTATTTATAATAACAAATGAGGCGACAACTATCCTGACACAGGGGGATACACCTATTTTAGGGGATGGTTACAACGACATGATAAGAAGTAACTTTATAACCGATACTATTTCCTTAGTGACAAAATATTCAGCTATCAACACCTTCTATACAACAACACGGATATTAGAATCATTAATGAACCAAATATAGTCATAGATGGCATCGGAGTTTTGAATATTAAGTAATCAAATATCATAGTTACTATCGGGACGAAATAAAAAAGACTACTGACTTTATTAACCGAACCTTGCCTAATCATATAAAAAAGTAAGAGTAATGCTCCGGTTGATACCACCGTAATCATCCACAATAATGAAATAACAAATGATAGACTCCATGTGACATTCCACCCATTAAAGTAAACTACTAAAATAAATACTATAGATGCCAAAGCATTCTGTACTAAAGCAGATTCTAATGGATTGACTTCTATTTTCTTTTGACATGCTGAACCAACTGTAATTGCTAGTACGGCACAAATTGCAAACGTTAGCCCTGACCAACTGAAACTACTAAAATCTTTAGAACCAAATAATGCAATGAATAGACCTGAAAATGCGAGAAGCAGAAATAGTACACCATTTATTTTGATACGTTCTCCACTAAAAATCGGTATTATAAGAGGTTGCAAACCTAAAACCAAGGCCACTAATCCCACAGAAAGATTGTGTTGAATGGAAAGAAAATAAAATGACTGATATAAAATTTGTAGAAACAATCCATTCAAACATAACACCATTACATTTTTTCTACTTAATGAATGCTCCCTTCTATTAGCTTCCTTTTTGATTTTTAAAAAAATATAAATTAGAAGAATGAGTATAAATGCACCTAACGACCTTAGTGTTAGAAACGACCAGACAGATGATGAATCTAGACCTGTTTTGACAAAAAATGCACCACTGCTCCACATACATAAAAAAATAAATGGTGCTACATTTACTAAATTAATCATCTGCCATGTCACCTTATCAATTCCATTCGTTAATTACGAAACGTTCGTTTAACTCTCGTTGATCCAACAAGTAACGATTCAACTCTGTAGCTTTTCTATATAGCTTTTTATCTTCCAAATTTTTCGTTGCCAAAATTAACCAATCAAAGTTTTCCCTTACCGATACATCATATGTGAAATGGAATTTTGACAATGAGAATAGATGGTCCTTGAAGTTTGATCTATCAATTAATGAAGAAGTATGGTCAATTATTTTATCAATATCATATTTTGATATTTTCTTTCTTTCTCTATATGTGGGTTTAACTGAAAAATCAATTATGGAGTCTCTATTAAAAATAATTTCTCGTTCTAGATCTGGATCTAGCAAAAAGTCTAAGCATAGAAACATTCGACTTTTTGTAGAAAAGTTAATTGCTGCATGGTCAATTGCTGCATCTAAGAACCAAACTTCTCCTCTTTGCATTTGGAAAACACCACTATCATCTGAGTGATAAGATTTAAGATTTTCTTCTATTGACAAGAACACTCGATAATGTTTTGAACTATCCTTGAACTCAACAAAGTCACGATGAGGAACAACCATTCCATCAACTAAATTTCTAGCTCTAACCATTTTTAAGTTATCAAAGTTAAAATTTTTTCTTAGAATCTCATCTATTTGGGGGCAATATTCTATATAGCTAGTAGGGAGCAAGATTTAGATTCTTTATATTGTGAATCATCATGCCTACCCGAACTATTATAAAGAGATAGATTTTTCCAATACCCCTGACCAAATTCATCGTACTCCTCATTGTTTTTGGGAATACTATTTAGATATTCGGTTTCTTTGCTTAACTCACTGTACATAGTAAGGTCTATTTTCCCAATAATTCTTGAACTCATTTTTGTCTCCACACTTTATTTTCTATTTTTCATATAGATATCACGGAAATCCTAATCGTAAAAATTAATAATTGAGATAACCAATATCATAAAACGAGATAGACTTGATGAACTTAGATACCTCAATCTTAAGGACATTTGTAACAGTTGCCGAACTAAAGAGCTTTTCAAAGGCTTCAACAAGACTCAATAGAGTTCAATCAGCCGTCAGCCAACAAATACAAAAGCTCGAAATGCAAATTGGACACAAGTTATTTGATAGAACCACTTCTATGGTAGAACTGACTATGAAAGGGGAATTATTTTTACCATACGCTATTCAAATTTTGGATATTAATGACAAATCTATAGTTATGATGGCCGAAAATCTCCCCAAAGGGAGGGTAAAAGTTGGCACATCGGACACATACGCCAGCTGTTTTTTTTCTGAATTATTAAGAAGATGTGCAGAAGCATATCCAGAAATTGAAATTGAAATTCAATGTGGCTATAGCAGTGATATATGGGAAAATTATGAACAAGGCAAACTTGATTTGGTTCTAACCCGAGGATGTCCTAATCACATTAATCATGAGGTTATACATATAGAACCATTACAATGGGTATGTTCACCAACATCCTATATTTATAAAAATCGCCCGGTCCCTTTAGCTTTATTTTCTAAAGGATGTGGAGATAGAGAAATTGCATTAGACGCATTAAATCGAGCCGGAATTTTATTTAATATTAATTTCAGCAGTACCAGTCACACTGGTGTTATCGCTGCAGTAAAATCTGGATGTTGTGTTACAGTAGTACTCGAAAGTACAACTACTGATAAATTTCGAGTCTTAGGTGACAGTGATGGATACCCTCCGTTACCCAACCTTGAACTATCAATTGCTTATCGAAATAGCGACAAAAACAGCCCAAGCTACTTATTTTCAAAAATAATAAAAGATTATTTTCATCATAGACATACAGAACGAGCACTTCTAAAAACATCACAACAGGATATAGAAAAAGTATTAGTACCACTGTATAGATGAAAATATTTTGGTTCTAACCTAACTGTTCCACGATTCAATTTAACAAGGATACAGACCTTAACAACATCGGGAGCATATTACCTTTAGATTTTTGGAACACCATATTTAAGTGCGTGTGTTCCTATTAATGAGATGCGATCTATGAATGGTATAACCTATTTCTGCCAGCCGGAATTTGGGCTAAGACACTGTTTCGCTTACCGCTGGTACTTGAAGTGAACTCACCGCTTTATGATGAACGTAAGAAATATGGCGGCATAGCGCTCGAAAAATTTGCGAAGTGGACGGAGTATTACGCTTGGCGCAACGCCGACCACGTATTGCCCGTTACTGAAGTGTTGGCACACTATATTGAGCAAGCAGGTGTGCCGCGTGAACGCATTACCGTGGTTCCCAACGGTATTGATCCGACTCGCTTTGGCACCCACTCGCCTATCCTTCGAGATGCAAAGTTTGCTAACAAACGTGTGATTGGTTCTGTTGGCTTCTGTCGTGAATGGCACCACCTTGACCAAGTGCTGGATCTGATTGCTCAGCAACATAATCCCGATCTTATGTTGCTGAGCATTGGTAATGGCCCGGTCATCGACGCGCTTAAGCAGCAAGCCCAAAAACTCAATATGGAAGACAATTTTCATAGCACCGGGCTCGTTGAACGGGATGAAATGCCCTATTGGCTGGCGCAATTTGATATCGCCCTACAACCCGCCGTTAGCCCTTGGGCCTCGCCACTTAAGGTGCTGGAATATATGGTCAGCGGCAAAGCCATCATCGCCCCAAACCCATCCAATATTCGCGAACTGCTTACCAACCAACGAGTTAACAGGGTCAGGTCTTTCCTTTTGACTAGTATTACTTCTGGTAGGGCAAATACCTATTAACAAAATGAAAATGCCACTTAACTCTAACCAATATTTGGGCATAAATGAGCCAGCGCAGATCTCGCTAGCTCGAAGGTGGACAAAAGCTTCTTAGAGCTACAACTTAATTTAGTGAACTATGAATTAGAACAGATATGGAAAACTGTGTTTTGGGTAATTCCTTCTACCCTCAACGTCAAGCATACAACAACCATATTTCGGTCATCGGCGAAGTATCATGTTTCCAATTAGCTATAGTACCTATAACAATTAACTGACATCGATAGGTAAAGAAATGATTGCTGTATTATTTGAGGCAATGGCTGTTGCGGAAAAGAGAGACAGATACTTCCAGTTGGCGGAACAATTAAAGCCACTTCTCAGTGATATCGATGGTTTTATATCAATCGAACGTTTTCAAAGCACAACAAACCCGGACAAATTTATATCTCTATCTTGGTGGAAAGATGAAAAAGCCATCAAGCATTGGAAGAAAAATGTGCAGCACAAGCTTGCTCAAGATGAAGGAAAATCTACTATTTTTTCTTTTTACAAAATCAACGTTCTGACCTCAACTCAAGAATATTATTCACAATAACATAGAGATAGAAACATGCATGATATACATATAATTTTAAAAAATAGTCCTGGAGAATTAGCGCGATTTGGTGAAGTCCTTGGAAAGAATCGAATTGGACTAGAAGGCGGTGGAGTTTTTGCTCATGAAAATCACAGCCATGCTCATTTCCTAGTCGAAGATGGAGAAAGAGCGAGGGATGTCCTTACTGATAATGGGTTTGAAGTAAAGGGTGTCACTTCTCCACTCATACGAAAACTCAAACAAGAACAACCCGGTGAGCTTGGTGCGATAGCTAAAGCGTTAGGAGATAAAGGCGTTAACATTATTGTTCAGTACAGTGATCATGCTAATCGATTGATACTTGTAACCGATAACTATACATTGGCCAAAAATGCAACAATTGACTGGGCTGTATAAACTTGAGTAAAGAAAGTATCTCTTCAATAACATCAATGAACTTTAGTCAGGAAACCGACATGGCCGCCTTAGCAGCTGCCATGTCGGACGCCTCTAGGATGAAAATCCTATGTGCGTTGATGGATGGAAAAGCTTGGACTGCTACCGAATTAAGCGTTGTAGCAGAGGTTGCACCATCAACTACTAGTTCTCACCTATCCCGTCTGCTAAAAGCCAATCTTGTTATATGTTTGTCTCAGGGACGCCACAGATATTTTCGCCTCTATAGTAAGAACGTCGCTGTATTACTCGAAAAAATGATGGGAATTACTTTCCAAGTAAGTAGTCCCTCTCGTTCCAAAGTGCCTCAAGAACTGCTCCAAGCAAGAACCTGTTATGACCATTTAGCCGGCGAAATAGCTGTTCAACTGTATGATTCACTATTAAAAAATAACTGGATTAACAGTGATGGCAAAGGGGTTACTAAGCAAGGACAAGAAAAATTTTTACAGTTAGGTATCAATATCGATGAGAAAACTAGAAGGAAAAAATGTTGTCCATGCTTAGATTGGAGCGAAAGAAAGTTCCACGTTGGTGGTCACTTAGGAGCATTACTACTTAGTTTTTTTGAAAGTAATAATTGGATAGAAAGAGTTCCTGGATATCGCGAAGTTGTTATCACTAGTAAAGGTAAAAAAGAACTTCATAGGCATTTTAACATTAACGTATGATATCCGCTTAGAACCGAGCGATAACAAACTTCGGAACAGTTTCGATTTAAAACTTTTCTAGATACCAGCCAATACGGATTGAATAAGTTCTCTTCCAAAAGTGGTGAATAAGCCAATGATCAGACAAATATTTAAAATATATTGTTACCGCAAATTCAGATAATAAGTGCACCACTCATGGTTGAGTAGGTGGCGAGAGATCAACTGCCCATAGGTGGTATTCTAACGTCGCCAAACAATTAGAGTATTACCATGAGCTACAAGCAGTTGCTCGAAGGGCAGCGATACCAGATCCAAGTCTATCTGAGCCAACATTTAAGTGACAGAGAGATTGGTAGGCGACTCAATGTCAGTCACTCCAGCATCAGCCGAGAGTTAAAACGCCATACCATTGATGGAACTTATGATCCGAGTGTTGCACAGCAGCGTGCTCAATATCGACGACACCATGCAGCGAAAAGTCAGATCTCACAGAAAACCAGCGACTACGTTGAGTTTTGTTTATCGCTAAAGTGGAGTCCTGAGCAAATATCAGGCGTAAGCCACTTAATAGGATTACCTGTCAGCCACGAATGGATTTATGGTTATGTGCAAAGAGACAAGTGCCAAGGCGGTAAGCTCTATAAGTATTTACGACATAACGGTAGACGATACCGCAAAGGAAGCCGTGCCAAACGAGTCATTATTCCTAATCGAATTGGCATCGAAGAACGCCCTGAGATAGTGGATACCAAACAACGTTTTGGCGATTGGGAGGTCGATACCGTTTTAGGCAAACAAGGTACTGGAGCGATTGTTAGCTTGGTTGAGCGAAAGAGCAAAATGTATTTAATCCGCAAAGTGCCCAAGAAAAGTGCTGATGTAGTGGTCAACTAAAATTGGCCACGGTTTTAGTTGATCACCACATTTGCTTGCCCAAAAATGTAAAAAGGCCAGACTTAGCTCTGGCCTTTTTATATCTATTGATTCGCTTTTAAACCTTCTCGAAGCCATTGTTTGTCAATGGGCGAAAAATCAGGGTTGGCGGCGCGATCAAGCTAGATACTCCTCGTGGCCGTATAGAGTCATTTGAGCCGATGCTGGTTAACAACCAAACAACCAATGAGATAGACCGCAAAGTCCTGTTTATGTTCTCGCTCGAAATAAGCGTCCGAGCTATCCGTGGACAGGTTGAATATATATGGCATCAATGTATCAGAGGCCACAATCAGCAGTGTCACGGAGCATTTCATCCCTGAGCTTAAAAATAGCCGCAGCGCCCTTTAGATGCTTTGTATTCGGCTGCCTGGCTCGATGCCATTTACTGAAGATGCCCGCCCGCTATGTCAGTGTCAGCGTCAGCGTCAGCGTCAGCGTCAGCGTCAGCAAGGCTATCAAAACTGACGCCAGGTGATGAGTTGTTTTATTATTGAGTTCGGGGAAAACCTCGAAAAGTATATTCACTAAATGGCAGTTACATAGAATCGGTTACAGGCTCAAATTATCCGCCAACATCAAAGTTGGCGGTGTATATATAAAGATGAATTAATCTTCGAAATGCTCTTTAACTAAACGATCTAATAAGCGTACCCCAAAGCCTGTAGCACCTTTGGGTCGAGTCGGTTTGCTTTCATCGGTCCACGCAGTGCCCGCAATATCAATATGTACCCATGGGGTGTCATTTTCTATAAAACTATATAAGAATTGAGCGGCCACACCTGAGCCACCAATCCCTATCTTATTACCATTATTACGCATGTCGGCAATATGACTAGTGATTAGTCGTTTAAAGCTCTCCCCCAATGGCATTCGCCATACTGGTTCACCTTCTAGCACGCCGGCTTCGCTAATGGCTATCGCTAGTTGATCATTATTCGAAAAAATCCCCGCAATATCTTCACCTAAAGCCATAATAATGGCACTCGTAAGAGTTGCTAAATCGATCATCGCTTTCGGCTGATAAAAACGTTGTGTGTAGGTTAAGAGGTCGCATAATACTAGCCGCCCTTCGGCGTCGGTACTCATCACTTCCACCGTTTGCCCAGACATGGTGGTAACCACATCACTAGGACGCTGCGCTTCTGCACTTGGCATATTTTCGACTAGGCCTAGTACACCAATGGCGTTAACATTGGCCTTACGCTGCGCCAATGTCACCATCAGCCCTGTAACCGTACCAGCGCCACCCATATCTTCTTTCATAGTATTCATAGATGCGTTGGATTTAAGCGATAAACCACCACTATCAAAAACAACCCCTTTGCCCAAAAAGGCAATCGGCGCACTTTGATCATCTCGTCCTTGATATTTTAAAACCACCACTTGGCTTTCATATTTAGAACCTTGACCCACACCTAATAAGGCCCCCATCCCTAGTTCTTGCATTTTCGCGCTGCTCACCACTTCCACTTCTAACCCAAAGCGGTTGAGCGTTTGGCAATAAGCACTAAACGACTCAGTAGTTAATACATTGGCGGGTTCCCACACTAAATCTCGGGTAATAGTGATTCCGTGCGCAGCGGCGGCTAGTGGAGCATACATTTGTTGCGCAGCCACAACATCCGTACAGCCGACGGTTAGCTCTTCAATAATAGGGAGTTTGCTAAACTCAGCATGAGTACGGTATTTATCAAAGCGATAAAGTCCCAACTGACAGCCAAAGACAAAATGCACCGCTTGGGTCATATCAGTTGTCACCAAATAAACAGCTGATCCTAACGGTTGTTTCAATTGCTGCATCAACTCGCCTGCGGATTCTTCAACTACCAGCGGTGAACCATCTCCCACCCCTACGATAATGACCCGCTCTAACTCGGTATTAGCTGGCGCTAATAGTTCAACCCAGCTTTGACTTTGACCGGTAAATTGACTACTGGCAAGAGCTCTACTCAACGCTCCTTGGGTAACGTCATCCAGTTGGTTACCTAACTGACAAAGCGAGCCATTTTGCGGTACTAATAAAAGAATGGTGCCCTGTGACGGTAATGATAATTCAGTAAATGTTACATTCATTGTTCTATCCTTATTCTTAAACGCATGTTGCAAGTCCGTTATAAATGGTCTACATGCAAACAGGCCACTTGATGGTGTGAGGCAATTGATTGCAGTATCGGAAGTTGTTGCGCACAGACATTAGTGGCATTCGGACAGCGAGTACGAAAAACACAGCCTGAAGGCGGACTGATAGGGGATGGTAGATCACCTTGTAATATGGTTCGCTCACTCGCCACCTTGCGCCTCGGATCGGGAATGGGCACAGCAGAAATCAGCGCTTTGGTATAGGGATGCTGAGGGTTGCTATACAGTTCTTCTTTACTAGCAATCTCGACTACATGACCTAAATACAACACCATCACCCGATGGCTAACATGACGCACAATTGATAAATCGTGGCTAATAAATAGCAGTGACAAACCAAATTTCTTTTGTAAGTTTTCTAATAAGTTGATGATTTGCGCCTGAATAGAGACATCAAGTGCTGAAACAGGCTCATCACACACGATCAATTTCGGTTTTACGATCATCGCCCGCGCAATTCCGATTCGTTGACATTGCCCACCTGAAAATTCGTGCGGATAACGGTTGATCATGCGAGGCAGTAAACCCACTGTATCCATCATTTCACGTACTTGGTCGCGGATTTCATTTTTAGATAAGTCCGGATAATGAATCCGCAGAGGCTCTCCAATAATATCGCCAATGGTCATACGAGGATCTAAACTTGCTAATGGGTCTTGAAAGATAATCTGCATTTCTTTTCGCAGTGGTCGCAGCTCAGATTGAGAGAACTCACTAATATTTTTGCCCATCCAGATCACTTGCCCATCGGTATTGGGTAATAGCTGCAAGATAGCGCGTCCCAGTGTGGACTTACCGCATCCTGATTCGCCAACGACTGCCAGAGTCTCTCCTTTGTTTAAGTCAAAATAAACCCCATCAACAGCCTTAACCGAACGCGGCTGACGACGAAAAAATCCAGACGATATATCAAAGTGCACCTTTAAATTTTGAACAGATAAAATAGCATCGGTCATGACAGATTCTCCGCAACGTGCGGCGTATGTACATGATGGCAAGCTACCATCGTGCCACTGGCAACCGCTAATAGCTCCGGTTGGGTTTGACTACACGCATCAATGCACTTGGCGCAACGCGGGTTAAAGGCGCAGCCTGCTGGCAACGATTGTAAGTTAGGCGGATGCCCAGGAATAGAGTACAAGGCTTGATCCAATTCGCTGACTAAACTTGGCATCGACTGCAACAGACCTTGCGTGTAAGGATGTTGCGGATGGTAGAAAATCTGTTGCACATCCCCATGTTCGGCCACGCGCCCACCGTACATCACCATCACTTGATCACATAATCCAGCCACCACCCCCAAGTCATGGGTAATAATGACAATAGACATCCCCAGCTTCTGTTTGAGCTCATCGAGCAGCTCTAAGATCTGAGCCTGAATTGTGACATCCAGCGCAGTCGTAGGCTCATCGGCGATCAATAAATCAGGTTCACAAAGTAAAGCCATGGCAATCATCACCCGCTGTCGCATCCCGCCAGAAAATTCGTGAGAATACATATGAATACGCCGCGACGGGTCAGGAATACCCACTAGATCTAACATATGAATTGCTTTTTCTAACGCATCCTTTTTATTGTAATTTTTATGCTCAATAAGCACTTCGGTCATTTGCCTCGAAACCCTTAAATAAGGGTTCAACGAGGTCATCGGATCTTGAAAGATCATCGACATTTTGACCCCACGGATTTGATTTAATTGTTCCACGGACATCTGTAATAGATCGTGTCCATAAAACGAGGCTTGGCCTGAACAACGTCCATTTTTCGCTAACAAACCCATCAGGGCTAAGAATGTCTGTGTTTTACCTGAACCTGACTCCCCAACTACACCGAGGCTCTGCCCTTTTTTCAAGGCAACATTCATATTCGATACCGCGAGTACTTGGCCTTCAGGCGTCTCAAACTCTATACTAAAATTCTTTATCTCTAAGATAGTATCCATTGTTCTACCTATCCTTTGGGTCTAATGCATCGCGTAACCCATCACCAATAAAGTTAAAGCAAAATAAAGTGACCGCTAGAAAAGTTGCAGGAAAGATCAACATCCAAGGGGCACTCTCCATGACATTAGCGCCTTCGGATATCAGTACGCCCCAGCTGGTTAATGGTTCTTGTACCCCTAACCCTAAGAAAGACAAAAAGCTTTCAGTAAGAATAACTTGAGGGATTGTTAAGGTTACATACACAATCACAGGGCCCAATACATTGGGAATAATATGATGGAAAATGATCCGCCAAGTCGGAGCTCCACAAGCGCGCGCAGCTTCGATAAACTCTCTATTTTTAATCGCAAGTGTTTGTCCGCGTACAATTCGTGCCATGGTTAACCATTCCACCGCACCAATAGCAACAAATATCAAAAAGATATTTCGGCCAAAAAACACCATTAATAGGATCACAAAGAACATGAAAGGTAGTGAATACATAATATCCACAAAGCGCATCATTAAATCATCAACCCGCCCGCCAGTATATCCAGCAATAGCGCCGTAAGTTACCCCAATAATTAAGGCAACAGTAGCCGCAATAAAGCCAACAGCTAACGACACGCGAGCGCCATACAAGGTGCGGACGAATAAATCTCGACCATTGGAGTCGGTACCAAACCAAAACCCATGAGCAAAGTCAGGAGGGACTTGAATATAATCCCAATAAATTGCGTCATACGGATGTTTCGAAAGAAAAGGTGCAAAAATAGCTAATAACAGAATAAGTCCTAAAATAACCATTGAAACAACAGCGGCTTTATTACGAAATAGTCTTCTACGCACATCTTGCCATAATGAACGTCCTTTAACTTGTTCATCTTCCATAGTTTCAAGATCTGTGATCGATTCGGTTGGTATTGTCATTGTATTATTTCCTATCACCCAATTTTAATTTTGGATCTATAAAGCTATAAATAATATCAACAGCCAGATTAAGAAAAATAATTAATGCTGCATAGAAAACGACGACACCCATAACCAGCGGATAATCCCGATTAAGTGCACCATTGACAAAATAACGACCAATACCCGGAATATCAAAAATCGATTCGATAACCACTGAACCTGTGGTAATCGAGGCAATTGCCGGTCCCAAAAAGGTAATGACAGGTAACAAGCCGCCTTTAAGGGCATGGCGGAAAACTACAATCCGTTCGCGTAACCCTTTAGCTCTAGCGGTGGTAACAAAATTGGAATGCAGAATTTCGACCATCGAACCTCTGCATAACCGAGCAATATACGCAATTTGAGGTAGCGCTAAGCAGAAAACAGGCAAAATAATGTGATGTAGGTCGCCATTACCCCACCCGCCAACTGGCAACCATGATAAATAGACCCCTAAAATAAGCGATAAAACAGGCGCAATGACAAAGTTAGGTATGGCAATCCCCGTCATTGCCACACTCATAATAAAATAATCTAATCTTTTATTCTGATTGAGCGCGGCAAGGATACCCAATAATATTCCAATAAGGGTCGCCAACAATATGGCTAATCCACCAATTTTCATACTAGCTGGCAATCCAGATTCGATCAGTTCAGTTACACTGAAGTCTCGATATTTATACGATGGACCAAAATCAAAATGTACTAAATGATCAACATAAATAAAATATTGCTCATACAATGGTTTATCAAGATTGTACGATTTTAGAATATTAGCTTCTATTTCTGGAGGTAGTTGTCGTTCGGTATCAAATGGCCCCCCTGGGGCTAAACGCATCATGAAAAATGCTAACGTAATAATAATTAGCAATGTTGGAATTGCATAAAACACCCGTTTCAATATATAAAAAAACATAAATAAACCACCTTAGCTTATGAACGATGAGTACAACCATAAGGCTATACTCATCTTTTTAATTAATGGTTATTTTTTTATAGACATATATTGAATGCGATGTACATCCATAACATTATCTTTCCATCCCTGTACCTTAGGACTTACTAAGTTTTTAGAAATATAGTAAAAAATTGGAATGACAGGCATCTTATTCATCGCAATTTGTTCAGCTTTATGCAATAGCATATCGCGTTTATGCATATCAAATTCAACCGAAGCTTTTTGCATTAGTTGATCATATTGAGGATCATTAAATCCAGCATAGTTCTTAATGTTTTTACTTTCTAACAAGAATAAAAAGTTTTGTGGGTCATTGTAGTCACCCACCCAACCTGCGCGCGCCACATCATAATTACGTTTTTTAAGATTGGCATAGTGTACTTTGACTTCAGTATTCATCAATTCCGTTTGAACATTCAATGCACTCTTCCACATGGCAGCTACAGCAATTGCAACCTTTTTATGGTTTTCTGAGGTGTTATAACTTAATGTCAATTTAAGCGGATGAGATCGATCATAACCAGCCTCAACCATTAACTGCTGCGCTTTTTTGATTCGTTGGCCTTGAGACAGGTTTTTCCATGGAACATATGATGGTTGACCATAGGTGCCCGTATTCGGTGGAACAAAGCTATACGCTGGAATTTCACCTGATTTTAAAACTTTGTCCGTAATAACTTGACGATTAATTACCATCGATAACGCTTTACGAACTCGGATATCTTTTAATGCTTTGTTTTTTTGCATGTTCATTGGGTAATAATACACACCCAAATACGGAGCAATATGTACATCACGGGCTAAATGTTGTTTGATCCAAGTTAAATCAGATGACGAAAAATCAGTCACAATATCCACTTCGCCAGCTCGGAAACGTTTGAGCATTGCGGAGCGATCTTCTTGAGGGTAAAAATAAACCTTATCAATCGCGACATTTTTTGCGTTATAGAAGTCGTTATTTTTAACTAATTCAATCTGCGCATTAGGTATCCACTGTGCTAATTTATATGGCCCATTACTGACCATGCGGCTATCTTTCGCCCAGTCATGTCCAAGTTTTTCAATAACATCCTCACGTAGAGGGAACGTTGTATAGTGTGTCAATAACGCTAAGAAGTAAGGTTTAGGGCCGGTTAAGGTAATACGCAACGTTTTATCATTTAACGCTTTTACACCAAGTTGGTCGACGGGAAGCTGACCACTGTTAACTTCACGCGCATTCTTGATGACATATAACAGTGAAGCATATGCTGCAGCTGTTTTTGGGTTAAGAATACGTTTCATCGCATATTCAAAGTCTTGTGCTCTAACCGGTTTGCCATCAGACCACTTCGAATCACGCAGAGTAAACGTATAAACCGTTCCTTTATCAGATATTTTCCAACTTTTAGCTGCCCCTGGAATAATCGAACCATCTTCCGCTTGTGTCGTCAGTCCTAAAAATAACTCACTGACAATGCGTGATTCCCACACTCCATCAATATGGTGAGGATCTAAAGAAGCGGGTTCTCCCATATTACCAATTCGTAATATCTGCTCCGCACTTGCTATACCACTCATAAGGAGTGAGAAGGCTGTAAAAAGCACTAAGAAAACACTCGCCAAGCGAGTTGACTTTTGCTTCACATTCATAGTTATATCCTTATAATTCATAATGTTGCGTTAGTTTCATCTTGAAATAAATATGATTCGCCCTCTAAAATATAACTAATTGAATTAATTATAAAATATCAAAAACATGTAATATTATAGGTTTGACTGGTGGTTATTTTTTATTCTAGTATCAACTACTATTTCACCGTCTATGAAAAATATCGAATATCTATTTGTTAGAGGGGCATAGCTTGAGGTTATAGGGAAATACATTTTTGTTCAGACAACTTAGATGATATGTGAGAAATGTCTTTCAGAGTTTAGAATCCATCAAATCCTCTGAAATACTTTAAATTTTTAGCACTGTTCACTGTACTTAATTGACCAGCATTTAGCTTAATAGGAACATCGGGGGGATGTGATCATCGCCGAGATGAGTTAGCAGAACGTATACTCAACGCGCTAGATCAGTGATGACCAAGGGCCCCTCGTCCAATCTACACGTAAAATTGACTTTAAAAACATCCAGCGGCTCGCCATGGAAAAGTCGAAAGCTAAACTAGTCCATATCACTAATATCGTAATGATGAATAGTGACGGCATTTCATTGCTCATTCCAATAGATAAGCGACTCTTATCAATTTTCACAAAACTTAAACGACAACCAGCTCTGCCATTCACGCTGCAAAGAATGAGCTAAAAAAGTGGGTACATCAGAGCGAATTTTATCTAGAGTCTGTTCGAAATAATTTAGACGATCCTCCTCATTGTGGCGGGAAAATAAGACTGGTTTTATCTCTACAACTATTGGACCCGAAGAAATCGATTTAGGATATTGCCCTAAAGTTTGGCTACACATCCGATTCCGCTTACATTTACGCATCTAAACAATTGTTCAATCAGACGCTGAGTAAATACCGCAGTAATAATCTGGCTCATAGCTTGACGATTCATAATTTCTTAGGATGAACAATGTAGTACTAGCCTAGCGAGTATTAATCAATTTTTGTACAAACTGACGCAGATATTCTTACTTAATTTAAAAATAAATAAGTTAATTATTAATAT
The DNA here is from genome assembly GCF_046054155.1 of Celerinatantimonas yamalensis. Classification (NCBI taxonomy): domain Bacteria; kingdom Pseudomonadati; phylum Pseudomonadota; class Gammaproteobacteria; family Celerinatantimonadaceae; genus Celerinatantimonas; species Celerinatantimonas yamalensis. The sequence goes on from NZ_JBEQCT010000007.1 coordinate 139,789, forward strand.
TTTGCCCCCATTTCCCTGCACCCCCTCATTAGATGAGCTTATAAAAATCTAGCAAAATGCTTGTCTACATCCTTTCTAGGATATAGCCCAATGTCTTTTTTGATATATGCACTCATAATGCTTACATGATTTTTTGATTTGTTTTTATTTTTTCTAAAATATATACTTTTCAATAAATTAAAGTGAAAAAAGCTCTTTAGATGTATAAATATAAACATTAATTTAGCCTTGACTGCATACTAGATATAGTTATTATCTAGGCAATAGAGCTCAGTTACGAACAACTATTTATTACAGGGACTATAAGTAAAACTTATGGACAACCGACTCCGTCATCTTTCAGCGCTTCGCTATTTTGAATCCGCATCTCGCTTAAAAAGTTATAGTAAAGCGGCCGAAGAGCTGTATGTAACTCAAGCCGCAATCAGCCAAAAATTACGCCAGCTTGAAGAGCGATTAGGGTGTAAATTATTTATTCGCCGCGGGCGTGAAATGCACCTAACTGACAAAGGACAGATACTCCAAAAATATATCGATGATGGGTTTAAACACATCATAACTGGACTAAATAGAATTCAAAACGAACCGCTGGAAGGGTTGTTAAATGTGAGTGCACCACGATCTTTTTCGACACGTTGGCTGATGCCTAGGTTATGGAAATTCACCATGGAATACCCACATGTCCCTATTCGAGTCCAATCGGTCAAAAAGATTGATATCCGGCATACTGAAACCGACGTATTAATCTGGCAGGGGAATGAGAACGTTGAACATCTTGATTTAGAGCAAGAGACACTATTTGAAGAAGCGATTTATCCTTATTGTTCTCCGCAACTTGCTGAATCAATGCAGTTTATTAACCCAGAACAACTTTTATATTGTTGGCTGATTGATTTCCACTCTGACTCTTTTAGTTGGAATCAATGGTTTCGTAGTGCAAATGTCAGCGCTAAAAGAGAAAGCCTTCAATGGATGGAAGTTGATACCTTTGATATGGCGATCAACGCCGTTGTCGCTGGGCATGGAGCATGTTTAGCGACTGAAAGCATTTCCGCAGATTTTATCGAACGAGGCTTATTGGTCAAACCATTTGATATCGGGCTGCGACCGGGCATTCACTATTCAATGATTAGCGATCCATCTTCCTCACGAGTTCTACGGATCAATACATTCAAATCGTGGTTACAGAAAGAACTGAACAATACTCACTAGTTTGATAGACACTTTAATTGATACTAGATGTATTAGATAAATTGCATCAAAACACTACTTATACCAATATTACTAAGATTAGTTCTAGCGAACATTGGGGCAGAAACGTTTTAGGACTTTTCCTACGAGAGAAAAACTTGGGTTAGATAATCCAACTACTAACCAAATATTGACGCCCATATTAATGATAAAGGCTCGGTCATATCCTAGACTGAGCCTTTCATAATTTAGCATAAGCTAAAGATCAGCTGTTGCACACCGCTTAAGTGTTAGCACTCTCACGCCGTTTTAATCAATAGCGTTGCAACGAGCACGAATGCTATTCATCCCATTTGGGCGCAAAATCGGGGTTAGCGATGCGCTCAGCGCGATCGAGCTGAACGATTTGCGCCATCTCTACATCGCTCAGTTGGCAATTAGCGGCAGCAAGATTCGCGGCTAAATGGGCCGGTTTGGTTGAAGATGGAATCGTCACTAAGCCTTGGCGCAACTGCCAAGCAATGGCCACTGATGCTGGCGTTGTCTGGTGGGCCTTGGCGATGGCCTGCAAACACTCATCCTCCATCACTTTCCCCACGGCCAGCGGCATATAGCCCGTCACGGTTAGGCCATGCTGCTGACAATATTCAACCAGTCGCCGGTTTTGCAAAAATGGGTGGACTTCGATTTGGTTGGTGAGCAGGCTACCCGCACCTAAAATGGCGATCGCTTGATCCACTTGTGCGATAGTAAAGTTGGACACGCCAATATGGCGAGTTAAGCCTTGCTGTTTAGCCTTAGCAAGCTCACTTAAGTAATCACTCATTGCCACTTTGCCCGACTCATCGGGCCAGTGCACCAGCAATAGATCAACTTGCTCTACTTGCAACTTAGTAAGGCTCTCACGCACACTGTCAATAAAGCGCGCTGGGGCGAAATTATCCATCCAAACTTTAGTGGTTAAAAAGATATCATCGCGCGCCACAGAACTGTCTGCAATCGCTTGACCAACCTGCTCTTCGTTTTTGTAGATTTGCGCTGTATCGATATGCCGAAAACCCGCTGCCAAAGCTGCTTTAACCGAGTTATACGCATCATCGCCTTTCAGGCGAAAGGTCCCTGCGCCAAGTGCCGGAATACTATTTATCATCATCGCTCCCATAAATTGGTGAGTATGAATGGTAACGTGCCAGCTATCTTAGCTCATACGATTAGCTGAACCACGTCGATGTATGAACAGAGTAAGGCCTTGTAGGGAGATAAAGCAAGCACAGTGCATCAAGACCAAGTAGCGGGGCTGGCATTCAGATGGCCTAAGTCATTTATTCAGATACGATTGGACGAAGAATAAAAAATAACAGGTTTCCCGCATTCCAGTCTTGCCAATACAATTTAAACAATAGCACTGAGGATCACACCAACTCATTGTATCAGCTAAGTTTATTAGCACTCATTAAGTAACTATATTCTTTTTATGATTAAAACTAGAATCTCTTAAGACATGACAAACAATGACAGATAAATTTAGATACTCAAGTCAGTCCTTTAAAATCAAGTAGTTACTATTAGATTAAGTTGAAACCATGGTTATATTCATAAACTGTGATCTCGCTATTAATTTTTTAATCAATTTTAAACTAGATTCTAGTATCGCTATTGACTGATAGTATATGAATATAGGAATATTCAATTCAATTGTTAAAATAACTTGAATTGAAAATTAATATTTTAATATTTGAAAAATAATTGATGAAACAAAAATAATAGTGAGCTCATGTTTTTCGCTCCATCCAATATTAAAAATGGGTGTTATAATTTATTAATAAAGAGGAATTTTTACTAACTTTTTACAGCGTAAAAAACGTTGTTAGCAATAACCTAAGTAAGTTATTTAATCTGCTGACAACATCAAACTATCATTATAAAAGGAATAGATAATGGGTGCTCAGTTATTAGGTGGATGGTCTGTTTTCAGATCACTAGATAGTGAAGATAAAGAAGTATTTACCAAAGCGATGAAAGGATTTACAGGTGTCGACTATAGTCCCATAGCTGTAGCAACACAGGTCGTCGAAGGAACTAATTTTGCTTTTTTTTGTAATGCAAAAGGTGTTTACCCTGAAGCAACGGTTTTTCCTGCAATCATCCATATATATCGTAATTTACAAAATGAAGTGGGAATCACACACATTCAACGTTTGAATTATTGATTACAATATAAATAATTAGGGTTGTACATCCAATAGGTTGGGCAACCCTAATAGCACGAATACTGTAGTGCATTCGGTTATGGCCCGCTATTGTGTCTATTTAAATATGGGAAATACGCTGAGGACGCGAGCTCTTTTAAGCCATGTTATTCAACATAGCACACCTCATTGAGTAACCATAAACGATCCATTATTTGATTTTTTCTAATGGTCTTAGCCGTAGCCGTTAGCCTTATAACTTATAAAGAGGGGTAATATCGAAAACTAGGGTGACATTCATCTTGAGCGATTTATGGGGGCTCGATAATAGATCACTCCAATAGATAACTATAAAGATGGACGGCCAAGGCCACACGAACACTTTACATAAATAACATTGTTATCATCAAAAATGTGATTTGATACAACTTTTTTACCATATACTCACCTAATTTTAACATTCATCGAATAACTCACATTTTCTCTTCGGACCTATATCCATACTACCTGCCAATAGGCAGCGATTTTTACGCCCGCTGTCTTTAGCGCCTTTGATTGTTTTGATGCGCAAAGATAGGACGATTCGATCGACTCGAACTTGTCTAATAAAATTCAACGGAGAGAAATATGGCATCTACATCATCACCTAAATTGCAAAAAAAACCGAAACGCGTTGCCACCAATCGTAAACGCCGCCCAAATCGGCGCGTTCACTTCATCAGCACCTATGTTGCCCTGATTGGACTCGGTGTTGCCAGTTGTGCTCAAGCGGCGATTTCAGCGCACGATTTTACCCCTAACTTTAGCGCCATGAACCAGCTGAAAGCAATTGTTAAGAAAGGTTCAGGGAAAATTGGAGTGATCCTCCCAGAGACGACTACGTCGGCCCGTTATACCTCATTTGACCAACCCTACTTAGAGCAAGCATTTAAAGCTGCAGGGCTAACCCCCGATCAATACATGATCAGCAATGCCCAAGGCAGTGAAGCCACCCAGCTCACGCAAGCGCAATCAGATATTGCGCAAGGCGCAAGTGTGTTGTTAGTGGATCCCATTTCATCTGGCGGCGGTGCTGCCATTGAGCAATATGCCAAAGCCCATGGGGTGCCAGTCATTGATTATGACCGAATCACACTTGGCGGCAGCCGCGCCTACTATGTGAGTTTTAACAATGTGGAAGTTGGCAAACTCATCGGTAAAGGGCTTGAACAATGTATTGCAGATTGGCAGATCAAAAAACCACATGTGTTGGTCATGAGCGGCGCACCAACGGACAACAATGCCACCTTGTTCCACCAAGGTTATATGAGCGTATTGCAGCACAAATTCAAATCAGGTGCTTATGTGAACGTCGGTGAACCAGCGGGCAGTTGGGACCCAGCGGTTGCGCAAACGACCTTCCAACAGCAGTTTACCGCTCACTCTGATATGAATGCGGTCGTCACCCCGAATGATGGTAATGCCAACGCCGTGATCGCCTATCTGAAAACACTCAAAGTACCACCACACGCCTTTCCTACCACGGGCCAAGATGCAACCTTAACGGGGATCAAAAACATTATTACTGGGTATCAATGTGGCACCGTCTACAAACCTATCTACTTAGAAGCGCAAGCGGCAGCAGCGCTAGCGATCTACCTGCGTGCGGGAATGCAGCCCCCCGCAAGTTTAGTCAATGGCAAAACATTAGACTCGAAAACAGGTAAGTCGGTGCCTTCAGTTTTGGCTTCGCCTATTTGGGTCACCCCCCATAATGTCAAAACCACAGTGATAAAAGATGGCTTTGTTAAAGCCGCTAAACTGTGCCGTGGCGAAGGGATGGCAAAAGCGTGCCAAGACGCGCACATCAATCCATAGGAGTCTTATGCAAAACACAACACAACACCTTAGCGATCCTCCGTTATTACAGATCCGAGGGCTAGAAAAGCACTTTGGCGCTGTGCAGGCATTAAGCGGCGTTGATTTAGATGTACCACTAGGGCAGGTCACTGCCCTAGTGGGGGACAATGGTGCCGGTAAATCGGTGTTGGTGAAATCCATAGCGGGCATCCACGAAGCCGATGGCGGTGAAATCCGTTGGCAAGGTGAACCCGTGCGAATCCGCTCTCCGCGTGACTCCGCGCAGCTCGGCATTGAGGTGGTCTATCAAGATCTGGCACTCTGTGACAACTTAGACGTTGTGCAGAACATGTTCCTTGGTCGTGAGCGCCTAAGTGGGCAACTGCTCAATGAAGATGCAATGGAACGTGAGGCCGCCGAGACGCTATCGAGCCTGCGAGTCACCACGCTTCGCTCGATTCGCCAACCTGTCGCTTCGCTCTCTGGTGGGCAGCGCCAATCCATCGCGGTAGCTAAAGCAGTGATGTGGAACTCTAAATTGGTGATCTTAGATGAACCCACTGCAGCGCTGGGTGTGGCACAGACCGGACAAGTCCTTGAACTGGTGCGCCGTTTGGCCGACCAAGGACTAGCCGTACTGATGATCTCACATAATCTCAATGATGTGTTTGCAGTGGCTGATCGCATTGCGGTACTGCGCTTAGGACAAATGGTCGGTGAAGGCCCAACCACAAGCTTTGACACGCAGCGAGTGGTGGAGCTGATGACAACCGGTAAAAGCGATCATCTCGTTACGGCGGATGCAACCGCACCCGCGGCACCATCGATTGCGGTTGAAAACGCCAAACAACAGGCCAGTCAAGCTCACTCGTCTGCGGTGATCACAAGCAGTGAAGTGGAAACCTTAGGCAGCTACCTCAAGGCGGTATGGGCGAAAATTCTAGCCGGTCAAAGTGGCGTATTACCCGTGCTGTTGGGGATGATCCTCATTGCCACTATCTTCCAAACTCAGAATGATAAGTTCCTCTCCTCTGGCAATTTAGTGAATTTATTGGTTCAAGGAGCGGTATTTATGCTGATTGGGATGGGCGAGGTGTTCATCTTAATTTTAGGGGAAATTGACTTATCACTGGGGTTTGTCGCAGGGATCGGTGCAACTGTCGCCACAGTGTTGGTGCAGCCCTCCGTTGGCTGGAGTTGGCCAACGGCAGTGATTGCGGCGCTATGTGTCAGCGGCGCTTTAGGAGCACTGCAAGGGTTTTTGATCACCCGCTTAAAACTACCTTCGTTTGTGGTGACGCTCTCGGGATTGCTCGGTTTCCAAGGATTGATGATCCAGCTCCTTGGCACCGGTGGAACGATTCCTATCAACAGTGAAGTAATCAATAACTTTGCGAATGGCACCCTCACCCCAATGATTGGCTGGGTAGTTACTATCGCGGTCCTACTTGGCTTTAGTCTGTTTACCCTGCGCCGTGATGGGTTGCGCCGCGCCAGCGGCTTAGTCGCCCCGCCGATTGGACTCTCTTGGCTCAAGATCGCTGCGGCCATATTGGCTGGGCTGGTTTTAATGCTGATCTCTAACGCTAATCGCGGCATTGTACGTTTCCCAATCAATGGGATGCCGTGGGTCATCCCCATCGTTTTTGTGGTGTTATGCGCTTGGGCAGTTTTGCTTGGCAAATTGCGGTTTGGCCGCTATTTATACGCCATTGGAGGTAATGCGGAGGCAGCACGCAGAGCAGGCATTAATCTGGCGAAAATAAGATTGATGGCGTTTACTCTGGCCGCGGTCACTGCCGGTATTGGCGGCATTATCTACGCTTCGCGCTTGCGTTCAATTTCAACTAGCTTTGATGGCGGCACCATTGTCTTGTATGTAGTGGCAACCGCCGTCATCGGTGGCACGAGCCTGTTTGGCGGGCGCGGCCATCCATTACATGCGGTATTAGGGGGTATAGTGATTGCCGCAATTGTCAACGGCATGGCGCTGCTGGGTCTGCCAGCTGCTGTTCAGTTGATGGCGACAGCCGTGGTATTGCTAGCCGCTATTACGGTGGATGTGGTGGTGCGCCGACGCGGTGAAACGACTCGTTAAAAACTGCAACCGTGCTACATCAGTCGGGTCGCAACACCGTGCGACCCGTAAATCCTCACAGCAAACGGCTATCAAATGACAATCGCTGCATTTGCATAGCCATTCCCATAACACCCTCGCGCCATACCACATTGTCACCTCTCTTTACATCCTTTTGGCACAAGGTGCGATGTTTCCTTTTCGGCGTTTGCCGAACAGCCCATTCATTCTACTTAGATTAGACAACCGGCTAAAACTGAAATACCCGCTTCGCCAGCCGTAGCTGCAACACGTTAACACGTTGGCCAAATCCGGCGGGGAAAGCCAGATAATTTTGCGAATCCTACTCGAGTTCCATAGGCCTTGTCATAGCGAGACAATTCACATAAAAACGATAACAATGATTCACCTCTATCATTTGTTCTAATTTTAATTAAAACTACTTAGAGGATACAAAACGACCTAATGAGACAGTGATGAATCATACCAAGCAAAACGTGAATTGGGGGATCGCAGGGTTAGGCCACATTGCTAGACGCTTTGCAACAGCGCTAACCAACTCTCGCGAACAAGTAACATTATACGCAGTCGCCGCCCGAGATCTTGCTCGAGCAAATGTCTTTGGTGAGGAATTTGATTGCGACTGTCGCTATGGCTGCTATGAAGAGATGGCGCAGGACCCTCATGTTGATGCCGTTTACATTTCAACCATTCATCCGTATCACCGACCTTTAGCCGAACTATTCTTGCGTCACAAAAAACATGTATTAGTGGAAAAGCCAGCGTTTACGAATCTTTCTGATTGGCTCGCCATGAGAGCACTTGCCAAACAAAATGATGTGCTATTACTGGAGGCCATGAAAACCGTTACATTTCCAGCCTATAGGGAACTCAAAGCTTATTTAGTGACCCACCAGCTGCAACTGACTTCGATTGAAGCTTGTTTTGGCAATCAACATGTCTACCAACCTGATCTACCTTTATTTAACGCCGCGTTATCAGGGGGAGCCACACTAGATGTGGGGGTATATGGGCTTTGGTTATATTGCGATTTGTGTAAAACACTCGCCGTTGAGGTCGAAAAGCCTGCAGTTAATATGGCCTGTTTATTTGCTAACGCACATATTGATACAGATGCTTATTTTACTTTTTCAGGAAAAATCCATGGCAAAATATCCGCTTCAATTGCCCAGAACCAGCCCCGTTCAGCAATATTACGTGGCGATCAATTACTCATTACGATTCAAGATAAGTGGTGGAATCCCTATGTGATCGACATTGAATATAAGGGGAGTAAATTGACTATCGAATCGTCAGTTGAGGGAAATGGGTTTGAATTTGAAATTGACCATTTTTCGCAATTGATATTAGCAGGAAAAAAGGACTCGCCTATTTTATTACCAGATATTACCGCTCAAGTTCTTAGTATTATGGAACGTAGTTTAACCGAAACCGGATATAGCCACCTTACATTGAATAGGCGTTGAAATATTAATGGGCAATTTGAATTATGCACATCATCGGGGCAATGACATTGCGCCATTATGAAGCTATTTTTTAGCTAAAGGAAATAACTACAGACCAATAATCGTTGGTTAAATAACACGAATGACACCCAAATCACACTCGCATGATCTATATCTTTTATCAGCTAAAATGGAAGAAACGTCAAGCTCCCAGTTGCAGAAGTATACTCCTATATATTGCGATGCAATCGTTTGCGCAAACACCCCACATTTTGAACCTCCCATCGCAGATAGTTCGATGCCGATCATATTAGTTTCTCATTTTTTATAAGAAAATAACTTATTTATTAATAATAATTAAAAAGATAGTTAGGTTGCGTGGGCACATATCCGGAACGTGTCAACCTGTTTTGCACCAACTAGCTGCTCATTAAATTGCATTTTGTATGACCCTAAAGCGTGGTGATTTTTTAAATGGCATAGTGAAGGTTATAATCATTTCGCCAAAAACAAACCACAACCGAGTTCACCATACCGAGAACAATGCTAACTGATAAGCGGTGGGGAAAGCGACTTCAAATAATGAAGAACACGGGCCGCATAGACAATAAACTTGAACTCCGGATGACCTTTGAAGGCATCCTTTACAGATTGCGGACAGGTATTCCCTGGCATGAGCTACCCGCAGAGTTTGGTGACTGGAGTTCTGTATATCGCCGTTTTAACGTATGGTCTAAAAAAGGCCTTCTAAGTATATATTCAATGAGTGAGCAAAGTTTTCTGATGGCAATTGGGTATTTACTAATGGGTCGATAGTCAAAGCTCACCAACATAGTACGGGGGCAGCGACACCAGATAGTGAATACATAGGAAAGAGCCATGGTGGTCACTCAACTAATGATCCATTTGGTCGTTGATAGTGGTGGTTTGACCATCTATTTTGAGTTATCTGAAGGTCAAAGAAACGACATTGCTTGCGCGATAGCTTAGTCGACCATCTGAAAGAGATAAATGTGTTCGTCGCTGATAAGGGGTATGACAGCGAAGCTCTGAGGACATATGTTGATTCAAAGGGTGGTAACACAGTCATACCTAAGAGAAATGATGGTCAGGATATAGATAAGGACAGCGCAGATTGGTGCCTGTATAAGTACCGACATTTAGTTGAGAATACTTTCGCAAGGATTAAACACTTTCGTGCTATATCAACGAGATACGATAAATTAGCAAGAAACTACGCCCGTATGGTGTCACTGGCATGTTCTGTGATGTGGCTACCGTCGCATTGCTGAATAAAATTTGTACAGCAACGATCAACAGCCCTTAGGCAAGGTCGGGAAGCTCGCTCGATTTTTTAATCCGATGAATAACGATATTTAGCCGCTTGAATTTCTTCTCTGTGCTCATCAGCCCATTTTAAAATTGCCTGTAAATGCGGTTCTAAAGAGCGGCCAAGGGGAGAAATCTCATAGATAACAGCGACAGGTGAAAGACTCACCACCGTACGCGATATAAATCCGCTGGCTTCAAGCCGCCGCAGGCATTGTGTCAGCGCCTTCTGTGTTACATCAGGCAGGGCGCGCCTTAAGGCATTGAATCTCATCGGTTCATTGCAAAGTTCATTTAGGACCAGAAGTGTCCATTTGCTGGTAAGTTCTTCGAGAACAACGCGACTGTGTTCCAGTTTTTGTGGTGATGATGACATCGCTAAGGATACTCCAAGTTACCAGGTAGCATCCAGGTACCTAGTTGCATTCAGATATAAATAGTATACTACTAGTGTCTCACATAACAAGGAGACACCTATGAATCTCAATCATCAGAGTAAAACTGTCCTTATCTTCGGTGGTACTGGTCAGCAAGGCGGTGCCGTTGCATCTGTATTATTGTCCAATGGCTGGAAAGTCAGGGCTCTAGTGCGTGATCGACAAAATAAAAAGGCTCAACAACTGGCTGCATTAGGCGCCGAGATTGTGGGTGGCGATTTGTCAGACTCAGCTTCCATTCGTGCAGCCATGACCGGCGTTTACGGTGTGTTCAGCATTCAACCCAGTTCCGGTCAGGGTGAGCTTTATGGCATTTCCGATGAGCAGGAAGTGCTTTATGGAAAAACTATCGCAGATATTGCCGTTGAGCTAGATGTTCAGCATCTGGTTTATACATCAGTGGGTGCCGCCGGCAAAGGGGTGACTGGGATGGGGCATTTCGATAGCAAAACAGAAATTGAAGAATATCTCAGCTCTCTGGATATCCGCCATACCATTATCCGCCCGGCAGCATTTATGGAGCTTCTGTTACTGCCCGGCATGGGACTGGAACAAGGTAAGTATTCTTTCTTTGTCCGTCCTGATCAATCTTTCCAAATTATCGCAGTGCAGGATATCGGGAAAATCGTCGGCCATATTTTTGAACACCCTCAGCAGTTCGTCGGACAAACGCTTGAGATAGCCGGAGATGAAGTGACTGGCATCGATTTACAAAACATTCTCAGTCAGGCTGCCGGAAAAACCATTCAATACCAACGTTTCACTGATACGCTTCTCAAGGAAAATGCTTTTCTGGGGCGACTGTCAGTCATTATCGATGATGGCCGTGGGGCTGGAAGCGCAGATCTGACGGCTTTGAGAGAGACGTTCGGGCATCTGTTAAAATTCGAAGAATGGATTAAAGGACCAGGAAAATATCTACTCGTCACTGCTTTGCAGGCAAAAGACGCTAACATTTCACTGCGATAGTCAGTCCATGATCGCCACCCATATGTTCTGAATGTAAACTTATACAGCTTTGCTTCAGATTACTGGGCGGTGGCAACTTCCCTTGCCGGGTAGTCCCTCATGGAATATCTGTTGGCCTGACGCATAGCCATGGCCAACAATCTGCTACAGGGCAAAAACGTGACTATCGCGGAAGTTGCTCAGCTCAGGCATCAGCTGCGGCTCCGCCAGTGCATTTAGCCGGTATGGGCCGGTGGCTCGGGTGAAGTTGCCGTGTAGGCCGCCTCCGGCACTTCGGGTGTTTTCATAATCGCATCGGCAAAGCGGCGTATTAACAGCGTGAGTTGATCCAGATCCGCCTCCTCCCAATTCGCAAAAATAGCGCTGCTGATACGATCCCGCGCCTCATCAATACGATCGGTCATGGCGCGGCCTTTGTCGGTGACCAACGCTTCTTTTATGCGTCTATCCTTCGCATTAACCTGCCGTGCTACCAAGTTCAACTCCTCCAAACGAGCCACTTGACGCGATACGGTGGTGTAGTCACGGCCGATCAGCTCAGCCATTTCAACAATACCAATCGGCCCATATTTACCCACCAACACCAGCAGCGGAAACAGCGCCCTCTCCAGCGTAAGGCCCGCTGCTTTGAGCAATAACTCATCGCGCTGGGGACGGTTCATCACTCCAACTATATCGAGAACAGCACTGTGCAGCACGCGCAGCTGAGCCGATATATGTGTATTTTTCACGCTTTTCATTGACAGCCTCTTAAACCTGCTTAATATGTGCATTATACGCATATATTTCACCCAAGAGAGAATTACATCATGAAAGCCGCACTGGTGACTCATCTGAGACAGGCTGCCCCGGTTTACGCCGATTTTCCCACACCAACCGCCGCCGAAGGCCAGCGCCTGGTGCAAGTAACAGCATCGTCCATCAGTCATGTCACCAAAAGCCGCGCATCGGGTGCGCATTACAGCTCCGAAGGCGGGCTGCCGTTTGTGGCGGGGATTGACGGTGTGGGGGTGTGCGAAGACGGGCAGCGGGTGTACTTTTTCCTGCCGGAACACCCCCTTGGCGCCATGGCCGAGTACTGTGTGCTGGACGAACAATTCTGCCTCGCCCTGCCGGATGCTCTGGAAGATAGCCATACGGCCGCCATGATGATACCGGCCATGTCCTCCTGGGCGGCACTGCTGGAGCGTGTCCAGTTGCGTAAGGATGAGACGGTACTCATCAACGGCGCCACGGGTATTTCGGGCCGCTTGGCGGTACAAATTGCCAAATATTTGGGCGCAAGCAAGGTGATTGCCACCGGTCGCCACGCGGCTTCACTTGAAGCACTCCGCGACTTGGGGGCAGATGTAACCGTCTCTCTAACTCAGGATAGCAACGCTCTGCAAGCGGCGCTCAAACAAGAATTTGCACAGGGTGTGGATGTGGTGCTGGACTATTTATGGGGCGAGAGTGCGGAGGCCTTGATTGCCGCTGCCGCCCGCTTTGGCCCGGACGGCGTGCCGGTGCGCTATGTGCAGATAGGGTCGGTCAGCGGCGGCAACATCAACCTGCCCAGCGCCGCCCTGCGCTCATCGGCCCTACAAATGATGGGCAGCGGCATGGGCAGCGTAGCCATGCCGCGTCTGTTGGCCGTAATGGCCGAAGTGCTGGCAGCGGCTCCCGCAGCAGGATTTCAGATTGCAACACTCAACCTGCCGCTGGCGCAGGTAGAGCAGGCTTGGACCATGGACGATACACGCGAGCGGATTGTTTTGCGGCCTTGATGTGCCGCGCTATCCCACTGCCCAGATTTAAGCCTTGAGGAACCACCCGTGAAAACCACCACCAACGTTATTGCGCCAACCATTTTGTTGGCCGTTGATATCAACGGGGCCAGGGCATCTTCTGGCTGACCTGAGCGGCTGGGAGTGGCGCAATCAAGCGGGGTTATTGCCCTGGCACTGATGATGCTTACGGTGGTGCTTGCACTGCGGTTGGACTGGTTTGAGCGCAGAATCGGGCTGGACAAGCTGTATCGCCTGCACAAATGGGTGGGAATTTATGCGGCAGTTTTTGCCTTGCTGCACTGGTTGATTCGACAGCTGCCGCGTTGGTGGGTTGAATGGGGTTGGGTTGCCAACCCTGGCGAGCGAATTAAAGGCGACTACTCCAATATCGAAAAAATTCTCTACTCCACCGGCCAAACGCTGGGCGAATATGCGTTTTATGCGATTGTGATCCTCATAGTGATCGCACTGCTGCACCGCGTGCCTTACCGAATATTCAGGAACACACATAGGTTTGTACCTGCAGTGTTTATTTTGATCGCCTACCACGATGCCACGGCACAACTGCGGGAGCGCTGGCTGGCAACACCTGCGGGTTACATGGTGATTGCGCTGGCTGCGGTAGGTATCATCGCGGCGACTATTGCCCTATCGCGTCAAAGCTATTGTTACTGCTGTGGAAGTTCACGGGCCCGTCACTAGCGTTGTGCTCAGCATCAACAAGGGCGTTTTTGAACATCTGCCGGGCCAGTTTGCCTTTGTGCGTTTTGCCCATGACAAAGAACCACATCCGTTCAGCATTATGTCCGCCAGCCCTGAGGGCAAAAGCCTTCACTTTGCCATCAAGTCCCTCGGCGACTACACCAGTGTCTTGGCAGCCCATGACCGGGCAGGTCGCCGAAGTTGAAGGCCCTTATGGCCGCTTCACCTTTCATACTTCATTAGGGGCCGTGGCGGTGAGACGAGGTATCACGTGAGATTGTGGTGGTGGTTGAGCACGCCACTCTCCTTGCTTATGTTCTTCACGAAGAACTCGATACATTGCACTGGTGGAGCAAAGACACTGGCCTTGTTGCAATAAATCATAATAAATCTGCATAGGCGGCTGATTGCAATACGCCTCACTGGTTAAGACACTTTTAACCTCTTGGCGCTCTTTTTCTGTCAGAGCTCTAGGTTGAAGAGCCTCTTTCGTTGACGCCATGCTGGTTGTATAGGGCCACAAAATAGAGAGCGCTTTTGTTGATACCTCAGCGTATTACGGTTCACATTGAGGACATGGCTGGCCATGCGTTCAGACAGGACAAGGCTCTTGAACGAGCATCATAGTCGCTCTCTTGCTCCATCGCTTCCACTAAGGCGATGGCTTTTTTTGGAGCATAATGCAGCTGTCCTTTACGTCTAGTTGATGGTGTAAACGAGCGTTCGCTTTTTCTAATTGCTCGATGTGTTTTTGTTCTGGTGTTTTAGTGGACGCAGGACCTGGAGTCGATTTTTGTAGGCTTTTAACGCCGTTATCGGCAAACTCTCGACGCCACTGTGCTAACTGATTCGAATAGAGTTTTTCTCGTCGAAGTAATGTCCCTAACTCACCATGTCGACAATCATCCACCTGTTGTATGATGGATAGTTTATATTCCGTGGTGAAAAGTCGACGTGATCGTTTTTTCAAATCAGGTGATGGCTTAACTTGTGGCTCGACGGCTGTATTCTTTGGCATGTACTGCTCTTAATGCACATTTGTATGTTATCTCAAAATCAGCTGGTTCAACATCAGGTTGACACACAGGGTATCTCTCCTATTCTTAATAATAAATATTAGCTAAAAAGCTAACGCTTCTGCGCGACCATGCAACCGGAGAAACAAGGCTGTATAATTGGTCTATCATCACAACAAGAGAGATTATGTTCTTATTTGCTGTCTTTACTTTGATGATTGGTGCCACCCTAGCTGTGGGTGGTGGTTATTTAATTTCGCTACATGGAAGCCCTTATTATCTGATCGCCGGGATATTCCTCCTTTATAATGCTTGGTTAGCGTTTAAAAAATCGGCAAAGGTTCGCCAAATTTATGCAATTTTTCTGATTTTAACGGCGATTTGGGCCGTTTGGGAATCGGGAATTGACTGGTGGCCTCTTGCGACCCGACTAGGACTATTTTTAGCTCTTGGGGTGTTGTTGCTAAGAAGGCCCAACCCCGTTTCGGGGGGGTGGTTTTATACAACAAGTTGGACGATTATCACAGTTGCATTATTGGCCACCATGCTCGTGCCAACGCATAATTTAAACGGCCAGTTAAATACCAAAGTGATCAATGATTCACCTCGTATTGGAGCCGTGCCAGATGACAGCTGGTATGCGTATGGACGTTCAAATTTAGGTCAGCGTTATTCCCCACTTAAACAAATTACGCCAGCCAATGTGTCCTCATTAGAACAAACATGGGTCTATGAAACTGGGGATAAAAAGGGGCCAAAAGACGTCGGTGAAACAACCTACGAAGCCACTCCGCTGAAAATAGGTAACGCCTTATATCTATGCACTCCGCATAACTGGCTAGTCGCATTAAACGCCGATAGCGGTAAAAAGATGTGGGTCTATAATGCGAAAGTTGCTGCTGATAGTCAGCGACAACACCAAACCTGCCGCGGAGTTTCTTACCTGCCACCAGCTTCTGGGCAAGTACCAATGGCTCAGTTGGTTGTTCAACCGGCAGAACAACTGCAGCCGATTCAGTGTGATGCGCAGTTATTTCTGCCCACGTCTGATGCTCGGTTATTAGCCCTTGATCCGGCCACGGGAGCCCGATGTGATAATTTCGGCAATCATGGTCAACTCGATTTAACCCAACATATGCCATTTAAACAATCGGGTTACTACTATTCGACGTCACCACCGCTCGTCGCTAACGGAGTCGTCGTCGTCGCCGGTTCCGTCAACGATAACTACGATATCAATTCACCTTCTGGCGTGATCCGTGCTTATGATGCCAAAAGCGGTCAACTGGTTTGGAACTGGGATTCAGCGCACCCAAATGATACTCAGCCGATTGCAAAGGGCAACACGTATACCGTGAGTTCGCCTAATAGTTGGTCGGTGGCAAGCGCCGATCCAGCCTTAGGTTTAATCTATCTGCCCATGGGGAATCGAACACCAGACCAATTAGGCATGTACCGGACTCCTGCTGAAGAAAAATATGCAACGTCAGTTGTAGCACTTCATTTAGATACAGGGAAAGTCGCATGGGTACAGCAATTTATCCACCACGACTTGTGGGATATGGACACTCCTGCCCAACCGGTATTAGTGGACCTCTCGACTGTTCAAGGGAAACAACCCGCCTTAGTTGTTCCAACTAAGCAAGGCGATATTTATGTGCTGAATCGAAAAACTGGCAAACCAATTTTCCCAATGACTGAAAATCCAGCACCACAAGGAACGATTAAAGGAGATTATACATCGCCGACGCAACCATCATCTGCGGTTAATTTCAAACCTGCCCCGTTAACTGGAAGCGATATGTGGGGAGCTACGCCCATTGATCAAATGATCTGTCGTATTGAATTGCACTCACTGCGTTACCAAGGACAATATACCCCGCCGTCAAAACAGGGGTCACTAGTCTACCCAGGTAATTTTGGGGTCTTCAACTGGGGAAGTGTTGCGGTTGATCCCAAACGACAAGTCCTATTCTCAATGCCGCTTTATCTTGCTTTCATCTCGAAGTTGAAAGCCAAAGGTGAGGCTTTGCTGGGTCAAATGAATGTTGGTGAACATGGTTTAAATGCCAATGCTGGCGCACCTTATGCGGTTGAACTTAAGCCTTTTCTATCACCATTAGGCGTTCCCTGCCAACAACCGCCTTGGGGATATGTCGCGGGCGTTGATCTCACCACTGGGAAAACAATCTGGCAGCATAAAAATGGGACGATTCGTGATATGACGCCACTCCCGCTGCCGATTAAATTGGGAATGCCAGGTATTGGCGGGCCAGTTATTACAGCAGGGGGAATCACCTTTATGGCCGCGACTGTTGATAATTATCTGCGCGCGTATGATCTCTCAACGGGTCAAGTATTATGGCGTGGGCGCTTGCCCGCAGGCGGACAGGCAACCCCGATGACTTATCTAAATAGTCACGGAGAACAAATGGTGGTTCAGGTTGCGGGAGGACATGGTTCGCTTGGCACCACGATCGGAGATTATGTAGTGGCCTATAAGCTCATGAAATAATATGGTTTTGTTGGGGCTGTCACTAATTAAACCATAAAGGACTACCCATTGAGGGTGAGTCTTCACAATATATCGCACTCAAATCCTCGGGGGTGAATGCGATTTCATCTAAAAAATATCAAGCCGTAGTAAAACCACCGCTAAACGGCCGAAATAACAATTTACGGCCAACGAATTCATCTTATCTTCGCAAAATCAGCTACAATCTAGCGCCGTTATCTTACCCCCCATTCATTTAAGGAGATATTCATGTCCTGCGACATACCAGTTGCACACAACACCTCACCCAATTACCACTGGAAAGCACTGATAGGTTCAACATTGGGTTATGCCATGGATGGTTTTGACTTACTGATTCTTGGTTTTATGTTACCAGCGATTTCCCAAAGCTTACATCTAAGCCATAGCCAAGCTGGCGCTCTCGTCACGTGGACACTCGTCGGTGCAGTTTTTGGCGGCATCATTTTTGGAGCACTCAGTGATCGCTTTGGCCGTGTGCGTATGCTCACTTGGAGTATTGTCCTGTTTGCCGTATTTACTGGCTTATGCGCGTTTGCCCAAAGCTATCAGGAACTATTAATCTGTCGCACCATTGCGGGAATTGGTTTAGGAGGCGAGTTTGGAATTGGTATGGCGCTCGCGGCTGAAGCCTGGCCGGCCAAACAACGGGCCCGCGCCTCGTCATATGTTGCGTTGGGCTGGCAAGTAGGCGTATTGGCCGGCGCGCTGCTCACCCCAGCACTATTACCTCACATTGGTTGGCGTGGCATGTTTATGGTGGGTGTTATCCCAGCATTTATTGCTTGGGGAATGCGCTGGAAGCTTCACGAGCCCGAGTTATTTGTCCGTCGCACACAATTGAATTCCCCCAAAACCAATGCGTTTCGCTTATTAATGAAAGACCGTGCGACACGACGTATTAGCCTTGGCATTGTGGTCTTAACCTCGGTACAAAACTTTGGTTATTACGGCATGATGATCTGGATGCCCAGTTATCTTTCCCACCACTTAGGCTTTACTTTGACTAAATCATCATTGTGGATGGCAGTCACAATTGTTGGCATGATGATAGGCATTGGTTTGTTTGGGCAGTTAGCGGATCGCATCGGGCGCAAACCCAGTTTTCTATTGTTTCAAACAGGCGCGGTGGTGATGGTCATTACCTATAGCTTACTGAGTGATCCAACCGCGATGTTAATTGCTGGGGCGTTTTTAGGGATGTTTGTCAACGGCATGCTCGGCGGCTATGGGGCTTTGATTTCAGAGGCGTTTCCTACACAAGCAAGAGCAACTGCCCAAAATGTCTTATTTAATATCGGCCGAGCGGTCGGCGGCTTTGGACCGCTGGTGATTGGTGCACTCACCAGCCTCTACTCATTTCATACCGCGCTGGCACTGCTGGCTATTATTTATGTTCTAGATATTTTAGCAACCTGGTTTTGGATCCCTGAATATCGAGGTCATGAACTGCGCTAAGCTGAAAAAGCCCAAGTTGATGACTTGGGCTTTATACAATGGGAATGGCAAGCGTCATTTACGAAGCGGGTTGTAGATGCTTCAACCAGCGTTTTTCCGCCAAACGAAATGAGCCAATCAGCGTAAACGAGATACACATATAAATGACGGCCGCGATGCTAAACGATTGGAATGACAAATACGTGGCCGCATTCATATCACGCGCAATTTTTAAAATGTCTGGCACGGTGGCAGTAAACGCCAAAGAGGTCGCATGCAACATCAAGATGACCTCATTACTGTAGGCAGGGAGAGCTTTGCGCAGCATCGAGGGAATAATAATATGCGAATACATCTGCCAACCGGAAAAGCCATAGGCTTGCGCCGCTTCAATTTCACCGCGAGGGATAGAGCGAATGGCACCGGCGAACATCTCAGTGGTGTACGCACAGGTATTCAGCACTAGCGCTAGGATCGTACAGCGGTAGCCGCTGCGAAAAAACCAGCTTAAAAATTCATGCCCTCGAATATAATCAAGCGAAAACAATCCCGAATAAATAATCAGCAACTGCACGTAAAGCGGTGTACCACGAAACACGTAAGTAAACAGCCATACCGGAAACTGCACCCATTTTCGAGATGACACCCGCGCCATCGACAACCCGATCGAGAGAGTGAAACCTAAAGCAATGGCGATCACCAGCAGCCACAGCGTCACCACCACACCGGTAAAATGGTAACCATCACTAAAAAGCAAGGCTTTCCAATAGTGTTGAATCAGATCAATCATATAGACGGCTTTTTCAGTTCAAATTGATAACGACGCTCTAACCACCACAACACGCCGTTAGAGAGGCTTGTCAGCAACAGGTAAATCGCGCCCGCGAGCAACGTAAAAAAGAACAACTTATAAGTCCCCTTACCGGCGTCTTGGGTGACCTTCACCACATCAGACAAGCCAATCAATGAGACCAACGCGGTGGATTTTAATGTCACTAACCAGTTATTCGCTACCCCAGGCAGTGCATGACGCATCATTTGCGGAAACAAAATCAGACGAAAAACCTGCCAACGACTCATCCCGTAAGCATATCCTGCCTCAAGCTGACCACTTGGGACCATCAAAAAAGCACCACGAAAAGTCTCGGCAAAATAGGCACCATAAATAAAGCCAATCGTGAGAATGCCAGCACTAAACGGGTCAATCTCAATGGTTGAAAGACCGATAAAATCGGTCAACTGATTCAGCCATATCTGCAAACTGTAGAATATTAACAGCATCAGCACCAAATCAGGCACACCGCGAATAATCGAGGTATACACTTGCGCAAAGCCTTGCAGTAGGCGATTACCAAACAATTTGCCACAGGCACTTAACAGCCCTAAAAATATGGCGACTAAGACGGACAAAACCGCCAATTCAATCGTCACTAGAGTGCCTTGCCAGACCTGCTCCCCATACCCATAAAACATGCCTTCTCCCAAAAATCGCTGAGTCAAAGTCGACTGTAGACTAACAATTTTTACTCATAATGAAAAAACCATAGCAAGATGTGGCCCACCCGGCTATGGTTTGACGTAACTGAAGAATAGCTTAGTTTTGTTCGGGTAAGCTTACATCAACATTTTTAAAGTACTTTTTCGACAATTGATGGACCAAGCCTTGGGCTTTGAGAACATTAATGGCTTTATTGATCCGAGTAACGAGTGCGCTATCACTTTTGCGTAGTCCAAAACCAATGCCTGGACCGAATATCTCTGGGTCGTAGACCGCTTTGCCCATAAATGAATACCCTTTGCCTTGAGCTTTATCGAGAAACCCAGCTTGTCCTGAGGTTGAATTCACCAATGTGCCATCTAAACGACCCGATACCATATCGTAGTAGACTTGGTTTTGATCTTTATAAGGAACAATATTCACCCCGTTTGGCTGCCAATGTTTCATCGCATAACTTTCTTGGGTTGAACCTTGCAACACCCCGATGTTTTTACCTTTTAAAGCCTCAGCAGTCGGTTTTAAACCGGAGCCGTTATGCGCAATCAGTTGTGATGGCAATTGATAGATCGCATGGGTAAAGGCAATCGCTTTAGCACGTTGTGGCGTAATATCCATCGATGAGTTAATCACATCAAATTTTTTCGCTTTCAGTGCTGGAATGAGCGTATCAAATGAGCTTTCTACCCATGAACATTTCAGCTTTGCCTGCTGACAAATCGCGTTGCCTAAATCAATATCAAACCCGACCAGTTTTCCGTCGGAAGTTTTACTCTCCATAGGCGGATACTGTGGCTCTACCCCAAATTTTATCGCTGTTGTACCCGCCCACACACTGGGTACAGCCGCAACGCCTAATGCAACGATCAAACACTTCACGATATTCATGTCGCTTCCCTTCTTCAATACGCTAAAACAAAGAATGTTAAATTTGTGTATCTCCTGTGGCAGTCACTCATTAACGAGTTAGTCAACAGGATTTTCTGGTGAGTGATTATATGGCAAAATAGAATAACTATTCATCTAAAATTTATAATTATTTTTATCGTGATTAATGAGGCCACAGCTTTCGCTGACAGAGTAATTCCACCTGTTCAACCATCCACGGGCTAAAAGCCCACGGCGTAGCCTGAATCGATTGAACCAGTTTATCGCCATTAATCCATTGATAATCCATCACTTCTTCAGAATTTAAAGCCAAATCACTTTGCGCCTGAGCCCAATAGATTGGGCAATATTCATACTCAATAACACCACTGGCATCTTTCGCCCAATAGCGATAATCATCAATTAGTAATTGTGGTGCTCGAATATTCAGCCCAAGTTCATGACGAGCCCGACGCATCACGGCCTGACTGAACGGCTCATTGGGAGCAGGATGCCCGCATACTGAATTACTCCAAACCCCTGGCCATGTTTGTTTACTCAAGGCGCGTCGGGTCACTAATAACTGCCGCTTGGCATTAAAAATGTAGCAAGAAAACCCCAAATGAAATGGGGTCTGTTGATGGTGCACTGCACGCTTATCCATCTGAGCGTAGGCACGGCGGTGTTTATCTAACAAGACCACATATTCTATTGCCATAATCTCTCCAAACTCATTGACAGCAAGCGGGCACATCACAAACTAGACGGATCATCACTTTGGGCCAATTTAGTTAATAATTGCAGTAGCAGCCCTTGTTCATCTGTCGACAAACGCTGTAAAAATTGTTGATCGACTTGCTCCCACTGCGGCCGTAACTCTTGAACCAACTGTTCCCCCTGCTCGGTTAAGTGAACAAACCGCCGGCGCCGGTCATTCGTGTCAGTCTGTCGGTACAACCACTGTCGCTGCTCTAAGCGGCGCAGCATTTCAGCCAACGTCGCTTTGCTACTGGCGGCTGCCGCCATTAATTCAATCTGTTCGATCCCAGGATGCTCCGCCAGCGTTCGTAATACTGCCATTTGGGGTTTGGTTAATGTCGGCAGGGCTTTTTGCCACGCTGCGGTATGTAATTGAAACACCCGACGCATCAGGTGGAACACTTCTTGGTGAATTAATTTACCCATAGAGACTCCTTTGATAGCTAACCGTTCATGCATCATTTTAGAAGTTTACCTCACAAAGAATCATTGATCTTATTGATAACTCCCCTCATAATAGCGCAAAATAGTTCTTATGCGAACAAGTAGGAGATCATTTTGCGATTAATTGTAGCCATGACTGGCGCGACAGGGGCTCCTTTGGCGGTAAAACTGCTAGAAGCGCTCAGTCAGTGTCCTGACGTAGAAACTCATCTGATCCTCTCCAAATGGGCAAAAGTCACTTTGGAGCTTGAAACCAGCTACAAGGCAGGTGATCTCCGCGAACTTGCCGATGTGGTCTATCGCCCTGACGACCAAGCAGCAGCGATCTCATCCGGATCGTTTATCACCGATGGCATGATTATCATTCCTTGCAGCATGAAAACCTTAGCAGGCATTCGCTTAGGGTACGCCGAAGGGCTGATTGGCCGCGCCGCTGATGTGATATTAAAAGAGCAGCGCAAGCTGGTACTCGTGCCTCGCGAAACGCCGTTGTCGAGCATCCACTTAGATAATATGTTGGCACTGTCAAAAATGGGTGCAGCGATCGTGCCGCCGATGCCTGCTTACTACAACCACCCTCAACATATTGATGATGTCACTACCCACGTGGTTGCTCGTGTACTTGACCAATTCCATATTGCCTTGCCTGATGCGAAGCGTTGGCAAGGTCTACCTGAACGCCATTAGTTCCAACATTCAAAGGAGTATCTATGGCTTATGATGATTTACGCAGCTTTTTAAACGCACTAGATGAACACCAGCAATTGCTGCGTATAGAAGAACAAGTGCAAGCTGAACCCGATATCGCCGCAGCCGCCAACGCCACTGGACGCATTAGTAATCCGGATGCTGCCCCCGCATTGTTTTTCAACAATGTAGCAGGTTTTACCAATGCCCAAATCGCTATGAATACTTTGGGCTCGTGGTCGAACCATGCCATTGCACTGGGATTGTCGCCGCAAACTGGAACCAAGGCGCAGATCGATGAGTTTATCCGCCGTTGGGATAACTACCCCGTCGCTCCTGAACGCCGTGATAATCCACCTTGGGCCGAAAATAGTGCTGATGGTGATGACATCAACTTATTTGATATTTTGCCATTATTTCGCCTTAATGATGGTGATGGTGGCTTCTATCTGGATAAAGCCAGTATCATCTCACGCGATCCAAGCGATCCGGATAACTTTGACAAACAAAATGTCGGGATCTACCGCATGGAAGTCAAAGGCAAGCGTAAACTCGCACTGCAACCGGTACCAATGCACGATATTGCAATCCACTTACACAAAGCCGAGGAGCGCGGCGAAGATCTCCCTATCGTCATTACGCTGGGAAATGACCCGATCATCACGCTGATGGGCGCAACACCGCTGAAATATGATGAGTCCGAATACGAGATGGCAGGAGCCTTGCGTGAAGCACCCTATCCGATTAGCACAGCGCCGTTAACCGGTTTTGATGTGCCATGGGGTTCAGAGGTCATTCTTGAAGGCGTTATTGAGGGGCGTAAGCGTGAGATTGAAGGGCCATTTGGCGAATTCACTGGCCACTATTCAGGCGGCCGGCAGATGACGGTGGTGCGCATCGACAAAATTAGCTATCGCACGAACCCGATCTTTGAATCACTCTATTTAGGCATGCCTTGGACCGAAATCGATTATTTGATTGGTCCGGCGACCTGCGTGCCATTATATAAACAACTCAAGGCTGAATTTCCCGAGGTGCAGGCTGTTAACGCCATGTACACACATGGCTTGCTGGCGATTATCTCCACCAAGAAACGTTATGGTGGCTTTGCCAAGGCCGTGGGTTTGCGGGCGATGACTACTCCCCATGGTTTGGGATATGTGAAGATGGTGATTATGGTCGATGAAGATGTCGATCCATTTAACCTGCCACAAGTGATGTGGGCGCTGTCATCCAAAGTCAACCCTGCTGGCGATCTAGTTCAGCTTCCTAACATGTCTGTGCTAGAGCTTGACCCAGGCTCACAGCCTGCTGGCATTACCGACAAATTAGTGATTGATGCCACCACCCCCGTCGCCCCAGATAACCGCGGCCACTACAGCCAGCCGGTGAAAGATCTCCCCGAAGCGGCTAAATGGGCTGAGAAACTCAATCAAATGATTGCTGAACGTCATAAAAAATAAGGAGAATAACGATGATTTGTCCACGTTGTGGCGATGAGCATATCGAACTGCTGGCTGAATCTCCTGTCAATGGAGTTTGGACCGTACATATGTGCCAACACTGTTTTTACACCTGGCGCTCAACCGAGCCGTTACGCCGCACCAGCCGAGAACACTACCCTGAGCGATTTAAAATAACTCAAGCGGATATCGACAACGCACCGATAGTGCCAACTATCCCGCCTTTGCTTAGCAAGTAATATCACCCATTCTAAGGGCGCCCAGCGCCCTTTCGTTTGCTAACCCACATAACCTAAAGATCGCTACCAATCTACTGGTAAAACCTATCATAAGCGGCTGACCATTGCTCTTTACTGCCCGATTTAAACAACAACGACTACACCACTGACTGAGTCATACGCCCGCAGAATCAACGTCATATTCTGCTGCCTACTCCATCATCTCGCTCATCCCTACCTACAACATCCGATGGGCTAGTGCAGGGAGCTTCTGGCGAACCGTTGCGAGCAACTGCGGATCATAAGCAGCAACGACCACACCATTGCCGGCAGGACATTCACTGACAATTTCTCCCCATGGGTCAACAATCAAACTGTGACCATAGGTCTGTTTGGCGCCGAGATGCTCACCCGTTTGCGCAGCCGCCACAACGTAACACTGATTTTCAATCGCTCGAGCTTGCAATAAGGTATGCCAATGCGCTAGGCCAGTCGTATAGGTAAACGCAGCGGCCATAGAGATGATCTGATAATCTGGCGCTTGGCGATACAACTCTGGAAAACGCAGATCGTAACAGACACTGGCCCGCGCCTTGGCAAAGGGCAGCGAATAAGTGACAACGTCGCGCCCTGCGGTTAACACGTCTGACTCTTGGTAACGCATTGAGCCATCGTCATAACCAAATAGGTGTACTTTATCGTAACGCGCTTGGCACTGCCCTTGCGGGTTAAATAATAACTGTGTGTTATACACATGCTCAGGCTCAGGAGAGGCAATGGGTAAAGTCCCTGCGGCCAACCATAACTGATAGGTTGCGGCCAGTTCGCTGAGCTTACGCTGCAACGGCCCATCACCAAAGGCTTCAGCTAAGTGAACGCGCTGCGTTTCATCGGCGCCCATCCAATAAAAATACTCGGGTAACACCACATATTTTGCGCCTTTCGCCGCGGCCTGAGCAATCAACTCACTGGCAAGGCGTATATTGGTGTCAACATCATCACCACTATTCATCTGTATGGCGGCTAACAGGCTAGATTGATTCATTGACGCGCTCCTTTTATGACCGTTAAATTTATGACCTAAGTAATGACACTCAAATTGTGTTAACAACAACTCTCGTTACCTAGAACGAGCCAACGTTTCAAAACCAGATGTTAATGATAATCGTCAATCGTCTTTCTTAAAGTTAAAGCATCAACGACTGCGCAAAAAAACATCAAGGTAAAACGTAACGCATCGAATTGTCGCGACTTGATAGTGCTGGATCAACCCCTTTCCCATCTGCAAACACAACTCATAGTACTCAGTGATTACTTTATCTATTGCAATAAAGCCAGCTTTTTGCAGCGTCAATGCCAGCCTTGCATCAATACTCGGCTTGCTGCAAGCAACAACATGCCCTCAACCAACGCATTTGTATACTTTTTGACCGCGGATGAACATCAATCGGGGATAAACAAACATGCAACAATTCAACTGACAATAAATTTACATGATTTATTCGCAATATTTGAGTTAGGTCAAATTTATCAACATGGTTGAGTGACACAATTCAGTCGAAAAATTAACAATTATGCAAAAGGTGAGCTTCATGAGTAGTACATTTTATATTCCAGCTATCAACATTATGGGCGAAGGTGCCCTAAAAAATGCAGCCCAACAAATCCAAAATTTAGGCTTTAAACAGGCGTTGATTGTCACTGACCCTGGGATGACGAAACTGGGCGTCACTGCAGAAATTCAAACGCTACTCAAAGAGTATTCGGTTGAATGTGTGGTTTATGATGGCGTTCAACCTAACCCAACGGTTGCTAATGTGAACGCGGGTCTTGAAACTTTGCATCATCATAGTTGTGACTGCGTCATCTCTTTAGGGGGCGGTTCATCACATGACTGTGCCAAAGGAATTTCCCTGGTGGCAACCAATGGTGGCCATATCAGTGATTATGAAGGGGTGGATGTTTCTAAAAAGCCACAGCTGCCACTGATTAGTATCAATACCACAGCGGGTACGGCTTCTGAAATGACTCGCTTCTGCATCATTACCGATCAAGAACGCCACATTAAAATGGCCATTGTTGACCAGAATGTTACGCCGGTTTTATCCGTCAATGATCCTAAACTGATGGCAGGTATGCCTGCATCACTGACTGCTGCAACTGGGATGGATGCGCTAACGCATGCCGTTGAAGCTTATGTGTCAACGGCTGCGACCCCGATTACCGATGCCTGTGCGATTAAAGCCATCGAAATCATCCGCGACTCTTTGTACGAAGCAGTCCATAACGGCAGCAACATGCAAGCCCGTGAACAGATGGCTTATGCGCAATTTATGGCTGGAATGGCGTTTAACAACGCATCATTAGGTTATGTACATGCCATGGCGCATCAATTAGGTGGTTTCTATGACCTGCCTCATGGTGTTTGTAATGCCGTATTGTTGCCTCACGTACAACGCTATAACGCACAAGTCGCAGCCGCTCGTTTAACAGATGTGGCCAAAGCATTAGGTGTCGATGTGGCTGGCATGACCGAGCAACAAGGTGCAGATGCTGCAATTGCAGCAATTGTTAAACTATCACAATCTGTCAATATTCCTGCTGGTCTAAAAGGGCTAGGCGCGAAAGAAGAAGACTTCAATGTATTAGCAGATAATGCCATGAACGATGCGTGCGGATTTACCAATCCAAAACAACCCACTCACGCAGAAGTGGTCGCTATTTTTAAAGCTGCAATGTAATACGGATAAGCCTTGTGATCCTCACCACAAGGCTTTACTTTATCTACTTTCACCCGCGACACATTCACTAAGCGCATCCACGCGCTGACACGCCTCGGCTAATTGCTCGCAACTGACACTAAACGGTAATTGATGCATATCTGGCGTTGCTACCGCCATATCAAACACGGCTTGCAGTTGCTCGGCTTGCCAATTAGCTTTGATCTGCGCTAGCGAAATAGGGACATAACACGCTTGTGCTAATCGAATTGCATCGAGTAGCTGTTCATCACTGCGCCCTTCAAGGGCCAACAGTACTAAATTCCCATAACCGACCAGCAGCCCATGACCAAATTCACGAACCTCATCATCAACGGTAAAGCCATTATAGAGCGCATGTGCTGCGCTAGAATGCACGCCGCTAGCCATCGTCGCCGTCATTCCTGCATTAAGAATAATGGCATCACAGACTTGTTCAAGAGCTTCGCTCGAATGACCTTGCTCTAAAGCCTGACACGCCTTAGCGCCAAAACGCTCAATTAAGTCATAACATAAGCGGCTATTAAACGCCGTTAACTGCTGATGTCCGATTAAATTTGTTTCAGAATGTTTAAGTGAGCGATACTCATACCATTTCGCTAAGGTATCGCCTAAGCCAGCGGCCAGCCAACGAAGCGGCGAATGAGCTAACAAAGTGGTATCAACTAGCACCACGTCCGGTGCTTTGGAAAGATGATATATATCCAAAAAATGACCACTATCCAAGTAACGAACAGATAGAGGGGTCAAAGCGGCGCAGGTCGCGACGATAGTAGGGATGGTTATAATAGGTAGTTGCAGCTCATCTGCTACTGCTTTACCGGTATCCATTGCTTTACCGCCACCGACAGCGACAATGACTTGCGCTTGTTGCTCACGAGCATGCGCTTTTAAGCGCTCAATTTGAGTCACCGAGCATTCACCACCAAACCAATGGTAGCGGGTCGATTCGATCACACCAATATGTTCTTCGAGCGCTTGCAAAGCCTTATGGCCACCAATCACCATCGTTCGTGGCCCCAATCGCTGGCAATACTCAACGAGTTGTCTGGCAACATTGGCACCACGAATATAGTGGCTAGGTAGGTGAAATTCGACAGACATAATTTAGACTCCGAACAGTCATGATGAATAAAGGAATCACCATACTAACGACCGACATCCAATTAATAAATAAGTGATTAAGATAATTACAGAGCGAGTAGCATCCGCCGAGGATGTTGTCTTATTTAACTGGTAAAAAAATGCCGCCAAAGATAGGAAAATGGCAAAACCAGTACTAATGAGGGTAAAAAATTCACCACTGCAAAATTCATAATGTTAGCGATGCGAAGTCCCACTGCGATCATGATAATGCCGCCAACAGCGGAAAAATCGGCAAATGCAATGGGGTCCATATAAGGCATAATTGAGGTGGCAAGTGTAAATAAGATCGCTTGCACGCTAAACTGTACCACCGCTATCAGCGCAACGCTTGGCCCGAGGCTTATCGAGAAGATCATAGCGGTAATAAAGTCCATCATTGATTTAACCAATAACAGCTGGATATTGCCATTTAACCCTTCGGTCATCGAGCCAACCACCCCTAGCCCGCTGGCGCCAAAAACCACAATCAATGCCGTAAATTGCTGACTAAATTCACTCGGACTCAGGCTTCGCGGCACCGGCAATAGTCGATTCAATTTACGTTGTGCCCATTGTGCGGCGCGACTCACCCCCGCTTCCATAAAAATCAATTCACCGATGGCGGTCCCTAAAATCAGCGACATCACCACCACTGGAATGAAATGAGATTTATTGACCATGGTAATACCAATCGCGATAGAGGCCAACGCAAAGGTCGGTGGCAACCCTTTTTGCAAACGCTGAGGAATTAACGGCGACAACAGCGGGCCACAAAGCCCGCCCACAATAATTGCCGCACTGTTAATCAGTGGTCCCAGTATCATTGAATATCTCCTTGTCCTTTCGATTAATTGCTCCTTCAACTTGCCAGAAATGCAATGATACAGGTGGCCAACGCACGTTAGTGGTGATCTGGGTTGTTCTGAATAATCTCATTCACTGTCGTATCACCTGCCCCTAACGCTTTGGCGTTATCGAGAGTCACCTGGGCGATTGCCGTCAGAGCCTCATGGGTTAAAAACGCTTGGTGACCTGTAAAGATCACATTATGGCAAGCGGATAAGCGGCGAAAGACATCGTCTTGGATCACTTCATCCGAGAGATCTTCAAAGAAAAGATTTTGCTCATTTTCATAAACATCCAGCGCTAACCCACCTAAAAGTCCTTGTTTAAGCGCATCGATAGCAGCAACAGAATCCACCAGTTTACCACGACTGGTATTGATAAGAACTGTTTTAGGTTGCATCAATGAGAAAGCGCGGCGGTCGATTAAATAAGTACTATCAGCGGTTAACGGGCAATGTAAGCTAATCACTTTGCTCAAACTAAGCAACTCATCGAACGCAACATAACGCCCGCCGAGTTTTTCAAACTCGGCATTAGGGTAGGGATCAAAACCGATGACTTGGCAGCCGAAACCACGAAAAATTCGCGCCGTAGCCAACCCAATTTTCCCCGTACCAATCACACCAACAGTGCGTCCATGCATGTTAAAACCAGTCAGCCCTTCCAAACTAAAATTGGCATCACGAGTGCGTAGATACGCTTTATGGATACGCCGGTTTAGCGTCATCAGTAACGCAATCGCATGTTCGGCGACCGCTTCTGGCGAATAAGCAGGAACGCGGGCTACATGGATCCCCAAGCGTTTGGCACAGGCCAAGTCCACATTGTTAAACCCCGCGCAACGCATCAGTAGAATTTTGATCCCCAACTCGCTTAAAATGGTGAGCGTTTGTGCATTTATTTCGTCATTCACGAACGCACAGACAGCATCAGCGCCTTTGGCTAACGAGGCGGTTTTAGGCGTTAGTGTAATAGCAAAATAGTCCAGCTCAAATTCGTAGGTCTGATTGATTAGATCAAAATATTCGCGATCATATTTTTTAGCGCTAAATAAACAAATTTTCATAGCCTCACCTTTGTTACAGTATTTGCCAACTGGCAGATACATCACTCAAGATAGGCCTTCATCTTTGCAGGATTTGTCTCGAACAGCAAAGAACTTAGAAATATATCGAAAAGCGACTGCTGTCGTTTGATGACTCAAACAATAGAAAGTCCTTGGATTGTATTATATAAACGAATAACCTGTTGTATGATCTCCTAATCTGGAACGTTACAATGAAAGCTATGATAAAAATCGTGCTCACGACCATACTCATCGGTAGTTTGTCAGGCTGCATGTTATTTCCACCACCACATGGTGGTGGTGGTCCATCAGGTCCATCAGGTCCACAATTACATAGTGGTGATGGTGTCCACCCGATGCCAGGGCAATAGCACGAGCGAATTTGTGCATTGTGACGCGTAATCGCACTCAGACGCTGTAGCAATAAGCAGCTACAGCGTTATTCGTGCCCAAAGTTGCAGTGGTTAAATCTGTCACAAAATAAGCATCGGCTATACAACTCGATAAGCCAATGGGTCATTCTGTTTAAGCCTCTGTAAATTCTCGACAACGGCATCAAAAATCCCCTGCTGAGACAGGTGAGTCACCCCTCCGATATGGGCGCTGGCAATCACATTTTGTGCAAATAAGGGATGATCTGGATCTGCGGGTTCCTGTTCAAATACATCTAATCCCGCCCCAGCTAGGCGTTGTTGATTCAAAGCGTCAACCAATGCATCGGTGTCGACCACCCCACCGCGACCAACATTAATCACAAACGCACTCGGTTTCATCAATGCCAATCGATGGCTATTTAAAAGATGGTGGCTATCGGGAGAATCGGGCAGCGTTAAGATCACGTGATCGCTGCAAGAGAGCAAAGTGTCAAGCTGACTCATATCGGCACACCACTCTAAACCAAAGCGTTCGGCTAATGCTGTATCAGCATGGCGCTTCACCGCCAATAAGGTCATATCAAAAGCACGCAGCCGTTTGGCGATGGCTTGTCCTAACCCACCGAAGCCAATTAACCCAACCGTGCGTCCTTGTAAGGTGTCCCCGCACGGGGTGCCAAGCTGGCGTTGCTGGAGCGCTTGCGGTATAAGGCGCGCTTGACGCACCAAGGAGAGCATCATCCATACAGTTAACTCAGCCACCGAATCGGCATTACCGCTATCGCCTGTTGGCACATTGGCCACCGCAATCTTGCGCATCTCGGCTGCGGCTAAATCAACGCCTTCAAGCCCCGCCCCCACTTGCTGAATCAACTTCAACTGATTGGCCGAAGCCAGCACGGGTTCGGTGACTTTACTCATGGTTGGGATCAACACATCCACGCCGTGCAGATCGTGCAATTGATAGTGGCCTAATGCTTGCCATTCAAATTCGGGTAGCGCCTGTTGGTAACGGTAAAATATCCCGCCCCAGGCATCTTCTGGCGCTGCAAATAACACTTTCATCGTATTCTCCTATCCCTTGAAGCCTGATCGCCCGTTGAGCCATTGGCTGTTAGGGAGCACTCACACGTCGATTGCCTGTGTATGTTTCACATAATAAGATTCATCGTCGCGATTTTTCTAATCAAGATCAAGCAACTATGATCAAGAATGCACTATTACTTGGAGCGTATTGACGTTTCAGGGACGTTTTTGCAGCGAGTTGGCGGGCAGTTATTCCATTGCATGTCGTCATGCGACATAACAAATGAATAATAAATTGAATAAAACGTTGACCAGAGAGTTCGTCTGAGTAGGCTTTGCTCCTACTTTTTCATTGCCAGCCGCTCGTTACTCATGAGCAATCACGCCACATTGTTTTTCATTTCGCGAGCTGACCTTGTCAGAACCAACAAAATATAATTTTGAACCGTCGAGATACCCTAGAGAGACTGGTTTATCTAATAAGTTTTAGATAAAACATCCGAGCACTCGGCTCGGATGTTTATTGTCGAAAATCAAAAGCGTTTAGGCCATCGCGCTACGCGCTGCTTTAATATTGTCAGCGATTAAAAATGCTAACTCTAACGCCTGATCCGCATTCAAACGGGGATCGCAGTAGGTATGATAACGCTCAGCTAAGTCATGCTCGGTAATATGAAAGGCCCCGCCAACACATTCCGTCACATTACGCCCAGTCATCTCAAAATGAACCCCACCGGCATAAGAGCCTTCACTGGCATGGATCTCAAAGAAGCTTCGTACTTCGCGCAAGACATCATCAACGCGGCGAGTTTTATAACCATTAGGCGCTTTAATGGTGTTACCATGCATCGGATCACAGCTCCAAACCACATGCTTACCTTCACGCTCAATAGCACGAATCAGCGCGGGGAGATGGTCAGCGACATGATCGGCTCCCATCCGCACAATCAGATTCAAGCGGCCACCATCGTTATTCGGGTTGATGATATCAATTAAGCGTAACAACTCATCAGGATCAGTTGTTGGACCCGCTTTCAAGCCAATTGCATTTTCAATCCCCCGGGCAAACTCCACATGGGCATGATCAAGTTGACGAGTGCGATCGCCAATCCACAACATATGGGCCGCACAGTCATACCATTTGCCCGTTAAACTATCACAACGAGTCAGTGCTTGTTCATATGGCAATAACAGCGCTTCATGCGAGGTATACAAGGTCGTTTCACGCAGTTGCGGAGCAGTCTGCGAGTTAATGCCGCAGGCATTCATGAATAATAGCGATTCATCAATACGACTCGCAATATTGCGATAGCGATCCGCGAGTGGACTTTTTTCGACAAAATCCAAGTTCCACTTATGTACCTGCTGCAGATCGGCTAAGCCGCCTTGAGCAAATGCACGGAGTAGGTTTAATGTGGATGTTGACTGATGATAAGCTTTGAGCATCCGCTCTGGATCAGGAATACGGGAAGATTTATCAAAACCAATTGCATTGATGATATCACCCCGATAAGAGGGTAACTCAATCCCGTTAATCGTCTCCGTATTGGCGCTGCGTGGTTTAGCAAATTGCCCCGCCACTCGGCCAATTTTGACTACTGGTTTTTGTCCACCAAAGGTCAGCACAACGGCCATCTGCATTAGTGCTTTGAAAAAATCACGGATATGAATAGTACTAAACTCATCAAAGCTTTCAGCGCAGTCCCCGCCTTGAAGCAAAAATGCTTCGCCACGTGCAACTTTTGCCAAATCAGCTCGCAGTGCCCGTGCTTCCCCAGCAAAAACCAAAGGAGGTTGTCCGGCTAGCTGTTTTTCGACGCGATGCAAAGCATCGCTATCGGGATAGTCTGGGATCTGTTTGGCTGGTTTATCCCGCCAGCTAGACGGTGTCCATTCGGTCATTCTCTTTTCCCGTGCTCTCAATAAAAGTGCTTATAATAGGGGATTTGAAGCGCATGAAAACCCCTTCATTTAACTATTTTTCAGGTACCGGAAAATCGCTCATAAAAGGGGGCTCTCATAGGATTTCTATGCATTATTTCCCCATATTAGCGAATTTTTAAAGCAGCCGGATTACTGCTCGTTTTGATCAGGCTCGCTGCGCTCATCTGTCAGAGGAGTCAGCTTGGCTTCCACTTCACTAAGACGCTGCTCTAAATCGCTCAGCTTTTCGCGCGTACGCAGCAACACTTGCGCTTGCACATCAAAATCATCGCGGCTGACCATATCTAATTGATTCAGTTTAGCTTGCAGTAGTTGCTTCACCCGCCGCTCAAATTCATCCCCAGCTGATTTAATCCCTGAAGGCACCATCTCGCGGATCTGCTTAGCCAACTCTTCAAGTTTGTTTGGATTCAACATTTATTCACCTTGTGCTTTGAGCTACGATTGATGTGTATTGTAGTCAGTCTCACCGGTCAAACACCAGTGATTCAAATCAATTAATCGAAAAGCCGGGCAAAAATCCGTCACGGAGGACTCATGATCCAATGGCACGCGAAATCATTCACCGCACTAAGTACTCGTGAGCTGTACCAATTTTTGAAGCTGCGAGTGGATGTCTTTGTGGTTGAACAGCATTGCCCCTATCCCGAGTTAGATGGCTATGATCACCATGACAAATTGATCCATCTGATGGGCTGGCAAGATGATGTGCTTTGTTGTTATGCCCGCATTTTGCCACCGGGGCTAACCTTTGATACCCCCAGCATTGGCCGCGTCATTGTCAGCGCAACCGCTCGCGGCGGTCAGTTAGGACGCACACTGATGCAACAAGCCATAACCATCTGCCAAACCTCGTGGCCAAAGCACGCCATTACTATTGGCGCGCAGGCGCATCTACAACGTTTTTATCAATCGCTGGGGTTTACGCCAATCTCCGACATCTATTTAGAGGATGGTATCCCTCATCTAGATATGCAGTTGGGTTAATCACTGGCAATGGGAGCAAACTGACCCCGCACCAAAGCCACTAGCGGCCGAGGAGCTAACTGCAAGGTTAAACCGCGCTTACCACCACTAACAAAGATCTCGCAGCGATCCGCCGCGGAACTATCTACAAAGGTTGGTAGCGATTTTTTTTGCCCAAGTGGACTAATTCCACCTTTGATGTAACCGGTGGTTTTCTCCGCTTGGGATGGATCGGCCATCTTCATTTTTTTCATCCCTGCGGCTTTGGCTAGTTTTTTCAGATCAAGATGTCCCGCCACAGGCACCACCGCCACCACCATTTGCTTAGGATTGTGCTCATCACAGGCAATCAAAGTTTTATACATGGCACTGGGCTCGATAGCGAGTTTGCTGGCCGCTTCCTCGCCAAAGCTGGTGGATTGCGCATCATGCTCATAATGATGCAGTTGATAGTCGATTTTGGCGCGTTTAAGCGCATTAATTGCAGGTGTCATAATCGTATTAATCACTAAATGAATGATGAGCGGCTAATTGCCAAAAACGCTGCACCAGAGGTTCATGCAACCGCTTGGACAATGCGCAGATCCCCATGTCGAAGGGCTCGATAGGCACATCAACCGCCACTTTATTAATTCGCTCGCTCACTGGACTATTGGCCAGCACTACATCGGGTGCAATGCCAACCCCGCTCCCCAACGCTACCATACTAACCAACGCTTCATGGCCGGCAACCGTTGCTACAATCGGCGGATCAATGTGCATATGCTCAAACCAACTCTCC
Source organism: Celerinatantimonas yamalensis (assembly GCF_046054155.1). Taxonomy (NCBI): domain Bacteria; kingdom Pseudomonadati; phylum Pseudomonadota; class Gammaproteobacteria; family Celerinatantimonadaceae; genus Celerinatantimonas; species Celerinatantimonas yamalensis. Next base: position 175,563 of record NZ_JBEQCT010000007.1, read on the forward strand.
AAGCGCCGCCGGGCCGGGCCAAGCTCTGGCAAAATAAACGGCACGTGCGCCCAGTCAATGGGCTTGGCGTCGAGCATCTCTTTAGCTAAACAGTTTACTCGGGGTGCGATAATCGACAAAGGAACTTTGGTCATACTGGCAAAATTCACCGATAATGGCAGTGAATCGGGACGCGCGGCTAAGGCAACATCTGCCAAAGCATCACGAACCATGGGAACGGCCATCGCCACATCCCCGGTAAGAAGCTTAATTTCAGCCCCCGGACACACTAAGCGAAAGCGATCCAGCAGCTGCGGGAGATGGCTGTAACTGGCCGTCACGGAGCAATACACACTGAGCTCGCCCGTAAGATCCGCTCGGTCGCCACATAGATCGGCTTGCAGTTGGCGCCAATCAGCTAGCCACTGCTTGGTAAAGCGGCGAACTTGCTCACCGGATTGGGTCAGACTTACTGAGCGTTTATCGCGGGTAAAAAGCCGCGCCCCAAGCTCTTCTTCTAAGCGCATAATCGAACGGCTCAGGGTTGAGGGGCTCACATGCATTTGCTCACTAGTCCGGCCAAAGTGCAAGCTGTTGCACAGATGCAAAAATAGTTCGGCACTGCGTTGATCCATGCTTTGTCACCCCCGTCTGATTGGTATTGCATATTTTGCAATACTCTATTTCGTATATATCATTTTACGCAATACCCATGAGCTTTTATAGTAAGTTCATCAATACAATAATTAGTCTGATAGATTCTTGGAGAGCAACACACATGGCCAACTATTTTAATACGCTGACATTGCGTCAGAAATTAGCTCAATTAGGAAAATGTCGTTTTATGAACCGCAGCGAATTTGCTGATGGTTGTAACCTCATTCGTGATTGGAAAATTGTCATTATTGGATGTGGCGCGCAAGGCTTAAACCAAGGTCTCAATATGCGCGATTCCGGCCTGAATATCTCGTATGCGCTGCGTCAAGAAGCGATTGCGCAAAAACGTAAATCATTTATTCAAGCCAGCGAAAACGGCTTTACTGTGGGCACCTATGAAGAACTGATCCCAACGGCCGATATGGTGCTAAATCTAACCCCTGATAAACAGCACTCTGATGTGGTTGGCAAAGTCATGCCATTGATGAAAGAAGGGTCGGTTTTATCATACTCACACGGCTTTAATATTGTTGAAGAAGGGATGCAGATTCGTTCTGATATCACTGTTGTCATGGTCGCGCCGAAATGCCCAGGCACTGAAGTTCGCGAAGAATATAAACGCGGCTTTGGGGTTCCAACACTGATTGCGGTTCACCCTGAAAATGACCCGAATGGGAACGGCTTAGCCATCGCCAAAGCCTATGCCAGTGCCACCGGTGGTGACCGCGCTGGGGTATTGGAGTCATCTTTTGTAGCTGAAGTAAAATCTGATTTGATGGGTGAGCAAACCATTTTATGTGGCGTCTTGCAGACCGGTTCTATCCTAGCTTATGACAAGCTGGTCGCCGAAGGGACCGACCCAGGTTATGCGGCAAAACTGATTCAATACGGTTGGGAAGTGGTCACCGAAGCACTCAAATATGGTGGCATCACGAATATGATGGACCGCTTATCAAATCCGGCTAAAGTGAAATGTTTTGATCTTTCAGAACGTTTTAAAACGATTCTCACGCCACTTTTCCAAAAACATATGGATGACATTATTGAAGGCAACTTCTCATCTGGCATGATGGCTGATTGGGCCGCCGATGATAAAGACTTGCTGCGCTGGCGTGAAGAAACCGGTCAAAGCGGTTTTGAAAATGCACCTGAGAGTGATGCTGAGATTAGCGAGCAAGATTACTTTGATAAAGCGATGTTATTGGTCGCATTTGTCAAAGCAGGGGTTGAACTGGCCTTTGACACCATGGTCTCATCTGGCATCATCGCGGAATCTGCCTATTATGAATCACTGCATGAAACGCCGCTTATTGCTAACACCATTGCTCGTAAACGCCTGTATGAAATGAACGTAGTGATCTCAGACACAGCTGAATACGGTTGTTACTTGTTCTCTCACGCCGCAGTTCCGATGTTGCGGGAACTAGTTAATGAGCTCGATAGCAGCTACATCGGTGCAGATGTCAGTTGGCCAAACAACAGTGTTGATAATCAACGCTTAATGGAAGTCAATAGTGCCGTGCGCAACCACCCTGTTGAAGTGGTTGGATATAAACTACGTAGCTACATGACCGATATGAAACGGATTGTAGCGCAAAGCTTGTAAGCTTGAGCCGCCATCTAATAAGGTCACCTGCTAGGGTGACCTTATATTTTCGCGCATCGGCAATCTGTTCCGCCAATAAATAATAGTAAACCGCCCTTTTAAGAGTACGTTCCCCGACTGATAAATATCAGCCCCGAGCTCAACCAACCGCCCTCATCGCTAAATTGCTAGAGACATGAATTCACGCTATCGCTTTTAACCGCCGCTGGTATAATCGCATCTCAGATTTTTAGGGGGTTCTATGTCATATCAGCAGCGTTTTGGTGGAATTGCACGGCTATACGGCACCAAAGCTTTAGATAAGTTTGCCAACAGCCATATCTGCGTGATCGGTATCGGCGGTGTGGGCTCATGGGCCGCTGAAGCGCTGGCCCGCAGTGGTATCGGACAAATCACCCTGATTGATTTAGATGATATATGCGTCACCAATACCAACCGCCAGTCGCACACGCTTGCATCAACTATCGGTCAAGCAAAAACGGAGGTAATTAAGGCGCGCATCATGGATATCAACCCCGAAGCGAACTGTCATATTATCGATGATTTCATCACCGCAGATAACCTCAGTGAGTACATCGATGCACGCTTTGACTATGTCATTGATGCTATCGACAGCGTGAAAGCAAAAACAGCTTTAATTGCCTACTGTAAACGGCAAAAGATTAAGATCATCAGTGTCGGTGGTGCAGGCGGACAAATTGATCCCACCCAGATACAAGTTGCCGATTTAGCCAAAACGATTCAAGATCCGCTGGCTTCAAAGGTGCGCAGCGAGCTGCGTCGAAGTTATAATTTTAGTAAAAACCCCAAACGAAAATTTGGCGTGGAGTGCGTATTTTCCAGCGAGCAGTTGATCTATCCAGATGGTAATGGCGAAGTGTGCGCCGCAAAACAAACCGATGGCAGTATGCGTATGGACTGCTCTGGGGGGTTTGGCGCCGCCACGCATGTCACGGCAAGCTTTGGTCTGATAGCCGCCGGCCAAGTGTTGAAAAAGCTCGCGCTTCAAACCAATCAATCACCATCAGATGATTAATTTTCGACAATCATGGCGCATTACAGCGCCATGACAAGAGATGGCTTTAAGCGAACGTGAAACCATCCGATCGCACAACTTGAGCGATACGTGGAAAAATTACATCGATGGCCATTTGATGTTGCTCAACTGTAAATGCACTACAGGCATCCTCAACCACCACCATGTTGTAGTTCAGCTCCCAACCATGACGAACCGTTGATTCAACGCCCATGTTGGTAGCAATACCACCCATCACAATTGTTTCAATACCGCGGCGGCGCAGCTCAAGATCCAAACCCGTTCCAGTAAACGCGCCCCACTGATGTTTAGTCACCCGTAGATCGCCCTCTTGCGCAAGCCCTGGGGTTAAATCCATCCACCCTGCGGGTAATCCGCCTTCGGGGCGCTGACTGGGTTGATCCACGGCGCCTTTAGGGGTATTGGCATAGCAGGCATCCCAGCCGACATTGACTAAAACCACAGAGGCCCCAACTTGGCGAAACTGTTCTGCTAACACTTTTCCCTTTGCTACAACGACATCACTACGGTAAGGCGCAAAGTTATTCGCGATGATCCCCTCTTGAAGGTCAATTAACACTAGAGCGGTTTTTTTTGAATCGAACGCTAACATATAGTCTTCCTTTCAGTCTTTTAACAATACACCTTTTGTTCGTGCTCGCCAGCGGCAGCAAATTGCTCAACAAACAGGCTAAGTCAATTGCATGCTACAACATTTAATATCAAATGAGAATCCAATAAAAGGCGTCGAGCAATGTGCAGATAAAGCCTGATGTATCAACCATGCAGTGATAAGAGTATGATATAGACAACGTTATTGAACGAGCCACTTATGCCTGCTATCCCCATTCAACCAATCGACACCAACGAGATCACCTGTGCTAATTGTCAAGCTTGCTGCTGTCGACTCGAGGTCAGAATTTTTACTGACACGGGTGTACCCGATCGATTTTTGAATACCGATGAATGGGGCGGTGAAACCATGCGGCGGTCAGACGATGGTTGGTGCGCGGCGCTTGACAGAGACACGCTGCGCTGCAGTATCTATGAAAATCGGCCATTAATTTGCCGCGAATTCGAAATGGGCTCCCCAGAGTGCCAACTGGAGCGCGCAGAAAGCATGTCGCTGTGCAGTTAATCGCATCACTCAAAGTCCTTTCATTATTTGAGCCCAAGGATCCCTCAATTAATAACGGGTCGCTTTTATCTGACAAGGTCAACTTTTGATCAAAATAAATAAAATAAAGCTAGCTATCCATCTGTGATTGCTATAGCATTACTACCAGCTAGAAAGAAGTCTCTAATTTAAATGCTACATTTCGTTGTTTTATTCGTAACACGTCGACCTGAAGTTTCTAAGTTCCAGCTTATTTTTTGCGAATCATGCCTCTGGAAGGCAAATCTTAAATTTAATTAATCAGGTAGATAATATGTCTAATACAGTGAAAGGTACAGTTAAGTGGTTTAACGAGTCTAAAGGCTTTGGTTTTATTGAACAGCCTAATGGTCCTGACGTTTTTGCACATTTCAGTGCAATTGCAAGCACCGGCTTCAAAACTTTAGCTGAAGGTCAACAGGTTGAATTTACTGTGACTAACGGTCAGAAAGGCCCACAAGCTGAAAACATCGTTGCTATTTAATTAGCTAATCGATTGTTTTAAAGAGAGGCAAATCTTTATAGATTTGCCTTTTTTATTTCAAGTTTTATCCGCAGCACTGATGGGTCTCTGCCTATCCTTCCAGTAATTAGTCAAATATATCATGTCTTATCCCAAATTAGTTTTGCATGAGCATGCATATAGCGCTGGACATCTCATCATCAACACGTTCACTTTTAGCTTAAAATTGCAATTGACCCACACAAAAATACGACTACCTTTGAAGTTAGTCGCTAATCATTCCAATAGAATTGCTAGTTGTTCATCATTCAACGTATGAAAAATAAAGAGTCAGGTAGATCGTAAGTTGAGTTAAATAGTGATATTTTTGTATTGCTATCATCTTTTTTTGTCAGGAGAAGGGTTAAATGTATAACCCAACATGGGTTGATCAACCATCAACGATTGAACAACTATTTGAAAGCCTTGAAGAAAAATTTAACAACAATACAACTATAACTGGATTTAAACAGTTGGTGGAAATAAGAAAACAAGACTTAACCAAATGTTTTCCTAATTTAGTCAATGGTAACCTTGCCCATCTATTCGAACATCCGCAAGTGATTGAACATATTCAACAGAACTCACTGTATGAATTGACTGAAGATTGGCATTGGCTCGAAAAAAAGGCCATAAAACACTTTGGCAATATCTTAGCCTGTTGGGCACATTATGAGAAATTTTCTTTATTAAAAGATAGCCAAAATAGTTTTCCTCTTTTACAGCGCAATAATCTACCGATTGACGAATATCAATATCAATCTGAGATTGTTGACAGGATAGAATTAGACTCTAGAGTATTTTATACACTCCATTGCCCTCAGGCACTTTCTCTCGTAAATGCTATAAAACTCATCAACATCGACTTGTTTATCATTGAAAAAAAATGGTATGAGATGCTTTTTTTAATCGAATTATCTCAGCAAGGAAGCCATTTCCTGCTATATCACACGAATAAGATAGGTCAACGAATTATTGTTTCATCAGCGTTAATTCAACATTGGCATGAAAGATCTAACTGGCTTAGTTTTGATCCTTTCTTTTGTGACAATCGGTGGCAGACATGTTTCTCAACCAAACTAACTCCATATCTTTACAACACCGGAGTTTTCTATAAAAAAATATTAGAAGTCAAAAATGACTTAACCTTTTTCCACCTTATAAAAGATAAAGAATCCATATGTGAAGTCTTAAGACTGACTACCAGTGGTTCTACAAATTTTCGATTTTTTATATTGTTTTTGTGCCAAAAAAACATTATGCAAGAATTATATACCTATGGTAAAAAATTAGCCTGCACCATTATTGAACAGCCATTGATGCTTAATCTATACAAATCATTCGAGGACGTCTGTTACATCAATAAAAGCAGCCTTAATATTAACAACAACAAATCAGCAACTTACAAAGGTTTTTGGTTAATAACGACCTTGCATAATAATCTTCAGGAATGTGATTACAAAGAATATAAAAACTTAATTAAACGAAAAAACTCTTGGTGCCAAAATGATTGTTTTAGCTAAAAACATATTACAAGCTATTTTATATCCCAAAGCATTGTTATTGATTGGGGTATCGTTATTAATTTTAATATGGCTAATTTATTTTTCAAGATGTGTTTTAAAACAAAATTGGCATGCTCTCAAAACATTATATACACCGTATATTTCATACATTATATTTATAATATTTTGGATTTTATCAAATGCCTACTTTCATACAAATTTATTAGTTTGGAATGGCAACAACGCGGCTGTTTATATGGCAAAAGCTGCTAATTTATTCTCTTATTCCTCTTTTACTTTGGCCTTTTTATTTTCATGCCGACTGACATCAAAAAGACCATCTCGACATATAAAAATTTGGCAAAAATCACTTATAACAATCGCAACAGGTTATGTTTTCTATATCAATCTAATGCCAAACATAACAGTAACTAATGTCGTCATCAATGGCCCCAGTGATTTTAGCATCAACTTTGGGAATCAAACGACTTTATTTTTTACTATCTTATTTTTATTTACATCCCTAACGTTGTATAATTTTATGACGCTCAGAAAAGAGAATAATAAGGTTAAAAAAATAAAATCAGACTACATGATAGTCGGCATTACCACCTTTATGCTATCAACCATAACATTTCATATTATCTTTCCTATCTTTTTAAATAACTTTGATTACACATGGTTACCGCCAGCTTTTTCATCTGTAGAATTAATATGCTTTGGCTATGCGATCACATGCAATAGATTTTATAGCTGGAAATATATCCTATTTATTGCTATTCGATTTTCTGTGACAGCTATTGTCTACACAGTTCCAATCTATCTATTGAGATATATTGTCAGTGATAGTATGTATCTATTAACAGCACTCGCATATTCTTTTTTATATGGAAAATACTGGAACAATATAACAACTTATATCGGTCAATATATTCATCTCTTCGTTACTGGCGATAAAGAAACAACCATTGAAAAAATTTCAGCATTGTCGAATGACTTTAAACAATCATCTGATAATGCAATAAAAAAACTTTCAAAGCTATTAAATATGGATGACAATAAAGAAGTTATCATTATCGATATTAGCAATAACAATAACTACACTAATTATTTATCTAAACATGATGCAGCATTATTGCTAGATGAAATCACATATCACTACAACAACACCTCTGACAAGCTATTGAATAGAATAAAAGAACAAATGAATGAAAACCAAGCAGCAATGGTTCTACCTCTCTATGACGATCACCATTCTATTTCTCATCTATTAATAGCACCACAGAAAAAAAATGATGCAATATACCCTCATGAAGAAATATCCGCCATACAAACGCTTCTAAAAGAAGTACAAGGCTATATTCAAAATGAATATAAGGTTAAACAATCTCAGGCACTAGCTAAATCTATTGCCCATGAAATACGAAATCCACTTGCTCAAATTCAACTTCACATCGAAAAAATCGATAATCAACTCATTTGCTATGGCGCCACAACAGAGTTAAGAAAAGAAGTACAATACTGCAAAGAAGCTTTAGAGCATGGTAATCAACTTGTCGAGATAATGTTGCATGATATAGCCCAACCAGATAAAACAAAAACATCTCTACAGCAATATTTTGTTAGCCAACTCATTAAAAGTACTTTAAAACGATATGCGGGTGACTTTTCTACATTAAATAAAATACAGTTTATTTCACAATATGATTTTAAAATTAATGTTAATATCACAATGTTCGAATTCGTACTATTTAATTTATTAAAAAATGCTATCTATTATTTTGATGAATATGCAAATAGTACAATTACAATTTCTCTTGAACAGTTCGGCGACTACAATCTCGTTCATTTCACTGACTATGGCCCTGGCATTGAACCTCAAATCCAACAACGTATATTTGATAACTTCTTCACCTATCAAAAACGTGGTGGAACAGGATTAGGACTCAGTTACTGCCAGCGGGTGATGAAACTGTTTGGCGGCAAAATCCAATGCCATTCTGTATATGGAGAATTCACAACGTTCTCATTGTGGTTCCCCGTTATCACCGCAGATTTCAATATCCCTTCTACTATTCCACCGATGCCCAATTTGCCAACCTATAAAGCACTTGTCACTGACGATCAAAAATCACAACGACTGTTGATGCGCTTATATCTTGAGCAATTAGGACTGAGTGTTGTCGAAGCTCATAACGGACAGCAAGCCATTGAGGCTGTTCAAAAACATGAATTCGATATTGTATTTATGGACATCCAGATGCCTGTATTGAATGGGCTGGATGCCTGCTTACAGATAAAAAGAAACCACCCAGAACTACCTGTTATTGCACTGTCTGGAGAATCTAATACCAATGAAGTGGATCAGATCAATCAATTGATGGATGATCGTTTGCTCAAGCCCGTTAATAAGCAGGTGTTACAACAGGCAATCACTAAGTGGTTGGCTACTGACTCGCTGACTCTACACACCAAGGCTGGAGCTCACTAAACTAAAAAATGAGCAACGAGTGAAAACACCCGTCAGCTAAATAAATATCACGAATGCCTTGAAAAACCTGAGAGCTAGTCACTCTTGGTTTGTCTGTTAATGAGCACAAATAGGGTTTGTTACTGATTTAACAAAGTGTGCTCCCTTCCCTCTGCAAGCTAATTGCATAATGACTTGGCAACTCGACTACCAGTCAATTTATGTGATGGCGCCACTAATGTGAGTGTTCACCGCATAGAAACACCAATAAATAGTAATGGCTTGAGATAAAAAGGAAGTCGTTTTCTTATTCATATCTTGCAATAGTCAACTATTATTGCGCCTAGAAGCGAGCCTTATCCATAACAAAATACAAATAAACTCAATAAAATCAATTATTATCAGTAGGTTATAGGAGATTAAATCACCGTTTTTAAGCCACAACCGTCGTCAAATATTTAGAAATGATACATAACTGTATAGGTTATCTTCTTTTTGTCACATTCAAACGACAGTGTGCTCAATTGTAAATAATCAGATTTTCTCAAAATATCTAAAATAGAGCTAGCTATCCGTCTGTGATTGTTATAGCATTACTACCAGCTAGAAAGAAGTCTCTAATTTAAATGCTACATTTCGTTGTTTTATTCGTAACACGTCGACCTGAAGTTTCTAAGTTCCAGCTTATTTTTTGCGAATCATGCCTCTGGAAGGCAAATCTTAAATTTAATTAATCAGGTAGATAATATGTCTAATACAGTGAAAGGTACAGTTAAGTGGTTTAACGAGTCTAAAGGCTTTGGTTTTATTGAACAGCCTAATGGTCCTGACGTCTTTGCACATTTCAGTGCAATTGCAAGCACCGGCTTCAAAACTTTAGCTGAAGGTCAACAGGTTGAATTTACTGTGACTAACGGTCAGAAAGGCCCACAAGCTGAAAACATCGTTGCTATTTAATTAGCTAATCGATTGTTTTAAAGAGAGGCAAATCTTCATAGATTTGCCTTTTTTGTTTTAGCTCAAACCTACATTAAACTATTTATATCCAGCGCTATTTTTTATCATTCAAAACGCATGCATCGCTCGCACCCATATACTCATAAAAGCTACACCCTATCAGTCTGTCAAAGCATCTTGTGTGAAAAAAAATTCCTACATATCATGTAATTAAAGTCACCAACAGTGATCTGCGACTCTTTTAAAGTGGCATCAGCCATCCAGAAACAACACTATTGTTTGTAAGCAAGACTTATTAATCGATTATTATAATCGTCTTAGGGGTGTTATTCGAGACAAGTGGGATTTAAGGTAGACGTCATAACAGCGTGAATATAACAGACAATCACATAAGTAGTGACTGCTCGGCCATTTTCTAAAAAGCCAACCAGTTACCCGTGCATAAACGCCAGTTATACATCATCACATGGCTCACAGGTATCCCTCTTCCATGAAGCGAGTAACAATCACTTTCAAAGCTATTGTGAATTTTTTTGAATTCTAATATCTGTTTACTAGCAAGTGTTAGCTAGCACCGGTAGTACCTGCCTCTGTTGTGCTAGTACCTTTACCATCAGTCCGTTCAGCTGATAACAGCACTAAATAAGGCATAACCCATTCTTTTTTCGGTAAATGTTCACCATCCAGAACGCTTAAAGTGGTTTTCTCATCATCATGACTTAATTTATTCATCAGAATTCCTTTTCTTTATTCCACAGGTTATATCAAATCACGCCCGATCACTTGGACACTGCATAATCAACGTAAGCATAGTATTGAATCAATCATGTCGCAAAGTTGCTTATGAAATAATGCGGTGCACACATCAAATTGATCGAATTTTTTCTTTTATATCAATGAGTTTTGTCGTCCATTCAACTATAGTTTCAGATGTGTATAAAAAATTTTTATTTTTGTGTTGATAACAGAGATATGAGCGATGGTAACGACAAAAGAGATACAGCTTCGTCCCATGAATGAATCGGATATAACCATAAGTTTTAAAATTTATGTTAGTACTCGCTTGGAAGAGATGCGGCCATCTGGCTGGAGTGAGCAAGAAATTACTGATTTTCTGTATTCACAAGCAGAGACTCAACACCAGTACTACAGACAACATTATCGAGAAGCAAAATTCTATATAATTGAATATTTGTCTATTGATGTAGGTCGCCTCTATGTGGATGATATTGGCCCTGAGATACGAATTGTCGATATCGCTCTGCTGCCGGCATATCGCAACCGGGGAATAGGTACAATTCTGATTAAAAATCTACAAAAACAGGGCGTTCGCCGCAAACTCGATATCTCAATTCATGTCGAAAAGAATAACCCCGCCATAACGCTTTATAAACGATTAGATTTTAAGTTTATCAAAGAAGTGAATGATATTTATCAATTTATGGTCTGGAAGCAGCGAAGCGCAACGGCTCATTAACAGTCGATGCTCATCAAAATATGCCTCAGTTATTGATCAGCATTGATAGACATACGTTAAAAATAATCTAGCGAAACGAAGTCCTAGATCAGATGAATCTAAAAATTCAGCGCTATCACCAAACGCGCACCGTCTCAGATGAACGAGGCACCATCGAGATAATCTGTCCACACTGATAGCTAGACGACCTACAACGTCCAGCGAATTTTGCCAAATAGTATCTATTATTGAATAGACGATTGGCCAAATTACACCATGGGCACCAACACTTAAGTAAATGCTAAGCTAAATATTTCATTGAATGACCCAATATTGAGTCACGTTGTGATTAAATAGCCCAAACCAATTAGCTTCTAGACGGGAAAAATCCCTCTAACGCAATACAAAATGCCAGTGTGAGATAAGGCTGCAAATTGGAATGATACGCTGATTCACCGCTATCCCCCACCATAGATGAAGCCATTGCAACCGCAGTATAAGGAATTTTTTTATACTCCTTAACTAGCTTCACATTGGCGATATAGCGATCTGTTGGTTCGGTTTGCTCGCCGGGTAAAACATATCCTTTAACTCGATGTGAATGCTTAGGGAGCATACTGGCATTTAAAACCTCGCTATCCGTTCCAACCTTTTCAGTCAACCCCCTTGGGGTCAAGCCACTTCCTCTTCCAGCATGCATCGGCGCTCGAGCTCTCAGATCGGGCAGAGCAAAGCTATTTTGCCCATCCCCCCCCCAACGAGAGCCCAAAACAGCATATAAAGCTGAATTATCTCGAATTGATAATATCCCACCATCACAATATGCCCAGCCAAGGGGCGCGAAGCTATAGGGGAATATTCGGATCTCGCCGATAAATGGTTCAGCCATACAAACCTCCTATTGATTAACAATAACTGACCGGCTTGCATCAGTCCCTTTGTGGATAAAGGCCATTAAATGCCATAATAAAATGAATCACCAAACTCGGCATGACATTGTCATGCGTGTTCCCCTCGCCAGTATCGCTCATAGCCGACTCTGGATAATCGACAATAAAAGATGAGTTTTGCCCTTCACTATAAAAACCAGGGTCAGCGACAGCCGTTACACGACCTTCTGGTTGGCTATCAACCGCTGCATCAGTCGATGCATACATGGTATGGCGATGCACGGGCATCTGTTGTTCAGTTAACGGTACACGCTCACTACCGTAGCGACTGCCCAGAGGTCGATTGGTCAAGCCATTGCCTTGACCACAGTGAACCGGTATGCGGCCACGCATATCCGGCAATGCAAAGGTCGTGACACCATCACCGCCATAACTAGTTCCTAATAAGCTGAACAATGCATCATTACTAGCGATATTCATGATTTGTCCATCGCAAAATCCCCATGCCTTCGGAGCATAATCTCCCGCAAACATACGAATTTCACCCAAAAAGGGGTCCGACATTACACTCTCCTTAATAACAAAATAGCCAGATACTGCCGCTCATTAACTTCGCATCGGGAAATCACCGCGTAACGAAATACAAAAGTTAATCACTTGGCTAGGCTGAAGGTTTAAATGCGCCCCATCGCCGCCGCTGTCACTGCAACTACCGTGGGTTAATAGTGCCAAATGATTAGCGGGTCCATAAACGGGATAAGCCAAATTATCTTTATTAGCCGGTGCCAACACCGTTACATCAGCATTAATTGTTCCTTTATCAGCATTTTCACTTGCCGCATAGAACGCATGGTGATGACTTGGCATTTGCTCTGCAGTTAATGCAACAGATTCTTGACCGCCTGATATTCCTTGCTTAAATGAATAAGCAAAACGACCATCCCAATGAATCGGGGTCCGCCCTCGTAAATCGGGAAGATTAAAGTAACTTTTTCCATCACCGCCATAGGTGACGCCTAAAAGAGCGTAAAGGGCCTGATTCTGACTAATCGAAAGACTCCGTCCATCACACCATGCCCAGTCTTTAGGGGCAAATTTAAAGCCAAACATAGAAATTTGACCTAAAAAGGGTTCACTCATCATCACCTCCTGTATATTCGAGAACAAGACAAACCAATTCCACTTTACAATCACCTTTACAAGAGATAATTAAGCTTATTGATGTCACTCACGATTCCAATGCTTACTTAACATCAGGAAAGCCAGATATCTATTGCTTGAAGGTCAATGTAACGTTGTATTCAAAGAACTCACCTTGCGGACCAGCTGGAACAAGGAAAAGGCTCACATCACCTAACGCTTCGTTTTTCATCAGCCACTGTTTTTGCATCAGATATCCATTACCGAGTAGAGCGGCAAATGTCATTCCAAAGCCAGAAAATCCACCGCCAATAGACTCAATCGGTGAGATTTTCTTTAACAGCAACATTTTAGGTGGCTTATTTTGTTCATAATTTATGATAAATTCTTTATCCAGTTGCGATTTGAATTCCTCATAAGTAGGCAACATCGTCATTTTTAGTCCCTGAGCTATAACCATACAAATAAGTTAATCATTTATTACTTTATAGTCTAAGTTTCGCAAATTTGGAGATGAAAATAGGATTATTTAATGACATTGCTCGCATTTTTCATCTTCTGATGATTCTAGAATCTAACGACTAAACTGTTCACAATAAATTGCAATGAGTCCCACAAAAAACCGTAGATTAGGCTCATTTATCAACCCTCTAAAACTAAAAGGGTGCCGAAAACCATCTGATCCACCGCCGTCTAAAGATTATTTTCTACGTTTGATATCGCGTTCCCGCGCTTAGTCAAACAAGCTCATATCATCCCGCTTTATCTATATAGATAAACCAAATAGCGCGCGCGAATGACGCTCTGTGATGCGCTAAAGCCAACACTCGTTTACGTTAGCTCGCTTTTAACAAAGGTAATTATCGGTCAAATGGCGCATTGCTCGGTGAGCCAATCTGTAAAGGTGCTCGTTGGGCTGCCTGCCCTGCCGCTTCCACCTCGATTAATAGATCGGACAAGCCGTCACTTTTGGCGATCTTAATTTGATGATAAAACCAATCCGCACTAGCCATATGTTCTGGCACAATCGCCCACTCTTAATTTTGGACCACGAGCTCGCAAATTAAGTAATAGCTGTCGATATCTCAATGATCAGGACTTAGTGCTTTTTGGCGTTTTGCGTTCCCTTTTATAATAGCGATGTTGCTCAGGGGCCTATATCAGGTGATCGATGGCTTTTTGTTGGACATTATATCGGCGGTAAAGGGTGGGCTGGGGTCAATCTGGCCATTCCCTTATTAGGCCTGATTATGGGCTTTGGTCTGCGGCTAGGGATGAGTGGTAGCAGTTATTATCTAAGGTAATATGCTGATCCAATTGCCATTCTTATGTATCTTACCGCGGTTTTAGGCGTTGAGGGAGCATGGTTAGCTGTCTCACTGTCGAACATTGAATTTACCTGTATTGCTTTACCGATGCTATGACTGAACCTAAAGGAACTAAAAAAGATGTACCAACAAGCGCTGCCAAGTGAACCAAGCAAATGCAGTTCATCATTTTGGTGCCTCAGTTTTCCGCATAAACTGAACTAATTCATTCCGTTTGATCAACCGATAGTAAAGCAGTGAGCAGGTACTTTTTATTGGTTTTAATAAAGAATATCAGACATGAAGGAACATAATAAACCAAGGAGATATTTGTATCTAAAGTTATTATTTGAATAGTTTCACATAACTACAATGTGTTTTATTTTTGACACATTTTCATAAAAATAATGTTATCTAGTTATATTAAAAATGAAATTTTGTTTTACTATAAAAAATAAAGTAAAGGCCTATCCTTAGGCTTTACTTAATGCTTATTTTGTTTAATTTTCAAATAGTTAATAACTATCCTTGTTTATCTAAACCCGACTAAATTAATGGTATGTATCTATTTCAACACCTGTATCCAAAAAGTCAAGATATGAGGGTTCTAGCTGCTGTGTTGCAGTAACTGAGCTCGGTTGTGTTATCTTCTGTGCTGTTGATGAAGGTTGACTTGCACAACCACCAAGTAAAAGAACTAACGCCATAGTAGTCATCGGCATTAACCCAATATATTTAATTTTAGAGATTAGCATGTTATATGCTCCAAGATGTTAAGTTATTACGTATTCATAATTATATTACACCATATTTAAAAACATCACTTACTAAAATTATTACATCAGTAGATTTTAAATTTAAAACTAACCAATCAATAGAAAATATATAAACAAAATCAGTAAAATACTCATTAATATCTTTTTTATCAATATTTATAACTATTTTTTATGGAAATTTAAACCTTATTTAATAAAACTAAATTTCATTTATAAAGAACTAGCTAGCCGCTATTTTTAAAAATATTTCCATCATTTCCCAATCAACTAAATCCAGTCATAACATATATTAACTATATGAATATAATATAAAATAACTGGGCGCTCTATGTATTATCACTTTTAAAATATACTCCGTGTGATGATTTGAATTGATGTTCTTCTATGAGCAACAGGTGGAAAAATGATGTTCTCCACCATTTGAACGCCCCTTCATTAGATAGGATATAACCTGACTCAAAGAATGATTTTTATAACACAATCTGACATCGCTTTACTCGGCTGCGAGATACATCGGCCCAGTAGAGAGCAACTTCAACCGATGGTACTGATGATTGATACAGTCCGAGTCGCAAAGTGATCTATTAAGCTTAATTGGGTTGACTAAAATGCGTGTAGTAAAACGCATGACCATGCGAGCTGGTTTATTTGCATAAGGTGCCAGTATCAAGCCATCAGAATGGGTTAACATGATGATAAACAAGTAGATGTGAAGACAAGCATCATAAATTGTACTGATTAGCCTGATGCGATACTTTACTAATGATTAACTAACCATCATTAAGTTTGTTACATCCTCACCTATTTCATGATTTCACGTGTTAAACTTGTGCCTAATTTGTGATACAGATGTAATTTTATGACTCAAACTTATATTCCAGGCAAAGATGCAGCATTAGAAACGTCCATCGCCACTATGCAACAACGCCTGATAACCCTTGGCTTTGATATCGAAGAAGCATCGTGGCTCAACCCTGTGCCTAATGTCTGGTCAGTCCATATTCGCGATCGCAGCTGCCCTGCTTGCTTTACCAACGGCAAAGGTGCAAGTCGTGATGCAGCGCTCGCGAGTGCGTTAGGTGAATTCTTTGAACGTCTAGCCTGTAACTACTTCTTTGCAGATTTTTATTTGGGCTCAAAGGTCGCTCAAGGCGAGTTTGTTCATTACCCCAATGAGCAATGGTTTGCTTTGAGCCAAACTCGCCCAGAGGGCTTAATGAATCAAGCGCTTTGGGATCACTATGATCCCGATGGTGACTTAGCCATGAGCACCTTGGTCGATATGCAGTCAGGCAATCGTGAGCGAGGGATCTGTGCCTTGCCATTTGTCCGTCAACGCGACCAACAAACCACTTATATCCCGATGAATATTGTCGGAAATCTATTTGTTAGCAATGGGATGTCGGCAGGAAATACACCAACAGAAGCACGTACCCAAGCATTATCAGAGTGTTTTGAGCGCTATGTCAAAAACCGCATTATTAGCGAAGCAATAAGCCTTCCCCAAATACCCGATGCCGTCATGGCGCGCTACCCAAACATACAAGAAGCTATCGCTACCCTTGAGCGTGAAGGCTTTCCCATTTATTGCTTTGATGCCTCTTTAGGCGGGCAATTTCCTGTTATCTGCGTGACACTATTTAACCCGATAAATGGTGGTTGTTTTGCCTCATTTGGCGCCCATCCACGTTTTGAAGTGGCCCTTGAGCGCACTGTCACTGAGCTCCTACAAGGACGCAGTTTAAAAGATTTAGATATCTTCCCAACGCCAAGTATGGATAACGACGATATTGCGGATCCCAGTAATTTAGAAACTCATTTTATCGACTCATCGGGCTTAGTCAGTTGGGATCTGTTCCGAGTTCATGCTGACTACCCATTTACTGACTGGAATTTTGCTGGCACCTCTGAGCAAGAATTTAACCATCTATTAGATAAATTTCACACGCTGGGTGCTGATGTCTATATCGCTGATTATTCACATCTAGAAACTTACGCCTGCCGCGTGTTAGTACCGGGCTATTCGGAGGTCTATCCTGTCTACGAACTCGCCTTTGTAAACAATAACCGCGGGCAAACTTTGCGTGAATGCATCAGTGAGTGGCTCGACAGCCCAAGTAATGCCTCATTGGCCTTGTCTGTTATTAATGAGATAAACCATTTAGATTTGGATGAGTTTTATCCACTTAGTCAAATCTTAGGGATTAGTGTCGATGCAAGTAGCCCGTGGGCAACGCTACGGATCGGCGAGCTATTATGCTTACTCTATTTAGCATTATCAGACCATGAACAAGCTCGCGAGTGGGCGCAGTGGACCACTGACTTTAACGCCAATGCGATCAGTGCCGATCGGCAATTACGACTGCGTTTTTATCATGCCTTACAAGCATTGCTTGAATTAGAGCAAACCGGCCGCCATTTTAATGACTATCAAGCCGCCTTTGAACGATTATACGGTCAACATGATCTCAACCTAGCGCGAGCTCATATCCAAGGAGAGAAACAAGGGTATGATCTATTGCTCGAGCATCGTTTAACTGAGTTTACTAAACATCAAAAATTGCTTGAAACTTATCAAAAACTGCAGCGAGCAAAAGCCCAATACGCACAACAATAATTTACCCACGAGGCAAAAGCTTGGCCATCTTGGCCGAGCTTTTTTATGTCGACTGCACGCAGCTTTTTTACCGTTTCATGAAGAGCTGACACATCCTTCTCGGTCGAGTTAACAGTGCACCTGCTTCATGAGGGCCATCACAAACATTACCTCTTAAGACAAATAAGCAAGCACAAATATCGAATATAAATTCATATCGATGAATAAAAAATCGGTTGTGAGCCATGCGCTTTGATCATAAGCTGATACGTATACTTTGTATAACCTAAGGATGAATCGTGACTCAGATTAAATCAGTTGCCATCGTGGGTGGCACCCATGGCAACGAATTTTCCGGGATCTATCTACTCAAAAAGTGGCAACAACACCCAGAAAAAATTGCGCGAGAAAGTCTTTCAATCAGTACCCTTTTAGCCAATCCAAAAGCTTTCGAAGCGACTAAGCGTTACTTAGATGCCGACTTAAATCGACAATTTCGCACCGATTTACTCACCGACCCAACGCTTGGCAACTATGAACAATCGCGCGCAAAGGCGATTAGTCTCTATCTGGGCCACAAAGAAACGCCCAATTTTGATTTTGTTCTGGATTTACACAATACCACCAGCAACATGGGCCCTTGTCTGCTCCTCGTACAACAGCATCCGATGTACAACCTGATGGCAGGCTACGTCAAACTCAAAATGCCTGAAGTGAATATCTCTCGCGATGAAGACCACAAAAGTCGCGATGAACACCATCTACTGGCCACCATGGGTAAATTTGGCGTTATCGTTGAAGTCGGTCCACAGCCACAAGGGTGCTTGCGCCACGATATATTGGAGTGGATGGAAACACTAACGGGCCATATACTCGACTTTTTAGAGCTGTATAATCATGATCAATTGCCGCAACTGCCTGAATCGGTTGAAGCCTATCGCTTTTTAAGTGAGGTCTCGGTGCCACTCGATGAGCATGGGGAACGAGCAGCAATGGTGCATAAAGATCTTGAAGATAACGACTTTAAGCCACTTAAAAAAGGCGACCCAATGTATATAACCTTCGATGATGAGGTGATTCTTTATCAAGGCGAACAAACGGTCTACCCTAATTTTATTAATGAAGCCGCTTATTACGATAAAAATTTAGCCATGTCACTTTCAGAAAAAGTCACCATCGACGTCTATAGCCAATCTTAAAATCGCTCAGCGCCGAGGTCACTCGGCGCGATTAACTATGACAATACAGCAAACTATAGAGCTCCCCAGTGATTACTATCTCACCAACTTTTGGCAACTGCTCAATGGCGTTCAGCAGCGCTATAACGATCTACTAAGCGTCAATGAACTCACGCGTATCCAAACCCTCAAGCGGCTCTCAGTCGATGGGCAAAAACTCTATGTACGATTAGCATGTCGCAAGGGGGCCTATTTTCGCCAAGATAAATTGCGCTATGCCGAGATCAACAGTATCGAGCACGCCTTAGCCGAGTTACAAACATATGACCTGATTTGTAGTAAGCGCCAATGCGATTGGTCAATCATCGGTCAACTTTGCACATTGAACGAACTTCGCCAATTTGCGAAGCAACTCCCTCAGCCCATTCACTCAAATGGCTTAAAAAAGGCAGCGCTACTTAAAGCACTCACCCATACACCGCCGCCAACGCTGCCATTTAAAGCGATAAAACTGCTAGACGATGGCTGGATGGCCTTATTTGAGCTGCTCTATTTTAATAGCTCTCGGCAAAGCCTAACGGACTTTGTCCTAAGCGATCTGCGACTGATTCGCTATGAGCAATATAGGCTCGATCAACAAACCCGCCTCTATCAAACCCGCGAACAGATTGAGCAAGCCTTACAGCTCGCTCAAATGGCCGATGAGATAGTCGAACTTGACAAAGGGGGAGATTGGCCGATTGACGCTTATGTCAATGCACTTCCCTCCTTCCCAGCACACCCAGCGATTGCTCGGCGCGGCCAGCGCATCACAGAGACTCTCGCTCGAGAGTATGAGCGCCGTGGTAAACTCGATACCGCGCTCAGCCTCTATCAACGCGGCACGTCAGCCTTTAGCCGCGAGCGTCAAGCTCGGATTTTGGGGAAAACAGCCCCGCAGCAGGCGCTTGAGTTATTACAAACAATGCTTCACCACCCCATCAATTTAAGCGAGCAACAGTTTGCTCAAGAGTTCACTTACCGTCTGGGGCGACAACTCAACATGCCCTTGAGCCCGCCGCCTACCTGTGACTACCCGCGCATCGACTGGCCCGCACCACCGCGCAAAGGTGCACCGGAGCAATGTGCCATTGAGCTTCTCGAGCAACAAGGTTGGCAAGGGGTTCATTGCGAGAATGCGCTCATCAATGGGATCCTTGCGCTCACGCTTTGGCCAGCACTATTTGATGATGGCTTGCCCGGTGTCTTTTTTCATCCATTTCAGTCTGGACCTGTCGATCTTTACAACGCCGATTTTTACCAAAAACGCCAAACGCTGATTGACAGATTGCTGGCCGAAATCACAACACCATCATGGCCTCACACCATTCAGACACGCTATCGCACTAAATATGGCTTAGCCAATCCACTGTTTGACTGGCAGGCTCTGCCAGAGACGTTACTACAAAGCGCATTAGAGCGAGTACCAGCGACTATTTGGCAAGCGCTAGCACGCTATCAACTGTTTGATCTACGCCAAACTCGCGCCGGCATGCCCGATCTCTTTGTTTGGAAGGGCAATCAATATGGCTGGATTGAAGTCAAAGGACCGAATGACAAATTACAAACCAACCAACTGCTCTGGATTGCACAATTGCAGCGCCTCAAACAACCCGTTGCCGTGTGCTACCTTGGCCATCAACCTGATGCTCAAATAAGCCCACTTCATTTTTGCCCACCCGAAGATGAGTTTGATTAAGATCATATGGACAATAAATAACGCCCAAAGATAGGGGTTAACCCCTACCTTTGCATGAGAAGTAAGCAAACACTTCGCTGATATGATGATAAAGTTGCTGAAGCATTGATCACCCGCCACTTCATTCGTTAGCATGATAAGCACTCAGCTCACACTGAGTCCATTTGTAAAATGAAGAGGTATCTATGAAAGCGGCTTTTAAGAGCGCAATCGCACTGGCTTTTGGCATCTGTACCATCACGACTAGCATGGCTACGTATGCTAAAACCCCATCACATGTAACCCAATCCAATCAAGCTAAACCCACCGCATCACATTTTAGCAATACTCAGCTTAAAAAATTTGCCAAAGCATCTCATCAGCTTGCACAAATTTCTCACCAAGCGATGAGTCAGTTGAATCAGACGAAAGACCAAGCCAAACAAAAAAAAATTCGGCAACGCACTGAACAAAAGATGGTAAGTGTCGTCCGTCAGGATGGTTTAAGCGTTAAAGCGTTTAATCAAATTGGCCTAGCCGCACGCAAGAATCCCCAACTGCAAAAAAAATTACAGCAATTGACTGATCAATAATAAAAAAGGCCAGAGGAATCAGGTCTCTGGCTATTTTCTATATTCTAAACTTAAAGCAATCCATGAGGTCACATTGAGAAACTCAATCGTTTATGACACTACAGACGATCAAAATTACTGTCTTGGGCAATTAACAGAATAGGTAGCGCCGCAGCACCCAATGCGGCCGCATCAAGACCCGTTTGACCAATCCGAACGCGCAATTCATCGGGAACTCTAGAACGAACGGAACGGGGTAATGGCGCAAGTCGATTCACCAGCTTCGCTAAGATTGGCTCCGGGATCATCCCGCCCAAAATGACAGCCTCTGCATCAAACAAACATTCGACAATATTGACCGCTTGACGAGTTGCACAGACTGCGACCTGTAACCACTGTTCCAATTGTTCATCATCTATTCGTAATAGCTGCTGAGGCGTTGCTTCATCTCCGACCAACTGACATAGCTCATAGGCCGCCTGTAAAGAAAGGTAGCGTTCTAAACAGCCCTGATTACCACAAAAACATAGCCGACCTTGCGGTTGCACTATAATGTGACCTATCTCACCAGCATTGTGCGAACATCCATCGTAAATATGCCCATTGAGGTAGATCCCCGCACCTAATCCATTATTTATAAAAAGATAAACAAATGAATGTAACTGAGTAGCCACCCCATACAATCGTTCACCTAATGCAGCAGCAGTTGCATCATTAGCGACCCAGACAGGAAATCCAAACTCAGTTTCTAATTCATTGTTAATATTTATATTTTCCCACCCATGTAATGTCGTTGGACCGGCACTGGATATTCCTCGCACATTAAATGGACCTGGCATCACCCAGCCAATCCCCAGAACTTTTTGCCAATCAAATCGATCACTATGGCGTAATTTATGCAAAATATTCTTTACCTGACCAAGGATGTCACTAGGCTCATTGCTTTGAAGTGAAACGTCACATCGCTGCAAAGCGTGACCCGCTAAATCAGCAACGATAATGGTGAGTAACCCTTGATCTAGGTGAATGCCTATTGAATAGGCCCCATCGGGGGCAATTGAAAGAGGAATTGCAGGCTGACCCCGACCAGAACGAATGGGTTGATGAGATTGCAGCCAACCGGTCTGCTCTAATTCACGGGTAATATTAGACACGGTTTGTGGTGTTAAATGAGTTAATCGTGCTATTTCAGCACGCGTTAGCTGTCCATGCAACCGGATAGTCTCAATCACGACTCGCCGATTATGGACTTTGGCATGTTCAAGATTTGTTCCTGATAGTGTCATTGTTGAAGACTCGGTATGAATTAATAGCCAAGAATTGGCGGGGCTACGATAGCCTTTAGATAAGGCATTATTGTGCACCATATTAAAGCAATCAAATTGATTTAATAAATAACGTTAAATACTTTTGCAATATTGCACCCTATTACACGGAGTAATTGATCATGATGCGGAAAAAAGTCTGGTGTGCATTACCACTGACCATGGCATTAAGTTTGTCATCTTATGCAAGCGCACAAACCACCATTAACGCTCTATTTATGTCACAAGCAGCCTATAGCCAGAGTGATATCAAGTCGATGACTCAAGACTTCCAAAAAGCCAATCCAGATATCAAGGTGAATTTGGAATTTGTACCGTACGAGGCATTACACGATAAAATCGTGGCCGCCAAAGGCGCCGGCGCCAATGGCTATGATGTGGTGCTCTATGATGTCATTTGGCCTGCAGAATTTGCCAAATTTGGCATTCTCAAAAATGTGACTCAACAGATTGCACCATCCTTGAAAGACAAAATTTTCAAAGGCGCTTGGACGACGGTCAAATACGCCGACAAATATTGGGGAATGCCTTGGATCCTCGATACTAAGTATCTTTTTTATAACAAAAAGATACTGAAAGAAGCTGGTATCCAACATCCACCTAGAACACTAGATGAGCTCTACACCCAAGCACAGATCATCAAACAAAAAGGGTTGCTCAAATACCCACTGGTCTGGAGTTGGTCACAGTCAGAAGCACTTATTTGTGATTACACGACCTTAGTTTCAGCCTACAACGGTCAGTTTTTTAAAGATGGCAAACCACAATTTGCCAAAGGTGGCGCACTTAAAGCCATCCAATTTATGAAAAAAACGCTCGATAATAAACTGAGTAATCCAAACTCACGTGAATATTTAGAAGAAGATGTTCGTAAGGTGTTTTCAAGCGGTGATGCGGCTTTTGCTCTGAACTGGACCTACATGTACAACATGGCCAATGATCCGAAACAAAGCCAGGTAGCGGGTCAAGTCGGCGTAGTTCCAATGCCAGGAGCCAAACCAGGGGAAATCGCAGCGGTAAATGGTTCCATGGGGTTAGGAATTACTCAAAATAGCCAGCACCCTAAGGCCGACTGGAAATATATCACTTATCTGACCTCACAAGCAGTTCAGGAAAAATATGCCAAATTGAGTCTGCCAATCTGGAAAGCTTCATACAATAAAGCATCCGTTCAAGCTGGCCAGACCGAGTTAGTTCAGGCAGCTAAAAAATCGATTGGAGCGATGCTCGCGCGACCACAAACTGCTCAATACCCTCGTCTGTCAAATACACTCCAACAATCCATTCAGTTGGTTTTACAAAATAAACAGTCAGCTCACGAATCCATGTCTCGGGCCGATCAATTGATCTCTCGGTTGCACTAGGAGGCCATGAATGCTGACGCTGCCACAACAGGCTCGTCGTCAGGCATGGGGATTAATGATCCCCATGCTTTTGATGATGGCTCTACTAACGCTCTACCCGTTGCTTCGTACTATTTGGCTCAGTTTTACCGATGCGGCCCTCATTGCCAATAGCAGTGTTGTGCATTGGGTCGGCTGGGAAAATTACTTCTTTGCACTCACTGATCCTGATTTTCAAGCTGCTTTTAGACGCAGTCTGTGGTTTACCGTTTTATCGGTCTCTATCGAAGGCATCATCGGTGTATTAGTCGCTTTATTACTTAATCAAAAATTCGTGGGGCGGACAATATTACGCATCTTGGTGATCCTCCCTTGGGCACTCCCCACCATTGTCAATGCAATGATGTGGCGCCTGAACTTTAACCCTGATTTTGGCAGTATTAACGCACTTCTGAGTCAATTAGGCCTGATCAGCCATTACCAAAGTTGGTTGGGCGATCCTGATCGTGCTCTGTATGCGGTGATGTTTGCCGACATCTGGAAAAACTATCCTTTGGTCACTTTACTGGTATTGGCTGCACTACAAACAGTTCCTACAGAGCTATATGAAGCCGCTCGGATTGATGGCGCAAGTGCTTGGCTACGTTTCAAAGCCATCACGCTGCCAGCCATCTTGGAGCCATTATGTGCAGTTTTAGTGCTACGAACCATCGATGCATTCAAGATCTTTGACATTATTTATGCGATGACTCGAGGTGGCCCAATGAACTCAACCAAAACGGTAAGTTTTTATGTTTATCAGCAATCATTTACCTACCTAGAAGCGGGCAGTGGGGCAGCTTATGCACTGTTAATGACTCTTGTTTGTGCGTTTTTAATCTCGCTGTATTTACTGTTATTACGACGTCAACAGAGGTAATTTACATGCCAATATTTGTTTGTAAACGCATTCTGATTTATGTAGCGGCATTATTGGTTGCATTATCAATTCTAGCTCCCCTACTTTGGCTATTTTTAATGAGCGTGAGTTCGGCAAAAGATCTCACTCAAATTCCGTTGCATTGGCTCCCTCAACATTGGGATTTTAGCCGTTATCAATTGTTGCTTTCACTTGCCCCTGACAGCCCTGGACAGTTGTTCTTACACGCAATGTTCAACAGCTTAATCACCGCAACAGGCGCGACACTCGTTTCATTACTATTGGCTATTCCAGCCGCCTATAGTTTTTCTCGCTACTCTGGACACGAGGGCTGGTTAATGGCCTGCCTGGGGATGTATATGGTGCCTCCTGTCGCGTTCATTTTGCCGTTATATTTCATTTTGCAACAGCTTGGACTACTTAATACACACTGGGGACTGATGCTTGTATATTGTTCGCTCATTTTACCATTTTTAACTTGGATGATTAAAAATCAATTTGATGCAATGCCCTATGATATTGAACAAGCCGCACAGCTTGACGGGCTGTCAACCTACCAAGTCCTTCTGAAAATCACATTACCATTAGCCAAACCTGCACTTGGCGCGGCCTCTTTATTTGGTTGGTTACTCGCTTGGGATGAATTTTTTTATGCCTTGCTATTTACCAACAATATCAATGCCAAAACACTGCCTATCGCCATTGCTGATTTTATGGCTGGGCGAGCCACCGACGACGGATTGATCGCAGCAACGGGGATCCTCGCATCAATCATCCCGCTGATTATCGCGATTGCTTTACAAAAAACCTTAGTCGGCGGACTCACCGAAGGCGCCAGCAAAGGATAACGATGCATGCAAACTAACCTTTTTTATCCCGGTAGTAACTGCTCAAAACACCGTATAAGACACGTTATATTTAGCCAAATTGTGGAGCGACAATGATCGACAATAACAATTTTTCGCCGCTTTATATTGTCGGTAACGTCAATATTGATTTGATCATGGGACAACTAGATAGTTGGCCACAACGAGGCACTGAAGTGCTTCTTGACACAAACACGTGGCGGGTTGGGGGCAGTGCAGGCAACAGCGCATTAGCTGCACAAGCCTTAGGGATTCCAAGCCATCTGGTGGCTAATCAAAGTTACGATCTTTGGGGCCAATGGCTAGCCGAGCATTTTCAACAGTCACATCGATGGCCAAAAGTTGATATTCCAACCTCAATTACCGTTGGGATCACGCACAGCGATAGCGAACGAACCTTTTTTTCAGCGAAAGGAAACGTTGAAAAATTGTCACTCACCGAAGTACTCGAACAACTCCCCGAGCAAGTCCCCCCGCAAACGGTGGTGTTATTAAGCGGTGCCTTTTTAACCCTTTCTCTATTAGATGATTATCTGGAATTACTCACCACTCTGAAACAACGCCAATTTACAGTCGCCCTCGATTGTGGCTGGCCCCCGCAGCAATGGAAAAATGTCCGCAAGCAAGTCCAGCAATGGCTTCCTTGGATAGACCTGTTGTTAGTCAATGAAATTGAAATTCAGCAACTGACTGAACACTCACAGCTATCCAGCGCAGTCGAGCACCTGGCGGCCAAAATGCCGAAGACAGCTCGCATTATTGTGAAACGCGGTGCGAATGGCGCGAGCAGTTATATCAAGCAACATTGGGATCACTGCCAGGCTCCCAATGTGAAAGTGGTCGATACGGTCGGTGCGGGCGATATATTCAATACCGGCTATTTAGCCGCTTTCATCTTAAACAAATCACACGCTGAAGCCCTTCGCTGGGGGATCACTCTAGCCAGTCAGGCCATATCGACAACCCCACGACAACTCATGAACAAACAACAGTTAACTTTAGCTATGACAGTAGGAGATATGACCGATGGCGAGTCTTGAATTATGCCAAATCACAAAAAGCTATGGTGCCCAGCAAGTGATCAAACCTCTCGACCTGAAAATTGAGGATGGTCAGTTCACTGTATTAGTAGGCCCTTCAGGTTGTGGCAAATCTACACTCTTACGGCTGATTGCAGGTCTAGAAGCGGTTTCTGATGGTGATATTTTGATTGGCTCACAAGTCGTTAATCACACAGCGCCAGGCAAGCGAGATGTCGCGATGGTATTTCAAAGCTATGCACTTTATCCCCATCTCAATGTTGCTGAAAACATGGCTTTTCATATGAAAAGCCAGCGAGTTGAACCCGTTGTACAAACACAAAAGGTAGCAGAAGTAGCCAGTATTTTAGGGATAACACCGTTACTCAAGCGACTCCCTAAAGATCTATCGGGTGGACAACGACAACGGGTAGCGATGGGCCGAGCCATGGTGAGAAATCCACAAGTATTCTTGTTTGACGAACCCCTATCAAACTTAGATGCACAATTACGCATGGAACTTCGCGCAGAAATTAAATCGCTGCATCAACAGCTAAAAACAACCACGGTGTATGTGACTCACGATCAGATAGAGGCGATGACTTTAGCTGACAAAATTGTCGTCATGAAGGATGGCTATATCATTCAGCAAGGCTCACCGTTAAGCATCTATGACAAACCCCAAACCACATTTGTAGCCCAATTTATAGGATCACCACCAATGAACCTATTTCCAGGGAATTTGACGCGACAAGGACAACGTTGGATAGCGAATTGTGGGATGATCCAGGTCGAAATTTTGCCATCGCGGATAGATCACGAATTGGCTGAACAGCCTATCCAATTAGGCATTCGCCCCGATCAATTACAAATGAACCCAACTAGCCCATTTCCCCGAGCAGAGGTTAGAGTCGTGGAGATGATGGGAGACATAACACTACTCCATTTAAGCTGGCAAGATCAGCCCATCTATGTACAGCATTATGGGCGACTTAACATTCAATCTGGCGAAAAAATAGCGTTGACCATTCCTGCTGAAGCCATCCATCTTTTCACAGCAGATGGACAGCGACTATAACGATTCAAGCCAATCAGTCGAATCAACTCCGGTGGTTATCGATCACCGGGTTGATTCGCATACGACTTAATTAATGTACAAATAACGATAACGCCATCGCCACCAGCGCACCGGAAGTCCCAATAATCGTTTCCATGACCGTCCATGTCTGCAATGTCTGTTTTTCGCTCATCCCAAGAAAACGGTTTGCTAGCCAAAATCCTGAATCATTCACATGTGAAAGAATAATAGAGCCACCACCAATAGCAATGGTCACTAATGACAATTGCGCGCCACTTAAGCCTAGCGGTTCGATCATTGGCAGAATCAAACCACAGGTGGTGAGCATCGCTACGGTCGCAGAACCTTGAATCACCCGCACTGCCCCCGCTAGTACAAACGCCAGTAGTACAACGGGCAAGCCACTCCCAGCTAGAATATGACCTAATGCGCCGCCCACACCGGAGTCAATCAAGACCTGTTTAAACACACCGCCGGCCCCAGTGACCAGAATAATCACCCCAGCCGGTTGAATCGCCTCATTACATAGCTCCATCACTCGGCTAGCGGGCATCTTACGACGGATCCCTAATAAATAGAACGCCGCTAAACACGCCACCAGAATAGCGGTAAATGGGTGCCCGATAAACGCCAGCCACGCATGCATCGATGACTGGGGATCGACAAACCGTGACACAATGGTTTTTAATCCAATTAATAGCAAAGGTAAAACAACCAGCCCCAACGCCAAACCGAATGTGGGGGTTCCTTCGCCTTCACGGCCTTTACTATCCAATTTGGCATGTTCTGGCAAATCAACTTTCACCACCTTATCGATGAGCGAACCAAAAATAGGGCCACCTAAAATCATCGCGGGGATCCCAGCCAACAGCCCAAATAAGATCATGTAACCAAAATTGGCATGCAATTGAGACGCAACCAAAATGGGACCAGGAGCCGGGATCAAAAATGCCTGACATGATGCAATACCCGCAAGTAAGGCAATGCCAATTTTAACCATACTGCCACCTTTGCGGCGAACGATGGCAAAAACCAGCCCAATTAACAGCACTACGGCGACATCAAAAAATAACGGGAGCGCACAGATAAACCCCGTAATGGCAATAGCCCAGTTAGCCCGGCGTTCACCAAAGTGCTCCAGTAATGTATAAGCGATTTGATCTAAGGCGCCCGTCGCTTCCATCACCTTACCAAACATCGCTCCAAGCGCGACCACTACGGCAACAAACCCTAATGTACCGCCCATTCCTTTTTCAATCGTTTTAGCAATTTGAGCAGGATCCATCCCGGCACAAAGCCCAGCTAACATAGCAACCAATATCAGTGCGACGACCGCATGTAGCCGTACTTTCATCACTAAAAACAACAGTAAAACGATCGACCCGATAGAGGTGAAGATCAATGTAGTATCAGACATGACCAAATATCCTTAATTTTATGGGGGACTCATTTTTATCCGTCTTAGCACGAACGATGTCATCAAAACGCTATTGACGCATCCCCAACTTTCTTCGATTCACTGCAACAGAATCAGTGGAAGTAAAAAAATTCTACTGACTTCACAATCACAACAGTTACCGGTAACATGATACGGGTAACATCACTATAATGAGAAGATAAAAGCACAACGGACATTCAAAAATGCGAAAGGTGTCAAAAAAATAAAAGATTAACAGCTCTTTCACTCTCGCATTGATTGAAACGACGTTGCTGATTATTGAGCACGATCACTGAGCTCAACTTAATTTGTGAGCTATGGATTTAATAGAAAGGTAATCAATATGGAAAACAACAAGCGCGGCCTCTGTGTGGTCTTAATGGGTGTCTCTAGTAGCGGAAAATCATCGGTTGGTCAGGCGGTTGCCAAGGCTCTCGACGCCAAATTTATCGATGGTGATGATCTACATCCGAAAGCCAATATTTTAAAAATGTCTGCCGGGGCTGCCCTCAACGATGTTGACCGAGCCCCGTGGTTAGAGCGGATCCGTGATGCCGTTTTCAGTATTGGCCACAAACAAGAGCAGGGTGTGATTGTCTGTTCTGCACTGAAACGCCGCTACCGAGATATCATCCGCGATGGTAATGAGCACATATTATTTTTACATCTATATGGCAATATCGAGCTTGTGGCCAAACGTATGCAAGAGCGAAAAAACCATTTTATGCCTCGCAGTCTACTGCAAAGTCAGTTTGATGCGCTGGAAATGCCGAGTAGCGATGAACGCGATGTCGTCACCATTGACATTGATGGTGATTTTGAACAAGTGATTAGCCGCTGCATTGAAGCGGTTCAGGCAGCAACAAGTCGTTAATTAAGGAATTCGCATGCATCCGATTATTCGTGATATTACCACCCGCATTGCCAAGCGCAGTCAATCCTCACGCACAGCGTATTTAGCACAATTAGAAAAAGACGCCACTGCCGCGCCTAAACGCAGTCGGATCAGTTGTGGTAACTTAGCGCATACCGTAGCCGCGTGTTCACCAACGCAAAAAGGACAGATCTTAGATTTCACTCGGTTAAATATTGGCATTGTGAGCGCCTACAATGACATGCTCAGTGCCCATCAGCCCTATAAAACCTACCCTGACCAGATTAAACAACAGCTCAACCAACTCGGTCATAGTGCTCAATTTGCCGGCGGTGTGGCCGCGATGTGTGACGGTATCACGCAAGGTCAAGATGGCATGGAACTGTCGCTGTTTTCTCGTGATAACATTGCCCAAAGCACGGCGATAGCATTAAGTCATCAAACCTTTGATGGTACGATTTTGCTCGGTATTTGTGACAAAATCGCTCCAGGACAACTGATGGGTGCATTAAGTTTCGCACATCTACCAACCCTATTTATTCCCGCAGGGCCGATGTCTAGCGGCATCAGTAATCATGACAAAGTGGCTATTCGTCAGCAATATGCTGCCGGAGTGGCCGATCAGAAAACCCTGCAAGCGATGGAATGCCAAGCTTATCACGCACCAGGAACGTGTACTTTTTATGGTACCGCAAATACCAACCAGCTAGTTTTTGAAGCGATGGGGTTGATGCTGCCAGGCAGTGCCTTTGTTCATCCTGATAGTGCGCTTCGCCGCGCTCTCACCGAATACAGTGCCCATCATATTCTGAAAATTGCTCGCCAGGGTGACTATCGCCCCATCGGCAAAGTGGTGGATGAACGCTCATTGGTCAACGGGTTAGTGGCACTACTAGCTTCTGGCGGGTCAACCAACCACACGATTCATATGGTCGCAATTGCTCGTACAGCAGGATTGATTCTCACTTGGGATGATATCGCCGAGTTATCTGAAGTCGTGCCTCTACTGGCTCGCATCTATCCCAATGGACCGGCTGATATCAATCAGTTCCAAGCCGCGGGAGGTGTTCCGGCCTTACTTAAAGCGCTTGATGCACGTCAGTTATTACACCGCGATGTCATCACCTGCTTTGGTCAATTCAGTGATTATTTGAAAACACCTCAGCTGGTTAATGAACAGCTGCAGTGGGTGAATACGCCCGATAGTTTAGATGATAAGGTCATTGCCCCGCTCGGACAACAGTTTGCTGAGCATGGCGGGTTAGCACTATTACAGGGAAATTTAGGTCGCGGTATGATGAAGATCAGTGCTGTTGATCCTCGTTATCGTAAAATAACTGCGCAAGCTCGTGTTTTCGACTCTCAAAATGACGTGGAAACGGCTTATCACCGCGGTGAATTAACCCAGAACTGTGTGATTGTCGTTCGTTATAATGGCCCAGCCGCCAATGGCATGCCAGAATTGCACAAATTGATGCCTATTTTAGCTAATTTAATGCAAGCGGGGCTTAACATTGCGCTAGTGACAGACGGCCGCTTATCAGGGGCCTCCGGCAAGGTGCCCTCGGTGTTACATGTCACCCCAGAAGCGAGTCGCGGTGGGCCACTCAGTCAGCTCCAAGATGGCGATATCATTGAGATTGATGCTGACAAAGGACTGATGAATTGCCACAGTCAATGGCAACAACGCGATCTGCCTTATCAACAAGAATGGGCGCCACGAGGGTGTGGCCGGGAACTATTTGGTGCATTTCGCCGCTGTGTGACTAGTGCTGAACAAGGAGCCAGTATATTATTTGAAACGATTATTTAATAATATACCAACTATGTTTTGATTGGACATCGCTTACTCGTCGCAATCTTGCCTCGTTTAGCTCATCGAAAGGGTCAAAGGATAAGGCAAAGCATATCGATTCAACGTGTTGATTCATCACACTGCGCTAGCGTATATCACAATAGCTGCACCGATATTGATGAAATCAACCCGCTACTCAACCATAAGGAATAACTATGTCAACAGTGACCGCTGCTCAGGTATTTTCGGCTTCTCCTATCATCCCTGTGATGGTTATCGAACACCTTGAAGATGCTGTCCCCCTCGCCAAAGCACTATCGGATGGCGGGATCAATGTTTTTGAGATCACTTTACGCACACAAGCAGCCATTGGCGCTATCGAAGCCGTGAGCAAAGCATTACCTGACTCAATCGTAGGAGCAGGAACAGTGATTAATCCAGAGCAGTACCAGCAAGCTGTCAATGCGGGTGCTCAATTTGTGATCTCCCCAGGGTTTAGTCCCGCATTGCTTGAATACAGTCAAAAACTGAATGTCCCTTATATTCCAGGCGTAGCCACCGCATCAGAAATGGTCACGGCATTAAGTTATGGTTTAGATTTCTTAAAATTCTTTCCTGCTGAAGCGAATGGTGGCGTACCTGTACTTAAAGCCGTAAGCGCTGCGCTGCCACAAATTACTTTCTGCCCAACTGGCGGTGTGAAAGAAGCGAACCTAGCGAGTTACTTAGCCTTAGATTGTGTTGGCACGGTAGGTGGCACTTGGATGATCCCACAGTCGGCCATTGACAAAAAAGACTGGGCGAGCATCACAGAACTGAGTCGTAAAGCCTGTGAATTAGTTGCCTCACTACGTGGCTAATTGCTCTCGCGGGTCATATCATAGACACCGCTAATGAGCTGAGATTAGACGCTCTGCCCTAGATCAATCTGATACCCCAGATCAAGGACAGACTGCGCGGCGATACCTTGTTCGAGTTGAGCAAGCAGTTGCCGCGCTGCTTCTCGACCAATCGCTTCGCGGGGCGTTACTACTGACGCCAGCTTAGGTGTCATAACTTGACCAATATCTAATCCGTGAAAACCAGCAACAGCTAATTGCGATGGGATTGCTATCTGTTGGCGCTGACATTCTAAAATAACGCCCACAGCTAAATCATCATTAGTACAAAAGATGCCATCACAGTCAGGATATTGCTCAAGGATCTGTTGCAATAATTGCCGACCTAATGAAAATGAAGATGATTGCTCGGTGAGAATTGAACAACCGCTTAAGCCAGACTCGCTCATCGCTTGATTGTAGCCTTGTTGCTTAAGCTGAGTGCGCGTATCTAAGCGGGCACCCAGATAAATAATATGCTGATGCCCACGGGCAATCATCTGCATGACCATCATATAGGCGGCCTGCTGATTATTAAACCCAACCACTGGGTAGTTTCCCGGGTTATCGATATCCATCATCTCAATCACGGGGATCCCAGCGCTTTGAATGATCCGTTCGACTCTCGGCGTATGCACGCGATCACTTAACAATAAGCCATCAATATTATACGAGAGCAGTGATTCAATGCGTTTTTCTTCAATTTGTGGATCATAACCATAGTGGGCTAACATAGTCTGATAACCGCTTACTTCGGTGACCGCTTCTAACCCTCGTAATACTTGGGCAAAAACCTGGTTGGTTAACGATGGCAGCAATACCCCAATTGCATGACTTTTCGCATTTGAGAGAATATCTGGGGCACGGCTGGGCACATAACCTAACGCATCAATCACTTCTTGAATGCGTTGGCCGGTTTGGGTCGCAACTTGAGTGGGACTGCGCAGATAACGGCTCACCGTCATTTTGGTCACCCCGACTTGCTGAGCGACGTCAGTTAAGGTAGGGCGTTTATGAGGACCTGTCATAGCTGTATGTTACTGTAACATTTAATTAGGCATGATAGCTTAAAAAGCATAAAACAGCCATCAAATTGCCAACTGCCTCGCCATTTAGTGAGCTTTTTATCACAAATCATCCCCATTAAACCTCACCATGTATCAGCGCGAGCATCATCTGGAATGTTCACGTCAACATTCAACCTTTTACAAACCTTGTTTGTCCAATAGCTCAAAACAATAAGCATAAATACACGAACAGTTGTGAAATGCCGATTTATTACACGGCCAAAATTGACGGGCTGTTGGCTCTTTATCCCCAATTTGCTAGATCCCACGAATCGCGCCACCGTCGCAGCGAATTTTACTGCCGGTAATATAACTGGCTCGGTGACTGACCAAAAAAGCAGCGGTTGCGGCAAACTCTTCAACGCGTCCATAACGCCCCACTGGAATAGCTGCACTGGCACGTTCACGCACTTGCTCAATTGTAATATTAAGTCGCTCTGCTGCCGCTTGATCGAGCATGTCAACGCGTTGGGTATGAATACGCCCAGGGATCAAAATATTGCAGGTAATACCGTAATCAGCCAACTCATTGGCGAGCGTTTTATTCCAACCGACCAACGCACTACGCAAGGTATTCGAAAGGCTAATCTGCGGGAGCGGCTCTTCCACGCCACTCGAGGTCACCGTTAAGATCCGCCCCCAACGCTGCGCTTTCATGCTGGGAACAAGCTGCTTAGTCAGTTCAATTAAACTAACCACCATCATTTGATACGCTTGATGCCAATCACTCTGTTGTGCCTCAGCCAATGTACAAGGGCGCGGGCCGCCGCTATTATTGACCAATATATCCACCCCGCCCCACTGAGTTTGCACCTGCTCAATCAATGTCGCAACGCTATCCCATTGGGCTAGATCGACTTGAGCCGTGAGCACGCGTTGGCGTGTCTGCTGGGCCAATAACTGAGCTTGCACGTCAAGCTTTTTATGATCTCGGCCACAGAGCATCACCTGCGCGCCCTCTTCTGCTAATGCGCGCGCGATACCCAGTCCAAGGCCTTGGGAGGAAGCCATCACTAAGGCTCGTTTTCCAGAAATTTGTAAATCCATACAAGCTCCTTTTCACTGAGGTTCTTTACTCTAACAGACCTATTTAGACAATCAATGTGGAGGTTTTGACCTGTCAAACTGCCGCATTAACAGCACAAAGATAAGTTACTCCAAATAACCTTTATGGGTATACTGGCACTTTGTATTTATTTACTCAATCATCATCATGAAACAGCAATCGCAAGCGTATCTTTATGGCATTAGCGCTGTATTAATGTGGTCAACAGTTGCCACCGCATTTAAATTAGCCCTGCGTTATTTAACGCCGCTGCAGCTCATGGCGATAGCATCACTGAGCTCATCGGTTATTCTCACGATCATCCTATTATTGCAAGGTAAATTGCATTTAACCAAACGCTATTTACGTCAACATTTTAGGTTTTACCTGCTGCTCGGGCTGATTAACCCCTTTTGCTATTATTTAATTTTATTTAAAGCCTACGAGTTACTCCCCGCGCAGCAAGCGCAGCCACTCAATTACACTTGGGCCATCACTTTGAGTTTGCTCGCGGTGCCCTTGCTTGGCCACAAACTGCACCGATTTGATTTTGCAGCCATGCTACTGGGCTATCTTGGTGTGGTTGTTATCGCCACCCAAGGCAATCTTCTGCAGCTGCATTTTACCAGTCTGCCAGGCGTTGCTTTAGCGCTACTTAGCACACTATTTTGGGCAGGCTATTGGATCTTAAATCAGCGCCGTAAAGATGACCCTATCGCGGGGTTACTCTGTAGCTTTATTTTGAGTTTACCGATCACTTGCATCGCTATGTTCGTTAATGAAGGTTTTCCAACACTGCATTGGCAAGGCCTATTAGGCGGCATTTACGTAGGCTGCTTTGAAATGGGGGTGACATTTGCCTGTTGGGTATTAGCGCTGAAAAAAACCGAAAAGACGGCACGGATCTCCAATCTCATTTTTATCTCGCCATTTTTATCACTCTATTTAATTGCAAAATTTCTTGGTGAAACCATCCATCCGTCGACGTATTTTGGGTTAGTACTGATCATTGTGGGTTTACTTCTACAACAATATGGCAACTATTGGCAGATACACCGACAACACACATCTATTGACTAATTAATCACTATTGTTATCATTATTGATAAATTGAATAATATTGTGATTAATCATGCGTACTTCTTCTATTCTTATTCCCTCATTGATCAGTGTCCTACCCAGCTTCGTTTATGCCCAACCAATCCAAGTGCAATTGGCGATGAACTACCAACATCAGAACGTGAGTCACTATCTCGTCAGTGAAAAGTATGATGGTGTACGCGCCTATTGGGATGGGCAGCAACTTTGGACACGTCATGGCAGGCTAATTCGTGCTCCCAAAGCGTTTACCGCTAATTTTCCATCACAACCGCTCGATGGCGAGTTGTGGATTGATTACCATCATTTTAGTGACATCGAAGGATTACTCGAGCAACAACACACGACCAAGGCGCAGTGGCAGGCCGTTCATTACATGGTGTTTGATCTGCCCTCAATCAAAGCACCTTTTTCCTCTCGCTATCGGCGTTTAGAAAAATTATTAACCACCACTGATGGGCCTATTCATCTGGTTAAGCAAGAACAAGTTGATGATCAAACTGCGCTCAAAGCAAAACTGACGCAGGTCGTCCAACACGGTGGCGAGGGCTTAGTATTACACCGCAAAAGCAGCTTGTATTTACCAGGGAGAAGTGGCCATCTGCTCAAATACAAACCCTACGAAGATGCCGAAGCAACCGTTATCGGCTATCGGCCCGGCCAAGGCAAATACCAAGGCATGGTCGGCGCACTGACAGTGAGAACCCATGATGGCAAAACGTTCGCGGTCGGAAGTGGTCTCGACGATGAACTCCGGGCTCATCCGCCAAAAATTGGCAGCCAAATCACCTTTCGTTACAACGGTCTCACCAAATATGACAAACCGCGCTTTCCACGATTTCTGCGGATTTACCATGCACTATAAACGTAACCGCAGCTGTTTAGTGAAAAGCGCTTATCCACCAAAAAACACCGAGATAAACCAGACCATGACACTTGCATGAATGTCATCAGCAGCTGCGGGTAATACGTAAAAAGGATCCGCATCGCCGGTTAATTAGTTAACAAATTAAAACCGTTGCAAAGACAACCAAAGATAGATAAATAGATGATCCACCTGTACAGGCACATATCTACCAGATTTTATCCCATTATAATATACATGTATCATACACTTCAATAAACTTACTGTTCAACATTATTTGACAGACAACGCACATAAAATACGTTTTAATTTAACTCGTGGCCAACGGAGCCGTTGGTTCTATCTCACTACAAATATGAAGGGGAGATAATATGAAAAGCGTAACTCAAATGACAATGATCGGTCTTACTGCTATCTCAATGAGTCTTATGAGTGGCTCGGCACTGGCCAATATGAACAGCACAGATAACGCACAACTCGACCAAAATCAACCTAATGCCACAAGTATCAATAAAGATTGGCAACAAACTAAGGAAAAATTTGATATTGGCCGTAAGTATCATTAACCATTTTTAACAAAGCCCTTTTTCGGGCTTGGCTATACACGATAGTTATATTGAGTAAATTGATTGCATTGGAATTGATCAACAACAAACAAAATTATTGATACTTTTTTATTTAATTGTATGCACCATGCAATATAAATGATAGACTAAGTTTATTAAGAAGGAATAAAAATGAAAACCATTATTAAAACACTAACGATTGCTCTTATTAGTTCATCTACTTTAGGTCTGTTTGCCAGCTCAGCTGTTGCAGCCACTAGCGATTCAGCGACGATGCTGCAAAGCAATTCTGCGCTTACTAGCTCTAACCTCACTTGGCAACAAACCAAACAAAAATTCGATATTGGTCGTTACTACCACTAATTGGTTTTTGGCAAGACAATCCGATGTCGTGTTGCATATCCGAATAACCAAAATACAGTGCCTAGTTCATGAATCAATCGCAACTCAGTTGATTCACGGATGGCTTTGTAATTAAAAATAGAAAATGAATAGGAAATATAATATGAAATCCATCAGCAAAATAATCACCGTTGCACTTGCAACTGCATCTTTAAGTTTATTCGCCAATACTGCAATGGCCTCATCACAGCATCAAAGCAAAGATAGTCAAGCGCAGCAATCTTCATCGACGCAGCTTCGTGGCAACGCGCGTTGGAAACAAGTTGAGAACAAATTTAATGTTGGAAATCAACATAGCTAAATAGATACAGCAATGAAGCCTCTTTAAGGGACTTCATTGCAAGCTATGCCTTCTTTTGCTCGCTTAGAGCAATGCCATCCAGCTCCCCCAAATAGTCAATCGCTGATAGCACTAAAACATCCAAGCCTATCCTCTAACGAATATAGTTCGCGATTCAATTCATTGGCCTTATAGGGCAATATAGGTGCATCATGATGGGGTTTAGTTGCTATTAGGTGTCTTGAGGGAATGTTTATGTTACGTCCGCTAGTTCAGCAATTGTTTAGCCACACACCGCAGTCCAACTTATACCACTACACAAGCTTTGCAGGCCTCCTTGGAATTGTTAGCTCGAAAGTTTTATGGGCCAGTGATGTACGCTATATGAATGATGCCGCCGAATTGCACCATACCTTAGACTTACTCACTGAAGTTATTCACGATCGCATTGCCCGCGGTGATAACAAGGCTCCATTACTGGCACATTTTGCACAGTGGATCAACGAACGACTCAATCAAGGACATATGCTCTTTGCCGCTTCATTTCGAGCCAATGGTAATCTGCTCAGTCAATGGCGTGGATACAGTAGCATCGGCAAAGGCGTAAGTCTGGGATTTCATCCGGAACATATTCTAAAATGGGCCAATGCTCAGCAATTTCAGATTGGTCGATGCATCTATGATAGTGATCGCCAACATCAGCTCGTACAACAAGCGATTGATTGCGTTTGTCAGATGCAACTGCCTGAGGCAGAACTATTTGCCGCAGTTGAAACGGACCTACTCCGCTTGGCTGTATTGCTCAAGCACCCTTCATTTCGTGAAGAAGATGAATGGCGTCTGGTTTTGCCAGTGATCCATCACGATCTCGACCCAAGGGTTAAGTTTCGAGAAGGTTCCACCATGCTCAAACCCTACACTGAATTTACACTACATAGTCCATCGCAACCCATGGCACTTGAGCATGTCTATCTAGGCCCAACACCCGATTCAACGCTCTCGATTAATTCGCTGCGGTTGTTCTTTCGCCAGCATCAATTGCTCCCCAAACAAGGCATTGAAGATAGTCAGATCCCTTATCGCGCCTGTTAGCAGTGCTCTGATGGATTGATAGGACCCCTCTTGCCCGATTCAGATGAACCAACGAATCAATAGCAGGAACAAGCTGAAGTGTATAATCAGAGTTCGTCGCAGCTCAAACACTGAAGCGAGAGGGGCTTTAACTAAATAAGCGCTGATAAAAATCTGTTGAGGAATGTTTTGGATTGGCTTTAAGATAGCGCCAGCCAAAACGTTGATAGTGCCGCAGTGCTCGTGCATTGGTTCGGCTCACTGATAATAACGCACACCGACAACCGGCCTCGGTTAACTGCCACTCAATATATTTTTGCAACTGCTCTGCGAGTCCACAGCCGCGATAGGGCTCACTTAAATAGATAAGATTGACATAGCCCGTGTTTGCTGAATCGTAGAAATTTTTAAATTCAAGCTGGCCGATAATCTTGCCATCTAACCAAATATGCAGATAGTAATAACATGGATCATCAATGCGCTCCAGTAGACGCTCCTGATAGCCAACCAACATCTGGTCACAGCCTTCTAATGAGTCAAAACTGCACTGATACGCATCACATCGAAACTGATAGCAGAGGGCAAAGTGCTGCCTAACGTCGATGCGTTTAAACGCTAAATCCATCGTACATATCCAACCTAATTTAATGTTTATTAAAAGTTTTTATAGCATATAAAAACAAACAAAAGAAGCGTGAAAAAGCACGACTGTCAGACTTCCCCCTCGGATATACAAAGGGCGCATGATGCTGTCTAGCTATTTCCAATGTACTGCCATGCATTAAGTCGCGCATGTGTCCATGAGCCATAGGCGGCATTGGGTAACACAATCCCATCATGGCTGGAATGTTTGACTTCTTTAGCCACTCACTTGCACGGACACTCTGCAGATTCTTATGCTTAACCTACCGACTCAATCAAGCAGGTTATCGCTGAACAACATCAACATACAGCCCTTATTCGATTGCAAATGTAACCATTAATGAGTCAGGGGTAAGCTCTGTACCACCCATAACCAAAACGGCCAAGCGAGCAGGCTCAACCAACTACTCATGACAATCGCCGAACTCACAGTTTGCGCGTTCCCGCCATTGCTCCGCACCACCACATACGCGTTAATCCCAACGGGGCAGCTAGCCATCACCACCAGCACGCGGGTCATTAAAATAGGCATCGCAAAAATAAAATGGCTAGTAATCAGGACCAATCCGGGTAACAGCAGTAGTTTAGCCACAAGTATTAACAGCATCCGCCATTTCACTTGCTGAAAACTAATGCCCGCCAGTGAGGCCCCCATCACAATCAATGCACACGGAAGAGCCGCTCGAGCGCCCATATGCAGAGTATCCAGCAGTATATTTGGCAAAGGAAGATGCACTAAGTTAGCACCGAGTCCGGCCATTAAACTCAATACAATCGGGGTTTTTAGTGACTTAAACACACTTTGTCGCAACGGCCCTTGGTCCGCACGCCCCCAAGCATCAGCGCTGTAATAGAGCGCAAACAACACCAAACTATGAAACGCCACAATCGGGAATAGATATGCCAGACCTTGGCTGCCAAACAGATTATTCACGACCGGCATTCCCACATAGACAAGGTTTGAGAATGATCCAGCTAAAGCAATCGATGCGCGATCGCGCGACCCTCGTTGCAAGACAAACAGCAACAAAAACAGTCCCACCAAGGCGATATAGAAGGAAAGCAAAATGCCCCAAGCATGTTGTTTAGGCAATCCATGTTGATACATTCCGGTAAATAGCAGCATTGGCACTAAGATGCGGGCTGTTAATTCATTCACGCCTTTTTGCCAGCCTACCGATAACGGCCATCCCGTTTTGGCAATTCCCCACCCCAACATCGCCAGTCCAAACAGCGGTACAATCAAGGGCACAATAGACACACGAACTCCTTATCAACACATCAAGGCTTCATGGCAAACCACCATGGGCATAAAAAGAATGATGACCGCATCAGGTCACATAATACACATTGAACACGATTGGACGATGTTTCAGCAAACACCCTAAACTAGTCGGCAATCAATGGTCTTGCAAAAGAGTCCGGTAGTATGCCGCAATGGTTTTATTATCGATGATTTCACCGATACGAATTTGCTGCTCTAGATCAGTTGGACTCAGCCTTAACGTCTCAATCAATTCATCTTCATCAGGATGGCAAGGAACCGCTTGCAGATCGCGGGCGACAAACAAATGTTGCACTTCATTACAAAACCCAGGAGCTGGTAGCATCGTTCCTAACGATTGCCAGCTCGCGGCAGCCAGCCCCACTTCCTCGGCTAACTCCCGTTTGGCGCACGCCAATGGCGCCTCACCTGCTTCGATTGTTCCCGCAGGAAACTCCAATAACCAGTGATTCACCGCTGCGCGATATTGCCGCTCTAACACCAGCTCACCTTGTGCACCGATAGGAACGATCACCACCGCACCGGGGTGTTCCATCAATGTCACGTCTCGCTCAATGCCATCCGGATAGCGTTGTATTTGTTGAGTAATATGAAAACGATGCCAACTAAATAACCGCTTTGCACTCATAAGTCCATCTCCTAGCTTGCAAAAAAAAGAACTCAAGTATTGTCCCATCTAACGGATGACATGACTTAAGTTCTTACTATAACGAGCAATGATTGAATGCGCGAGTATTCGCTAGCGCACTAGGCCCATTGCACTTAAACTTTGATCCCAGTTTTTCCAAACAGGTTGATAACCTATCCGACGAATCGCCGCTTCCACCTCTTCAGGGCGTCGACCATCATTGATGGCAAACTGCTCTAGCGCGGTATCGGTGGCTTTGCTATAGCCGCCTGGTTGGGTGCTGGAAAAGGCGCTCATTGCAGTGATCCCAAGGGGCATTAACTGCTCACGAAACAGCGGCGCTTCACGCGTTGAAATTGAAAGCTCCAGATCGGGGTGAAACAATCGAAACACCGCAATCGCTTGCACCAGCTCTTTATCACTCATCTGTGATTTAGGCGCCAAACCGCCAGTACAAGGGCGAAGCCGCGGAAAAGAGATAGAGAACTGACTGCGCCAGTAACGTCGGCGTAGATAATCCAAATGCGCGGCGACAAAAAATAGATCGGTGCGCCAGTCATCCAGACCAATGAGCGCGCCTAAGCCAATTTTATCCACACCTGCGCTCGCCGCCCTATCGGCGGTATCGAGTCTGTATTCAAAGTGACATTTATTTCCCCGAAGGTGGACCTGTTGATAGCGTGCCTTATGGTAGGTCTCTTGATAACAGAGCATCCCATCAAGGCCCAGTGCCACCAGCTCATGATACTCATCTTCATCAAGGGGCTGCACTTCGATGGAAACATTGGCAAAGCGCTGCTTAATCAATGGCAGTGCCCAGCGAAAATAGTCCATACCCACTCGCCGCTTGGCTTCACCGGTCACCAACAAGATATGCTCAAACCCCATTTGAGCAATGGCATCCAGCTCAGCTTCGAGCTGTTCGCGGGTTAAAGTCATGCGGCGGATCTCATTCTCCATCGAAAACCCACAATACAGACAAATATTACTGCACTGATTGGATAAATACAGTGGAATATATAGTTGCATAGTGCGGCCAAAACGCTGCACTGTTAGTTGGTGACTTAGCTGCGCGAGCTCACGCACATGGCGGGTCGCTTGCGGGCTAATCAGCGTTTTAAAATCACCGAGATCCAGCGGGTGTTGACGCTTGGCTTTATCGATGGCAGCGAGTACTTGCGTGTCACTAACACTGGCTGATTGCAAATATTGATCATCCCAGTCCCACCGGTTTAAATAGTGCGAGAAGCTCATAATGCCTCCAAAAACTCAGTCATTGGACTGGTGGCATGCGCCGAGCTACTTGTCCCAGCAAAACCTGATTGGCAGGCCAATACCCCGCTGTCACAGGCCAGCGCAAATGCTTTGGCCATCTGCTCTGGCTTCGGTGCACTGGCAATAGCGGTATTCACCAGCACCGCATCAGCCCCAAGCTCTAATGCCTCGAGCGCATCGCTGGGTCGACCAATGCCCGCATCGACGATCACTGGCACATTGGCTTGAGCAATAATAATCTGCAAAAAAGCGCGGCTTTGTAGCCCCTGATTCGAACCAATCGGCGCACCAAGTGGCATCACCGCCGCACAACCAACCTCTTCCAGGCGTTTACATAACACTGGATCGGCATGACAATAAGGCAATACCACAAAACCTTCTTCAACCAATATTTTGGCCGCATGCAGTGTTTCAATGGGATCGGGCAACAGATAATGTGGATCGGGGTGGATCTCCAGTTTCAACCAGTTAGTCCCGAGAGCTTCCCGGGCAAGTCGCGCGGCAAAGATGGCTTCTTTAGCACAGCGAGCCCCAGCGGTATTAGGTAATAACTTCACCCCAGCCGCTCGCAATGGCGCTAGCAAGTCGTCATCGCCCCCTTTGAGATCAAGCCGTTTTAAAGCCAGCGTGACTAGCTCAGTTTGCGATGCGTGAACGGCAGCGATCATCTGTGTGGCACTGGCAAATTTACCGGTCCCGAGCAACAAACGGGAACGAAAGGTGTGTCCAGCAATAGTTAACATACTAGCCCCCTGCGATCGCGGTAAAGACACTGATCGATTGCTGTGCGCGCAGCGGATAATCGCGCCAGCGGCTTTGTACAATCACTTCGCCATCAATAGCAAACGCAAATCCAGCTTGCGATAGCCGCAACTGCTCAGCAAGCTGAGCGAGTGAGCTACCATCAGCAACCTCAACAGGTTGTTGGTTAAGGGTAATATACATACTTTTTCGCAGCCGTAGCTGCGCCTCCTTGTAGATGTGGGCAAACTAGCCACCACAACATTGACAATGAGGATCACGGTGCATAGAAAGGTGAAACCACTCACCACTGAGCCCATCAAAACTACTAAAACGCCCAACAGCAAGGGATTCTAACTGGCAGATCAATTTTATCGTCTCTAACGCCTGCATGCAGCCAATCATACCCACCAAGGGACCGACCACCCCCGCAGTGGCGCAGCTCAATTGCGCTTCGCTCGCTTGCGGGAATAAGCAACGATA
Source organism: Celerinatantimonas yamalensis (assembly GCF_046054155.1). Taxonomy (NCBI): domain Bacteria; kingdom Pseudomonadati; phylum Pseudomonadota; class Gammaproteobacteria; family Celerinatantimonadaceae; genus Celerinatantimonas; species Celerinatantimonas yamalensis. The sequence continues at coordinate 220,046 of NZ_JBEQCT010000007.1, forward strand.
GCAGGAACTCGTTGATTGGCGAAAATCAAACACCATCAGTTGACCATCAAAGCCAATGGCTGCGCCGCTAACCAGCGGTACGCCCAATGCCTGGCAGGTATCGCTCAGCGCATAGCGGGTCTGGAGGTTATCCGAGCAATCCAGCACTACATCCGCTTGCATGACCTCCATGCCCAGTACTTGTTCGCTTAGACGTCGATTCACCGCGCGTACATGCACATGCGAATTAATACCGCGCAAGCGCTCGCTCGCCGCCAGTACTTTGGCTTTCCCTATCTGCGCCTCGCTATAGAGCACTTGACGTTGCAGGTTTGACTCACTAACTGTGTCATTATCGGCGATAACCAATTGCCCCACCCCAGCGGCAGCTAAATACAGGGCAACCGGGCAGCCTAACCCTCCCATGCCGACAATCAACACTTTGGCCTGTTTTAAATGCAGCTGTCCAACTTCACCGACCTTGCCTAATAACAGGTGGCGGCTATAGCGTTTAAATTCAGCATCAGTTAGTTGATTGTCAGTCATTGTGATCACTCTCTAATTAACATCTCTAGGGTGCGGCTAGCCTGCTCAGGGGAGTCGCTTTGTGTAATAGCGCGCACCACCGCAAGACTTTGGACGCCGGTGCGAAGAACCGCTTTGGCATTGCTTAGATCAATCCCCCCAATCGCCACAGTTGGGTAATGACTCACCAATTTGACGTAGCGCTGCAGTCGTTCTAACCCTTGTGGTGCTGAGGGCATCTGCTTGGTGGTCGTCGCAAATACATGGCCCAAGGCAATATAGCTGGGAGTCAACTGCACTGCGCGCAGTAATTCTTTATAGCCATGGGTACTGATACCAAGGCGCAGTCCCGCTTTGGCAATCGCGCCAAGATCAACATCGGCTAAATCATCTTGACCGAGATGCACGCCATAAGCGCCAAACTCAATCGCTAACTGCCAATAATCATTAATAAACAGCTGGGCATCCACTTGGCGCGCCGCTGCCACACATTGCGCTACTTGTTGCGCGAGGTTGGGATCACTCGAGTCTTTGATCCGCAGTTGAATGGTACGTACGCCAGCGGCAAGTAAGCGCGTCACCCACGCAGCGTTATCCACCACCGGATACACGCCCAGTGGGCCTTGTAAACGAGGAAAGGCGTGCAATGGCGTACTCGGCCAGGGTTCACGCAATGCAAACGCTTGCCCTAACGAACTAAGCGATGATTCAATCGTCGGAAAATCGCTGAGCTGCTGTGGCCATCCCTCATGGGCGACCGCCCCTGGCAACTGGCCTAGCGTGCGTGCGCAGCGCAGCCCTTGCGAGACGTAAGCTTTGGCAAGCACAATCGCATCATCAAGCGGCTCACCATGGGCTAATTGAGCGGCAATCGCACTGGATAACGTACACCCAGTGCCATGACTATGCGGCGTTGCGATTCGTGGTGATGATAACAACAGCTGCGATGTGTCACTAGCAAGTAGATCAATACAGCGCTGTTTTTCAAACTCACAATGTCCGCCTTTGGCCAGTACCTTCACCCCATAGCGCTGGTAAAGCAGACGGCAAGCCGCAACAATCTGCGCGGGGCTATCAAGCTTCAACCCACTTAATTGGGCCAATTCCTGCGCATTGGGCGTGATTAAATCGACGACCTCAAATAATTTGGGTAGCGCATCTTTGACGCTCACATCGCCCAATTGATAGCCACTGCTCGCACCCAAAACCGGATCGCAAACGATCTGAATAGCGGGGTGCTTGATGCGCAAGTCACGCAAAAATTCAGCCAAGCGATACACCTGTTCCGCATTCGCCAGCATGCCGATTTTGATCGCCGCGGGAGCGGGCTCACTAATCGTTTCAAGTTGAGTGATTAAAAAATCAGCCGAGCACGGTTCAATGGCACGGATCTCTTGGCTGTTTTGTGCTGTCAGTGCCGTCACAACCACCGCGGCGGTCACGTGCAAGTCATGGGCAGTGAGAAGATCGGCGACGATCCCTGCCCCACCACTGCTATCTTGTCCGGCAATCACCCACATCAATGGTTGGGTATTAAGCATCACTCTCTTCCTCACCCACTGGCTGATAAATCTGAGCACCACGTTGGTTAAATTGCTCGGCCATTTGCGCCATCCCTTGGGACTTGAGATCCGCTAATGGATCATCTAATAGAGTGGCATTTAGCGCCTGTGATTTAGCATAATCACGCACCTCTTGGGAGATCTTCATCGAGCAGAACTTGGGTCCACACATCGAACAAAAATGGGCCACCTTCGCCGATTGTTGTGGCAAGGTTGCATCGTGATAAGCGCGCGCAGTATCCGGATCGAGTGCCAAATTAAACTGATCCTCCCAACGAAATTCAAAGCGTGCAAGGCTCATAGCATTATCGCGGATCTGTGCACCTGGATGGCCCTTGGCTAAATCAGCAGCATGCGCTGCAATTTTATAGGTAATTAGTCCCTGTTTGACATCCGCTTTATCAGGCAGTCCCAAATGTTCTTTGGGGGTGACATAGCAGAGCATTGCGCAGCCAAACCAGCCGATCATCGCGGCACCAATGCCTGATGAAAAGTGATCATAACCAGGGGAAATATCAGTGACCAGCGGGCCTAATGTATAAAATGGCGCTTCATCACAAAGCTCAAGCTGTTTGTCCATATTCTCTTTAATCAGCTGCATCGGAATATGTCCAGGCCCTTCGATAATCACTTGCACATCGTGCTGCCATGCAACTTTCGCTAACTCCCCCAATGTTTCAAGCTCAGCAAATTGTGCCGCATCATTAGCATCGGCGACTGAACCTGGCCGCAGCCCGTCACCCAAACTTAAGCTAACATCATACTGCTGACAAATTTGGCAAATATCAGAAAAGTGATCATAGAGGAAACTTTCTTGATGATGGGCCAAACACCATTTGGCCATAATCGAGCCACCGCGCGAGACAATCCCAGTCACTCTCGTTGCGGTCATGGGCACGTGGACTAAACGCAGTCCGGCGTGAATGGTAAAGTAATCAACGCCTTGCTCGGCTTGTTCGATCAAAGTATCGCGAAAAATTTCCCAGTTAAGCTTTTCAGCAGCGCCATTAACTTTCTCCAGCGCCTGATAAATCGGTACCGTGCCAATGGGCACTGCCGAGTTGCGGATAATCCACTCACGGGTTTCATGAATATGCCGCCCAGTGGAAAGATCCATCACCGTATCAGCACCCCAGCGCGTCGCCCAGAGTAGTTTTTCCACCTCTTCTTCAATCGATGAGGAAACAGCCGAGTTACCGATATTGGCATTGACCTTGACCAAAAAATTGCGTCCGATAATCATCGGCTCAGTCTCAGGGTGGTTGATGTTAGCCGGAATAATCGCTCGCCCTCGCGCCACTTCGTCGCGAACAAATTCAGGAGTGATATGTGAAGGGATCGACGCGCCAAATGATTCACCAACATGTTGCGCTTTTAGTATTTCGTCACAGATTTCATCGCGTGCGCAATTTTCACGAATGGCGATATATTCCATCTCGGGGGTGATAATACCCGCTCGCGCATAATGCAATTGAGTCACAATTTGGTTTGGCTTGGCTCGTTTGGGTGTTGGCAGAGCCTGAAAACGCAAATGATCAAAACCTTGGTTAGCTAAGCGCTGCTGAGCAAATGCAGAGCTTCGATCAGAGAGCACATGACTATCGCCACGCGCATCAATCCAGTGCTCTCGCAGTTTAGGCAAGCCTTGGTGAACATCAATATCGGCGAGTGCATCAGAATAAATTCCCGATGTATCATAAACATAAATCGGTTCATTGGCTTGCCAGCGAGGCGATTTAGCATCACCAAGTTGGGTCGATGATAAGTTAATTTTACGCATTCCCACCCGCATATCTGGGCGCGAGCCTTGTATATAAATTTTCTCAGAATTGGGAAACGGTTGCCCTTGCAGATTCGCAATAAATTGCTCAGCAGCAATACGTTGTTGGCGGTTGGTCATGATATGGCCTCATCATTGTTATCAATCAAAAGAGGCTTATCGGGAGTATCAACAGGAGGGAGGGATACACGCAGCCACCACTCACAAAATGGTGGTTTCACGCTTATCTATCTCACTTGTTCCCTTCGCAGGCATTATCCTGATCAGGTGATACGGATCTCAACCACAATAAGCGGTGACACTTTTTGTAGTCAGGTCTCAGCCTTTCGGCACTCCGACAAGTATTCGATCAGTATAAAAACTTAATATGAAAAGGCAAGTTGATTTCTTTTTCACCGCCATCGCGTTGACTCGATTCAAGAATAATCAGGCCAACGCACGCTCAAGGTTCCTAGAGTAAACGTACCGCTCAAACTCATTAGATCATCAGCCAATACATCGTTCTAGAACGAATTGATTATCAAGGTCATTTAAAATTTTTGGCCAAAATTCAAGCGAATACATAGATAACTCGTTCAAGTACGATGATCACTTGCGCAAGTTCATCGAAATTTTGACAGAGCGTTAAAGGTGTTATCTAAATGCCGGATACATACTGATTAACAAACCGACTGATAAACTCACATTGGCGAATAAAGAGAGTTTAGCGGTTTGTTTAAGCAGCCCATCGAGAATTTGAGGATCTCGGCTGTGATAAACCGTCCATGCTGATTTAACCAGTGGAATAGCCGCTAATAACACCAGATAGCCAGCATAGCTGTGTACTTCTCGCACAAACAAGACAAAAGCAACTAGTGCACCAAGCACTAATACTTGATGATAAACGCGAGCCAAATGAGCGCCTAAACGCACTGCAAGGGTATGTTTACCCGCTGCTTTATCAGGCTCAAGATCGCGAATATTATTAATGTTAAGCACCGCGGCTGAAAGTAACCCACTCGCAATTGCTGGCAACCATACGGAGCGTTCTAATCCACCGGTGTGTAGATAATAACTGCCCGCTACGCCAAGCAAGCCAAAGAATAAAAACACACTGATATCACCAAAACCGCGATACCCATACGGCATTTTGCCCATGGTGTAGGTGATCGCGGCAATCACCGCAGCAATACCCAACGCAATAAAACAGACCCATGCACGCCAGTTATTCGCTAATCCAACCGTCAAAAGTGCCAATCCGGAGAGAATCGCGAGTCCTGCGCAGATAAAGACAGCCCGTTTCATAGCCGCGGCACTGATGACGCCCGATTGAATGGCACGAGCAGGTCCGACGCGGCTGTCATTATCGGTGCCGTGCATCGCATCGCCATAGTCATTGGCCAAATTGGAGAGGATCTGTAATAACAATGCGGTGGTCATGGAAAAAATAAAAACGGATGTTTTAAAGCCATGATAATAAGCGGCCAGTGCACTGCCGAGTAATATGGAGGCGGTTGCCAGTGGTAATGTGCGCAGCCGTATCGCTTCAATCCAAGCTGAAAGAACCATTGTAAATCACCTTTGTTGTTGACGGTTAAAACAAATGTACCTACCGAGAATGAGACTTATCAGCGCATAGCCAAAGCGCCAAACCCCTCGCGCCCCGCGCAATGTGACGATCGTCTGAGCATATCAATAACACTCATTTAATGCACTCTAGCGAATGAATTCGCAGGGCAGCAATTCCTAGCCATACATCTTTTGTCTTATGTCAAAGGCTTGCGAGATCCATCTGTTAAGCTTTGCCGAAAAAGAGATGACTAAGGCGTCATTACTATCATAGGTGATCTTGTATATGTGGGTGATTGATCCAAAACAACTTGAGCAAGCTATCCACGATCTTTGCGACACATCAGTCACAACATGGAGGCCACTGAAAATACGTGTTCAAGTCGACTCAGAACTTGCTTGGTTAGCTGCCCAGCCCAATCCCTACAAGGGGTATTGGCGTGATCGAAACGCGCAGCAGGTCTGCTATTTAGGGAAAATGGCCGAGTTGACCGATCTGGATGATCTGGTTGTGCTAGAGCAGCGCTATCCAGCCGCCCGTTTTTATGGTGGAATCGCCTTTGATAGCAGCCGCGAACAGTGGCCGGGATTTGCACCGTGTCAATTTGTGTTGCCTGAGATTGAACTGCGATCCACAGGCAATGAGTATTGGTTGTATCTAAATAATTGGCAACAGCTAAGCGCTGATGAGCGCCGCCAACTACTGGCACAGGTCTTCTCGACACCACCACCGCTGCGCTGGCAAGCGTGTGAATTTACGCTCGCACAATACCATCCCACCCTAGAGCGCTGGCACGCGCTTATCGCCCAGTGCACGCATCCTAGCGTATTGGGTGATCTACCCAAAGTCGTCTTTGCACGGCAAAGCTGTTACCAAAGTACGACGGCCTTTTCAGCCCTCGCGCTGTTTGATATCTGGCAGCAGCAACAACCTGATAACTTTGCATTTTTTATTAGCAGTGAAGCGAACAATAGTTTTTTTGGCGTCCCCCCTGAGCGATTATATCTTCGCTGCGGTCAATCGCTTGAAAGTGAAGCCTTAGCGGGAAGCTGCGCTGCCAGTGATGACCCGATCACCAACCAACAACTAGCAGATGAACTTCAACTTGATCGCAAAAATATCCATGAAAACCAGTTGGTTGTCGATGCCATCCACGCTGCTTTAGCGCCGCTTTGTGAATCAATACACATTGCCCCAACGCGTGTGCTCAAACAACGCCATGTCCAGCATCTTTGTCAGCCGATTCAAGCCATACTGCACCCAGAAACAAACGACAAAACACTGTTGCAAGCACTGCACCCAACGCCTGCCGTAGCGGGGTTTCCAATAGCGTCCGCGCAGCGTTATATTGGCTGTAACGAGTCATTTGAGCGCGGCTGGTACGCTGGCGCCGTGGGGTATCTAAGTGCAGAGCAAAGTGAAATGAGCGTAGCCATTCGCAGCGCCTATCAGCACCACCAACAACTCACACTGTTTGCTGGAGCAGGCATTGTCCAGGGCTCAAACGCTGAAAGTGAATGGCAAGAACTCAATCAAAAAATAGCCACGATTCAAGGATTGCTCGATGATCACCACTAATTGCGACAATTTAAATTTGCTCTGGGCCCAATTGCTGATTGAAGAATGTACGCGTTTAGGCATCAGTGACGCATGTATTGCGCCGGGCTCACGCAGTGCACCGTTAACAATGGCCGCTGCTGCCCACCCAAAGCTGCAATGTCATACCCATTTTGATGAGCGCGGCTTGGGCTTTCTCGCCCTTGGGCTTACCAAAGCGAGCCAACGACCAGTCCTAGTGATCTGTACTTCAGGCAGTGCACTGGCAAATCTCTATCCTGCGGTAGTGGAAGCGGCGCAAACAGCACAGCCGCTGGTACTAGCCTGTGCCGATCGCCCATTAGAGTTAGTGAACTGCGGGGCTAATCAAGCCATCCAGCAGCCACGAATATTTGCAAATTTCCCGGTCGCGGAGCTTGACTTACCGGCCCCTGACAGCCACTTCCCGCCAAGAGCTTTATTGGGAAAACTCGATGATCTCATCGCCAGCGCGCAATCAGCACCCGGCCCAGTATTTATCAATTGTCCTTATCGCGAACCATTTTACCCCAGCGGTGAACCCATCGATTTTAGCGACTATTTGGCCCCGCTTGCCAGCTGGCTAGGCGCTGTAACGCCGCTTTGCCGCATTCATCCTGTGACTCAATACTGTTCCCCCTCGCCCTATTGGCCACCGGCACCAACACACGCGGTGCTCATTGTGCTTGGCGCACTCACCAAAGTGCAGATGCAAGCAATTGTGGACTGGGCTAAATCAACCGGTTGGCCCATTTTTGCCGATATTCAATCGCAAGCCTTTGGCCTAGCAGAGGTCATCACCACCGCAGATAGTCTGCTTCAGCGCGATGAATTAGCGACACTATCATTTGATTATATTTTACAATTCTCAGGACGCTTGGTCAGTAAAACGCTGCAACAGTGGCTAGATACACAACCTGCGGAACATTGGTTAATTGCACCAGGCACGACTCGGTTTGACCCGTATTATCAGCTCAGCCAGCATTATCCATGTGATATTTTTTCATGGCTTGAGAACCATCCAGCCCCCACTTATCGGCGAGATGATGCCAAGCGTTGGCTGCGCGCACAACAACGCTTACTCGCACCCAAAGGGAATGATGAGCTCAGCATGGTTGCAAGCCTTGCGTCACAAATTCCCGAAAAAAGCGCGTTAATGCTCGGCAACAGTTTGGCGATTCGCCACATGCAGATGGTCGGCCAAACGCTACCTGCTTCGGTCAATTGTTTTGCCAATCGCGGCTGCTCTGGTATTGATGGTTTGCTGGCAACTGCTTGCGGGATTGCTCTCAATCAGCCCGTCACAACCCTGATTTTGGGCGATACCTCGCTGTTACATGATCTCAACTCCCTCGCATTGACTCGGCAACTCAGCACAACATTGATAATTGTCGTGATTAATAATGACGGAGGCAGTATCTTTGAGTTATTGCCCATTCCTCGACACGGCGATTTGGCGCAAACATATTACCAACTCCCTCATGGGATGAATTTTGCGGCAGTGGCGGCGCAGTTTGCCATCAATTACCAACAGGTAACTGACGACAAATCACTGATCATTGCTTATCAACGAGCATTACAACAAGGCGGAGCGCAGCTATTGGAGCTTACCAGCAAGCCGACAGCCGCTAGTCGCGCTATCCGCCAATTAGGAGAACAGGTGCGTGCACTCTCTTCACTTTAGCGTTAAAGGCTCTAAGAGCAATCCAGCACTGGTCTTTTTACATGGTTTTATGGGTAGCGGTAACGATTGGGGATATATCACCTCGGCGCTAAGCGATTCTTATTACTGTGTCTGTGTCGATCTTCCCGGACACGGTATGAGTCAAGCGATCAAGCCTGACATGCGGCATGGATTTCGCCAATTTCACCGATTATTAGAAAATTCACTGAAACATTTAGGGCTGCGCGAATATAGCCTGATCGGCTACAGCTTGGGGGGTCGCTTAGCGGCTTACCATGCCAGTTTAAAACCCAAAGGGCTCCAAGCGCTGGTTCTTGAGTCGGCGCATCCTGGCCTTGATGATGACGCGCAGCGTAGCGCCCGGCTCAGGCACGACCGCACTTGGGCCGAGCAATTAAAGCAAACTTCCTTTGAACAGATGTTAAATAATTGGTACCAACAACCTCTATTTAGCAATTTAAGCGAGCTTGAACGCCAACATCAAATCGAGATTAAACGCCAATATGACCCAGCACCGCTGGCATTGATGCTTGAAGCCACCAGCCTTGGTAACCAGCCCCAATTAAGCGCCAAGCTAGCTCAATTAGATCTCCCCATCGCTTTAATTGTTGGCAATGAGGATATCAAATTTGCCACCATTGCCGAGCAGCTACTTAACCAGTTACAACGAGGGCGTCGTTACCGAATAGCCGACTCGGGGCACAACGTTCACGTTGGGGCGACGGATGCATATATTTTAACGATTCGCCAATTTCTCGGTGAGTTTTCACTTTAATTAACCATGCCACCGTGGGAAGCTTACTAGCCAAATATCCCACGGTTGCCTTTGCTTACTCGTTTTATTTGATAGATATCAATTACATCTTGGCTAAGAGCTGTCAGGCTAGCAACTCGCTTGCTTTGTGAGTTAACCAAGAGGTTTTGATGATGCCTACCGCCAGTAATTTAAATGCCCCCGTTCAATGGCAAGATGTCAGTGATGGTTATCACGATATTCGCTACCATAAATCAGCTTGTGGAATAGCCAAAATTACCATTAATCGACCTCACGTACGTAATGCCTTTCGCCCCTTGACCGTACAAGAGATGATCCGCGCGCTAGCCGATGCCCGCTATGATTCAAACATTGGTACCATTATTTTTACCGGGGAGGGTGATTTGGCATTTTGTAGTGGGGGCGATCAGAAAATACGAGGCGACAGTGGCTATCAAGATGATAGCGGTGTTCATCACCTAAATGTACTGGATCTGCAGCGCGATATCCGCACTTGCCCTAAGCCAGTCGTCGCAATGGTCGCGGGCTATGCCGTAGGGGGGGGGCATGTCTTACATATGCTCTGCGATCTGACGATTGCCGCCGATAATGCCAAATTTGGCCAGACTGGCCCACGCGTTGGCTCGTTTGATGGCGGTTGGGGTGCCAGTTACATGGCCCGTTTAGTGGGTCAGAAAAAAGCCCGTGAGATTTGGTTCTTATGCCGAATGTACGATGCCAAAGAAGCGCTCGATATGGGGCTGGTCAATACAGTGGTCCCACTGGCAAACCTTGAACAAGAAACTGTCAAGTGGTGTCGTGAAATGCTCGCCAATAGCCCGATGGCGCTACGCTGCTTAAAAGCAGCTCTAAATGCCGATTGTGATGGGCAAGCCGGCCTTCAAGAGCTTGCGGGTAATGCCACGATGTTATTCTATATGACCGAAGAAGGGCAAGAGGGACGAAACGCGTTTAACGAGCATCGCACCCCTGATTTTAACCGCTTCACCCGCAACCCATAACCGGCTCCAGTCATGCACCATTGTCGTCCTTGGCAGTTGCAAGTTTGGCTCTATCAACAGCGCTGGCACTGCCCATGGGCAACACAGTTGACTCACCGCCGAGGCCTGTATTTAGCACTGCAAACTCCCTTTGGTAAGCAATGCTGGGGCGAAGTGGCACCACTGCCGAAATTTAGCCAAGAAAGCCTGCGGGATTGCTGGCGCGCATTACTGTCGCATCTTAATCAACAACGTGTCGCGCCGCCCGCCGCATTAGCGTGGGGAGCCCTCTGCGCCAATCGCACCTATCCGCAGGCTATTGCGCCGCTATCTGCGCCTTACCCACTGCTACAAGGCAGTGAAGAGACGATATTGTCCCATCTTCGCCTTTGGCCTCAGCCCCTCACCCGCGCCAAACTGAAAGTGGCCCGAGGCGCAACATCTGACGAACTGGCGCTAATTAAAACGATCCACGCGCACTATCCAACCCTTCGGCTACGCCTAGATGCAAATGGCGGATGGACACGCCGACAGGCACGCACATTTATCGCGCAGCTGCCGATGGATGCCATTGAGTATATTGAGCAGCCCTGCCAAACGTTAGCTGATTGCGTATACATCGCGCAGCAAAACCGCTGCCCTATCGCGTTGGATGAATCACTACAACGGGAGCCCGTAACGCACTGCGATCTACGCCACATCAGTGCACTAGTCATCAAACCGATGCTGCTAGGTCATAACACGGAACACTATTGCCAGTTAGCCCAGCGACTTGGTTTAACGGTGAGTATCAGCTCGAGCTTTGAGAGTCCCTTGGGCTTAGCCCATCTGCGTGAACTTGCCACAACATACCATGACACGGCACCAGGCCTTGACACGCTAAGTTATTTTTCAGGATCGCTGCAGCAACGATTAATCCACCAAAGTTATTGGCCAGACAATCCGTTACTGAATTTTGAACAAGTTTGATCTATCGTCAAGACCGTTTCAATCAAATCATAGATACTGACGTTATCTTGGAGTTATCACAAGTCACGCTACCATGTCATCGACACCCTCACCGCTATTAACTCAGTTGCAACAAAGGCCTAATGCACCGTTTATTTTTTTGCCGACACAGGTGTTAAGTTATCAAGACGTCGCCAATCGCGTGTCTAGTTTAATCAATCAACTTGAGCAACATTCTCTCCCCCAAGGCAGCCGTATTGGCTGGGTTTCAACCACACCACTACACGGCATCTTATTACAGCTAGCATGTCTACACGGCGGGTGGGTCTATTGCGCCATCAGCCCACATCTACGCGCAGAGCAATATCAAAGTGCGCTCAAAACACTCGCGCTCGATGCCATCATTTCGCCCACGCAAATACCGCATGTAACAGCTATCGATATCAATTGGGAATCAGCCACTAATCAACCCTCGATTCCCTCTAGTTTACCATTAGCGCGCTGGGTGGATTTGGTTCTCACTTCAGGCAGCAGTGGTCAACCGAAAGCGGTGATCCATTCATGGCAGAATCTCTATTTTAGTGCACTGGGGAGTAATCAGCTGATCCCGATCACCCCCGCCGATTGCTGGTTGGCCTCACTGCCACTTTTTCATGTCGGTGGTCAGGCGCTCATCTGGCGAGCGCTGCTGGCTGGTGCCAGTATCGCTATCAGCTCACCCATATTGGCGAATGACTTAACCCAATACCCCATCAGCCATCTGTCATTGGTTCCGACTCAATTGTATCGGCTACTTAACACGCGAGAATTTAGCCATCGCCATCTGCGGCTACGCCATATTCTAGTCGGGGGTGGGCCTTGTAATGAACAACAACTAAAACGGTGTGATCAACGCGGTTTTATTGCCTATATGAGCTATGGTAGCTCAGAGATGAGTTCGCAAGTGAGTACTCGGCGAGTCGGTGAAGGACGAGGAGCTGGGCAATTATTAGCCTATCGGCAGTTACGTTTGCAAGATGGGGAAATATTGTTGCGTGGCGAAACCTTATCGCCAGGCTATTTTAATGCGGGTCGTATCCAGTCGCTACTTGATTCAGACGGTTGGTTTCACAGTGGTGACTGCGGGCAATGGCAAGGTGAACAATTGGTTGTTTTAGGTCGCCGTGACCATCGTTTCATCTGTGGCGGAGAAAATATTCACCCAGAAGAAATTGAAATGGCATTACTCAACCATCCTGAAGTGACAGCCGCGATTGTCATCGCTCAGCCAGATGCAGAATATGGAATGCGCCCTGTCGCATTTATTCAAAGCAACACAACCATAGGCCTCACCCAATTAGAGGTTTTTTTACAACCGAAATTATCGGCTTTTAAACGACCTGTCCGTTATTTTACCTTACCGCAACAGGCGGGTCTCAAAGTTCAGCGTCAAACGCTCATTAACATCCTGAATCAGCCAACTGACTGTTCCATCGCTGAAATTCTGTGATTGAAATCCATCCTTGTTGATACGCGTGTGATAACGCGCTGCGCGACAGATCTTGTTCAGATTCGCGCTCTTTCACAACAAATTGGCAGGCGCTTTTGAAAAATTGTTCACGAGCTTTCAGATAACGGTCAATATAACCACTTTCAGCAAAGCTTAACGCGGCAGTAGCATGATTCAAATGCATTATCATTCCTCTACTCTCAAAAAATAAACGCTATTTCAATTAACCACGTTTATCTTAATGGCGCAAGCTTTACCAAACATAATTATGTTATTTTAACGTTCTTGGGCCAATTGCTGACGATAAAGGGCAATATCATCAATACTGAGTACTGGCATTTGATGCTTTTTGGCAAAGGTGACAATCTCTGCTAGGCGGGCCATGGTGCCATCAGGATTGGTAATTTCAGCTAAGACACCATAAGGTTTAAGCCCAGCCAAGCGCATTAAATCGACGGTTCCCTCTGTATGTCCACGCCGCTCTAAGACCCCGCCGCTTTTGGCGCTAAGAGGAAACACATGGCCGGGGCGCACTAAGTCATCAGGCTGACAATGATCAGCGATCGCCGTTTTAATTGTGGTGACCCGATCGGCTGCCGACACGCCCGTACTTACCCCCTCGCGCGCTTCAATAGTAATGGTAAATGCGGTTTGATTGTGATTGGTGTTATGAACCACCATCGGTGGCAACTCCAGTTCATTAAGCCGCTCTTGCGGCATACACAAACAGACAATGCCACTACTTTCGCGGATCATCAGCCCCATTTGTGCAGGAGTCAGGTGCTCCGCACTGTAGATCAGATCACCTTCATTTTCTCGATTTTCATCGTCAACGACTAAGACTCCCAGTCCATCGCGCAGCGCGGCTAAAGCAGTAGCAACGCGCTCCATGGATGTACCAAACACAGTTAACAAATTCTGATTCATGCTTATTCCTTATAAATCGTGCTGAAGTGATAGAACCTCGACAGGAGTGATACGCGTGCTCGGGGTTTCTATGACAGCATCAATAGGTTGTAGAATCAGGGAGAGTAAGAAAGCGGCTACAACACAGGCGCAAAATGGCCCAGCACAGTTAGCGCAAATCGACTTCTCTTTCATCCGGACTATCACCGTCGGCTTTGGAGTTTCACCAAATCTGCTGACCTTCACAAGAAATGTGAAGCGCTCGCGGGCTTATTACATCAATGTACATCACCGCCGGTGGGGAATTACACCCCGCCCTGAGAATAATATATGTATTACGCAACTATAATAATAGTTACAAACTTAAGCGCAAGCATGCGCCAAAGACGAATTTACCCCAAATCAATAAATGGTGAATAATTTCTCATCAGTATTGCTAATGAGAATTATTTTTATTAAAATTTAAGGATTAATGTTAGCGAGGGTTATCAGTATGTTTATTTGTTTGTGCCAAGGCATTACCGACAGCCAAATTCGTCAAGCTGTTCGAGACGGGAATATGACATTGGCTGAAGTTCGTCAAAAATTACCGGTCGCAACACAATGTGGTCGCTGTACTCAAAGTGTCAAAGATGTGATTAATGAAGAGCTAGCTCAATCAGCCGATTTCTATGAAGTGGCTTAAAGCGGCGTGAATTTCAACTCGCTATTTTGATAGAGCGTTTGAGTGGGACCATACTCACGATCACTCACGATCTCTTGACCGGCCAGTTTAAAATGAATATTGCCAAACATCTTTTTTTTCACCTTGAGTTGACTATTTGATAAGCAAAGATCAAGCGCTTGCTGATTTGCTGTTAACTCTTCTTCAACTTGCACCAATGATTCATGATGATGGTTAATCGTCGCCGTAATTTTTGATTGCATCTCCACACGTTTCGCCGGATCGGCAATTTTTGCACTCGCAAGCTGTGCATTCATCAGCTCATCAAGCTGCCGATGTAACTGCTCGTAATGCTGGGTTAAGATGTGTTTGTTATCGTAGAGAGCTTCATAAAGGCCTTCAAGAACCACATAGGTATTCGGCCCAGCTTCACTCCCTGCAACCACGGTTTCAACACCATTACCCGCATAGATCTCACCACCGACCATTAAGCCTCGGTAATTATTCTCATCACCAACGATGACCCGTTGCAAGCTCTTGACTAAACAGTGGTTCAGTTCACGAGTGATCAAAATATCTTTTTCGGCGCTCAGGTGGCTATATTGTGCATTGCGCGCTCGAATACTTCCTATCGCTTTTAATTCACAAGAGAGTTGTCCATCTGGGCGACGGTGACCAATAATCCCTTTTTCCACTAAGATATCACCCCCAGCTTCTAGGTAGGCTGAATCAACATAGCCCAATACATGAATATCCCCACGGGCGATGACTTTCATATCTTCACGCACATCACCGTTGATGATAATTGAACCGGCAAACACCACATGCCCAGTCGCGACATTCACCTCTTTCATGGCTAATAACTCATCAACCCGCATGCCGCGTTCTATCTCCATCGGTAAACCAACCCTTTGTGCGACTAATAGATTGGGATCATCTGCGGATATGCATGCCCCTTCACCGACGACTAACTGTGCATCTTCTCCTGAACGTGATGGCAAAACTTCCCCGTAAATATTTTTGCCATCCTTGCCCTCGGTACAGGGCAATTTACGCATTAATATATCGCCTACTTTTACCGAACACATTTGTCCCAAATTACGCATATCAACTCGGCCATGATCCATGGGTTGAGGTCGCAGTAATCGCTCTTTAGGGGTTTGCACAAGGCGTTTAAACTGAGCATTTTTACCATGTTCAGCGGCACGCCCCAAAGCAATCACCGCTTCCATCCTAACGCCGGGGTCGCTCGCTGATGAATCTTTTAAAAATTGTAACGTCCCTTGGGTTTGTAAACCAAAGCTGACATGATCTTCATGAAGTTTATCGATCAATGCAGGCAGAGTAATATGATGTCCTCCTTGAGCAGTCACAATGATAGCTTTCACCAGCATGCCATCATCAGCAATTTTCAGATCAAGTGATGCGTCAATCCGCTCACCAATCACGAATGGCACATTGCTCGAGTCATCTTGACACCCACGGTTCACATACTCGACTAAATTCTCTAAAGCTTTTCTATTGATCAAGCAATGGGAATAGTCAGACAGTGCCAATGCAGCACCCACCGCTTCAACTGATATCGGCGACTCAAGCTGCGAGGGGATCAATCCAATATGGCGTTGATCGTCCACAAGAATAAAAACATCTGATTTGATCATAAGCGCTACTAGGAAACATCCTTCTAACTCAATGTACTACTACAACAAAGTTTATCAACTATGGCAAATACTGGTTTAATAAGACGTTGGCTACGTCATCTTTTTTATTCAAAGTCTGCTTTGTTAACGACAAATTACAGACGATCTTGAATCATCATTCGTTTTATTGACCCAGTTTAGCTGATACGCGATCACATCGTAAAGGCTACAGAGTGTGATGGGTATTGACTCTAACGATGTAGCTGCTGTTGATTCTTTGCTTTTAAGAGAGATTCAATATCTATTTGAACGTTAGACTACAGTGATGGTCTGTCGCGATAGAGTGATCAACAATGCTCCATGGCTGTTTAAAACCGACTCGTTTAAACGTATCGGTTTTAAATAATAGCGCAGGGCGGGTTTATCCCATTCACGGCAACATGTTGTTACGATAGGAGTCTTCGTATCCGCGCTCTTTGAAAAATCAAGGCGCTGACTGCGAATGTAACGTAATACCGCCGTGCATAAGCCGCTACATTTAAAGACTACAGAGAGGCTATTGTTAACTGTTGCTATTTTTTCAGATGATCCCAGAATCGTCCAGTATTAAAATATGACTATTGGTCTTTCACCTCATCTGCTTTAGACTTCGACGCCATTGCAAAACAACTTTAACGGACTTTACTAACATGCTGCTCTTGTTACTGGTAACTGTTATTTGGGCATTTTCTTTTAGCTTGATCGGGGTGTATTTATCAGGCCATGTTGACCCTTGGTTTTCGGTATGGATACGCATTGCACTCGCAACGATGGTATTTTTACCCTTCATCAAACCCAAGCAGATATCGCTCACAGTGGCCGCAAAGTTGATGGCGATAGGGGCCATTCAGCTCGGTGTGATGTATAGCTTCTATTACCAATCATTTCTATTTTTAACCGTCCCCGAAGTACTGTTATTTACCGTGATGACGCCTATATATGTCACCCTATTTAATGATCTGCTCGACCGGAAACTTCATCGCCACTTCTTTTTTTCAGCACTGCTAGCAACCATCGGGGCAATTGCTATTCGCTATCATAGTGTCAATGAGGGATTTTTGAGAGGACTAGTCATGGTACAGGGGGCTAATCTTTGCTTCGCCGCGGGACAAGTGGCCTATAAACGCTTGCTAGCCAAACAAACTCAGGCTTTAGAACAGAAAAGCGTTTTTAGCTGGTTTTTTATCGGCGCATTGATTGTCTCAAGCATCGAATATTTGTTATGGGGGGACGCCAACAAACTTCCGCAAACAACCTTGCAATGGGGGATCTTAATCTATTTAGGAATCGTTGCCTCAGGATGGGGCTATTTTGCTTGGAACAAAGGCGCGACGCAGGTCAATGTTGGCGCGCTCGCAGTCACCAATAACTTGCTTATTCCAACTGGGATCATTGTCAATGTCATGATCTGGAACCATAATGCTGATCTATTCCGACTATCAGTGGGGGCTATACTCATTATTGCCGCCTTGATTCTCAATCAAAAATGGGCCAAACATCGACAGCATCGACGCAATTAGCTGACAATAGAACTGAAGCGCGATTAACAATCTTGGCGCTGTCCTACATAAGCGACTCTGGCGCAACCCTTAAGTTGTACCAGAGATGTAACCACACACGCTGTATATCTTCACCCCTAAACTTAGTTTTGCCTTTCCCTCCCTGTTTGACAAATTTTCCGGTCACTTTCCTATTACTTACTCTATAACTTTTTATGATCGATACGCTAAGTCACCAGTGAAAAAATAATAACTAATTATTATTTTAACACTGAGGAAACCCTAATTTTTTTTGACACAAATAACAGAAAATCAATCAACTCAAGGCCCTACAGTCGTTAATCTCAGAAGAATAATGGCAATTTAAAAAAAACCGACAATACTTGTAAAAATAACAGCAGTGTCATCGCTTTCTAGCCGATTAGTTGGTTACAAATAGGGAATGTTAATATGAAATTCAACAATATAAGAATTGCATATCGAGCCATAATCAGTTTTGGACTCATTGCAGTCATTTTGACAATTGTGGGTGGATTTTCTATCCAACAGATGCATCGAATCAATGAGGCATCAACCGAAATTGTTGGGAATTGGCTACCTAGTATTCGTTATAATGATAATCTGTTATATCTTTTTAAAGAAATACAAACACTTGATTATCAGCATGTTTTAGAGACAACGCCAGAAGGCATGCAAAAAATTAGTACGTCTATTCAAAAAGTTGCTGAACAAATTACGCAAAATGAAAATAACTATAAAAAATTAATCAACCCCAACTCAGATGAAGAAAAAAGTTTGTTCTCTAGCTATCAAGCCAAAAAATCTCATTATCTAAAAATGCAAACGGAATTAATCGCTTTATCGGAAAAAAATGAAAATAAACAAGCACTTGAGTATTTAAAAACCATGGAGGATGAAGCAGAACAAGTTAATACCAGTCTGAAAAATTTGATCCAATTTAATGACAAAGGCGCGGCTAATGCGTCAACGGTGGGCGACAAACGATATGAATTCTCATTAATGGCTATCATTGCTTGCATTATTGCAAGCTTTGTATTGATGTTGCTGATCGGAATTGTATTCACTCATAGTATTGTCAATCCACTAGCAAAAGCTATCCAATGCGTCCAAATGATTGCCAAAGGCAATCTAACACAGCTAATAGAAATAAACGGTAAAGATGAGCCAGCCCAAGTCATGAGGGCCATGCAAAGTATGCAGCAGCAACTGCGTGAAACAATCAGTCAGATATCTGGGGTATCCTCATCGTTATCCAGTGCATCTACTCAATTAAATCAACAAGCTGAGCAGAATAATCGCGATATGCAGCAACAAGATAGTGAATTACAATCTGCAGCAACAGCCGTTACAGAATTAACTGTTGCGATTGAAGATGTTGCTCAAAATGTCAATTCGGCCTCCGATGCCACAGGCTTAGCTAATCAATCTGTCGCTGAAAGTCTCAAACAAGTCCATTTAACTGCCGAAAGAACCCACAGTGTTGGTGAGATGATTACAAGAGCCAACGATCAGTCTAAATCGCTCAGTCAAAGAGTGAGTGAGATTACCAATGTATTGGATGTCATTCGCTCTATCGCCGACCAAACTAATTTATTGGCTCTGAATGCCGCTATTGAAGCGGCTCGAGCAGGTGAACATGGTAGAGGTTTTGCAGTAGTCGCTGACGAAGTCAGAACACTAGCCCAGCGCACTCAAAGTTCAACCAGCGAAATTGAAGTAACCATTCAGACGGTACAAAATGAGTCCAAAGAATCTGTCGAATTAATGCAGGATAGCCAGCAACAAGCGCAGCAAATGGAAACAAATGCCATGGATACACGCCATAGTATTGACATCATTGCCACGCAAATAGAAGACATTAGCCAACGAACATTGCTCATTGCAAGTGCCGCTCAAGAACAGGCGGCCGTTGCGCAGGAAGTCGATAAGAACCTTAGTAATATCAAAGATATCTCAAGGACTATCATTCAAGGCGCAACAGAAACAATGAGTGCTAGCCGACAACTAAGTAGCTTAGCCGAGCAGCTCAAAGAGAGAGTCAGTCATTTTCAACTCTAAACGGCGAATAGGGAGCGAAAGAAGGAGTCTACTGGGTTGATATGGTTTTAGGTGTTAACCTCGCTTCACAAGCGGTGAAAATGAATAAAGATGAAAGGAAGACAAGCTAAAATTGTTGTTTGAAAAATAGCGCTTAACGCTAACAGAGTTCAGCTGAAGTACAGTACCTTTTGAGTAAGGGCCTTTCTTACGCCTTAAGACATAGCGTATGTAGAACAGTCCAATACCAAGCCGATTCAATAGATCCAAGCGAACCATTAGACAGATATATGAGGATGTGTTTACCAAGTTCTTGATGATCGCCTCATCAGAGCCCACTAGTAGTGACTAAGGGGTAAAGGGAAAGCTGTAAGCTATTTCTCTTTGCAAGCGATCTAACATGGTACAAGTGCCGCACCGTTACCACACTAGATAGTCATAGCAAAATCAACAGGAAGGATGGCCATGTCATGATGGTCAAATAGATCATACACTCATCAGCCCTAAATCGCAGGCAAAAAAAAACCCAGCAAAGAAGCTGGGTTCTAAATAAGAAGCCTGGCCGTGACCTACTTTCACATGGGGAAACCCCACACTATCATCGGCGCTGCTGCGTTTCACG
>NZ_JBEQCT010000008.1:0-201558 GCF_046054155.1 Celerinatantimonas yamalensis
CTTCGGTGGCGTTACAAACCTCGTCAGTCAGATTGGCTTTATCGAAGCGATACCAGCACTTCAGGGACACGTATCCCCTATGGTCTACATAATTCTCTGTGTACGCTTCACCTGTTTTGTTTGTAGTGGCATAGTTAATTTGGTCACTTAGTTAGAGGTGATATCATCACCTCATAAGTTAATAGGTGACATTATGACAAAACGTACAAGACGGCTGTTTAGTGCCGAATTCAAACTGGAAGCGGCACAGTTAGTGCTCGATCAAAACTACTCGGTGACTGAAGCGGCTCAAGCCATGAATGTAGGTAAATCTACGATGGATAAGTGGGTTCGCCAATTAAAACAAGAGCGCCAAGGGAAAGCACCTAAAGCGTCACCAATGACGCCTGAGCAAATTGAAATTCGTGAATTAAAAAAGAAGCTAGCTCGTCTTGAAGAGCATAATGAAATATTAAAAAAAGCCACGGCTCTCTTGATGTCGGACTCACTGAACAATTCTTGATGATCAAGAAACTCAAGCAGAGCCACAGCATAAAAACATTATGCGAAGTCTTCAATGTTCATCGAAGCAGTTATAACTATTGGCTGAAACGGCCAACAGAAATAAAGGCAGAAACAGTAAAACTTCGTAGTTTGATTAGCGAAGCTTATGCGGCAAGCAATGGTTCTGCGGGAGCAAGAACCATTGCCGATATTGTAACAAACCAAGGTATGAGTCTGAGTCGTTACCGAGCAACAAAGCTAATGAAAACGCTGGGATTAGTGAGTTGCCAAGTACCAAAACATCGTTACCGTAAAGCCTCACAAGAGCATATTGAAATCCCGAATCACTTAGATCGTCAGTTTGCTGTTACGGCACCAAATGAAGTCTGGGTGGGTGACGTGACCTATATTTGGACGGGAAATCGTTGGATGTATTTAGCGGTAGTCATCGACCTTTTTGCTCGAAAAGTGATGGGTTGGGCAATGTCAGTATCACCTGATACACGATTAACAGGAAAAGCGCTTTCGATGGCTTATGAGTCTCGTAGGAAGCCTAAAGGTGTCATGTTTCACAGTGATCAAGGCAGTCACTATACCAGCCGTAAATACCGTCAATTACTGTGGCGCTTTCAAATAAAACAGAGTTTATCTCGCCGAGGAAATTGTTGGGATAATGCGCCGATGGAGCGCTTCTTTAGAAGTTTGAAGACGGAATGGGTGCCCACTGTGGGTTATCGTAGCTTCGCTGAGGCTCAACAAGAGATCACCCGCTACATTATCGGATATTACTGCCAACTCAGGCCACATCAGTATAACGGTGGTCTAACTCCCAATGAATCAGAACGATTATATTGGGAAAACTCTAAAACCGTGACCAATTTTAGTTGACCACTACATACATTGCTTCATTCCATACCGTCAATTTTGCACTAGGAACATTACCTCCTGTTGTCCACTTATGAGCCTTACACTCGACAATAATCTTCTGTTCAGCACAACCAAAATCGAACGCATGTTCTTTCTTTAACTTTGATACTCCAACTTCAATTTTAAAATTGGGAGTAAGTTTTATGCCTTGATTCAGAAAAAATTTTGATGCAGCGGATTCAAATTCACTTCCGACATGAGCATTAGATTTTGAGCCAATTCTCTGAAAAGGTTTATTCATAATTTTCCCGTGCATTTAACGCCCACTTAAGCGGACAAAAATTGTTGGTTAAAATGTGAAGCGAAGCGGAACCTAACCAACTGTTTTTGTTCCGTTTGAAGTGCTTGTTATGTGCAATTAGAAGTGAACACATTATTTTTAATTAACGTATTTGAAAACTCAAAATTTAATTGCCCTGCATGTTTAAATCCTAAATGCTTATAGAACTGATTCGATTCGTTCTCAACCCATGTATAAAGCCAAAAATTATTACCATATCGTTGTCCTACTTCTGTGAGGAATTGGCGGCCTAAACCTTGCCCCTTAAAATTGCGGTGAACATACAATTTTTCAATTTCAAACCCATTGCTCTCTTCTTCAAATCGAGAGTCTAAATTAACTAGGACAAACCCTTGAAGTGTTCCTTCAATTTCACTTACCAACAAGCGATAGTTAGTTTTTTCCAATAGATTTATGAAATATTCCTCGGTGAAGGTGTCAATAACATACCGTGAATATTCTGTTCGAATACCCTCTACGGCATAAGTTTCAAGCCAGACTTGTAATCCCAAGACAGCTAAATTAATACAATCGTCTTTAAGCGCATCTCGAATCATCGGAACTCCTTTGCACATAACGCCCTGTTAAGGTGTGAGCAACGCAATACCGATGCGGCCGCAGACCACCTTAAACACTAAAATCAACGCATGGTAAAAATGCCACGCGTTGCGAATCACTCTTAAACAGATTGTTATGTTCATTCTTTCAACTAATACCCTAGCTGAATCTCTTTAAGATTATTTTGACTAAGCATTACATTAATTTTTTCGATCAACTTACGCCGTAAAATATTGTATTGCCCAGCCATTTCGTTCAGTTGATTAGGATTATTAGCTAGCTCTTTAACGTCTTTTTGATAGGTCTTATAAATTCCATCTACTTTCTTCTCAATATCACGAATAAACCGAAGGTACCTTTCATCACCGATCATGCTTGCAGGAATAGTTTGCGCAATAACAGATTTACTCCAGTTATCATGAAGGACTCCAATCTTGATCAGAGTCCTGGTTGCTACTATCGCTGATTCGAAATCACCGTAACTTCTTTCATGCATAAAGTTATCTGTGTAGGCTGGGCGATCAAATGCAAGTTTAATTGCCGAAAGGTGATTTTGCATTTCACTTTTACCAAAAGCTTCTCTGTAAGCTTCATAACTGGTTTCCATCACAGATTGAAAGCGGTTTATATCTTGATTTAACTCATCCCAAAACCAAAGCTGAACTTTGAATGGAATTTTTCCAGTCCCATTTATATTTATTACATAATCTTGCAACTGGGTATTGATGCGAGCAGTAGTCGCAATTATTAGCAAGTTAAGAGAAGGTTTGAATTTTTTAGCCTTTTCAACCTCTGCATCTATTGTAGACTTGGAAATACTCGGTTTCTTTGTCTCCTTGCACTGAATCCCAATGTTGTTATCCATCAAATCTTGGGCAAATACGTCAATACCCTTTTGATTTTGCCCTTGTCGACCATACTCTTGAACAGAACTCTCAACGTATTTAACCTTTGCTATGTCTACCACCAAGTTTTGGAAATCCTGCCAATTAGCAGGTGGGGGCATAAATATTTGTAATTGATTCATTTTCTTCCTCTATGAACATAACGCCAAAAGCAGCGGGCGCACGTTAGTGCGTCCGCCTGCCTTGCTTTGTTAGGCTTGTTTAGTTACAGAATGTAGAGTTTCCGACTTGGGTGCAGCTCGTTCCGTCTGAACCGAACGTGGTGTTTCCAACTCGGGTAGCGCTACTTCCATCTGAGTTAAAGAGCGTGTTACCTACTTGAGTAGATGAAGTTCCATCGGAGTGAAAAGTGCTATTTCCCACGCGAGTTGAGGTTGACCCATTTGACCCAAATCGGGTATTTCCAACGGTATTAGAACTGCTACCATCAGAGCCAAATGTAGTTCCGCCGACATTTGTATATGTAGTGCCTGGATTGCCATGAATATAATCTTGAGCAAGACACACCCCAGATACAATCATTAGCACTGATGCAATTATTGCTTTTTTCATCTTCTTCTCCTTGGTTGTGTCCTCATAAGCACTGGGTGCCAATGGAATTCGACGATTAATTGTGATTGAAGCCTAACGCCCATGTAACCGGCAGTTTTTTGTGTAGGGCTTTTGCGATAAAATGTAGCGTAGCGAAATGCGCAAAAGGCCGGAGCAAAAAACTGTCCGGTTGACATGTTTGTTAGGCTTTTTTTGCATTAAGAAACTCCATAGTAAAAACCACAATGGTATGCGCCGAATTCACTACTAAACGAGCCTCAGCAACGACAATTGTTGGTGGGTTCATTCCGCGACCGTGCGCAGAGCCGATGTGAGAACGAAATGCACCAACACCATCTATTATAGATGAGAGTCCCTTTAAAATTTTATGCTGGTCATCTGCTAGAACTGAGTTTGAATTAAGACCAAGATGCGACTGAACAACTGCCCACAAAAGCATAACATTTAATTTATTTGGCATTACCAAATTAAATGTTTCTATATAGAACTTTAAAGCTGACTCAATAATTGAACAAGCCGCAGTTACAGACGCATGCGGGTCTGAATCAATATTTTCAATTGCACGCTCAAACTCCTTTTCGATAGACGAGAAATCACCTGACTTAAGGTAGTCTTCAAGGGTTTTAGAAATTGGATTTGAGCCCGCAAGAGTAATATAGCCATTCGAACGATATGAAAGCTGATTTTTGGCTAGAGAATTTTTAATTCTTGCTTGGCCATCCTCAAGCTTGGAAGTAGTGCTAGCACCGAAAAGTGATGATGGAGGCTCTTTATCCATGTAGTCTTGAATGACTGCGCCTAATACTTCATAGGCATCAACCGTTGGGTCTTCGTTGCAACGCTTTAACCAATTACTACATTTCTTCTCACAGTTTCCCTCGGGCACATCACCTGGCGCACCTGACTCCATAAATAGGACATCTAGCGTTGAATGGCTATAGTAGTGCTCAGCAATAACCGAAGCTACTGCACCTATAACAGAATTTGGAATTTTATTGCTCAATCTGATTCTCCGTGAGCCTAACATTTTTATATGAAGCATGCTCAAATCCCCCCCCTTTTTGGGCAAAGTGAGCAAGCTGTTTTTACCTGACTATCATGCAGTTAAGTCTTGTTTGGCTAAATATGTTAGCGCGATAAGTGCGCATGCGCATTTTCTCTCTTTGCGTTGCGCAATATCTCTCCAGACAAAAACATAACACAATGATTTATATCATGTATTTATTATCGCATCACTGCAAAGTGCGCATTAACTATGACAAATATGCGCTAAAAATCACTTTAAAACAGATAATACTGTATATTTATACAGTTTTTAGTTAGTAACCATCACCCTGTCATAAATTGTGTCACCGCCATACCCATAATTCACTCCCATAGAACTGGTATATAGAAGGGGATGAGCGAATACACTTTTTATAAATTGGCTTTTATCGCTCGGATAATCTGTACTGATTTTACTGACATTGTAATGAAATTGAAGGAGTTTGGGGTGACTCATCAGTTCTGGAGCGTTTAGCAAACCACGCTACCGCCCTTGATATAATCTGCATGAGATACCAATTAAAGTTAAACATTGAAGGGGTGCAATTGAGCCTTTTGTAGCATAGCGGAGTTATTCATGACCAATCAATCGCCCAAAAGTATTAACTACTCCCCAGTCATGAAGGTAAAATGACGCACTAAGATCAAGTGTCGTTCTCCCCGTTTTAGCAGATTTCACAACGCTCTACTGCAGATATGCCTACATCTCAGTCATTCTTTCTATATATATGAAGAGTACTGTTCATGTGTATGATAACAACGGGCCTTGCAAAAGGCTTGAGGGCATACCTTGTTCATCACTGAACATCATCATTGGCACGTGACAAACCGGTTGCCAAACCAATCAGACAAGTTATCATTTTACGACACATGCTGGACCAAAAATGACACTGAAACGGATCGCCGATGCACTTGTTATGTAATGACATTTACACTAATGAAGGGCAGAATAAAAGCGTGAACGCCCGATCTATTTATATATAGGAGTTACAAATGAGCCAACGCATCATCGAGGTTGTTGATTATCGCCCTGAATGGATTGAGATGTTTAATCGTGAAGAGCAGCTGATCACGGCGCAGCTAGATGCTAGTAATATCGTGGCGATTCATCATATCGGGAGTACTTCGGTACCCCATTTATGTGCAAAGCCTATTATTGATATCTTGCTGGAGGTAGAGGACTTAAGCTTACTAGATAATCAGACCCTCCAAATGCAATCCATTGGTTATCTGGCCAAAGGGGAGTTCGGCATTGCCGGACGCCGGTATTTTCAAAAAGGTGGTGTTCAGCGAACGCATCAAGTTCACGCTTTTTTAAGCGGCTCTGAGGACATGTTTCGCCACTTAGCGTTTCGTGACTATCTTCGAGCTTTTCCACATATTGCGAAAGAATACGGCGAACTAAAGCAACAAGCAGCGGTCAATTGCCAAAACGACATCGAACGCTATTGTGATTATAAAAATGCCTTTGTAAAAAACCATGAAGCGCGAGCCATTGCTTGGCAGCGTAGCAAATAGCATCGGGAGGTTTAGAAAAATGGCTATCACTGGGCTTAATAATAGATAATGTATGGTGCTTGATTTGGGTTTAGCTCATCGCATTTATCGATATATAAACGCCCAAACTTAAGAAGTTACCTTGATTCTATGATGACTATCATAAGCCTCATCGCCGCTGATTTAACGCTCTATAATGGGTAAATAATACCGTAACCACTAAAATATGGCCAAGCTGCTGTTTATAAGCAATAGCACTGTCAATACAAGCTTACGGCATGCTCTGACGCGGTGTAGCTATTGGGTTTGATCTAGCCTATTTGCTAGTGGGGCAGCAACAATTTGCATAAAAATAGAAATAAATGATGAATTATCAGCCAACAGGGGTTATTTTATCGACATGTGGTATACAATTCAGCCAAACGATCTAATTTTGTAATTTTTTGCTGAAAAAGAGGTTGACGCTCGATACCCAGATAAGCATAATACGCGCCGCAGCAACGGAGAAGTCGCTGTTAATTGATGGCTATGTAGCTCAGCTGGTTAGAGCACAGCACTCATAATGCTGGGGTCGCAGGTTCAAGTCCCGCCATAGCCACCAACAAGTCTGAAAAGACACACAAACTGAAAACGCGGATGTGGCGGAATTGGTAGACGCGCTAGATTTAGGTTCTAGTATCTTAGGGTGTGAGAGTTCAAGTCTCTCCATCCGCACCATTTCAGTTATCTGCAGGGGTATAGCCAAGCGGTAAGGCAACGGGTTTTGATCTCGTCATGCGTTGGTTCGAATCCAGCTACCCCTGCCATTTTCTAACTTTGTTAGGATCTTATTTCTACAGGGGTATAGCCAAGCGGTAAGGCAACGGGTTTTGATCTCGTCATGCGTTGGTTCGAATCCAGCTACCCCTGCCAAATTCGGCTATGTAGCTCAGCTGGTTAGAGCACAGCACTCATAATGCTGGGGTCGCAGGTTCAAGTCCCGCCATAGCCACCAGCAAGTGCTTTAACCACTTGTTTAGTATAAAATTTTATAAATTGATTAGCTCATTTTTGATTCTCGTTTTATAATCCAGCTAATCAATGCTCGCTAAAGAGCACTCGTAGGGGTATAGCCAAGCGGTAAGGCAACGGATTCTGATTCCGTCATGCGCTGGTTCAAATCCAGCTACCCCTGCCACTATTTAGAAAAGCCTGTCTAACGACGGGCTTTTTTATTATCTGACGTTGTGCACCCTATCTTGATATCTCTCAGCACGCTTAATCGTCTTCTGCCAGTTATACTTCCCGGCAGACCCAACCCTTGACTAAAATGCTACCATCAACCAGCGCATCCACTAGCGTACAATAGATGGTAGCACCGCTATGTTTAAACACTGATTAAACACCGACCGCGTAACGCAAAGCCTGCTTTTTCAATGCGCCACTGTTTTGTGCAAGTTGTAACCCTAATTTACGCACTGCAGCAACCGCCGGATGTGGATGCGAAAAGCTCTTATAGAGCAAGTCCATGGTGCTCTGCATCATCAAATTGTCGGCTTTGCGGCAACGTTGATATTGACCACCCCAAACGGATACATTCTGTCCCTCATATTCATGAGCTAATTTAAGTAGCTGTGCCACATCTTTAAAACCGATGTTAACCCCCTGCCCAGCTAATGGATGAATGGTGTGAGCACTATCTCCCGCTAAAATAATCCGCCCTTGAATATAGCGCTGCGCATGGCGTCGCACCAATGGAAAACTGGCCCAATCAAGGAGTTCAAAATCACTTTCAAGTTTTGGGAAAGCCTTCTCAATCTGAGCTTTTAAGTTTGCCGCTGATAATTTTTGCAATTGCTTGATAGTGGCACTTTTATCATACCAAATCAGTGCACCATAGTTGTCATAAAGTGGCAATAGTGCCCTTGGCCCGCTGGGGTGAAACTCTTGCCAAGTGACGCTTGAAATGGGCGTGGTAAATTTGACATTCATACTCAAACAGCGCTGCCGATAGTCCCAACCACTAACCCCTATACCAGCTTGTTGGCGAACCCGTGAATTGGCGCCATCTGCGCCAACCACCAACTTGCCCATTAGTTGTTCTCCCCCCGATTGCACACTAACAAACTCAGAGTGACTTTGATCGAGCTGCCAATCTTGCCATGGAAAAATGGCAACCCCTAGCTGCTCGCAGCGCTGCCAAAGGGCCAGCTGCACCAGTCGATTTTCAATCATCCAGCCTAATTGCGGTTGGTTAATTTGCTCACAATCAAAGGTGAGTCGCTGAGTCATCCCCGACTCCCAAGTCTGTAACTCGGTATAAGGGGTCAGTCGCATCTGTTCAATCAAAGGCCACGCCCCTAATTGTTGCAATAATTTGCCACTGGCTAAACTAAAGGCCGATAAGCGCAAATCAGGATCAAGACTTGGGTCAAATGGCGCAGGGGAAACAGGGTCAATCATTGCCACGCGTTGTTGCTGCATCGCCAATCCACAGGCTGTGGCGGCACCAACCATGCCACCGCCAATCACTATGGCATCAAATTTTTTCATGGGAGTATCATGTCTGATGGTTTATAGCGCTAGTGTACTACGCGTAGCGACATGCCCCCAAATTTATCCCTAATTTGTCACACTCATCATCCATCAGCACTGCTATTTACGTTATACTCGCTTGCCAAGATGTGACGATGACTCAAACTAAAATCGAGAGCACACCAGCAACGCTCGTAATTTGCGCCGCGATTGATTGGGTAATCTCACTAAGTTGGCGTAAAAATAGTCAATCTTCATCTCACAGCCCCTAGCCAGTCGGGCTTGAAAAAAGTAAAATACGCCTCCATTTTCGACCAAATAACTAATTGAGTGAAAGCATGGCCAAAAAACTGCATATCAAAACCTGGGGCTGTCAAATGAACGAGTATGATTCGTCCAAAATGGCAGAACTGCTGGATGCAACTCACGGCTATGAGCTCACAGAAGATCCCGCGCAAGCGGATGTGCTGTTGCTCAACACCTGTTCCATCCGCGAAAAAGCTCAAGAAAAAGTATTCCATCAATTGGGACGTTGGAAAAATCTCAAAGATAAGAAACCAAATCTGGTGATTGGTGTCGGTGGTTGTGTAGCCTCGCAAGAAGGCAGTGCCATCCGCCAACGTGCGCCTTTTGTCGATATGGTCTTTGGACCGCAGACATTGCATCGTTTACCTGAGATGATCAAAAAAGTCCAAGAGGAACATGGCTCGGTGGTGGATATCAGTTTCCCTGAAATTGAAAAATTTGACCGGCTGCCTGAACCGCGCGCCGAAGGGCCCACTGCCTTTGTCTCGGTGATGGAGGGCTGCAATAAGTACTGTTCATTTTGCGTTGTGCCTTATACCCGTGGTGAAGAGATCAGCCGACCACTCGATGATGTTTTGTATGAGATCGCGTCACTGGCAGAACAAGGCGTACGTGAAGTGAATTTGCTAGGACAAAACGTGAATGCCTATCGCGGTAGCACCTTTGATGGCAACATTTGTAGTTTTGCTGAGTTATTACGTTTTGTCGCCAGTATTGATGGCATTGATCGCATTCGCTTTACCACCAGCCACCCGATTGAGTTCACCGATGATATTGTTGCCGTTTATGAAGATACCCCGGAACTGGTGAGCTTTTTACATCTACCCGTGCAAAGCGGTTCAGATCGGATTTTAACCTTGATGAAGCGGCCCCATACCGCCTTGGAATATAAATCCATTATTCGTAAGCTACGTAAAGCGCGCCCAGACATTGGCATTAGTTCCGATTTTATTATTGGATTTCCCGGTGAATCAGATGCTGATTTTGCTGACACGATGAAGCTGATTGAGCAGGTTAATTTTGATATGAGCTATAGCTTTATCTATAGCCCTCGTCCGGGGACGCCAGCAGCCGATCTGCCAGATGATGTCACAGAAGATGCGAAAAAACAGCGCCTATATATTTTACAAGATCGCATTAATCAAAACGCAATGCGCTTTAGCCGACAGATGCTCGGTACAGAACAACGTATTCTCGTAGAAGGGCCTTCGAAAAAAGACCTTATGGAACTACGAGGTCGCACTGAAAATAACCGTGTTGTAAACTTCGTAGGGACGCCTGATTTAATTGGCCAATTTGTCGATGTCGAAATTACCGAGGTGTTTACTAATTCATTGCGAGGACGCGTTATTCGTAGTGAGGCAGAGATGGATTTACGAGTTCATACCGCACCCACCACGATCACCAGCAAAAATGCCAACGCCCAAACTGATGAATTAGGTGTAACAACATATACCCCATAATCGCGATGCAGGTGCCATCAGAAGATGGCACCCATTAAGCCAAGGAGCAATAGCCACAACGGCTTTGAGAGAATTTGACAAAACATTTAAAAACACTAGAGTTTGATCTAGAACCAGCCGACAGCAAACGATGCGCCAGCTTATTTGGCCCATTTGATGACAATTTACGCCAATTAGAACGTCGTCTTGGATTGGAAATCACCTATCACAACCAACATATGACGGTGGTGGGTCAACCTCTCCAAGCCGATGCTGGCCAAACGATTCTCAAACAACTCTACGTCGACACGCAAGCGCTGAAAGGCCGAGGTGTGAAGCACATTGATCCAGAACAAATCCATCTGGCTATTAAAGAAAGTGGTGTGTTAGAGCAGCCGCAAGAGACCCGTTATCACGATAAACAAACCACGATTAAAACCAAACGGGGCATCATTAAACCGCGCACCCCCAATCAAGCCGACTATATTGGCCGAATTCTCAACCATGACATTACATTTGGCATTGGCCCAGCAGGGACAGGTAAAACTTATTTAGCGGTGGCATGTGCTGTTGATGCGCTCGAGCGTCAAGAAGTGCGTCGTATTTTGCTCACCCGTCCAGCTGTAGAAGCGGGCGAAAAGTTAGGATTTTTACCCGGTGATTTAAGCCAAAAAGTCGATCCTTATTTACGGCCGCTTTATGATGCCTTATTTGAGATGTTAGGCTTTGAACAAGTCGAAAAAATGATCGAGCGCAGTGTGATTGAAATTGCACCATTAGCGTATATGCGTGGGCGCACGCTCAATGACGCCTTCATCATTCTCGATGAAAGCCAAAACACCACGACCGAACAGATGAAGATGTTCCTCACACGCATTGGTTTTAACTCCAAAGCCGTGATCACGGGTGATATCACTCAAATTGACTTGCCACGCCATCAAAACTCGGGGTTGCGTCACGCCATTCAAGTGTTAAGCGATGTCAGCACATTGAGTTTTCACTTTTTTAAAACCGCTGATGTGGTACGCCACCCGGTCGTTGCGCAGATCGTTGAAGCCTATGATGCTTTTGATGCAGCTGAGCGACGCAAACAACAGAGTAATCCATCATGAATGCAGTGATTGACCGACAAATAGCTTGTCAAGACCAAGGCTATTTACCCTCTGAAGCAGAGCTCACCCAATGGGCAAGTGCGGCACTGGCAGCCTGCGACCAACAAGGCGAATTGACCGTCCGCATTGTTGATATTGAAGAGAGCCAGCGTTTAAATAGTCAATACCGCGGTAAAGATAAACCAACTAATGTTTTGTCATTTCCATTCACGGCCCCCCCAGGATTTGACTACGATCTACTGGGTGACTTGGTGATTTGTCAACACATTGTCGAAACTGAAGCTTGTGAGCAAAACAAACTTTTGGCTCATCACTGGGCACATATGGTTGTACACGGCTGTTTGCATCTGCTAGGTTATGATCATATTGATGATAAAGAAGCCGAAGAAATGGAAGCTTTAGAGATCGATATTTTAACAACCCTTGAAATTGCAAATCCTTATTTAGATTTGCCTGTTACGGAATTATAACCGCCCATGAGCGACGAGAATCCTCCCTCTGGAAGCGGCTCTACTAAATCATGGCTCGACAAAGTCGGCCAATGGTTACAAAGTGAGCCACAAAATAGACAGCAATTAGTCGATGTTATTCAAGACGCTAATGAACGCGAGCTCATCGACCAAAATACCAAAGAGATGCTCGAAGGTGTTTTAGAAATCTCTGATCTGCGTGTTCGGGATATTATGATCCCCCGCTCACAGATGATCACCATTGACATCCACGACAAGGTTGAGCAGTTTTTACCGATCATTATCCATGCAGGGCATTCACGTTTTCCTGTGATTAATGAAGATAAAGATCACGTCGAAGGGATCCTCCTCGCCAAAGATCTATTGCTGTATGGATTTGACCACCATGATCAGGATCTAGAACTATCAAGTATCATGCGCCCTGCGGTTGTTGTTCCTGAAAGCAAACGCATCGATAAGCTGCTCAAAGAGTTTCGCTCAGAGCGCTACCATATGGCGATGGTGGTTGACGAATTTGGCGGTGTCTCAGGACTTGTCACTATTGAGGATATTCTAGAGCTGATTGTCGGCGACATTGAAGATGAGTTTGTCAAAGCCAAAGAGATGCGTCAAACCATTCGACGCGTCAACAGCACCACATTTGCCGTTAGCGCACTGACCGATATTGATGATTTTAATGATGCTTTTCGCTGTGAACTCGCCGATGAAGAGGTCGATACAATTGGCGGAATTGTGACTCATGCCTTTGGTCATCTTCCTGCAAGAGGCGAAAAAATTACGATTGGTGGTTTTCAGTTTAAAGTAAGCAGTGCTGATCGTCGCCGCGTCATTCAACTGCAGGTAACCATCCCTGATAAAACAGCTCTAAATTCTAGAGACAACTAACGCACGCACCACGATAGCTGCGATTTTATCAACTCATCG
The DNA here is from genome assembly GCF_046054155.1 of Celerinatantimonas yamalensis. Classification (NCBI taxonomy): domain Bacteria; kingdom Pseudomonadati; phylum Pseudomonadota; class Gammaproteobacteria; family Celerinatantimonadaceae; genus Celerinatantimonas; species Celerinatantimonas yamalensis. The sequence continues at coordinate 13,015 of NZ_JBEQCT010000008.1, forward strand.
CAGCTTGGGTGTATGCACGTCTAAGTTAGGCATTTCAAAGTACTTATCGTATGATATACCCCCTTAGTTGAGCGACATGAACACGCTATTGTGCGTTCCATGCTACGGAGCAAATCCACTCTTTTAAGAGTCTCACGATTATTTATCAATTACTGCCTAACATAAGGACCGCTTTTGTGCTGAAAACGCCCCTAGCCTGCTTATTAGCCATTGCACTGGGTTTAATTGCCCCGTTTGCTTTTGCACCCTATCAGTTGTGGCCATTGATGATCGTCGCTTTTGTCGGGCTATTAGCCTTGCTCAAACGCAGCGATGCACCATTTCGGGTTGGTTTTTGCTTTGCCTTAAGTTTTTACAGCTCTGGGTTACGCTGGATACATGTCAGTATTTACCAGTTTGGCGGTATTCCCTTACTTCCCAGTTACTTGCTTGTCGTTCTGTTGGCAGCCTATTTAGCACTGTATCCGGCACTTGCCTGCTGGATGGCCCATAAATGGCCTAAACAGGCCAATAAAGGATTCCTTTACTTGGGTTTTCCTGCCAGTTGGTTACTCGGTGAGTGGCTGCGCGCCCACATTCTGACCGGTTTTCCATGGCTGATGCCAGGTTACAGCCAAGTGGGTGCGCCGCTGGCTAATTATGCCAGTCTGATTGGGGTCTATGGCGTCACTCTACTGATACTTTGGTGCGCCGCTGCTTGTTATCAGTTGCTAAGCTGGCGCAAGGGGCAATCGCTTCAACAAGCATTCATCCCAATTCTGGTGCTGACGGTGCTATTTGGCCTGCAGATCCCGCTCGCACGCCACCAATTCACCCAGCCTCATGCACCGATAAGTGTCGCGTTAGTACAAGGCAATGAAGCAATTAGCACCAAGTGGGCGGCGAATAACCGAATGCCAACACTCAATCGCTACTGGCGATTAACCCAAGCCCATCCTAAAGCGGATGTGGTGGTCTGGCCTGAATCCGCCTTACCCTTTACCGAGTATCAAGCCCAAGAGTATTTAAAATATATCGATGCGCAAACCAGCAAGCGTCAACAAACCTTGATCACTGGGATTATTCATCAAGATAGAAACAGTCAAGACTACTACAATGCGCTGCTCGTACTCGGTCAGAAAAGCCGCAAAAATCAACCTAACAAAGCATATAGCTACGGGGACGCCGATCGATATTATAAGCGTCATTTAGTCCCTATCGGTGAATATGTACCGTTTGAGTCGTGGCTTCGCCCCCTCGCGCAGCTGTTTAATCTTCCAATGTCATCGCTATCATCGGGATCCGCTCATCAGCGTGACATCCGCGTCCAAGGCCACCACTGGCTCAGTGCTATTTGCTATGAAATCGTCTTTGGTACAGAGCTGCGCGCAATGATTACGCCAAATACAGATACTATCTTAACCATTAGTGACGACACTTGGTTTGGCCGCTCAATTGGCCCGATGCAACACTTGCAAATTGCCCAAATGCGCGCTTTAGAACTGCAACGCCCAGTGGTGCGCGATACCAATACGGGCATGACGGCGCTGATTAATGTGCATGGGCAAATCACCGAGCAGTTACCGTCATTTACCACAGCGGTACTTACAGGGTCTATCACTCCGGCTACAGGCTACACACCCTATCAGCGCTGGGGATTACTGCCATTATATTTATTTGTCGCAGCGGCATGGCTCGGCTATCTATGGCAACGTAAATATCAATAAAGCATAATGGTAACCTAGAGGATACTGCGGCTTGCTGTTGCATCGGGCACGGATGGGAGCAAAGGGATTGAGGAATATTTAGCCTAAACAATCGCTTTTATTCCGTCCATCCGCCATCCGCCTATTGTTGTATCGCAGCGGAGCCAGTATCCTATAGGCATTAACGTCAGATTCGTCTAGAACAATCTAATTTTCCGGAAATGATCACCCATGCAAGAGCAATATAATCCGCACAATATCGAACCCCAAGTCCAGCAAAAATGGGAAGCTGACCAGACCTTTAAAGTCACTGAACAACCAGGTAAAGAGAAGTTTTACTGCCTGTGTATGTTCCCCTACCCAAGCGGGCGACTTCATATGGGTCATGTGCGTAACTATACCCTCGGTGATGTCATTTCTCGTTATCAACGTATGCAAGGCAAAAATGTCTTACAACCGATGGGTTGGGATGCCTTTGGTCTACCTGCTGAAAACGCGGCGATTAAAAACAATACCGCACCGGCGAAATGGACCTACGAAAATATCGCTTATATGAAAAAACAGCTCAAGCAGCTGGGATTTGGCTACGATTGGAGCCGCGAGTTAGCAACTTGTCGTCCTGAATATTATCGCTGGGAACAATGGTTCTTCACCAAGTTATATGAAAAAGGGTTGGTCTATAAGAAAATGGCCACCGTTAACTGGGACCCAGTTGACCAAACCGTATTAGCCAATGAACAAGTCGTCGACGGTCGCGGTTGGCGCTCTGGTGCATTGGTGGAACAAAAAGAGATCCCACAGTGGTTTATCAAAATCACCGCTTATGCTGAAGAGCTGCTCACCGACTTAGATCAAATGGATGAGTGGCCAGAGCAAGTAAAAACCATGCAGCGTAACTGGATTGGCCGCTCTGAAGGGGTTGAAGCCACCTTTACGGTTGCAGAGCATGATACACCGCTAACCATCTATACGACCCGTCCTGATACTATTTATGGGGTCTCTTACGTCGCTGTTGCCGCTCAGCACCCATTAGCACTGCAAGCGGCAAGCCATAATCCCAAGATTAGTGAGTTTATTGAGCAATGTAAAAACACCAAAGTTGCTGAAGCCGACATGGCAACTATGGAAAAACTAGGGATGGACACTGGGTTTAAAGCGGTTCATCCACTCACCGCTCACGAAGTCCCCATTTGGATTGCTAACTTTGTGCTGATGGATTACGGCTCAGGTGCGGTGATGGCGGTTCCAGCTCATGATGAGCGCGATTTTGAATTTGCTAAAAAATATGATATCCCAATTACCCCAGTCATCTTAGATGAAAATGGTCAACCTGCCGATGTATCAACGCAGGCTTATACCGAAAAAGGCACCTTATTTAATTCAGCACAATTTGATGGGCTAGACTTTAGCCACGCTTTTGATGCCATCGCAGCTGAACTTATCGCGCAAGGTAAAGGCGAGAAAAAAGTGAACTATCGCCTGCGCGATTGGGGCGTTTCACGTCAGCGTTATTGGGGTAGCCCCATTCCAATGTTAAATCTGGAAAACGGTGATGTGGTTCCTGTTCCTGAAGATCAGCTGCCCGTACGTTTGCCAGAAGATGTTGAAATGAATGGCGTGGTGTCGCCGCTTAAATCTGACTCAACCTGGTCTGAAACGACCTATAATGGTCAAAAAGCGTTCCATGAAACCGATACCTTCGATACGTTCATGGAATCAAGCTGGTATTACGCGAAGTTCTGTTCAACTTCTGATGAAGTGATGCTTGATCCTGAAGCGGCCAATTACTGGCTGCCCGTAGATCAATATATCGGCGGCATTGAACACGCTATTTTGCATTTGTTATACGCTCGTTTCTTCCATAAATTGCTGCGCGATACTGGCCTTGTTAACTCAGATGAGCCCTTTAAACGGTTGCTCACACAAGGTATGGTGCTCGCGGATGCATTCTACTATGAAGATGAAAAGGGTGGTAAAAACTGGGTCTCACCACTGGATGCGCAAGTTACCCGTGATGAAAAAGGCCGCATCATTACCGCCAAGCAAATCAGCGTAGAACGCCCGCTACATTATGCGGGCATGAGCAAAATGTCGAAGTCAAAAAACAATGGGATTGACCCACAAGTGATGGTTGAACGCTATGGGGCAGATACGGTTCGATTGTTTATGATGTTTGCCGCACCGGCTGAACAAACACTTGAATGGCAAGACTCAGCCGTTGAAGGCGCACATCGCTTTTTACGACGGATCTGGCGTCAATGTTTTGAGCTTATAGCTGCCGGAACTAGCAGCGATTATGACGTGTCAAAATTGACAGCGGACCAACAAGAGCTACGCCGTGAGTTACATAAAACCATCGTCAAAGTCAACGATGATATTGGTCGTCGTCAGACCTTTAATACGGCTATTGCAGCGATTATGGAGTTGATGAATCGAATCAACAAACAAGACTTTAGCGATGCGACAAACCGCGCCATTGGCTATGAAGCCATGCAAGCGGTGGTGTTGATGCTTTCACCTATCACACCCCATATTTGTCACAACTTATGGCGTGAGTTTGGTCATCAAACCCCAATCGAAACAGCCGCTTGGCCTGTTGCAGATGAGGATGCCTTGGTTGAACAAAGTAAGCTGATTGTGGTGCAAGTAAACGGCAAACTGCGAGCTAAATTTACAGTCGCTGCAAACGCCGATCAACAAAGCGTTCAAGCCCAAGCATTAGCCGATGAAAATGTCAGCCGGTTTACCGAGGGCAAAACGATTCGTAAAGTGATCTTTGTACCTGGTAAGCTATTGAATATTGTCGCAAATTAATCGAGAGTCGAGTGACTATGGCCAAATATATGCGGTGCTCGTTGCGAGCACTTTTACAACATCGTGGAAAAAGTATCAGTCGATTCGTGGTACTGCTTAGTGGCCTTTGCCTACTCAGTGCCTGTGGATTTCATCTACGTGATAATTACTTAATTAATAGTAAATTTCACACGTTGTATCTGGTAAGTTCTGATCCCTATAGTCCATTAACTTTGGCACTAAAAGATAAATTACGCCGCAATAATGTCACGCTGGTGGATGCGCCTTCACCGAATGTACCGGTATTTGTACTTAAATCACCAAGTACCAGTAGCCGAGTCGTTTCAGTATATTCCGATGGGACTGACGCGGAGAGCGAGCTGAGCTATACCGTAAGCGGTACAGTAACGACTGCAGATAACCAGCAATATCCAATCAGTGTTCAGCTGCACCGCGACTTTACCGATGATACCGAGCAAGCGCTGGCCAAAATGCGTGAGCAACAGTTGATCGATAAAGAACTCAGTGACATGGCTGCCGAGCAAATTATTCGCCAGTTGGCGACTATTCACTAGTTATGAAGATCTACGCTGAACAACTTGGCCGACAACTCGGCCAAGTCTTTCCTGCCTACTTGGTTTGCGGTGATGATCCTTTAATCATTCATGAAAGCTGCGAACAAATCCGAACAAGAGTGCTATCTGCCGGTAATGTTGAACGGCTTAACTTTCATTATGATGCAGAGTTTGCGTGGCATACGTTGTTTCAACAGATCCAAGAGCTCTCTTTATTTTCGCCTCTGAAGTTACTTGAAATTCACCTTGAAAAAAGTTTAGACAAAACCGCCCATGAACAATTACACACCCTAACCCAATCGCTCCACACAGATGTGTGTATATTGCTCATCACACCTCAGCTTAAAAAAACGCAACAAAAACAAAAGTGGTATCAATGGATTGAGCAAAACGGCCTGATTGTGCAAGCAATGACTCCTCAAGGTGAACAGCTTAAGCGTTGGGTCAGTCAACGCCTGCAACACTATCAGCTATCCCCCAGCGACGCATTAGCCGCTCGCCTCATCTATTACTATGAAGGCAATTTAACTGCGCTGAATCAAGTCATAGAACAGCTTCATTTGATCTATCCCGATGGTCAAACTGATTTACCAACAGTCGAGCAAACATTGACCGAATCGGGTCAGTTTAGCCAATACCAATTGGTGGATACACTCTGGGAAGGCGATTTAGCGCGCGCCCAGCAGATAGCCAAACAAATCCGTCAACAAGGCGATGAACTCACCCTATTCAATTGGCTATTAGATAAAGATTTAAAAGTCATGTTACAGCTCAAATTGGGTGCCGATGAAGGGCACCTTTGGAAGCATTATAAAATTTGGCATAAACGCCAAACTTTGCTCAAGAAAGCGACCTTGCGATTAAGTCTTGCGCAGCTTAAAGCCGCGAGAGTTCAGCTAGCAGCTTTAGATACGAGTATTAAGAGCTTGCATAGTGATGAGAGTTGGCGGGAGTTTATTCAATTAATTTTAATTTTTGCATCACCGCTATGGGGAACGTTACCGTGCTCGAACCCAAACTTTACCTAGGCGGCTCATTTGATCCCGTTCATCTAGGGCATGTTCAAAGTCTTGAACAATTACGACAGGCGCTTCGACTCTCTCATGCGTATTTATTGCCCGCTAAATGTTCACCACTGAAACAGACGACGAATGTCAGTGATCAACATCGCCTCAAGATGCTTGAGCTAGCTATTGAGGGCTCACCTCATTTGTCAATTGATGACCGCGAACTTTGGCAAAGTGGCGCATCTTTCACTTATTTAACACTCAGGGAACTCCGCCAACAATTTCCAGAAACACCGATCATTTTTGCCCTGGGGATGGACTCATTTCAATCATTGGATCGCTGGTCACACTGGCAAGCCATGACTGATCTAGCTCATTTGGCTGTTTTTGCTCGTCCTGGGTATCACCCATTACTGTCAAAACCGATCACAGATTGGCTTGCACAGCACCAAACCACACATATAGATAAGCTACATCAACAACTCGCTGGTGCTGTCTGGCTAACTGAATTAGAACCCTTTGACATGGCCTCATCATCGATTCGAACGGATCTATATGATGCACCTCAACGAGCCAAGGGCAGTTTAGCAACCGCTGTCTATGATTATATTGTGAGCCATCAGCTCTACCAAACAAGTTCGATGTGCAAAAATCATGATGGCCAATAAAGACCATGTATGCCACCAATGTTCCCCTTATTCACTGATCGGGTTCATCCTAATTGCGTTAATCACAACAGCATAGATGGATACGGGTTAACGCTTAAAGAGAAGCCATGATATACTAAGATTCGTTACATAAAACCGTGGAGTTTAACTTGGTGCAGACAACAGCACTCGTCAAATTTGTCGTCGATAAAATTGAAGATATGAAAGGGCGCGATGTCGCCGTACTAGATGTTCATCAGCAATCTACGATCACAGATCATATGGTAGTTTGCAGTGGTAATTCCAAACGTCATGTTCAATCTATCGCTCAAAATATTCTTAACGAAGCCAAACTCGCCCATCTCACTGTGATAGGTAGTGAAGGTGGTGACGCCGGAGAATGGGTTTTGGTCGATTTAGGTGACGTTGTTATCCACGTGATGCAAGATGAGTCTCGAGATTTCTACCAACTTGAAAAACTTTGGAAACCCCAAACTGAGTCTCGTGTTGGATGAAAATTCAGTTAATTGCTGTCGGCACGAAAATGCCGACATGGGTTGAACAAGGTTTTCAAGAATATGCTCGGCGATTTCCTAAAGATCTCGCCTTGGAGTTAGTTGAAATTCCCGCAGGCAAACGTGGCAAAAACGCAGATATTCGTCGTATTCTTGAGAAAGAAGGTGAACTGACACTTGCCGCTGTTGGCCGAACAAATCGCATCGTTTGCTTGGAAGTTCAAGGTAACGCATGGGATACACCAGAATTGGCAACCCAGCTGGAACGCTGGAAGATGGATGGCCGTGATGTCAGTCTGCTCATCGGCGGCCCAGAAGGGCTATCGCCTGAATGTGTCGCTGCAGCAGAGCAACATTGGTCACTGTCAAACTTGACGCTACCGCATCCACTCGTGCGCATTGTAGTCGCTGAGAGCCTCTATCGGGCATGGAGCCTCACCGCTAACCATCCATATCACCGGGAGTAACCCCCCCGTATGCTTAAAAAGCGCATTGCCCTTCGAGATCATAGTGCTGAATCCGCGTTATTTTTGCGTCGAACGCTATTTTGTCTATTTTTTGTCATTATCTTAATAGGTGCTCTCTTTGCGAATCTCTATTATTTGCAAATTGATCAGTATCAGCTCTACACAACTCGCTCTAACGATAACCGGATTAACGTGCTACCAATAGCGCCGCCGCGCGGTTTGATCTACGACCGCAACGGCTATTTGCTCGCCGAAAACCGACCTTCATTTGACTTAGAGCTGATTCCAGAGGATGTCAAAAATCTCCATCAAACTGTGCAACAGTTAACCAAGTTGCTCAATATTAGCGATGATGATATCAGTAGCTTTTATAGCGATCTCAAACATACCCGACGCTTTAAACAAGTCATACTGATGAGTGAGCTCACCGAGCAACAGGTCGCCAAATTTAGTGTCAATCAATTTAAATATCCAGGGGTCAGTATCGAATCACATCTGATTCGTTATTATCCTTATGGGAGTGCCCTAACCCATGTGGTAGGATATGTATCGCGCATTAATACTGGCGATCAGCAACGTCTTGAAGCCGAAGGGGAAACGAGTAATTATGCAGGAACTCGCAATATTGGTAAGCGGGGAATTGAAAGCTACTATGAACAATTACTGCATGGTAAAGTCGGCTATCAAGAAGTTGAAGTGAATAACCGTGGCCGGATTATCCGCACGCTCAAAGTGGTTCCCCCCATTCCAGGTAAAGATCTCTACCTCAATATTGATATCAATTTACAACTACAAGCGATGGCGCTGCTCAAAGGAAAACGCGGTGCTATCGTGCTATTAAATGCCAAAGACAGTGGTGTGCTTGTTATGGCAAGTAGTCCCAGTTACAACCCGAATGAATTTGTCAATGGAATCAGTAGTAAATCCTATGGTGCACTCTTAGCGTCAAAGAATCGCCCATTGATTAACCGTGCAACGCAAGGCACTTATCCGCCAGGTTCAACAGTAAAACCATTATTAGCCATTATGGGGTTAGAAAGTGGGAAGATCACGCCTACCGAGAAAATTTTCGACCCTGGCTGGTTTCAAATTCCTAATACTCGGCGTAAATTCCGTGATTGGAAGCGCTGGGGGCATGGTTGGGTGGATGTTCATAAAGCCATTAAAGAGAGTGTCGATACCTATTTTTATTGGTTAGCCTACAATACTGGCATCGATACCATTCACAATTACATGAGTAAATTTGGCTTTGGCCAATATACGGGTATTGATATTCACGAAGAAAGCAAAGGGAATATGCCAAGTCGTCAATGGAAACAGATGCGTTATCATCAACCTTGGTGGCAGGGTGATACTATTTCAGTGGGAATTGGCCAAGGTTATTGGACAGCAACGCCTCTGCAGTTAGGTGAAGCAATCAATATTTTGGCAAATAACGGGAAAATTATAACCCCGCGCATACTCAACAGTATCGCTGCCAATGGACAGAAGATAGTTGTACCACCCGATGTGCGCAAACCGATTGTGTTACACAATCCACAAAATTGGAAGATCGCGCAAGCAGGAATGTATGCTGTCGTCAATGAACTGCATGGCACCGCTCATCGCGCCTTTTTGGGTGCAAACTATATCGCCGCAGGTAAAACAGGGACAGCCCAGTTGGTCAGTCGGGCTGATGGGGAAGCGCTGAGAAAGGACTTAACCGAACGCAACCGAGATAATGGTATGTTTGTTGGTTATGCCCCCTACAAGCACCCACAGGTGATCGCGTCGGTTGCCTTAGAAAATGCAGGAGGCAGTTACCCAGCAATCATGTTTGCACGCCGTTTGTTTGATAGCTATTTTGCCCATGATCCGGAGCTCGTTCACCATGAGTAATGCAACGACAAAACAACGTGAATCGATTTGGTGGAAACTCCATATTGATTGGCCCCTGCTACTAGGGGTGTTAGCAACACTCACCCTTGGCATATTTATCCTCTACAGCGCCAGTGGTGAAAGCCAAGCTGTTATCACCCGTCAAGGTATTCGTATTGGGTTAGCTATTGGGGCCATGATCACTTTGGCGCAGCTCCCTCCTGATACATACCGACGTTGGGCACCGCCGCTATTTGCAGCCGGTTTTGCCTTGCTCATCGCGGTGTTAGTTATTGGTCATATCGGTAAAGGCGCACAGCGCTGGTTGGATCTAGGATTCGTTAAATTTCAACCCTCTGAAATAATGAAAATTGCAGTGCCTTTGATGGTTGCTCGCTATGTCAGTCAACATCCACTACCTGTACGTTTTAAACACCTAATGATAGGCTGGGTGATTGTGCTGGCTCCCGTCTTGTTAATTGCTAAACAACCCGACCTTGGCACCGCTTTATTGGTGGCAGTTTCCGGCATATTTGCCCTTTTTTTGGCGGGGATGAGTTGGCGGTTAGTCGCCGCGGCGATTGTGACCGCTGCGTCATTTTTACCCGTCCTTTGGTTTTTCTTGATGCATGAATATCAGCGTCAACGCGTTTTAACCTTTTTGCATCCAGAAAGCGATCCGTTAGGAACGGGTTACCATATTATTCAGTCGAAAATAGCCATTGGCTCTGGTGGATTATTCGGTAAAGGTTGGATGCATGGGACGCAAAGTCAGCTTGATTTTATCCCTGAACGGCATACCGATTTTATTTTTGCTGTCTTTTCTGAAGAGTTCGGATTGGTTGGCGTATCAATACTCCTACTTCTATATTTGTATATTATCGGACGCGGTTTATATATCGCAGTCCAAGGCCAAGACGCCTTTGAGCGATTGCTCGCCGGTAGTATTACTCTAACATTTTTTGTTTACGTCTTTGTTAATATTGGGATGGTGAGCGGTATATTACCCGTGGTTGGGGTTCCTCTACCTCTGATTAGCTACGGCGGAACATCCATCGTGACACTGCTAGCAGGTTTTGGCATGCTCATGTCAATTCAAACACATAAACGTTTTTACGCGCAATAGTCATAGGAGTGGTCATATGCCCAACGTTCGTTGGATACTCTCAGCTAGTTTGATCATGATGGCAACGCAGTGCTTTGCCGCCACGATAGATAGTCACACGGAGCAGCAGTTACAAGAGCTGAGTCAAAAATCGCACGTCCCTTATTCGGCATTGCACAAAGCCGTGGAACAGGCACAATTTCAACCCAAAGTACTAGCTGCTATCAATCGTCCTTATGAGGCCAAACCTTGGTATCAGTATCAAAAACTCTTTGTAACGCAATCTCGCATAGAGCAAGGCGTTGCCTTTTGGAAAAAATACCAACCAGCACTTGAACGTGCGCAAAAACAGTATCAGGTTCCAGCACAAGTTATCGTCGCAATCATTGGGGTTGAAACTCGCTATGGCCAACATAAAGGCCAATATTCGGTGTTAAATTCACTGTATACCCTTGGTTTTCATTACCCCAAACGCAGTCGCTTTTTTAGCCGAGAGTTTGCCTCATTTGTTCGCCTCAGCCAGCAGCAAAATTGGAACTACGGCGAGATTAAAGGCTCTTACGCAGGGGCCATGGGCTATGGTCAATTTATTCCATCAAGCTACCTGCACTATGCAGTCGATTTTGACCACGATGGACATATCGATCTGATTAATAATCCTATCGATGCGATCGGGAGCGTCGCCAATTATTTTCACCAACATCACTGGACAGAAAATGCGCCGGTGGCGATCACGCTCAATCAGGTTACAACCGCAATGGTTCAAAAAGCCAACAAAAAGCGCGAGCTTCCTTACCAGTGGCAACAATTCTCAGCAAACGAGCCCCCTAAAGCGGCGGATATTGCTGCAACCACACCAGTTAATCTGCTCGATCTGAGCACGTCGATGAGCCAAAAAGAATACTGGATCACTTTTCATAATTTTTATGTAATCACCCGTTATAATACCAGTCCGCTGTATGCAATGGCTGTCTATCAACTCAGTCAGCAGATCAAACATGCTTATCACAAGTAGATTTTGGCTAATATTTGCCACATTAATCATGTTGGCAGGTTGTTCATCGACTTCGGACCGCTATCGGATGAGTCATGATGCCTACCCATCTCATCCACCGAATATGGCAACGATTGAAAACGCCCATCCACATGTTGAGCCCCTCAGCCGCGCGGGCAATCAAGATTATTCGGTCAATGGCCAACGTTATCGTGTGTGGCGCGGGATCAAGCACTATCAACAAATTGGAATGGCATCATGGTACGGATTAAAATTCCATGGTCACCGCACCTCCAATGGCGAAATCTATGATATGTACAGTATGAGCGCCGCTAATAAACATCTGCCATTACCCAGTTATGTGCGAGTAACCAACCTTGCCAATCAAAAATCAGTTATAGTGCGCGTCAATGACCGGGGTCCATTTCATAGCAAACGGATCATTGACTTATCCTATGCAGCCGCTTATAAACTGGGTATGTTAGCTTCTGGTACGACAAAAGTGGAAGTAACACTTATCGATCCAAGTGCACCAAAAAAAGTAGCAATTGCACCGATTGATAATAAAAATTCGTTATCAATCGTGCAAACAGATAACTTTTATGTACAATTACTTGCTTTTAAGGACACTGCTACGGCAAATCAACAACAACGTCTGTTAAAACAAAAAGGTTACCCAACGGTTGTTGTTCAAGCTGATAATTGGCAAAAATTAAGGCTTGGCCCTTACTCGAGCCGAAAACTCGCTGAGCAGGCCAAAACGACGATGCGTCAGGGCCAGTATAAGGATGCCTTTATCGTTACGATAGAGCATACAAATTGATTAATCCGCATCACGTGGCTAGTGCTATTACGCCAATAACACTTTGCCAATTACTGTAACCTAATTGATTAATAAGCTAGATGATGAAAAAGAGTTTAATCACAACAGTCAAAACAACAGTCTTGGGATGTGCCTTGTCTATCGCTTCACAAAGCGTTTTTGCAACATCTTATATCGTTCCTAATCCTCCGGCGATTTCGGCAAAAGCTTATATTGTCATGGATTATAATTCTGGAAAAATCTTAGCCGAACGTGATGCGGATGAACGCCGAGCGCCAGCAAGTTTGACCAAAATGCTAACGAGTTACATTATCGGTCAAGAGATCAAAAACGGCACCATCAAGCGCAGCGATGAAGTGACCATTGGTCGTGATGCTTGGTCTGTTAATTTTCCTGGATCATCTAAGATGTTCCTGAAAATTAATACGCAAGTAACCGTTGAGCAGCTTAACCGTGGGATCATTATTGACTCAGGTAATGATGCCTGTGTGGCAATGGCTGACTACATTGCTGGCAGTAGTGATGCATTTGCCCAATTGATGAACAACTGGGCACAAAAACTGGGGATGAAGCACAGTCACTTTATGAATCCAGATGGCTTGGATCAGCCTAATCACTACGTGACCGCCCGTGATATGGCCACATTAGCCCGACGATTAATTGCTGACTTACCTCAAGAATATAAAATTTATTCTGAAAAATCATTCACTTATAATGGGATTACACAGTACAACCGTAATACCTTATTGTGGGATAAAAGTCTCAATGTCGACGGGATGAAAACAGGTCATACCGACAATGCCGGTTATAACCTTGTGACCTCCGCCACAGATAACGGCATGCGTCTGATTACGGTGGTATTAGGCACACCGACTATATATGCCCGTGAAGCAGAAAGTAAAAAACTATTAGTCTGGGGCTTTCGCTTCTTTGATACCGTCAAACCATACAAAGCTGGCGATAGCTTCGTCAAAGCTCGGATTTGGGGCGGCAACATTAACAACATCTCATTAGGTGTGGATAAAGATGTTGCAGTCACCGTGCCACGTGGCCAATCGAAAAATCTCAAAGCCAGTTATGAACTTGATAAAACCTTAAAAGCGCCTATCGCCAAAGGGGATGTGGTCGGAACATTGCATTTCAAACTCGATGGCAAAGATGTTGCACAATATAAACTAGTTGCACTTCAGGACGTTAAAAAAGGCAGTATCTTTAAACAACTGCTTGATTACATTCGTCAGCTGTTTGCTAGCTGGTTCTAATCATCCAAGACAAGACAAAATCGTTATTTCAGTTTAAAATAGCGCCTTAATACGCCGGCATACCGCCGGCGTTTCACTCAATAATACAGTCGACCCATGAATACCAAATTTGATGAATATCTTGAATTTCCATGCGCTTTTACCTTTAAAGTGATGGGCGTTGCCAACGATTCGTTGGAAGACGAAGTTCTGGAAGTCATTCAACGATTGGCACCCGGTGAATATTCCCCTTCAAGTCGTCTCAGTACGAAAGGTAATTATCGCGCATTTACATTAAGCGTTCGAGTAACCAGCAATGAACATATTGAGCAACTCTATCAGGAGCTAGGTGCCATCGACGACGTGCGCCATGTTTTGTAATGACCCGCAATAAATTAGCCATTGATATTATCCGTTGGGGATTAGTTGACTATCCGAGCATGTATCAGAAGATGCATGACTTTACTAATAATCGTGATGATGATACCCCCGACCAAATATGGTTGGTTGAACACCCAGCCATATTTACGCAGGGACAAGCCGGAAAATCAGAGCATATTTTAAGCGCTGGAACAATCCCAGTATTTCAAGCAGATCGAGGGGGGCAAGTCACCTTCCATGGCCCCGGACAAATGATAGCCTATTTGATGCTCGACTTAAGGCGACGCAAATTGGGCGTTCGTCAGTTGGTATCGATTATGGAACAAGCGGTAGTCGATACCCTCGCTTATTACCAGATCAGTGGCTATCCCAAAGCAGATGCGCCTGGTGTCTATGTGGATGGTAAAAAGATCGCGTCGTTAGGGCTTCGAGTGCGTCGTGGCTGTTCATTTCACGGCTTAGCACTGAACGTCAATATGGACCTGTCACCATTTCACCAGATTAACCCTTGTGGCTACGCTGGCTTGGAGATGACCCAAACCAAAGATTTGGCTGGCCCACAACATGTGGACGAAGCTATCAATACATTTTTACCGGTGATAACCGGATTGCTCGGTGCCCCACTGAGTGAACAAGATTTAGGAGCCGCATCATGAGCACGACGAAAAAACACTTAGAACCCGGTGTCAAACTACGTGACGCCGACAAAATGGCCTTTATTCCAGTCAAAATTCTTGCCACTGAGGATAAACCATTACGCAAACCCGATTGGATGCGAATTAAACTGCCATCAAGCTCTGCTCGAATCGACGAGATAAAAAACGCGATGCGCAAAAATAATCTGCATTCAGTGTGTGAAGAGGCTGCGTGCCCTAACTTGTCTGAATGTTTTAACCACGGTACGGCCACCTTTATGATTTTGGGTGACATCTGTACTCGCCGTTGTCCATTTTGTGATGTCGGCCATGGTAAACCACTGGCCCCCGATGCCGATGAACCTGCGAAATTAGCGCAAACTATCGCCGATATGAAATTACGCTATGTGGTTATTACCTCGGTAGATCGCGATGATTTACGTGATGGTGGGGCAAGTCATTTTGCAGAAGTAACACGATCTATCCGCGAAAAAAGCCCACAGATCAGGATTGAGACCTTAGTCCCAGATTTTCGTGGTCGAATGGAAAAAGCACTCGAAGCCATCGATCAAAATCCACCAGATGTCTTCAACCACAACCTGGAAACAGCACCTCATTTGTACAAGATGGCTCGCCCAGGTGCTGATTACGATTGGTCACTCAAATTACTCGAAGAGTTTAAAAAACGTCATCCTGACATTCCCACCAAATCCGGATTGATGATGGGCCTTGGTGAAACCAATGATGATATTCTGCAAGTAATGCGTGATCTGCGTGCCCATGGCGTCACCATGTTAACACTTGGTCAATACTTACAACCAAGTCGCCATCATCTTCCTGTTAAACGGTATGTCACACCTCAAGAATTTGAAGAGCTCAAAACACAAGCACTGGAGATGGGCTTTACCCATGCAGCTTGTGGTCCGCTGGTTCGATCATCTTACCATGCTGATCTTCAAGCTCAGGGTGTTGAAGTGAAATAATAGTCCAATGGCCTCATTCTCAGAGGCCTTATTCATTCTATGAAAGGCTTAGCGGAGCATAAGTCTTTCATATGTCTTACCGCACTTATTAATTATAAAAATAACTAAAGGATTATAGTGCGTGCGCACTCATTAAAAACAAGGAAAGAAATTCAATCATGAAGCAAACACACTCTTTTTTAGCCGCGTTACTCAATACCAGTCTAGTTGTTCAAATTGCATTAGGGATTGTTGTCGGGGCCCTGCTCGGCAGTTATTTTCCTCTCGCCGCCAACAGCTTTTCGTTATTAGGCAGCCTTTTTGTGGGGGCATTGAAAGCTGTCGCACCCATACTGGTATTCGTTTTGGTGATGTCATCAATTGCCAATCACCGTCATGGCACCCAGACACAAATTAAGCCGATTCTAATTCTCTATATTTTGGGGACTTTTGCCGCAGCACTAACCGCTGTTGTATTTAGTTTTTTGTTCCCAACACATTTGACTCTAAGCGCAAGCCAAGCCAACCTCAAACCACCTCAAGGCATTGGCGAAGTCTTACATACTTTATTGTTTAAATTGGTCGAAAACCCGATTACAGCGCTTTCTGATGCCAATTATATCGCAATTCTCGCATGGGCCATTGGTCTCGGGTTGGTTATTCGCCACGGTAAACAAACCACGCGAGATATGTTATCCGACCTCTCAGATGGCGTCTCCTCCATGGTCAAATGGATTATTCGCTTAGCGCCACTGGGGGTATTGGGTCTAGTTGCCCATACCGTCTCAGCAACGGGCTTTCATTCATTGCTCGATTACAGCCAATTATTAGGGGTTTTACTCGGTGCCATGCTCACCATTGCACTGGTCGTCAATCCGCTCATCATCTTCACTAAATTGCGCAGTAATCCTTATCCATTGGTATTTCGTTGTCTACGCGAAAGTGGAATTACCGCATTTTTTACGCGTAGTTCAGCCGCTAACATTCCAGTTAATATGGAACTTTGCCGGCAACTGAATTTGGATGAAGATACCTATTCAGTCTCCATTCCGCTAGGCGCGACCATCAATATGGCCGGAGCCGCTATTACGATTACCACCCTCTCGCTTGCCGCAGTGCACACACTTGGGATCCCCGTTGATTTTGCCACAGCGTTGTTACTTAGCATTGTAGCCACAGTCTCCGCGTGCGGGGCTTCAGGCGTTGCCGGTGGGTCGCTGTTGTTGATTCCTTTAGCGTGTAGCTTATTTGGTATATCTAACGATGTAGCCATGCAAGTTGTGTCAGTTGGCTTTATTATCGGGGTGATTCAAGACTCAGCTGAAACAGCGCTTAACAGTTCGACTGATGCGCTCTTTACCGCGGCCTGCTGCTTAGATAGTCGCCAGTCAGTGCGAGAGCAGCTTAAAGCTAGTTCAAACGCATAAAACACTCATTAAAAAAGCCATGGGAGATACCATGGCTTTTTTGTCAAACAAATGAAATCGGCCAAACTTACTGACGGATTAAATAATCACCGACACCGATCCACTTATAGCTCGTTAGCGCATCTAATCCCATCGGTCCTCGGGCATGTAGTTTCTGCGTTGACACGGCAACTTCTGCTCCTAAGCCAAACTGACCACCATCGGTAAAACGGGTGGATGCATTCACATAAACAGCCGCAGAATCGACTTCATTCACAAATTTTTCAGCATGCGCAAGACTTTCAGTTAAAATGGCATCTGAGTGGCTCGCATTATGTGCCCGCATATGTGCGAGGGCCTCATTAATATCATCGACAACTTTCACCGAAAGCGTCAATCCTAACCATTCGGTATCAAAATCTCCCGCTTGAGCGCGCTGGATATCATCGCTTTCAGGCAGACAGTCATAGGCTCTTGCTTCGGCGACCAATTTGACCTGATGCATTCGTAACACCGGCACTAGCTGCGGTAGAAAACTTGTGGCAATAGAAGCATCCACTAACAACGTGTCCAATGAGTTACAAGTCGATGGGCGAGATACTTTGGCATTGACGATCACGTCAAGTGCACGCGATAAATTGGCTGATTCATGGACATACATATGACTAATACCAAACCCACCAATAATAACCGGAATCGAGCTATGCTCTCGACACATCCGATGCAGGCTTTCACCACCTCGAGGAATAATCATATCGACATACTGCTCCAAGCGCAGTAGCTCGTTGACCCGAGCACGATCAGGGTCCTCAATATATTGAATTGCCGCTGGGGGAATCTGTGCTTTTTTCAAGGCACGCTGGATCACCTCAACTAATACCAAATTAGTGTGCAGGGTCTCTTTACCCCCGCGTAAAATCACAGCATTACCCGTTTTTAAGCAAAGACTCGCGATATCAATGGTCACATTGGGACGCGCTTCGTAGATCACACCGACAACACCAAGGGGCACTCGCCGACGACTTAAACGCATACCATTATCTAGCAGTCGACTTTCTAGTTCACTACCGACCGGATCATCAAGCTTAATCACGTGACGCACATCAGCGGAGATGGCCTGAATACGTGCCTCATTCAAGGTTAATCGGTCCAACATCGCTTCGCTCACGCCCTGCTCTCGAGCTTGAGCTAAATCCTGCTGGTTGGCTTGTAAAATCGGCGTGATAGCAGCATCTAGCTCATCAGCAAGTAATGCAAGTGCTTTATTTTTAACTTGGCTTCCCAATTTCATCAGCTCTACTGAAGCCTGTTTCGCCTGTCGTCCTAGCTGTTCTACATTCATTTCCATATATCTCCATCAGTCGCCAATTGCGTCACCACAAGATCATCGCGATGTACAGCTACAGGACCATAAGCATAACCTAAAAGGTTTTGGATCTGTTCTGAATGATGCCCTTGAATACTGCGTAAATCATCGGCTTTATAACGGCTTATCCCTCGGGCGATTAGATCACCATCTGGATTATAGAGATTGACCACCGAACCGCGAGAAAATTGTCCGCTTACGCTAACAATCCCCTTGGGGAGTAAACTTGAGCCTCTCTCAATGACAGCAGAACAAGCACCTTGATCAAGTTGCAAGTCGCCTTGCGGAGGAGGTCCGACTAAGATCCACTGTTTACGATGCTCTAATGGCGTAATTAATCCGGGGAAACGGGTTCCCACTACTTCCCCTTTCACTACTCGCTCAATCACCTGCTCAGCACGTCCAGCCGCAATAGTTACTGCAATCCCTGCACGGCGCGCAAGATCTGCCGATTGCAGTTTAGTATACATGCCACCCGTGCCTAAGCCACTGACACTGCCACCGGCTAATCGACGCAACGTATCATCAATCACTTTGACTTCACGAATCAATTGAGCATCCGGATAACGCCGCGGATCAGCGGTAAATAGGCCCGGCTGATCAGTTAATAGTAGCAATTGGTCAGCATCAACCAACATGGCCACTCGAGCCGACAAATTGTCGTTATCGCCCACTTTAATTTCACTGGTGGCAACAGCATCATTTTCATTGATAATTGGAATGATGCCATAATCGAGCACGGCATGTAGCGCATCACGAGCATTCAGATAACGTTCCCGATCTTCTAAATCAGCGCGAGTTAGCAATAACTGTCCAACATGCAGATCATACAAAGCAAATAAACTCTCCCATACTCGGATCAATTGGCTTTGCCCTACAGCGGCTAACATCTGTTTTTGGCTAATCGTCAGCGGCTTTCCTTGCATCTGTAAATGTTCACGGCCAGCGGCAATAGCACCCGAGGAGACTAAAACAATGCGATACCCTTCTTTACGAAGTCTTGCACATTGACGCACTAGTTCGATCATATGAGCGCGATCTAAACGCGTTTTTCCCCCGGTTAAGACACTTGTTCCTAACTTGACGACAATAGTCTGCTTATGCATGTTTATTTATGAGAGTTAAAGGTACAGAAGACTAGTTTAACGGATTTACAGTTGATAGTTATAGCCCTTTTTAAAGAGGACTCACTCTGGAAATATAGCTGCAAGGTGGATGGGAACACAAAATGTAAAATAAACGCATAGATGATCTGTATAAACGCCCACATCATCTATGCCGATGGTTCTGATATAGGAAAGAACGCTTACGCAGCGAGCACTTCACTAGGGGCTAAATCAGGTGAAGGCCTTATAGAAATATTGAGTTGCCCTAACTCTTCGATTAATTTGCCATAAAAATCGGTCAGCGTTTGCTGAACAGATTGCTGAAACCGCTCGGGAATAACATGCTCAAGCCATTGCCCTTGTTGGTCATAAAAACCAAAGTCATAGTTATATTCAAAGCTCAATTGCGAGGCGTCCACCACGATTAATTTCATCCACCAGCCGTAAAATTCACGCTGCTCGGGCTCAAGCTGAACATCAGCGCATTCACTGAGACAGTCAAAAAAATAGCATGTTGGATTACTTTGTGGCTTCCTTAAATAAGGCCCTATTGCATTAAAGCGATTGAGCAATCGTCCATGAGAGGGGTGATTTTCTGCCATAAATCCTTCCTTTGATAGATTGATCCAGTCGTAGCTATTTATTCATAACTCAATTGTTTTTGCAACCAGCAACCGCATTTTTCCATCACCTTCATGAGCTGATCACTCAAATCAGCCCCTTTTAGCTCAATACATTGACCATTATCTGCAACTTGCACCAGTCGTTTTATTTCATCAATATCTGCAAATAGACTCTGTTTATGGCTGATACTCAATAAGTCTCCCGGCCAACTACCACGGCGTAGTAACCCCTGAGTCTTAATGGAAAAAGGTTTCAATTGGTCACTGATATCATCCCAATGCACACTATTACTTCTTAAAAAACAAGCCAGCCCATCTCGGATCATCTGTGGCACTTGATGCTGCAGTGTGTGATCGACAAAAAAACGATCAATAACAGGCTCTAAACAGATCATCGTTCGCACTGATTGGGGATTAAGCTGAGCTAATTTCACCACCGTCGGCACACTGAAGCGATAGCCCAGCAAGGCAATTTTGTGTGTATTAATAGATGGATGCTGCTGCGCCGCTTCCAATAGTTGCTGATAAAGTGCGTGATCGTGTTGTTGCCATTTAAATGCCGATACTCCCCGCCCCCCCGCAAAGCTAATCGTTAATAACGCGATACCGGCGGGCGCTAAATAGCGTTCATATAAAGGCCACCAATCACATCCAAGTTGTGACCAGTCAGAGCATGCCACGACTAATGGCACCACCTCATTATCACGAGGAATATGCAGCCAACCTTGTGCGGTTTTACCTTCAATGGTAACGCTCAAGCATTCGAATTTGGCAATACTGGGCGAGCAGGCCATCGCTTGACGATAATAATGGTCATATAATGTATGAGCCTGCGCGACTAATGGGTCTGTTAAAAAATGAGGATACGCCGCCACATTTGCAGCCATAGCAGCAATCAACGGTCGGTCAAAACTAGCCTGCTGAACGGCATAACGCAACCACTCATAGCTCCAACACCCTAGCCGGTAACCTTGCACAGTGTCCAGTAGTTTACTTGTACGTGGTGCGTCGCTAATTGCTATTTTAGCGAGTATGTCGCTCGCATCTATCGGGTGGATCCCAAGGGCCGCCCACCAACTCCGTGAAATCAGTCGATACCACTGCTGATACTGCTTGCCTTGATGCACTAACCCATTTTGTTGCCATGGGGCGTTTTGGGCCGCTGCCGAGTTCGCTGATAAAGACGTTTCGGTCACTGCTGGCTGACGGGTAAATAATTGCTCAGAGCGAGTTGCCACAAAAAACTCCTTGATTGAAACAATCAATCTAAATTTATCGGGTAAAAACGGTTTCCCGCCTAGAGCCTAGCATACCCACCTAAAAGCAAAAAGCCATGACTGGGCAGCCATGGCTTTGTTAGCGAACAATTTAATCAGCTCAGTTGTGACTACTCTTCACAGACCGGTTTGACAAATACCTCGGCCATATCCCAAGGTTGTTCAATCCATGTTCCTTGAGCAACCTCTGTGACAAAGTCATCCACCAGTGGTTTACCTTGTGGTTTAGCATACACAGTCACAAAATGTGCTTTGGGATACATCTGTCGAATTGCTTTAGCTGTACCACCTGTATCAACCAAGTCATCAATCACGATAAACCCTTCACCATCTGTATCGACCTTTTTCAATACTTCCAGATCACGTTGGTTATCATGATCGTAGCTTGAAATACAGACCGTATCGACATAACGGATCCCTAACTCGCGGGCCAAAACCGATGCGGGTGCTAACCCACCGCGACTGACCGCAATAATCCCCGTCCACTGTGTAGCGGGTAATAAGCGTCTGGCTAATGTTCGTACGTCTCGCTGCATTGTCTCCCACGAGACATGAAATTTATCTGTCATAACAACCCCAGATTGATTACTAATAGTATTAAGCGTATGCAAATTTAATGATAAACAGTACCGCTAAGAACCAAACGCTTGCTGAAACTTCTTTATATCGACCACTCAATATTTTGATCACTGCATACGAGATAAAACCTAATGCAATGCCATCCGCAATGGAATAAGACAATGGCATCATAATCGCAGCAACAACAGCAGGAGCCGCTTCAGTTAAATCATTCCATTCAATGTTAGCCATACCTGAAATCATCAGTACGCACACATAAAATAACGCACCAGCTGTCGCATACGCAGGGATCATACCAGCCAATGGCGAAAATAGCAGAGCCAGTATAAACAAGATACCAACAACCACAGCAGTCAGCCCAGTACGACCGCCCGCTTCAACACCGGCACCACTTTCAATATAACTAGTGGTACTGGATGTCCCAAAAAGTGCGCCGATAACAGTCGCGCTTGAGTCAGCCAACAGCGCTTTTTTAAGGCGAGGGAGGTTACCTTTGGCATCTAACAAATTACCACGTTGTGCAACAGCCATCAGAGTTCCAGCCGTGTCAAATAAGTCGACAAACAAGAAGGCAAAAATAACGCTCAACATACTGACATTAAATGCGCCAGCAATATCCAGTTGCAAGAATGTAGGTGAAATGCTCGGTGGCAGAGAAATAAGACCATTAAAATGGTTCATCCCAAAGATCACAGAAAGCAGTGTAATCAATAGGATAGAAATCAGGACACTCCCTTTGACTTTACGACACTCTAAGCCAACGATCAGGAAAAAGCCCAATGCCGACAGGAGTATCTTGGGTGATCGAAGATCCCCTAAACCGACTAAAGTGGCCTTGTTCGCAACGACAATTCCAGAGTTTTGCAGGGCAATAAATCCTAAGAACAAACCGATCCCCGCGGCAATACCCACACGTAAACTAAACGGAATCGAATTAATCACCCATTCACGCACTTTAAACAAACTTAAGCAGATGAAAATGCATCCTGAGAGAAAGACTGAGCCCAGCGCAACCTGCCAGCTGTACCCCATCCCCAACACAACGGCATAGGTAAAAAAGGCATTCAATCCCATACCCGGTGCCAAAGCAATAGGATAGTTGGCATAAAAACCCATAATAAAGCACCCAGCAGCTGCAGCTAAGCAAGTCGCCACAAACACCGATCCATTGTTCATACCCGCTTGAGATAAGACCGACGGGTTAACGAAGATAATGTATGCCATGGTCAAGAAGGTCGTAAACCCGGCAATGACCTCCGTGCGTACAGTTGTCTTATGAGCCTTAAGTTTAAATAACTTTTCTAACATCGTTCTATTCCTAAGATTGTTGACCAAGAGGTAGCAAACTCCTACTACCCAAGAATTACTGAGGGGAACTACTTGAAGCGCGGTATTATATAGCTGAGCGTTTCGCTTGACCAGAGCCAGATACACATCAACTATGGGGTTAATACTCTCGATAGTGTTATTGATCAAAAAAGGCGTTAGAATCCAAGTAAATGAATCACCGATTTTGAGGTCTATTTTGACAGCTCTAAGCGAACTTAATCCAAAACCAATTTGGCAATTTTTTGAAAAAATATGTTCTATTCCTCATCCGTCCTACCATGAACAAGCGCTCGCTGAATGGATCATGGCTTGGGCTCAGAGCAGAGGCCTTAACGCGCAGCGCGATGAAGTCGGCAATATTATTTTGCGTAAAGCGCCAACTACTGGCATGGAAGATCGTAAACCCACCATTCTACAAGCGCACTTAGATATGGTGCCGCAGGCGAATTCAGACAGTCAGCATAATTTTACCAGCGATCCAATTGATGCCTATGTTGATGGCGAATGGGTGACCGCCAACGGGACCACGCTCGGGTCAGATAATGGGATAGGCCTATCTAGTATTTTAGCTGTTTTTGATGCTGATGATATCGCTCATGGTCCATTAGAGGCGCTGTTAACCATGACTGAAGAAGCGGGTATGGATGGTGCTTTTGGCCTGAAACCAGGCTTACTCAATGGTGAAATTCTATTAAATACTGACTCAGAACAAGAAGGCGAAGTCTACATGGGCTGCGCCGGCGGTGGTGATACGCATGTCATCTTTCACGGTGAACAAAAACCTGCACCAGTAGGGCTCGGCGCCACCCTCACAATTAAAGGATTGAAGGGGGGCCACTCTGGTTGTGATATTCATACCGGGCGTGCCAATGCCAACAAATTGATGGCTCGACTGCTTAATGAATTGAGCCAACAGTGCCCATTTGCTTTAGCTGCATTCAACGGTGGAAACTTACGCAATGCGATTCCGCGCGAAGCTCACAGCCTCATCGTCATCAATGAAGATAAGCTCTCTCAATTAGAACAGTTTATCGGCAATTTCCAACAGACACTTGAAATAGAACTGGGAGCAGTTGAGACTAATCTCACGATTGCTATGCAAAGCACGACACCCAGTGAGCAAGTGTTTACTGACAGCTTTAGCCAAACGTTGCTTCGAGCACTGAATGCCTGCCCCAATGGCGTCATTAGCATGAGTCAAGAGATCGAAGGCGTGGTCGAAACATCATTGAATTTAGGTGTTGTTGAAACAACTGCAAACGGACAGGTCAAAGCTAACTTTTTAGTACGCTCATTAGTTGATAGCCATCGCAGCCATGTTGAGGACATGTTAGCCTCATTATTTAAACTCGCGGGTGCCGATGTCCATTCTGATGGTGGCTATCCGGGTTGGAAACCTGATCCACATTCACCCATTATGGATGTTGTTCGGCAAACCTATGCCGATCTTTATGGCAGCACTCCAAATATTATGGTGATTCATGCAGGGCTTGAATGCGGCTTATTTAAAACAGCCTATCCACATTGGGATATGGCCTCCTTTGGGCCAACCATTAAATTCCCGCACTCCCCAGATGAAAAAGTGAATATCGCCTCAGTGGAAAAATACTGGCAGTTATTGCTCAATACCCTTAAAAATATTCCAAAAGCATAACCATCACCATGGGGCAGTGCTGAGCGCTGCCTCTATCAGCTTTGCCAGTCATCAAATTGTAAGCTCAATTGTTGATTCGCTTTATCACTGAGCGTCACCGACAACCCCACTAAACGGACTCGACGCCCTCGCCCACGTTCAAAGGCTCGGCTCACGAGCGCCTGCAATTCACTGCATTGCAAAAGGGTGCTGCGACAAGCAACTGTGGTCTGGGTAAAATCATGGAACTTGAGTTTAATCTGCACCCCTTGGAATAACTGCTTGCCAATGCGTTGATGCAATTCAGGAAGCTGTGCTAATACGGCTTGGAAACACTGTTCAGGCGTATTTAGATCGCTGGCAAAGGTATGCTCAACACCGACTGATTTACGAATTCGTGTCGGCTCAACGGCGCGCTCATCAATGCCTTGGCAGCGTTGGTGTAAAATTGGACCAAACTTACCGAACCACTCATGAAGTTGCTCAGGTGTGTATTGCAATACGTCAGCACCAACATTTAGGCCAAAATGCTGCAATCGCTCCCATGTTCTCGGCCCAACACCCGGAATCTTCTTTAATACTAACTGCAGTGCAAATTCACGTACATGGCCAGGCTCTATCACAAACAAACCATCTGGCTTATTCTCTTCCGAGGCAATTTTAGCTAAGAACTTATTCGGAGCAACCCCTGCGGAGGCGGTCAGCTGAGTTTGTTCAAAAATCTGCCGCCGAATGGCTTGCGCTATTAAAGTAGCACTCCCGTGACACAAATCAACATCGGATACGTCCAGATAGGCTTCATCCAGAGAAAGTGGTTCAACCAATGGGGTAACTGCCAAAAATATCGCCCGAATTTGTCGTGAGACTTCTTTATACAAAGCCATTTTCCCTTGGATAAGAATCAGCTCTGGGCATAATTTAAAGGCGTGAGCGGTGGGCATAGCAGAGTGCACACCATAGCGGCGAGCGGGATAATTACATGTTGCGATCACCCCGCGAGTTTGAGAAGAGCCGCCAATGGCTATAGGCTTATCACGTAATGTAGGGTTCTCTCGCATTTCAACGGCTGCATAAAAGCAGTCCATATCAATGTGAATGATCTTTCGCATAAGAAAATGGCTGTATGAATATACAGCCATTTTAGCTTAATCGAGCGAAAAGTCACCCAAAAGCAATAAAAAATAAGCAACGGATACAACACGCGCGCTGGCCATCTTCGGCACTATTTGATTATTGAGCAGCGACTAATGGCTAAATAATTCTATTTTCTTTCACCATAGCTGCGCGCTGTTGTTCTTTAGCCATCCGAGCTTTGCGTTTTTCACATGGCTCGGGGCAATCACAGACTTTCTCAAGACCAAGTGCGGCGATCCCGCCACAGCTGCCTGAAATCGTCTTGCGCTGAATAACATAGCCGATTGACATTGCGCCAACAACCACTAAAAAAACTACAAACGTCACTAAAAAATAACTCATATAACCTCCTAAACGGAGCCTGACATCCAAACTCGCAGCGTTTTAGCCTATGGATGATCAACCGTCGCATCACTTCATTATCACGAATGTTTGTACTCGGAACAACCTCGGCCATTCATTTGTAATAAAAAAGCCAGCCTCAGGGACTGGCTCTCATCAAATAATGCGATAACTAGCCCTCACTATCCGCCAAAGTCATCCAGCAGAATATTGTCATCTTCAACGCCCAGATCTTTGAGCATTTTAATAACAGCCGCATTCATCACGGGCGGGCCACACATGTAAAATTCACAGTCTTCTGGCGCTTCATGGTCTTTAAGATAATTATCATAGAGCACATTATGAATAAAGCCAGTTTTACCCGTCCAATCATCTTCAGGAAGCGGATCAGAAAGTGCAACGTGCCACTCAAAGTTCTCATTCTCACTCGCGAGCTCGTCAAAATCTTCAACATAGAACATTTCACGTTTTGAACGAGCCCCATACCAGAAACTAATTTTACGCTTCGTGTGCAAACGACGTAGCTGATCGAAAATATGGCTACGCATTGGCGCCATGCCTGCACCCCCACCAATAAAGATCATTTCCGCATCAGTATCTTTGGCGAAAAATTCACCAAATGGCCCAGAAATAGTCACTTTATCGCCCGGCTTTAAACTAAATATATACGATGACATGCGCCCTGGTGGTAGGCTTAAATCACGTGGCGGTGGTGTAGCGATACGCACGTTTAGCATGATAATGCCTTCTTCTAATGGATAATTAGCCATTGAATAAGCACGGATAGTTTCATCGGGGGTTTTTGCTTTTAGCTTGAAAAATCCAAAGTGATCCCAATCAGCGCGAAATTTTTCTGGGATATCAAAGTCTGCGTAATTAATGTCATAAGCAGGCGCTTCTATTTGAATATACCCACCAGCACGAAATGGCACACTTTCACCGTCTGGAATTTGAAGCTTAAGCTCTTTAATAAACGTCGCTTTGCTATCATTAGAGATAACTTCACATTCCCATTTTTTGATCCCAAAAATCTCTGCTGGCAGTTCTATTTTCAGGTCGTTTTTCACTGATACCTGACACGATAAACGGCAGCCATTACGGGCATCACGCTTACTAATATGGTCAAGCTCGGTAGGCAAAATATCACCGCCACCTTCACGGATAACGACCCGACATTGACCACAAGAGCCACCGCCACCACATGCTGACGAAACAAATACGCCAGAGTTAGCAAGAGCTCCTAGCAGTTTGCTACCAGGCTGGGCGATCAGGGTTTTATCAGGATCGCCATTAATCTCAATTGTGACATTACCGGCACTGACTAACTTTGATTTAGCAAATAAGATCATCACGACCAAAGCCAGCACAATTACGGTAAACATCGCTACGCCGAGTACAATTTCCATCGACTCAATCCTTGTTTTTCAAAATCTACAGCTGGACACCTGAAAATGACATAAAGCTCATCGCCATAAGGCCTGCTGTAATGAAGGTAATACCTAAACCGCGTAAACCAGCTGGTACATCTGAATACTTCATCTTCTCGCGGATCCCCGCCAACGCAACAATCGCGAGTAACCAACCGAAACCACTACCAAAGCCGTAAACAACTGACTCAACAAAATCATATTGGCGTTGCACCATAAACGAGACACCGCCGAAAATGGCACAGTTCACGGTAATCAGTGGCAAGTAGATCCCAAGTGCGTTGTACAGCGCTGGAACATAGCGGTCTAAGATCATCTCCAATATTTGAACGAGAGCAGCAATGACGCCAATAAAGGTAATAAAACCCAAAAAGCTTAAATCAACATTGGGTAAACCTGCCCAAGCCAGCGCCCCTGGTGCCAACAGATGAAAATAGATCACTTGGTTAACAGGCACCGAAATACCTAACACCACGGTGACCGCAATTCCTAACCCTAATGCAGTTTTAACCTTTTTCGACACCGCCAAAAAGGTACACATACCCAACAGAAATGACAGTGCCATATTCTCAATGAACACTGATTTAATAAAAATACTGATTAAATGTTCCATGCTCTACTCCTTGGGCTCCTGCTGCTCAGGCCGCCACGTCCGCATTGCCCAAATCAATAAGCCGATAACAAAGAATGCACTGGCAGGTAATAATAATAAGCCGTTAGGATGATACCAACCACCGTTGCTAATCAATGGCAGCAATTTATAGCCAAAAACTGAACCCGAACCAAGTAGTTCACGAATAAAGCTGACGACCATTAAGATCACGCCATAACCTAACCCATTGCCAATCCCGTCTAAGAAGCTTTCTAATGGTGGGCTTTTCATGGCATACGCTTCGGCGCGGCCCATCACGATGCAGTTAGTAATAATCAAGCCCACATAGACAGACAACTGTTTGGACACATCATAGGCAACAGCGCGTAGGATCTGATCCACTACGATCACCAATGATGCAATGATTGCCATCTGCACAATAATCCGCACACTCGATGGAATATGGTTACGGATCATAGAGATGAACAAGTTTGAGAAGGCGGTTACTGCCGTTAAGGCTAGCGTCATCACAAACGCATTTTGCATCTTACTGGTCACCGCTAACGCTGAACAAACACCGAGGACCTGCAGGGTAATCGGGTTATTAGCAATAATCGGCCCAAAGAGAATCTTTTTAGTTTCTTTCACACTAGCCATTGTTTAGATCTCCTTGACGTAATTTAGTCAGATATTTGGAATATCCCAAAGAACCTAACCAAAATTTCAGAGTATTACGCACACCATTACTCGTCAATGTCGCCCCAGAAAGCGCATCAACTTTAGAAGGAGCACTCGGATCAGCCCTCCCTTTAACAAGCGTTAACGCTGGCTGATAACTTGCGTTGTAAAGTTTTTTACCAATAAATTCGGCTCGCCAACTCGGATTTTCAACTTGCGCGCCAAGCCCTGGTGTTTCACCCTGCTCGTAATAGATAATTCCTTTAACAGTGTTTCCATCAGGCGCAACCGCTAAAAAGGCATACATCATCGACCACAGCCCTCGGCCGTGGATAGGCAAAATAACTCGCTCTAACTTGCCTTGTTTATCATGAACTAGATAAATTTTTGCATAATTAGAACGACGCATAATACCAACTCTGTCATCCTTTTGAGCCAGCTTAATACTCATACTCGGATCATCAGCTGCTTTGCGCTGATCAAATGTCTGCGGATTAATTTGACTCGCGGGCACGTAATTACCAGTATTGAGATCAACAATTTTCGCCTCAAGGCGTTGTTTGAATAAACTCGTAATGGAGTGACCCGCAACATCAACACCCGAAACTTGCAAAATATTACTTTGCTTATCGAGCTTTTTATTGTGATCTTGCATGCCCCGCAGACCAACTGCAGCACCTGAAACCACAATAGAACAGATGAGGCTGATACCAACTACAACTGCGAGCGTTTTGCCTAGTGAATCATTACCCGACATTACGTGCCATCCTCCGCTTAATATTGGCTTGTACGACGAAATGGTCAAATAGTGGTGCGAACAAATTCGAGAATAAAATGGCCAACATCATCCCTTCCGGAAACGCCGGATTCACCACTCGAATAAACACCACCATGGCACCAATCAGGAAGCCATACCACCAACGCCCTTTATTCGTAAATGATGCGGAAACAGGATCCGTCGCCATAAAGAACATCCCTAACGCGAATCCACCTAATACCAAATGCCAGTAAGCCGGCATAGCAAACATCGGATTTGTGGTCGACCCAATCAGGTTAAGCATTGTACTCACGGTCGTCATCCCAATTAGAACACCCAGCACAATACGCCATGAGGCAATCCGTGTGTACATAATGACTAACCCACCGAGTAGCAACAAGAAGGTCGATGTCTCACCCATTGAGCCCTGAATAAATCCAAAGAAAGCATTACTCCAGGTAATTCCAGCTGCGTGTAACGCTGGCAAGCCACCACTGGCCGCAACACTCAAAGAGGTTGCCCCTGAAAAACCATCGACGGCTGTCCAAACCGCATCGCCTGACATATTGACAGGGTAAGCAAAGAACAAAAATGCACGTCCGGCTAATGCTGGATTAAGAAAGTTTTTCCCAGTTCCACCAAACACTTCTTTAGCGATGACGACCCCAAAGGTTATACCAAGCGCGACTTCCCACAATGGAATGGTAGGCGGCAAGGTCAGGGTAAACAGAATAGAAGTAACGAAGAACCCTTCATTGACTTCGTGTTTACGCACCATAGAGAACAAAACTTCCCAGAAACCGCCGACAAGGAAGGTCACAGCATAGACAGGAATAAGATAGAACGCACCATATATAGTACTTGCCAACCACCCAGCTTGCGCGCCCATCGGTACACTTAAAAGGTGCATCAAGGCATCGCGCCAATCGTGAAACGGTGAAAGGCCAGAGGCGATAGCATGGTTGGCCTGCGCTCCGATATTGTACATCCCAAAAAATAAGGCGGGTAACAACGCGGCCCAGACAATAATCATCATCCGTTTTAGATCAAGATTATCGCGAACGTGAGTATATCCTTTGGTCACCGTCCCCGGAGTATACAAAAACGTCGCGGTTGCTTCATACAACGCGAACCATTTTTCATGCTTGCCACCAGGCAAGAAATGGGGTTCTAGTTTTTCAAAAAAGTGCTTCAGACTCATGCTTAACCCTCCGCTTCAATTTTGGTTAAACACTGGCGGAGCACTGAACCATATTCATACTTGCCAGGGCAGACAAACGTACACAAAGCGAGATCTTCTTCTTCTAGCTCCAAACAACCAAGTAGTTGCGCACTATCCGTGTCGTTACTTAATAAATCACGCAGTAGCATCGTGGCTAGGATATCCAAGGGCATCACTCGCTCATATTGACCAATGGGCACCATCGCACGCTCGCTTCCACCAATTGTTGTGGTCATTGCGAATTTTTTCGATTTATTCCAATGCGAGGTAAACACGCGGGCGAGCGAGAACTTGTTACCACCGGGGACCCCCCAACCAAGTAACTCTTTTTCATAACCTTCTTTAAGAACGCTTACTTGAAGATGATAACGACCCAAATAAGCAGATGGCCCAGCCGCCGTCGAGCCACTTAGGAGACTCCCAGAGACAACCCGCAGGTCAGGTTCATCAACCAGCTGTCCTTGAGTGATTTCATCTGTTGATGCGCCCAGTTCAGTGACCACTAAGCGTGGCTCTTTTACTGCTGGGCCAGCTAGGGATATCACTCTCTCAGCGTAAATTTTACCCGTTGTAAATAACTTGCCAAAAGCAATCACATCTTGGTAGTTAATGGTCCACACTCTTCGTGTTGTACTCACTGGTTTGAGAAAATGAATGTGGGTCCCAGCGAGCCCTGCTGGATGTGGGCCAACAAAGGTTTCTTCGTGGACGTTACTAGCAGTTGCTTGAGGAAGTGAATAATCACCTTTACAAACAAAGACTTCACCATCGGTTAATCGACTCAATAGCGTTAATCCGTCGATAAACGCTTGCGCCTCACGATCAATAATGATCTTGGCATCTGCCGCAAGCGGATTGGTATCCATTGCAGTAACAAAAATTGCACAAGGCTGTGCATCAATCGCTGGAATATGGCTAAATGGCCGCGATTTAAATGCAGTCCATTGACCGGACTCAACCAGCTTGGTCACGATCATATCGCGTTCCAACTGGCTTAGCTGTGCGCCATCTATGGCGCCAAAGTCTTTGCCCGGTTGACCATCTTTAGCAATAACTACCGACTGTAAAACCCGCTGCTGGCCACGATTAACGGCCACCACTTCACCTGAAGCTGGAGCTGCGAATAATACACCGGGATTTTTTTTATCTTCAAATAAGATGTCGCCTTGAATGACGTGGTCACCAACTTTGACTTTCATTGTCGGCCGCATCCCGACATATTCTTCGCCAAGTATAGCGACATGAGCACAAGAGACTCTATCCGTAACTTGCTGCTTTGGAGCCCCGCTAATGGGAACGTCCAATCCTTTTTTTATTGATATCATACTCTCTTACACATTCTATTAGGTCGGAAGATGAGTGATTGTTTAATGCTGGTTAAAAACTTTCGCAATAACCTCAGCGATTGCTGATATTTAGCTTACAACCGATTAAAAACCGCATTATTCTAGCACCAACTATCAACATTCGGTATTATAAATCGTTCAATTGCTAGGGATATTCCAAGTTTTGTGGGCTATGCCCTTGCGAATCGCCCGAGTCTATACTAGGGCTAATGACCGCCGTTTTTTATCCAAATATTCAATAGACTCGCTAAGTCTAGCTGGAATCATTGGATTATCCAGTTCAGTCGCTACCACGGCAATTAGGTGATTCAGGTGCACTTTGACGTGCTTGCCACTCACTGGCTGTGTAAGTATGTATGGCTAAAGCGTGAATAGGGCCAGCTAATAGCTCCGCAAGCGATTCATTAACTTGACGGTGACGCGCTAATAATTTTTGCGCAATAAATTGTTCACTGACAATCACCACTTTAAAATGGCTTTCAGAACCTGCCGGTACGTGGTGACGATGGCTTTCATTTTCAACTTGCAAATAGCTCGGTGCAAACTGTTGATGTAAGCGCTCATTGATCTGGTCTTCAACGGACATAAGCCCCCCAAGTGAGTAGTAGTTGTATGACATTATAGGTACCAAGACGTACTTTGTCTGCTTATTGGTAAACAGACGCGCTTTTGACTCCGCGCTTAGTGGTGCTACTCAAAAGAAGCGCTTTTCGAAACAACGTGACGAAAAGTCAAATTAATCCGTGGCGCCACCATCCGCTTGGTTTGAGCAATACAATGTTGATACTGCAATTGCGTATCACCTGCCATTAATAACAAGCTCCCATGACCTAATTGCAGTTCACCGATTTTATTCTTACTGGAACGCTCTCGCAGTAGAAATCGTCGTTCGCTGCCAAAGCTCAATGATGCAATCATTGGCGCCCCGCCTAATTCTCGCTCATCATCACTATGCCACCCCATCGCATCATTACCGTTACGATATAAGTTCGCTAGTACGCTATTAAAAGGGACCTGACAAACGTCACTAAGATCTGTACGCAACTGCGTTAACAGCTCGGGCCAAGCTTTAGGCGCACGACGCTGCCCACTATAGCGATAACTGCAATGGGGGTCGGCAATCCATGCCGATAAGCGCGGCTCTTTAACCGATCGACCAAATAGTTGAATATAATGTTGTTCCCAGTCAATGGTCTGCACGACGTTTTGGTAGGTCAATTGACTCCAACAAGGAGCTAGAAATAGCCAGCTTTGCGCACTCAACTCTATTTTCTCAAATGTCTCGAACATCGCATCCATCCTATCGCGTCAGGCGGGGTCACATCAGTTAAGCAATCAAGGTTAGTTATCGCATTATCATAGGTCTTAGGCTAGAATCCGTTGCGAAACTTCACGGTGACACAAGCAATGATCCAGCAAGCCTCAGTACAATTTGACACGCATTTGCGTATCGAACGTTTTCCCCGTCCACAATCCACCGATTTGCAAGCGTGGAATAGTGCCGATCGCCTCCTTATTGAGCATGTTAAACAACAGATCGACTCCGATCAAACGTTGGCTATCTTCAATGATGACTTTGGTGCACTAAGCTGCGCTTTAGCCAATTATTCGCAATATTGGTACAGTGATTCTTGGTTAGCGCATCAAGCGTTAGCCCATAATCGTAGCGCCAATCAACTCACTGTACTGAGGACTAGGTCGACGATGGAACACCCAGCCCCAGCCGATGCATGGTTAATTAAGGTGCCCAAGAATCTTGCACATTTAGCCCATCAACTAGCGCTCATCAGTCAAGTCGCCAAACCCAATCAACCGATTATTTTAGTCAGCATGGTAAAATTCTTGAGCAAAGGGGTATTTAAGTTAGTCGAACAATATTTAGGACCGCTAACTACCTCTCTTGCGCAGCAAAAAGCTCGGCTGATTTTTAGCCACCTGCAAAAGCCAGCGACCCCTTGTGAGTATCCGTTGCGTTGGCACGCAGCACCGTATCCATGGCAGCTAGACGATCATGCTAATGTCTTTTGTCTGGGCAAACTGGATATAGGTACTCGCTTTTTGCTCAACAACCTACCTAAGGGCCATTTTTCCAATATAATTGACCTAGGCTGTGGGAACGGCTTATTGAGTTTGGCTGCTCGAAAACACTGGCCCGATGCACAAATCATTAGTTGCGATGAGTCGTTGATGGCTGTCGAAAGTGCAACAATCAATATGCGGTATAATTACCCAGATGCCGAGCCGCGCTATCAAGCACGCGCTGACCATTGTCTCAGTCAACAGAGTGACAATTGGGCTGATTTGATTTTGTGTAACCCGCCATTTCATCAACAACAAACTATTTCTACAGCTATCGCACAGCAAATGTTCACCGATGCCTATCGTGCATTAAATAAAGAGGGGCAACTGTGTATCGTTGCTAATCGTCATTTACCTTATCCTCATTTGCTCAAAAAGCAGTTTGGCGGGATTAAGGTGCTCGCATCCAATCCAAAATTTGTTATTCTGGTAGCGATTAAATAATTTTCGAGGTTATCATGCGTTTGTCGAAAAATTTTTCCCAGTGGCTCGGTATAGGTACGATGAGTGTCATGCTCGCGGCTTGTAGCACCATTCAGCCACAGCCACAACCTCAACAGCCAACCGTTCAGGGTGAACCACCCGCTCAGCCAACCCAATCGGCCAAACCCTCTAAACCGGCTAAGCCGCCACAGCTAACTCAAATTTATATTGATCCTAACCCTTCGGTGGGCAGTGCGCGGGCCATTCCCGGTCTGGTGGTCAATTTAAGTGTGCATGATCTGCGTGCACAGCAGTTTTTAATGTCGATCCATTATCCCGACCAGGAACAGGCAAAGTTGGTATCGAGTGCCAACAACGTGCGTTTAGCGATTTATAAAGCCATTAAAAAAAGCCTTACTGACCGTGGAATAACTATTGACGATAACGCCCCGAATCAACTACAAATTGATATTATCTCGTTACAAAGCAAAGCGACGCAAAACACACTGAGTTATGTCGCCATTGACCAAGTCACTTTAAAAGCGACGTTTAAATCAAAATCTCGTCAAGTTGTGCGTCAGTATACAGCCAGTCGACGCAATACTGGCAGTTTGGAAGTTGATGTCAGTGCACAGCAGAATCAGCTAAATCAAACATTGGATGCGGTACTTACGGGCTTATTAACCGACCACAAATTATTAGATCAGGATCAAGAATGAAACGTTTTTATCTCATCATGTGCAGTGCGTTAATTAGCTTAAGCGCAAACGCTACCTCGGTTCGTTTTAATACCACTAAGGGCAATTTTGATGTGACATTAAATTGCACCAAAGCACCGATTAGTTGTAAAAACTTTCTCAGCTATGTCAAAGATGGCAGCTATAACGGAACAATTTTTCACCGCGTGATTAAAGATTTTATGATTCAAGGCGGAGGCTACACGGCACAAGGTACGCAGCGACCAAGCCACGATCCAATCAAAAATGAATCTGATAATGGTTTATCGAACGTGACGGGTACAATTGCGATGGCGCGCACCAGCGATCCTGACTCAGCTACGCGTCAATTTTATATTAACGTGCATGATAATCCGTTCTTAGATGGTCAACCAGGTAAACCCGGCTATGCCGTTTTTGGTCATGTCACACAAGGGATGAAGGTCGTTCAAGCTATTTCGCATGTGCCAACAGGGATGAGCCCCACATTGGGTATGCCTAATTCTCCGGTAACGCCTGTTATTATTCAATCTGTTACACTCATTAAGGATTGATGAGTAATATAGCCCCCCGCTTAGGCTGGCGAGAAAGTGTTAAACTTTACGGTCAAAAGCCCGTTCTGTTAATGCTCAGCTTCGGTTTTTCTTCGGGGCTTCCTTTATTATTAGTATTTTCAACCTTTTCTTTTTGGCTTCGTGAGGCAGGGATTAGTCGCACTGAAATTGGTTTTATCAGTTGGGTGGCCCTCGCCTATGGTTTGAAATGGTTATGGTCACCATTGGTCGATAGGCTTCCCATCCCTTGGTTGACGAAGCGCATGGGGCGGCGTCGCAGTTGGATGTTGCTCGCTCAAATGGGTATCATCATTGGATTGTTAGGCATGTCCGTGGTTGACCCCAAACATTCTATTATCAGCATCACCTTGTGTGCACTAATAGTTTCATTTAGTTCGGCTACTCAAGATATTGCGTTGGATGCCTTTCGCATCGAATCAGCCCCAGAACGCTTGCAAGCGGCTATGGCCGCAGCTTATATGACGGGTTATCGACTAGCAATGATTACCTCAGGAGCTGGCGCATTGTGGCTTGCTGCTCTTTTTAGCCAGGGGAGTGGCTATCAACCGCACGCTTGGCAATTAGCCTATTTGTGTATGGCCGCCATTATGGGAATTGGGGTATTCAGTTGCTTCATTGCCAATGAGCCTAACATTCCCAACACTCGCCATATCTCCATCGCCTTAACTCGCCGACTACATCGTCGGGGTTACACACTTAGAACCGCAGGTTTGCTCGCTTGGTTAGTCGGAACACTGATCCATCCTTTTACTGATTTCTGGCGGCGCTATCGATGGTTAGCTGTTTTGATCCTTGCCTTAATCAGTACCTTTCGGGTCGCTGATGTCGTCATGGGCGTGATGGCCAATGCCTTTTATGTTGATCTCGGTTTTAGTAAGGGAGACGTGGCTAGCATTTCAAAAGTATTTGGGGTACTGATGACGCTAGTGGGAGCTGGTATCGGCGGACTATTAGTCAACCGCTTGGGCACGATGCGAATTTTGTTTGTCGGTGCATTATTAACCGCGAGTACCAACTTACTCTTTAGCTATATGGCAACTCAACCTGCCTCACTGGGTTTACTGACTCTCGTGATAAGTGCCGATAACCTAGGCGCGGGGATCGCTACAGCGGCCTTTATTACCTATCTGTCATCACTGACCAATGTGGCTTTCTCAGCGACCCAATATGCCATGCTCAGCTCAGTCATGTTGTTATTGCCTAAATTTTTAGCCGGCTTTTCGGGGTATTTGGTTGATAAAATCGGCTATAGCCACTTTTTTACTTTAACCGCTTTGATGGGGATCCCGGCGTTGTTGATTATTCCGCTATTGGCTTATTTACAACCAACGCATCACACTGATCGATAATCGGATTGCGCTCTCTTTTCATACCCAAATTGATAGCGCTTCGTCATTTGGGTCAGAATTAAGTTCTTACTAGAAACAGCACTTGCTGACTATCTTCAAATTGAAGGAGGATGATTGAAAAGAGACGTCTCTGCTATTTCATCCAATACGCATGCCAATATAAAACGCAATAAAACCGATACAATATAAGCAGAACCATTGGACCAACACCCCTTTGAAATTTAAGATCAAACTTGATCATAAAAACGCGCGTATCCACTCACTCAAGTCGGTCACTCGTTAGAGGCTCGGCGACAACGTTTGCATAAGATAATCTCGAATATAGTTTAATCCCCACGGCCATTTACCAAACCCAGATTCGGCATTGATGTGGCCCGCATCGCCCATATCCACCCTGTGTGCTTGCCAAATATGCGCCCATTTCTCAGCGTTATCCCAATCCATCAACACATCATTATGGCTGGCAAACATCAACACTGGAACTAATGGCGTCATATGAAGAGCATCATCTACTTCAAATTTGGCGGGGTTCGCGGGCGCAACGACGACGACCATCGCAATTTGTTCAGGGTATTCAAAACTATAACATAGACTCGCTAACGCCCCGAAACTATGCCCGATCAAAATAATTTTTTGAGGCTCATCCAGCAACGAAAGGCTCCGTTTAATCGCCGATCCCCAGCCATGGATATCTGGCGTCTTCCAATTTTTTTGCGTAATTCGCAGCCAATCGGGGAATTGTTGATGCCAGTAACTTTGCCAATGTTCCTCAGAACTATTGCCAAGACCAGGAACAAGCAAAAATTGGTAGAGCCCGTCCCAATCATCAACAGGATTAGTCAACTGATTTAATTTCAACATCACAACCACTAGGGAAAAGACTCAGAACATAGCAAATGGCCAATAAATCGGCACTGCCTCCTGGACTTAAATTACGCTCAATCATTCGTCTGTCAAGTTCCCATAAGTGCTGGTCTGTCCACGACATTCGTAATAAACGTTGGGCCGAGTGTTGCACAAATCGCAACCCTGACATTCCCCCGCGAGACACTAAGTTAGTATCCTGATTGTAAGCCATAAGCGATAACAAACTATGCAACATCACCTCTTTTAAAGGACGATGCTGCTTGATCCCTGTTTGCCAAACAGGGAGTGCAAATCGGCGAACGGTATCAAAACCTCGTTCAGCCTCACCTCTAGCACCACTAAGCCCATAGCATTGATACAAATGCTCCCCCACCGTTTGAGGAGAAGGATTAGCCTGTAATTCTCGCTGAACTAACCCATGGCAAAATGCGCTAACTTGTCGACAAATACTCTGTTGCGTGATTTCGATTTGCCGCGCGCCAAGCCGACCTAGCGCGCAGCAAAGCAGCCCTAAAGCAAAAATGCCACCTTTATGACAATTTATGCCTCGGGTCGCCTGAAACATAGCTTGCTCACAGGCTTTGCCAATGGGACGTAATTCAGCTAAAACACGTTCGTTTGATGCCAATATACTGTGTTGACCACATTGGAAAAACAATCCAAACCAAGGAACAATCGCTTCTATACTTGCCAAAAACACCGCGATATCCATATCCCGATGAGCGCCATTAGAGAGACAATCAACTAAGCCAGGTTTGGGCGTTAAAGATACCTCGAGCCACAGCGCTTGATGGATGATTTTCGTCACATCGTCTTGATTTAATTGTGATGACTGTAATGGGGACCAAGGACGTTCAGGAAATACCTCAATGGGGTGTAAACCAGCCATCTAAGAGCTCCTCAATATGCCTATGAATTTGTTCTAAAGAATGACGCCGAGAGCGAGCACATTCATGGGCTGAATGCTGACACATAAAACAACGCCGCTGAGGATACCCCAGTTGCTGGCGACTCATTGGTCGAGCCGATTGATCCAGCACATCAATATCCCACAGACGGCCCAAGGGATGAGATTGTTCGGCAAGGATAGTTTGGGCTTTAATGTGCGCGGCTGGATGAGCCACTAACCATAAACTATAAAGCCCCGTCTCAGACATAAACGTTTCTTGTCGACGAATGGACCATAAATTTTGACTAAACAGTAATTGGCACGTCTGTTTGCCAACCTGCAATAATTGTCGATAATTAGGTTTATCTTTTATTGCCCCGGGGATCACTAACGATAATACCACCAGTGACACTGACGGACAGGTTGCTAACCATTGCCGATATTGAACAGCCCGATCGTCTCGGGCTGCAAGTAATTGTGGTAACGAAACGCTCATGACTATATCGAAGCCTTCACCTGACGAACCACATCAATCACTGATCCATCTCGATAACGAACCACACCAACGATTCGATCAGTAAACTCAATAGGTTGTGGTTCTCCTGTTAATTCAATCGCTTTTGCATATAACTGCTCAATAGACATCACTGGCAAGTGAGCCTCTAGCAAACGTTGCTTAATTTCAGCTCGAGCAGGATTCACCGCAATCCCATGATCGGTCACCAATACATCCACACTCTCTCCCGGAGTCACTCGCGTGGTCACATTTTTGACCACAGTAGGAATACGAGTGCGTAATAAAGGTGCCACAATAATGGTCAAATTAGCTGCAGCAGCCACATCACAATGTCCCCCCGAGGCACCTCGCATCACACCATCAGATCCCGTTAATACATTCACATTAAAGTCCAAATCTATTTCTAAAGCACTTAAAATGACAATGTCCAACTGGTCACAGCTCGCCGCCTTGGCTGCTGGATTCGCATATACGTTAGTCGAAATCTCAACATGCGTCGGATCTTGGCCTAATGAGGCCGCCGCTTTTCGATCAAAACATTGCGTATCTAATAGCGTTTCAATCAACCCTTGTTCATGTAGATCGACAATACTGCCAGTAATTCCACCTAAGGCGAACTTAGCCACAATATTTTGTCGCTGCATCCGTTCGGCCATAAATCGTGTACACGCAGTTGATGCAGCCCCAGAACCCGTCTGAATTGAAAACCCATTTTTAAAAAATCCTGAGAACTCAATTACATCAGCTGCACTTCTGGCAATCATTAACTCACGAGGGTTAGAGGTCACGCGCGCCGCTCCCACGCTTATTTTTGCCGGATCCCCCACTTGTTCAACCGGCACAATCCAATCAACTTGATCTTGGATAATGCTCGCTGGCAAGTTGGGATAGTCGACTAATTGTTCAGTTAATAAAATCACTTGATGCGCATACCGCGCGTCGACCATGGCATAGCCCAGTGACCCACAGCACGCGTGTCCATGAGTGCCATTGGCATTGCCATATTCATCACAGCTCGGTACACCTAAAAAGGCGACATCAATGTTGAGTTCCCCCTCTTGCAAGAGTTTCACTCGCCCCCCGTGAGAGTGAATCTGTACCGGCTCTTCCATCAACCCGTTGGAGATCGCATCGGCTAATTTGCCTCGCACTCCTGATGTATAAATACAGCGAATAACGCCTGATTGAATATGTTCAATCAGCGCATCATTGCAAGTCATCAATGAGCTAGAGGCTAAGGTAAGTCCATGAAACCCTAACTTAGCTAAACAGGCGACAACCATGTTAATCACTTGATCACCTTCACGAAACGCGTGATGAAATGAAATAGTCATTCCATCTTTTAACCCAGAACGCGCAATGGCATCTTCTAGCGATGCACAAATTTTACGCTGGCGTTTATCGGCCAAGTTGTCCAGCCAAGGCGTGAAACTATGCGCCTTTTTAAAAGGCACTAAATGATTAAGATAAGTAAATTGTTGATGTAAACGATCAGTTATTTCGGTCATGATTCATAATCCTTGTCAATTAATGGCGTATTCCAGAAGCATTCGCACGTTCAATGACCGAATGCGCTCGATTAATGATCGGGGCATCAATCATTTTGCCGTTCAGCGCGATCACACCGAGTCCTTTGTCTTCTGCTTGACGAGCCGCAGTAATCACTCGATGGGCATAATCAACATCTTCTTGACTAGGCGCATACGCATTGTGCAGTAACTCTATTTGCCGCGGATTAATCAATGACTTACCATTAAATCCAAGCTTGCGAATTAATGAAACTTCTTCGAGAAAACCTTCATCATTATTCACATCAGGATACACAACATCAAAAGCATCAATACCCGCTACACGGGCTGCATGCAAAATGGCACAACGTGCATAGAAAAGTTCAGTACCATCTCCCCGTTCAGTTTGCATATCCATCACATAATCAAAAGCGGCTAACGCAATACCAATTAACCGTTTCGAACAACACGCAATGTCGACGGCATTGACGACACCGGTAGCTGACTCAATAGCAGCCATAGTGCCAGTAGAGCCTTCTACTCGGCCACACTCTTTTTCTATGCGGGTAATCTGTTCTTCCAACTCATAGAGATCTTCAGGACGATCGGTTTTAGGCAACCGGATGACATCGGCCCCCCCCCTGACCGCCGCTTCGAGATCGGATAATCCGTAAAGGGTGTCCAGCGGATTAATTCGCACTACTTTTTCAATCCCGTCGTAGGCGGATAATTGCAATGCATGCATCACTAATAATCGAGCACTATCCTTTTCACGTAAAGAAACAGCATCTTCTAAATCAAACATGACTGAATCAGGTCGATAGACAAACGAAGTGGCTAACATGGCAGCATTCGAACCTGGGATAAACAGCATACTGCGGCGTAATTTTTTCATAGTAGTTTCCCCCATTCTAATTCGTTGCAATTCGCACCCCGTAAAATGGCACTTTGTACCCGAGCCCGGATCACACAATCCAGCGCTCCTTTATCTTCAATTACAATGAGTCCCTGGCTAACCCCTAGCTTACGCAGCTCTTCTGTTGTCACTGCGCGAATTCTTGCACCAAACTGCTTGATCACTTCACTGTGAATCACAATATCTAAGCCGTCAGACTCAGGGGAAACTTTGACCATTAGATCACTTGACTCCAGTGTTCCAGCAATGGCCTCTTGGATAATTTTCATATTTTTTTCCTAAAACTTAAGCGTTATAGATTAGACAGAAACAGGTTCAATATGATGTTGAATCACATCAAATGTCGTTTGAGGAACAATCGATTGAGCCTGCTTAAATTTCTGTTGTTGGATAAAACGACGCACTTGTGAGGCAGAAATAGGTGTCCCTTGTGCGCTCACCGTTCGGGGAATTTCGATGACATCGATCGCTGGATGCGCATCAATTTCAAGATGAGCAAGCCAATAATACATTTGAGCATTATAAGCCGCCGTGACAGGGCAATAAGGTTCAGTGCCAACAAACCGTCGAGAAATCCTTAAGGATGGGGCGATGTAATCACGAAAAAGTAACAGATCGATAGCCGCATAAGCATGCTCAACTTGCTGTTTATCTTTTAAAAAATAATTGGGGAATGTTGCTCTAGATACCAGATATTGGCCTCCCGAATGAACACTCACACACTCCAAATCAGCAAGGCCATTGCAAACCATTGCAAAGCGCTCGCGATAGGAAAACTCGGACGCTTCTTCGCGAACCACGAAAACATGTAACCAATCACAGTGCAATAGTGCTTGTTCAACGAGATAACGATGACCAAATGTAAAAGGATTCGCATTCATGACAATACCGCCTTGTACACCGCGATCATGGCGTTGCAAGCTCAATTGTTGACAAAAATGCGCAAGTCCCACGGGCGTATTTTCCATCAATAAAGCCTGTTTGGGTGCAGACACTAACGGATAAAACCCGCATTGCTTAAACACATCTTCATTAGATGGTTTGGTATATAGAAAAAGATGAGATCGGCCTTGCTCATAGGCAAATTTTTCAACTTCATTAAGCAAACCAGCTGCTAATTGGGCCCCCTGAAACTGGGGGGAGACTGCAACACAACGAATCGTTGTTCCAGCTAATCCAGCACATCCAACAACGCGCTGTTGAAGCATCATGACCAGTAAATACTCAATAGAATTGTCATAACCAATTCCAACACTATTGAGTAATGCAGTAATATCTGAATGAGGTGCACCATATCGACTCATATCGAGCCATTCAAACTGCATAAGCGAATAGTCATCCATCACAATATCTCAAATTCAACGTTAATGAGTTAACTAACT
Source organism: Celerinatantimonas yamalensis (assembly GCF_046054155.1). Lineage (NCBI taxonomy): Bacteria > Pseudomonadati > Pseudomonadota > Gammaproteobacteria > Celerinatantimonadaceae > Celerinatantimonas > Celerinatantimonas yamalensis. Next base: position 56,740 of record NZ_JBEQCT010000008.1, read on the forward strand.
GATAACATCGGCTGGGCAATCACTGAAGAAACGCCCACCTGATCATCATCAATTACCCGGTTACTCAACCGACCAATCTGAGAGATCTCAACTTCAATCAGATCGCCTGGTTGTAAAAACAAGGGTGGATTACGTTTTTTTCCAACCCCCCCTGGTGAACCAGTTATAATCACATCACCTGGGTTAAGTTCTGAAAAAGTTGAAATGTAATGAATAAGTTCAGGGATCTTATGCACCATATTAGCCGTGCTATCTTGCTGAACTTGCTGGCCATTGAACCAAGTCATCAAGGTTAATTGATGCGGGTCTGTGATTTCATCCGCACTCACCAACCAGGGGCCAAAGGCCCCTGTTTGTCGCCAGTTTTTTCCTGCTGTAAACCATGCATGTTGCCAATCCCTAGCAGACCCGTCCATATAACAGCTATAACCTGCCACATAATTCAGCGCATCTTGCACTGCAATATGATGACCACTTCGTCCAATCACCACTGCTAATTCCCCTTCATAATCAAACTGTTTTGAATAAAATGGTTTGATTACTGGCTGGCGATGACCGACCTGAGAGTCAGCAAATCGAACAAATAATGTCGGGGCTGGATTATTTTCACCAAACTCCTGACGTTTTTGCGCATAGTTCATCCCCACACAAAAGATTTTTCCAGGATTAGGGATCACGGGTAAAAAGGTCACTTCATCACACGAAAACTGATGACATTGACTCAATTTATCTGCTAAATGGCCAAATACGCCATGGGCTAAAAACGATTTAAGATCTGGATAATGCTCAAACTGTCCGCCTAAATCGCTGATGCGATCACCTTGCACCACCCCATAACTTATGTGATGACCATATTGATAACTTGCAAATTTCATAACTTCCTCTGGAACAACATCAGACTAAAAAATTACCAAGGATCAGTAGCGCAACGGAAACATTAATGGCACCGCCAATGCGAGTTGCAATCTGAGCAAAAGGCATTAATACCATTCGATTTCCCGAAGTTAAAATAGCAACGTCACCTGTCCCGCCCTGCCCACTTTGACAACAAGAAACAATCGCAACGTCAATCGGATACATCCCGATCTTTTTAGCAACAAAGTAACCCGTGGCAACCAGCGATAAAACGGTCACGACAATGACCAGCAAATTAGAAAGTGTGAAAGCGTCCATTAACGATTGCCAAGGCGTAATGGCTACCCCAACGGCAAATAGCACCGGATAAGTCACTGATGTTTGGAAAAATCGATAAACAATATGAGATCCTTCCAAAAGACGAGGAGATACGCCATGGCACAATTTGATAATCACCGCTATGAATAACATCCCGACAGGTGCAGGTAACCCAATCCAATGTTGAATAAGAACGCCCACCATATACATTAACACCGCCAGTAAAACACCCGCAGCAATACTGGTAACATCGACATTGCCACTAAATCGGCCTGTTAAACTTCCCGAATTTTCCAATCCATTATCTTTATTAGGTAGCAAGTTTCCTTCGCCAGTCAGATGCGGATAGCGTTTACCTAACTGATTAAGACAGCCAGCCGTTACAATCGCGGTCAAACTACCCAGCATCACAATTGGCAATATTTGTCCAAAAGCGACCCCCTGCTTCATATGCAGTAATGTGGCATAACCAATTGATAACGGAATAGCCCCTTCTCCAACACCGCCGGCCATAATCGGGAGAATAATAAAGAAGAAAATATGAAATGGGGTCATTCCAAGTGCAATGCCTACCAGCATACCGATGCACATACCCACAATTTCGCCACAAATCATCGGGATAAATATTCGCATAAAACCTTGAATTAAAGTCTTACGATCCATACTCATGATGCTGCCGACAATGATGCAACAAATATAAAGATAAAGAATGTTTGTTGATTTAAAGAATTTCGTTGTAGATACCACGACATCATGGGGCAATAAACCATAGTAAACTAATGCAGATGGGATAAAGGTGGCACAAATGGCCGCAGCTCCCATTTTCCCCAATATAGGTAATCGTTTGCCAAATTCACCGCAAGCAAAACCGAAAAAAGCGAGTGTCGCGACCATTACAACTAAGTCACTTTTTAGGCTATGCGTTATACAATCAATAGCAATGAGTACACCACAAAGAATAAATATAGGAAGAGGGATAATCCCCACCTTCCAGTTATCCATAATATTCCACCATCGATTTTTCAAAGAAATTTTACCATTTGAACCCTTTATTTCGGATGTTACTGATACATCATCAATCATACTCATAATGAACTCCTTTAGTTTAGATTTTCATTATAGGTAAAGTATCGCTTAATCTTTTGTGCATGATATCTAAAATAAAACTGTGATTTTAAAAAACTTAAAATAAATATGGTTTTTTTTGGTTTTAATAAATTAATTTATTAAATAAATGATTTTATGATTTTTATAAATTATAAAGTTTTAATGGTTTTATTTATTTTTGATGTTTAAAAAAACATCACCTCTATATCGTTTTTGCAAAACAGCTCACAAGATTTATCTTCTGGCACTAAATGTTTTTTTTAAAATGTTAGACTGAAAAAAAGGTTATATATATTATCATCATGAAGAAACATATCTCTTTTCATCTTAAGTTGTTCATCTATTTATCATTATTTGTTGTTGTGCTAATGGCTATTATTACGACAACATTTTCTCTTGATTTTAAAAATCTTTTTTTTAGCCAAATAAAATCAAAAGCAGAGATCCAATCGAACCAAATTGCTCAACTTAAAAGCCTATCTAATGCCATAGAAAATAACGATATTTTAACAATTAAACGCATCATGGATCCATTAGCGAAACAAAGTGATGCAAGTTATCTAGTTATCGGTGATAAACATGCAAAGCATTTATATCATTCAAATCCACCTGCCCATATGAGTCTCTACATGGTTGGGGGGGATAATAAACCTGTTTTATCTGGAAAGCATATCGTCACAATTCGAAAAGGAGGAATGGGTTACTCACTTCGCAGCAAAACGCCTATTTTCAACAATAAGCATCAAGTCATTGGCATTGTTTCTGTTGGTTATTTAGTGAATCACATTGAGCACCTATCTTATGCAAAAATGTCTCATATTATGATAATATCTTTTTTATCAATAATATGTTTATTCTATTTTTGTTGGCTTCTTTCTAAAAATCTAAAGAAACACATGCTATCGATGGAACCGGATGAAATTGCTTATGTAGTAAAACAACAAAAAATTTTATTAGAGAATATCTATGAAGGGATTATTGGGATTGACAATGACTTAGTGATTACACATATCAACCAGTCAGCTAGACAAATATTTGATCCCTCAAAACATCCGATCATTGGCAGAAAAATAGATTTTTTGATAAAAGATAAACGTTTTTTCAATAGAGATGAGATGCTTAATAAGGACTTATTTGATCAACTAATAACATTTAACAACAAGTCTGTTATTGCTAGTCGAATAAGGTTATTTATTAATGGTAGGTTACTTGGATGGGTTGTTAGTTTTAGAGATGAAAATGATATAAAAGAATTATCTAAACAACTTTCACAAATAAAAAAATATACAGATAATTTAAGAATATTAAGGCACGAGCAATTAAATTGGACCGCAACACTTGCAGGGCTGTTACACCTAGGTCGATATAAAGAAGCGATTGACTACATAGAATTGCAGTCATCAGATACCCAGGGGATTCTAGATTTTATTTCGAAAAAATTTTCATCTCCATATTTATGTGGATTACTCATAGGAAAGTATTCCAGTGCCAAAGAAAAAGGGATATCGATTATGTTTGATCCAGCTTGTGAACTAAAGACAATGCCATCATCAATTGGCGAAACTGAGTTCATCTCAGTGATTGGTAATATTATTGACAATGCAATTGAAGCGACCCTTAAATCAAATGAGATATATCCGATAGAAGTCTACCTTTCAGAAAATGATAATGAAGTTATTATTGAAGTTTCTGATCAAGGAATCGGGATTTCCCTCTCTGATATTAATGACATTTTTGTACAAGGCTACACATCAAAACAAAGCAAAGGTAATCATGGTTTAGGATTGCATCTAGTCTCTAGCTATATTAAAAAAGCGAATGGCATTATAGAAATATCACATAATGTACCAAGCGGTATTTGCTGCTCTATCTTTATTCCTAAGCAGGCACTCACGAAGGGATTAACTGATGAATAAACAAAAAATAACGGTTGCAATTGTTGAAGATGAATTTACTCTATCACAGCTTTACTCAGACTTTATTCAAAATTTTGAGGGACTTGAACTAATTGGTATCGCTAACACTTATCAAAATGCAGAAAAAATAATTAGTGAACGAGTACCCGAGTTAGTGCTTATCGATAATTATTTACCCGATGGGCAAGGTATTGATCTTTTTACCAATCAACTCATTCAAGGTGAAAAAACATCCGCTATTTTCATTACAGCGGCCAGTGAAATGGAAATTTGTAGTAAAGCAATTAGTTATGGTGCCTTTGATTATATTTTAAAACCTATATCGTGGAAGCGATTAACTCAGTCATTAGAACGCTTTATTCAATTTAAACAAACCCAACAATTCTATAAAATAATTGATCAAAAACATGTTGATAATTTATTTCAACTGAAATCAAAAAATTTCACACATAGAAATGAAAAAGGAATTGAGGAAAGTACTCTGAATATAATTTTTAGTATTTTTGAAAATAATAAAAAAGATGAATATACAATCGACGACATCGTTGAACAGACTGGATTGAGTAAAACAACAGCTCGTCGCTATTTGGAATATTGTGTTAAACAAAGTCTTATATCAGTTAAAATGCAATATGGAAAAGTGGGACACCCTCGACGCATTTATTTAAAAAGTCGATAAATTTCCACTATAGCACTAGAGGTTGTTTGATGATATTCACTATCAGCGATAAATGGTTACAACTTCATTATAGGGTTGATTAAAATCAGCCCATTTCTTACTCACATAGTATGGGAATCGCTATACATCATAATTCTTATGTTGATTATCGATTATCATCGTATTCATTGAATATACATAACATAATAAAAAATACCATTGTTTATAAAATTATTTTTTAATTGACAATGATACTTCCAACAACCATTGCCTTAGCAAATACCAAACGGCCAAATATGACAGCCATCCATATTATTAATTATTCGTGTTGATAATTTTTAACACATGACCATATTGATAATGTTAACTATTTTATACTGTATTTTACATCGATTAAAAATATTTATTTGTGATTTTTTAATTTTATTTATTCATACTACATTTTATTTTTATATCACCATAAGTATAATTACCATCCCTATGGCGAGCTAAATTAATAATATATTTTACTTTACCGTAACCAAAAAATTGATCATATATCAAAAGACTACCATAACGTATTAGCTAGCTAATTTTCCCTGCTTGATAACCACTAAGTCCATGGACAGATTTGTGTTTTTTCATCCATACTGAAGACTAAATTCAATGACATGGATAGGGAAAATATGGGTGCATTTGAGACAATGATACAAGGCGATCGTTATTGGATCAATGATCCACAATTAATTGAGATCCGTTTACATACCCGCGAACTGGTCGATGAATTTAACCAGTTAGCACCACGCGCAGAAGCTGAACGTCAACACCTATTCACCCAATTATTCGCTGAAATAGGTGATGATGTTCATGTCGAAAAGCCTATTCATATTGACTATGGTTGCAATATTCATCTCGGCCATCATGTTTTTATCAACTTTGGCTGGACGGTACTTGATTGCGCCAAAGTAACGATTGGCGATCATGTGTTTATCGGGCCACATGTGGCGATGTATACAGCCAATCACCCACTCGATAAAACCACCCGAGCAAACCATATTGGGGATGCCGAGCCTATCACGATTGGTAGTAACGTATGGATCGGTGGCAACTGCATTATTTTGCCAGGCGTGACTATTGGTGATGACTGTGTGATTGGTGCCGGCAGCTTAGTAACCACCGATATTGAATCCGGTATGCTAGCGATGGGTCAACCTTGTCGGGCTGTTCGGCCCGTACTAGAGGGTGCACGATAAGACTTGTGAAAGAGTACTGCAATGCGCTTTCTAGTTGCGCCTAAAATGAGTATTCTTTTTTCATTTATCAACCTAAGATAGAGGGCATAGCTACCAATAAAGCAGGGGGTCTTGATGACACGTTGGGGAATTTTAGGTGATGGCGCCATCGGTGGATTGTTTGCAGCCCGCTTGGCACTTGCTGGTTACTCTGTACAATTGGTGATGAGTAAAGCATTTCATCAAGGTGAAACAAAACGTTCGCTACACTATCAAGATGACCAGCAGCAAGTGGACTTAGAATTAACCATTTGTGACCATACCGAGCAATGCGATATGTTATTAATCTGCACCAAGGGCTATCAAGTCGTTGATGCTCTGACAAGTATTCGGCTCTCTAAACACACTCAGTTAATAACGCTACATAATGGCATGGGCCCACAGCAGCAGTTAGTTCATCGTTATCCAGAACATCTAATTTGGGCTGGCACCACAACGCATGGCGCAGAGCGCCATCAAAATATAATTCGTCATCAAGGCACAGGCATCACCACGGTTGGCCGCTATCCTAGTGGTCAATCTGAACAATTGCCCCCTCTCTGGATCATGGAACTCAATGCCGCGCTGGCTGATGTCGTTTATCACCCCCATATTGAGCAAGCATTGTGGCAAAAGCTTGCCATTAATGCCATTATTAATCCTATCACCGCGATTGCTCAGTGCTTAAATGGTGAACTGCTTACTCCTAGTTATCAACCCTTGATCCGCGAACTTGCCAATGAAATTCATCAAGTTGCAAAAGCCTGTCAGATTATTTTAAGTGATAGTGACATCATTCAATCGGTTCGCCAAGTTTGCCAGCACACGGCTAACAACCATTCGTCTATGGCCGAAGATATACGCTGTCAGCGCCAAACAGAGATTGGCTTGATCAACGGTTACATTATCAGGAAAGCTCAAGAACATCAGATTGAAGTTCCTTTAAATCAACAAGTTGTCGAAAAAATTCTCAAAGGAGATTGTGCTAATGGTTAATGTCATGGTGGCTGTTGCGCCAGGTAGTGAAGAGATTGAAACCGTATCAATAATCGATACACTACGCCGAGGAAATTTTAGCGTCGATCTGGTCAGTGTGAGTGATGAGCTGATTATTTGTGCTTCTCGCGGCGTCAGACTGGTCGCTGATAAGCTACTCGAAGACGCCGATGTCGATGACTATCAACTATTAGTTATTCCCGGGGGAGCTAGCGGCAGCGAATATATGTGCAATACGCCCGAATTCATCAAATTTATTCGCGCGTTTTACCATGCCCCTAATTACCTTGCAGCCATTTGCGCCGCACCCGCCTTAGTGCTCGAACACCATCATATCTGCCCCGGTGCCACAATGACTTGTCACCCTCAATTTTTCCAAGACTTACCCGCACACAAACGTAGCAGCGAACGGGTTGTCATTGACCAACAAGCGAGGCTCATCACCAGCCGAGGTCCAGGAACTGCCATTGAAATGGCTCTGCAAATTTTAGCGCTCTTAGGCAGTGAAGAGCTCGCTCAGCAAGTCGCCGAGCCTATGCTCATCGCAAGCCCATCGGCATAACAGTTAGGCATGATGCCGATACACGCTGACATTACTATGACCTTGCTCTTTTAAATATAAGGCTTGCAGCTTACTCATCACGCCGCGATCACAATAGAGCAAATAATGTTTATCACTGGCTAGTTCCAAGAACCGCGTTCCTAGTTTAAAAAATGGAATATGAATAATTTGCGCGCCATCAATCACCAGCGGTTTGTGCTCGGTTTCTTCATCAGAGCGAATATCAATCACGATCTGCTCTGCACTAATCTCACTGACTGTATCCACTTCAACCACGGCGGCATCACTGTGCCGACCAATGTCACGGATATCAACCACGCGCGCCTCATTAACGACTTTTTCTAAAATCTCACTATCGAAGTTGGCTTCCTCAGAAAGCAGCTTCGCTTCAACTGCTTTAACTGTCGGCTTACGAGAAATGACGCCACAATATTCGGGCATGGTCTCAGAGATATCGGCAGTCCCAATATGCCGAGCACAATCGATAATGCTTTGCTTATCTCGAGCAATCAAGGGGCGTAAAATTAACGTGTTAGAAACTCTATCAATCATTGATAAATTAGTCAGGGTTTGGCTAGAAACTTGACCGACCGCTTCCCCCGTCACTAATGCCTGAATATCAAAATGCTGCGCCACCTGCGATGCTGCGCGAATCATCATCCGTTTGAGCACAACACCCATTTGTGAGTTATCCACTTTCGTGAGGATCTCTTCAACAATAGGTTCAAAGTCGATGCTGACAAATTTAACCCGATGCGATGACCCAAACTTTTGCCACAAATAATGAGCCATCTGCTTAACGCCAATTTCATGCGCCGCACCACCCAAATTGAAAAAGCAGTAATGCACGCGTGAACCACGGCGAATCAACTCATAGCTGGAAACACCTGAGTCAAATCCACCGGAAATCAGTGATAAAACGCTCTCTTGAGTGGCAATTGGGAAACCGCCCAAACCTGGATGTTGCTCGGTTACCACATATAAATGCTGATTTTCAATTTCCAGCCGTACGGTTACATCTGGGTTTTTCAATTTTACCCCAGAGGCATCACTGTATTGATTTAACCCACCACCGATGTAACGTTCTGCTTCTACGGAGGTAAAGTCATGTTCCCCAACACGACGAACACGGACACAAAAAGTTTTACCCGCTAACTTATCTTTCCAAATTGCTTGGGTGAGTTCATAGGCATGATGTAAATCGGTAAATTCGAAACTGGACACTTCCAAAAAGTGCTGAATACCGGGCGTACATTTGAGAGCGTCAACCAACTCATCACGCTTATCCGGCAAACGACTGGTGACCACCATATGATCCCAGTTTCGGCTGACGCGAATATCGTCATCAATACGACTGAGAACATTACGAATATTACCCTGTAATATTTTGCTAAAACGTTGCCGAACAGTTCGGCTTTTAATGGTGATCTCTGGGAATAATTTGATTATAAACTTCATGATGACTACAGCGTTAAAATTTCGGCGCGATTATACACCGCTATGAGCTGAATGTGTATGCTCGTAAATTAAACTATACTGGCATTCGGCTCACAGCACGCGTCCCTTGGCTAGAATACGTCCCTTATTATCCCTAATTAGTTATCGTTGATCGGCGTCACTTGGATCTGGCGTGATTGCAGTGCCTTGCCCTGCATAATACTAATTTCAACTCGTCGGTTACGCGCGCGGTGTTCCGCTGTGTCATTTTTAACTAATGGATCGGTATCCGCTAACCCCCGCACCACCAATCGGTCCTGATTAAACCCCGGAACTTGGATCATCACCTGCGCTACGGATACGGCTCGCTGTGCTGACAAATCCCAGTTAGAGCGATAAAGTTCAGAATCAGGCGGCTGATTATCTGTATTGCCAGATACAACGATCTGCCCAGGAATATCTTTAATAACCGAGGCGACCTTACGAATAATCGGTCTAAATTGCGGTTGTAAAAACGCTGAACCCGATGGAAATGAGCCTTTTTCTCGAATTCGAATAATGATCTGCTGTCCCAATGATTCAACTTCTAGCGCGCCTTCCTTGATCTCTGTCTTCAGCTGCACAGCAATTCGCCGTGCGGCCTCACTTTGTGCAGCGGTAGGTTGACTGGGTTGCGGCACAGGACGACTACTCGCTTGCGTAGAACTTCCCCCTGTTTGCTGGCCTGAGGTGCGCTCTTCGCCCCCCGCTTGGGAATTTTCGCCTTTTTGAAAGTCCAACTCAGTTTGAGTCATATCCGAGGTCTGTTGCATGATCGTTTCAATGGGAGTCGGTTCTGGACGACCCGGACGAAAGTCCAGTGCGATCACCGAGGTTCCTTTGGGAATATCTTTGACTTCTAATTTGTTTTGCACCCCAAATGCATACTTCATCGAACCCGCAATCTGCTTAAATTTCACCACGTCCATTTCTGAAAAGGATAATAGCAATATAAAAAAGCATAGTAGTAGCGACATCAAGTCCGAAAACGTTGCCATCCATGCAGGTAACCCAGGCGGGCATTTGCATTCTTCTTCTTCATCCATCATTCATCCTGCTACTCAGCAGCCCCTGTGTTACGTTTCGAAGCTGGTAGATAATTTTTCAATAGGCCTTCGATGACTCGCGGATTTTGCCCATCTTGGATACCGAGTACCGCATCCAAAATAAGTGCTTGATTACGCGCCTCTTCACCAGAGCGAAGATCAAGCTTATTGGCGATAGGAATAGCCACCATGTTTGCCAATATCGCACCATACAAGGTAGTCAACAAAGCGACTGCCATTGAAGGACCAATGGATTTAGGGTCAGACATGTTAGAAAGCATCGCGACCAAGCCCACTAACGTACCAATCATTCCCATCGCAGGTGCCACATCCCCGATCGCTTTAAAAATACTCGAACCGACTTCATGGCGCTCCTGGGTTAACGCAATGTCTTTACGTAAGGTAGAGCGAACAACCTCAGCATCGTAGCCATCCACCAGCATACTAACCCCTTTAGCCATGAAGGGGTTGGGGATCTCCGCTTCCTCTAACGCTAAAAAGCCTCCTTTACGAGCAGAATCAGCTAGCTCAATGGCCTTTTGAATCAAGTCATCTGGTTTATCGACTTTAAATAAGAATGCCTTACCAGCAATTTTAGCTGCTCCTAAAAACTGGCCAAGGTTGTACTTCATCAATACCACAAACATCGAACCACACAAAACAATTAATATGGAAGGCACATCCACAAACGAGCTAACATTGCCTCCCAACAGAATTGCCATTAAAACAAAGGCAAAGCCGCCTATTAAACCAACCAGCGTTGCTAAATCCACAGCATCCTTCCTTCTCTAATCTGTATTGATGACTACCAGCCACTCTGTATCAGTAGACCGGTCAGTGTATCTGTTCGTATATTATGGACAATAATCTACAATATCTATCGGTTAAGGAAATAAATACTTTAACCATAACCACCTAAGCCGTTATGATCGGGGGCAGACGTGTTGAGGTTACAATAACATGGTTCGGTGTCACCACGAGAAAGTACGTGTTGACTTCTGACGGGGTATTGATCGAAATGATCAGGAGATTGAATGGCAGCTAAAAAACCTGAAAATATGAGCTTTGAAGAATCACTCAGCGAGCTAGAACAACTGGTTAAGGAGCTCGAACAGGGCGATCTGCCACTTGAACAAGCCATGAAGCATTTTGAACGCGGTATCGCCTTAGCTGGTGTGGGCCAAAAAAAGTTAGAGCAAGCAGAGCAGCAGATAAAAGTTCTTCGCCAAGCTGATTCTCAAACGCCGCTGACAACGCTGGGTGAAGGAGAATCACTGTGAGTACCTGTTTGCAAATAAGTATGGATAGTTACCGTAGTCATATCGATTGCTACTTACTCGCTCAGTTGGAAGAGCTTGGGGAGCAATCCCCGCGCCTACGCGATGCCATGCGTTATAGCCTGTTGCTCGGTGGTAAACGGATCCGCCCATTACTTGTCTATCTCGTTGGAGAATTAGTCGAAGCACCGATGGCGCGCTTAGATCCCGTAGCCGCTTCAATTGAAGCCATCCATGCTTATTCATTAGTACACGATGATCTGCCCGCCATGGATAATGATTCACTGCGCCGAGGTCAGGCCACTTGTCATATTGCCTTTGATGAAGCAACCGCTATTCTCGCAGGGGATGCACTACAAACGTTAGCCTTTACGTTGTTGAGTTCAGCGTCAGGCTTCAATCCTAAAGCTCAGCTGTCAATGCTCAAAGAGCTCAGCATTGCCGCCGGTTATCAAGGAATGTGCGCAGGACAGGCCATCGATATTGATGCAACGGGGCAAACTCAAACATTAGCCGAACTAGAAGCGATGCACCGACTTAAAACTGGCGCTTTGATTCAAGCAGCAGTAAAATTGGGGGCTATCGCCTCAGGGATTGATCATCCTGATGAGCAAAATGCACTCGCTCGCTACGCTCAAGCCATTGGTCTTGCCTTTCAAGTTCGTGATGATGTGTTAGATATCATTGCTGATACGCAAACCCTAGGCAAACCGCAAGGCAGTGATGTTCAACACCGAAAAAACACCTATCCATCGTTGTTAGGATTAGAGCAAGCACAGCACAAATGTCATACTTTGCGACTTGAAGCACTACATGCACTCGACGCATTACCCTACAATACTGACAAACTCGCGTTACTCGCAGATTACATTGTCAAGCGAGATAAATAGCCGTTGCTATATACCAATTTATGAGTCTGAATATTCGAGATTATCCAATATTGGCCTTAGTCGATGGTCCTCAGGACCTACGCCAATTACCTATATCTAAGTTACCCCAGCTTTGTAATGAACTTCGGGAATACTTACTTAAAACGGTTAGTCAGTCCAGTGGCCATCTAGCTTCAGGTCTTGGGGTTGTAGAACTGACTGTTGCCTTGCATTATGTCTATAAAACGCCGTTTGATAAGTTAGTGTGGGATGTGGGTCATCAAGCTTACCCACATAAAATTCTCACAGGACGTCGCGATCAGATGACGAGCATTCGACAAAAGGGAGGGTTGCATCCTTTCCCATGGCGAGAAGAAAGCGAGTATGATTCGCTCAGTGTTGGCCATTCTAGCACCTCGATTAGCGCAGCATTAGGGATGGCGGTCTCAGCAAGTATCGAACAAACCGGCCAAAAAGTGGCCGCGATCATCGGCGATGGCGCAATGACAGCGGGCATGGCATTTGAAGCGCTCAACCATGGTGGCGCTCGCAATGATGATTTGCTAGTCATTCTCAATGATAACGAAATGTCGATTTCTGAAAATGTTGGCGCACTCAATAATTCACTCGCACGGCTGATGTCTGGCAATGTCTACGCCACTTTACGTGAAGGTGGAAAAAAGATCTTACAGAGTATTCCACCCATTAAGGAGCTGGCCAAGCGCACCGAAGAACACCTCAAAGGGATGGTTGTTCCCGGCACCTTATTTGAAGAATTTGGCTTTAACTATATTGGTCCGGTTGATGGCCATGATGTCATTGGGTTAGTGCAAACGCTTAAAAACATGCGCGATCTCAGTGGACCGCAATTTTTACATGTGATCACCAAAAAAGGGAAAGGCTATTTGCCTGCTGAGCAAGATCCTATTGGCTATCACGCAGTCTCTAAGTTTGATCCGAAACAAAATGATTTACCCAAAAAATCATCCACAACCACCTTCTCCAAAGTTTTTGGACAATGGTTGTGTGATATGGCAGCGCGCGATCCGAAATTAATGGGGATTACCCCAGCCATGCGCGAAGGTTCTGGCATGGTAGAATTTTCCAAACGCTTTCCGCAGCAATACTTTGATGTTGCCATTGCCGAACAACATGCATTAACTTTTGCCGCGGGGTTAGCCATTGGGGGACAACGGCCCGTTGTTGCAATTTACAGCACCTTTTTACAACGTGCTTATGATCAATTAATTCATGATATCGCGATTCAAAACCTTCCGGTACTGTTAGCCATTGATAGAGCGGGTATAGTCGGCGCCGATGGACCAACCCATCAAGGCGCATTTGATTTAAGCTTCATGCGCTGCATTCCCAATCTCACCATTATGACGCCATCAGATGAAAATGAATGTCGCCAGATGCTCTATACTGGGTATCAATTGGGAACACCTGCGGCGGTGCGTTATCCACGCGGCGGAGCAATTGATACGCCGATAAGCATCGAAATGAGTGAACTACCTATCGGCAAAGCGGTGATTCGCCGTCAAGGCCATGAAACAGCGATTTTGTGTTTTGGCCCCTTGCTCCATGAAGCCCTGCTAGCGGCAAAAATACTCGACGTGACCGTAGTGGATATGCGATTTGTCAAACCACTTGATCATGACTGCATTGATAAGTTAACCCAAACCCATCAGCAATTAGTCACCTTAGAAGATAATGCCATCATCGGCGGCGCTGGATCAGCAGTTGCTGAGTATTTAATGCAGCAAGGTAGCAACGTAAAACTGTTACGACTTGGTTTGCCCGATCATTTCATTGCCCAAGGCTCGCAAGCTGAAGTCTATGCTCAATTGGATCTTGATTGTGCAGGAATTATTCGCCGTCTCAGCGCATAAATAGCCTGACCATCACGATATACCTTGGACGAAAGCAACAGTTGTGGATCACACAGCTGTTGCCACTGCGATGAATAACACCACAGTTGTATGTCATCTAACGATGTTGACGCATCACTTGGAGCTTGTCTAAATAGGGAAGCCCAAGAGAGTTGCGCACAGCTTGCCCATTAATTGCTGCATCAATGCCCCATAACTGATGCCGCCAATACAGCGGCTTGAAGTAATACTTGCTCGCCAGCTTGGCTGAAAATTTCTGCAGTTGCAAGGCAACCTGTGGCCCTTTTTGCAGTGCCATATATTCTTTATCGAGCTCAGCGAGCTTTGGTGTGCAATGCAATCCTGCGAGCATATCGTTCTGTCCGTGTAACATCGCCTGCAGATAACCCAATCGTTCATCTGGCTGACGATTAAATGCAACAAGAAACAGATCACCTTGGCAACTTTGCAGCGCCTTTTTAAACGCCGCAGGTTTAAGCCAAATAATCTGCAGATCGATATTGATCCGCTCAAACATGGTTTTGAGTATCGCAGCCGTTTGTTGGATAGCCAAATGATCCCCTTGCTTGACAATCATCTGTAATCTGAGACCTTTTCCGTCCACACCTTGCTCGGCTAAAAGCTGGTAGGCGCGGTCAGGCTGATATAGATTTTTAACAGATTGATTGTAATATTCACTCCCAGCAAACGTGAGCTGGGTCGCTTGCTCGCCTAAAGAGCCCGGTAATTGTTGACTGATAAATTGACTATTGATCCCAAGTGAAATGGCTTGACGAATCTGTTCATGGCGCAGCCAATGGTTATGTTTACCATTAAATACTAACCCCACCCAACGCATATGATTGACTAATTTAGCCCGCAACCCCGGTATTTCCATTAATTGTTCAAAACGCTGACCACTTAGATGATCCGCAATATCAATATCTCCCCCTAACAACGCGGAAAAGCGAGTTTGCTCATGACGAATAGGCACGACAGTCAATTGACTAATGTTACCTTCATTATCTGGATGCCAATAATTGATGTTACGCGTTAAAACCGATCGAATCCCAGTTAAGTTTTCGACAAGCCGGAAAGGCCCTGAGCCTGATGTTAACAATGACCGACTTGCTTTTTTTTGTAGCGACCAATGTCTGTCATACACAAACCAATAGGCTAAACGACGCGTAAAATCAGCGCAGGGTTGAGATAAGGTTATCGTAATGGTGAAGGGGTCATTGATGACTACGTGCTGAATCAAAGCAAATAGCGCTCGATAATCACTATGGCGGCGCAGCTGCGACAAACTCCAAAGGACATCCGTCGCGTTCAATTGATCGCCAGAAGCAAAGTGAACGGAGTCATTCAGTGATAATCGATACTTTGTGGCTGACAGTTGAGTCATCTGCTTAACTAGCCATGGCTGAGCTTGGCCATGCTCATCAAAGCGAAATAATGGATCATAGAGAAGATTGCCCACGGCAATACTAGCCATAGACAGATCGGTAGGAAAACGTTCAAAATGCAACAGCTGAGAGCTTCCCCAAACGACTGGTTGAGCCGTCACGAGTCCAATACTGAAATAACATAAACAGACGATTTGCAAACAGCGTAGCATGCACAGATCACTTCATTTTTTGGAAAATCATCACAGTATAGCAACTGCAACTGCTATCCAGAAGTGTTTGACGATAACAACCAGCTCATCATTGAGCTGGTTAAATACCGCTACATTCGCTGCTCTTCAAGAGCATGACAAGCAATTTGTGTATCACCATGCCACTTCAATTCAGGCGTTTGCTCGTGACAACGCGCATTCGCATATTGGCAACGTGCATGGAATGCACAACCAGAGGGCGGATTGAGTGGTGATGGCAACTCGCCTTCAAGTTTAATTTTATCAATTCGCTTATCGGGATTAAGCCTCGGTGTACTTGAGAGCAACGCGATGGTATAGGGATGACGTGGATGACTAAAAATTTGCGCCCTAGGGCCATATTCAACCACTTTGCCAAGATACATGACCATCACCTGATCGGCGATATGTTCAACCACCGACAGATCGTGCGAGATAAAAATATAGCTCAAGCCAAACTCGACCTGCAAGTCCATCATTAGGTTCAAAACCTGCGCTTGCACGGATACATCCAGCGCAGATACAGGCTCATCGGCAATCACAATATCAGGGTCGAGCATCAATCCTCGAGCAATCGCGATACGCTGGCGCTGTCCGCCTGAAAACATATGCGGATAACGGCCATAATGCTCTGGACGAAGACCAACCTTAGCCATGATCGCTAAGGCCTTCTCACGTCGCTGTGCTTTGGTTAAATCCGTATTAATATATAAGGGCTCTTCTAACAGCTGCCCTACTTTTTTACGTGGATTTAAAGACCCATATGGGTTTTGAAAGACGATTTGAATACGCTTGCGCAACTCTTTAGCCGCATGCGCCCCAAGCGAGAGAATATCCTGACCATCAAAGCGCAGCTCTCCAGATGTAGGAGGTTCAATCAATGTCAGGCTGCGTGCAAGCGTTGATTTACCACATCCAGATTCACCGACCACTGCCAGTGTCTGTCCCCGAGAGAGACTAAATGACACACCATCTAAAGCTTTGACCAATTGCTCTTCTTTAAACAATCCCGCTTTGACAGGATAGTGTTTTTTTAATTCATGCGCTTCAAACAATACCGAGCTTGTTTCATCGCTCATTATGCAGATCTCCCTGATTCATCCAACGGCCAAAAGCATTTGACCTGCCGCGTCGCTGGCCCAATCAGTGGCGGCTGCTCAGCGCGACATCGCTCTTGAACATATGGGCAACGAGGGTTAAGCAAACAACCCTGTGGTCGGTCGTAGGCCCCTGGAACCACCCCAGACAATGCATGTAAGCGACTGGCTCCAGCGGCAGACTCAGGCAACGAAGCTAACAGAGCTTGGGTATATGGATGCTGTGGATGTTTAAAAATTTCAGCTGCTGGGCCTGTCTCAACAATTTGGCCAGCATACATCACAATGACGCGATCTGCAGCCTCTGCCACCAACGCCAAATCATGGGTAATCAGTATTAATCCCATATTTTTTTGCTGTTGTAACTGCAGTAATAGCTCGACAATTTGTGCTTGAATAGTCACATCGAGCGCCGTTGTAGGCTCATCTGCAATTAATAATTTAGGATTACACGCCACCGCCATAGCAATCATAACGCGTTGACTCATGCCTCCCGAAAGTTGATGAGGATATGTATTTAAACGCAATTCTGGTGCCGGTATCCCCACTTGCTGCAGTAACTCAATAGCACGTTCCCGTAATTGATGTTTGCTCAGCGACGCTGCATGAATTTTCAGCGCTTCAATGATCTGAAAACCAACGGTATAACAAGGGTTAAGACTCGTCATAGGGTCTTGGAAGATCATTGAAATGTCACTGCCGGTGATTTTACGACGTTTGGCATCCGACATTTCCAGCACTTTTTGCCCATCTAATTCGAGTGCATCGGCGCTGACTCGTCCTGGATAATCAATTAACCCCATAATCGCGAGCGAACTGACACTTTTCCCCGAGCCCGACTCTCCAACAATGCCAACGACTTCACCCTTATCTACATGATAGCTGATTGCATCGACTGCGCAAAAAGGTTGATCCTGTTCACCGAATTCAACGCTTAAGTTTTTTACTTCTAATAAAGCCATAATCTTTTCTGCCTATCCTAGCGTTTCATTTTTGGATCCAACGCATCACGTAGCCCATCACCCATTAGGTTAAAAGCAAGTACCGTTGTTAAAATCATCAACCCGGGGAATGTGACCACCCACCACGCTCGAGTCACATATTGACGCGCATTGGCCAACATGCTGCCCCACTCTGGTGTAGGTGGCTGAGCCCCCATTCCAAGGAAACCAAGAGCCGCCATATCAAGTAATGCCGATGAAAACCCAAGTGTGGCTTGAATAATTAATGGTGCCATACAGTTAGGTAAAATAGTTAAAAACATCAGCCGCAGTGCACCAGCACCAACCACCCGTGAAGAGGTCACGTAGTCACGACCACTTTCGGCAATGACCGATGCACGCGTCAGTCGAATAAAATGGGGGATTGAGACGATGGCAATAGCCACTGAAGCATTGACCAAACTAGGCCCTAAGATAGCCACAATCGCAATGGCAAACAGTAAGCTTGGCACAGCCAACATAATATCAGCAACGCGCATAATAACGGTGTCGGTAAGTCCTCTGGCATAACCTGCGATAAGTCCTAGCAACACACCGATGCCCAACGATAAGGTCACCACCATAGTGCCGATAATCAGTGACAAACGCGCACCATAAATAAGTCGAGTGAAAATATCTCGACCCACATCATCAGTTCCTAAAATGAACTGCCAACTACCGCCAGATTGCCATACTGGGGGCTTTAAAAAAGCATTTTGAAACTGCTCAATCGGTGAATGTGGCGCAATCACTTCGGCAAACAATGCGAAAATAATAATCACAAAGATATAAAGTAGCCCTGCCACAGCACCTTTATTTTGGCGAAAATAAAACCAAAATTCTTGTAATGGTGTCTTCGGCTTAGGGGCTATTTGTGTTTGATTTTGTTCAGACATGAATTCGATTCCTGCTTACTTAGTATGGCGAATTCGTGGATTAGCAACGCCGTAGAGAATATCGACCAGCAAATTCACCACAATAATGATCGTCGCGATCAGCAAAATACTTCCTTGAACTACTGGATAATCTCGCCGTGAAATCGCATCAATGAGCCACTTACCAATACCAGGCCATGAAAAAATGGTCTCCGTCAGAATAGCGCCCGAGAGCATAATCCCCACCTGTAAACCAATCACTGTAATAACGGGGATCAATGCATTGCGCAGCGCATGTACAATGATAACCCGCCACGGCGCCATTCCTTTCGCGCGAGCAGTCCGAATATAATCTTCACCAAGTACTTCAAGCATCGATGAACGCGTCATACGAGCAATCACCGCCAAAGGAATAGTACCCAGCACAATGGCAGGTAAAATAAGGTGCTTCATCGCATCCCAAAAGGCACCCGGCTGCCCAGACAATAGAGTATCAATCAACATAAAGCCGGTAGGCTGATCGATCCAAAAACGCGCTTCATCTAATCGTCCTGATACTGGCGTCCACCCCAAATGCACCGAGAAAAAGAGGATCAACAATAATGCCCACCAGAAAATTGGCATAGAATAGCCAGCCTGAGCAATCGCAATCACCCCGTGATCAAACACCGTGCCACGTTTAACTGCAGCGATAATCCCCATCGGCAACCCGACACAAATTGCAAATACCACGGCAAAAATAGACAGTTCCATGGTTGCAGGAAACCGGGCCAAAAATTCGCTTAACACGGGCTGATGATTCACTAATGAGTGGCCTAAGTCACCATGAAAAATGCCAATCACATAGTGATAGTATTGAATATATAAAGGTTGATCTAACCCCATTTTATGCATCATATGGGCATGCTGAGCAGCTGAAATACCACGCTCTCCGGCCATAATTTCAATCGGATCACCCGGGATAGCATGGATCAATGCAAAAGTGAGCAGGGTAATACCAATGAATGTCGGTATAACCGTCAACAATCGTTTAAAAATAAATTGCAGCATAAGTAAACTTATTGAAAAGGGGGCTCAATATGAGCCCCTAAATAGATAAATGAACTAATCTAAAGACACACCGTAGAAATAGTGTAATCCAAACGGGTCAATCTTATACCCATGCACATTTTTACGAATTGGTTCATAAACAACTGAATGAGCAATTGTGATCCAAGGCGCTTGTTGTTTAAAGATTACTTGCGCTTGTTCGTATAATTTAGTGCGCTGTGCTTTATCAGACAGTCGAGCTGCTTTTTGAATGAGATTATCAAACGGTTTGTAACACCATTCACTGTAGTTAGAATTCCCGACTCCATCACAACTTAATAGCACATTGAGGAAGTTATCAGGATCACCATTATCACCAGTCCAGCCCATTAACGCCGTATCATCTTCGCCTTGGCGAGCTCGTTTGAGATATTCACCCCACTCATAGGTAACGATTTTGGCATTAACCCCAACATTTTTCCAATCCGCTTGGATCATCTCAGCCATACGCCGTGCATTCGGGTTATATGGGCGCTGTACAGGCATAGCCCAAATATTGGTGTTTAAGTGACTTACACCTGCTTCTTTAAGCAATTCTTTGGCTTTAGCAGGATCATACGGATAATCTTTAATCGCCTCATTGTACGACCACATTGTCGGTGGAATAGGGTTTTTTGCCATTTCCCCAGCACCTTGGTAGATAGCATTGATGATCGCTTTTTTATTCACGGCATAATTCAGCGCTTGGCGAACTTTGACATTATCAAATGGTTTATGGGTGACATTAAAAGAGAGATAGCCAATATTTAAGCCTGGTTTATGCAACAACTTAATGTTTGGATTGCTCGCCATATCTTTGAGATCAGCTGGATTCGGGTATGGCATAATCTGACATTCACCAGCTTTGAGTTTGGCATAACGAACGGAAGCATCCGGAGTAATCGAAAATACCAGTCGATCAATTTTCGGAGCACCCCGCCAATAATGTTTATTCGCGACATAGCGGATCACCGAGTCTTTACGATAAGCGACTTTGGTAAACGGTCCGGTACCAACAGGGTCTTGATCTAACTGACCAGGCGTACCCGCTTTAAGCAATTTATCCGCTTGCTGGGCTGAGAAAATCGATGCAAAACTCATCGCCATATCGGCTAGAAAAGGTGCATTGGGTTGACTCAATTCAAACTTAACGGTGTATTTGTCCACTTTGACGATTTTTTTAATCAGGGAGTTCATTCCCATTCCATCAAAGTATTCATAGTTGCCACCAGAAACATCATGATATGGATTTTTTTTATCCAACATCCGTTCAAAGCTGAAAATCACATCATCAGCATCAAAATCTCGGGTAGGTGAAAATGACTTACTCGTTTGGAACTGTACGCCCTTACGTAAATGGAACGTATAGGTTTTACCATCTTCGGAGATATCCCAACTCTTAGCCAAACCCGGTTCAATATTGGTAGTCCCTGGCTTAAATTCAACTAGTCTGTCAAAAATGGTTTCAGCACTGGCATCAAATGTCGTACCTGTGGTGAAAAGTTGCGGGTTAAATCCTTCAGGGCTCGCTTCAGAACAATAGACTAATGTTTTTGTTTGTGCATGAACCCCTGCTGTCACAGCACTGGCAAGCAGTGCAATAGACAACATTCCTAATCCTTTTTTCATATAAGCTCCATCGAACATCACTGTTATTGTTGACTGCTATCTAAGCAACAATCTGTTCAACATGTTGTGTGTTATCAAGGCGGTTTTTACATCATATGGCCGCTTCTAGCGGCTCAAAATGATCGGATATTCACCCTCCGCCCGCTTTTATTAACCGATTAACTCATTTGCTTCGCATCCCGCTTAAGCAAATCTTTCGGTGCTAATTAAATTATTACGTTTAGGTTAAGCTGTAAAGTCTGATAGTCAGATGAATCTCTATAAAATCGATTTAACACAGAATATTTACATGTATTATTCTAAAATAGAGTGTTTCTTAACAAATAAGGTGGGAAATGAAGAATACATAAGCGACGTTGTGAAGACGCATTTCAAACAAAATAGAGATACGCTGCTTTATCCAAGCATCGTTTTAAAAAATGTATTGCACACATTATGCTGCAAACTAAGCGGGGCGATTCACAACGACTAGGACGACATCTAACGCCCCAGACTGACACCAAGCAATGACTGTTTTTTCAAGCTCTGCACAACTAAACGATGAGGTAATGAAAGATCCCCCATTGGATCACCCACGCTAGAAAGCCAGCCAACACATCATCAATCATAATTCCAAAACCGCCGCCAACATGCTGGTCTAACCAGCGAATGGGCCAAGGTTTGAGAATATCGAAGAAACGAAACAAGACAAAACCGCACACCACTGAGCTGATACTCAACGGAATTGCCACCAATGCGATGCCCATTCCAATAAATTCATCCCAGACAATGCCACCATGGTCATGCACACCCATCGCGCGACTCGCGACCTGACAACACCAGACGCCTAACGCAAAACCCACCACCAACATTACAATATAGACTGGCGTAGATAGCCCCCATGCTCCCCATGCCATCAGCGGCAACGCCGCCAAAGAACCGAACGTTCCCGGTGCTTTCGCGACCAATCCACTGCCAAAACCAACGGCCAACAAATGCAGTGGATTACGCAGCGATAATCGTTTTAAATAGGCATCCATAACATTCCCCTAGGAAAAGTGATCCCATCCTTGCAAATGACAACATGTATAAGGTTGCTCACCCTGCCATAGCTCTACAGGGCCTTGACCGGCGATCATTTGTCCGACACAACAATGTTCAATGCCACTGTATGAAAGTGCCACATCAAGCGACCCTTTCATAGCTTCGGGGACGGTAAAACAAAGCTCATAATCTTCACCGCCACATAACGCTAATGCAATGGCATCATCATTCTGACACTGCAATTTCACTTGCGGATGAATAGGCAATTGATTGACCTGTATTTTAGCACTGCATCCTGAGGCCTTAGCCACATGCCCTAAATCAGCCCATAGCCCGTCCGAGAGATCAATACAACTACTCGCGACTCCGCGCAGCCCATAGCCACTGAGCACTCGCGGCTGAGGATAATAATGACGTTGCAATAACACCTCAAGTATTTCACTACTTAGGCGCTGTTGTCCTTGTAGGTGACGCAATGCTAAAGCTGATCCGCCCAGTGACCCCGTCACATAAACCCAATCACCCACTTGTGCTTGATGACGAGTAAGCGCTTGCTCCATTGGAATCACACCATGGGCTGTCACCGTGATGCTCAACGGACCTCGAGTGGTATCGCCACCCACTAAGGTCACGTTATAGTATTCAGCCAGTTCAAAAAATCCCTGACAAAATTGTTCTAACCATTCCATTCGTGCCGATGGCAACGTAATCGCTAATGTGACCCACCGAGGTTCAGCTCCCATCGCAGCCAAATCACTTAAATTAACCGCCAACGATTTATGCCCAAGAGCAGCTGGTGGGATATCAGCAAAAAAATGGACCCCTTCGACTAACGTATCGGTAGTAATGACTAATTGGTGATTTTCTGGGGGCGTAATTAACGCTGCATCGTCACCAATCCCTAATACTACATCGGGCCTTTTCGCTGAATTAGCGAAAAAGCGCTCGATAAGATCAAATTCACCCATGAACGGAACGCTTATTTTTTGAGTTGTTGGAGATGGAAATATTTATCCAAAACACCATTGACAAATTTATGGCTATCTTCTGCTGCAAAAATCTTAGCCAACTCAATCGCTTCATTAATCGCAACTTTCGGCGGCAAATCTTCACATTGAGTTAACTCATACATTCCAATCAAGAGGATGGCGTGATCCACTATATCCAACTCTTCTAAACGACGAGCCAAGCAAGGAGACATCATGGTATTGAGCTTTTCGTGATGAACCACAACACCTTCAACCAACTTCTTAAAATAGCTGATATCAGCTTTACTCGTATCTTGTTCAGTTAAAAACTGGTGTTCAATGTTATCAATGTTATCACCAGTCATTTGCCACTGGTAAATGGCTTGGGTGGCAAGTTGTCGGGCCTTACGCCGCTCTGATGGTTTCAAATCTGTTACTCCTACTTAATCACTTGCATGACGTTGATCATCTCAAGCGCACTTAAAGCCGCCTCAGTACCTTTATTACCACCTTTAGTGCCAGCACGTTCAATCGCCTGCTCGATCGATTCGGTGGTTAACACACCAAACGCAATCGGCACATTATACTCGAGCATAATATGACCTAACCCTTTATGGCATTCATTGGCAACTAATTCAAAATGGTACGTTCCGCCTCGAATAACTGTGCCTAATGAAATTAGCGCATCAAACTTGCCAGATTTAGCCAATTGTTGTGCCACTAGCGGAATTTCTACCGCACCAGGCACTTTGACAACCGTAATATTTTCATCTTTCACTTGCCCTTGGCGTTTCAGTGTATCTACCGCCCCGGCCAATAAACTATCATTAATAAAACTATTAAAACGGGCGATCACAATAGCTATTTTAGCTTCAGGTGCAGGTACCACCCCTTCGATTACATTCATATCTCACCCTAATTTTTGATGATATGGAAAAAAGCGCGCTATTCTAACACACTCCGAAATGGTTGTAAGTTAACGACTGATGATCTCAACCACCTCTAACCCAAATCCGGACAGGGCATGATAGCGCTTTGGAACGCTCATTAAGCGCATTTTTTGCACGCCTTGAGCGGCAAGAATTTGTGAGCCGACACCGACATTACGCGAGGCACATTGTTGCTGTTTCGCTTTGATAGTTTGCCCTGCATCTTCTTGGGCATAGCGCTCCAATCGACTTAATAGTGCTTGATGGGGGTCATCTTCATTAATCACCACTAAGACCCCACCTTCATCGCCTAAGCGTTGCAACGCACTACCCAGTGGCCAGCTCATCTGTCCATCACGGGTACTACCGAGCAGATCAAAGAGCGGATCATGCAGATGAACACGCACCAGAGTCGGTTCATTGGCATCGATGTTCCCACTGCGCAGTGCATAATGAATTTGCCCGGCCACTTTGTCACGATAGGTCGTCATGACAAATTCACCATAGTGCGTCGGGAGCTGGCACTGCGATAACTCTTCAATTGTGGTTTCACGAGTGTTGCGATACTCAATCAGATCAGCAATAGTCCCAAGCTTGATATCATGTTCAGCACAGAACTTTTCTAGATCAGGGCGGCGCGCCATCGAACCATCCTCATTGAGAATTTCAACGATTGCCGCAGCTGGCTCACAGTCTGCCAAACGAGCTAAATCAACCCCTGCTTCGGTGTGCCCAGCTCGGCTTAACACACCACCATCACGAGCCATCACTGGGAAGATATGACCAGGCATCACAATATCATCAGACGTTGCATTTTCACCTACCGCTGCCAATATTGTCGCCGCGCGATCGGCCGCTGAAATCCCTGTTGTCACACCTTGCGCCGCTTCAATTGAAACAGTAAAAGCGGTTGCGAAGCGCTCGCCATTATGGCTTACCATTAATGGCAGCTGTAGCTGTTGGCAACGCTCTGGCGTTAAAGTCAAACAAATTAACCCCCGCCCATAACGCGCCATAAAGTTAATCGCTGCCGGCGTTACTTTATCAGCGGCAATGATCAGATCGCCCTCATTCTCACGATCTTCATCATCCATCAAAACTACAAATTTACCGGCAGCAATGTCGTCGATAATCTCTTCTATAGAACTTAATGCCATCTTTTACCCTCTCGATACCGATAAAAATCCAAATTCAGCCAATTTGTCATGGGTGAGTCCAGATGTTGACCTATCAGTCTTCTCCGGCATCACCAATCGTTCTAAATAGCGCGCCACTACATCAACTTCAATATTTACAACCCGTCCCACCTGCCATTCATTCATTGTCGTTTGCGCGCTAGTGTGGGGAATAATTGTTACACGCAGCTGATCATCTTGTAGTTGGTTGACAGTAAGACTAATACCATCAACGGTCAGCGAGCCTTTTTCAGCAATATAACGTGCTAAATCAGCAGGATATTTCAACCAAACATCTACCGCTTGGCCTTGACGCTGCATTTGCGTAATTTGAGCCAGTCCATCGACATGCCCGCTCACCATATGACCACCAAATCGGCCATTGGCCACCATGGCTTTTTCTAAATTCACCCACGCACCTATTTTTAACTTTCCTAGGCTGCTGCGAGAAAGAGTTTCATAGGAAACATCTGCGCGAAAAAAATCTGCACTAAATTCAACCACCGTTAAACAAACACCATTAACCGCGATACTATCACCTAGCTGCACGTCAGCCATCGATAGCTGACCCGTTTGCAACGTTAGTTGCACATCAGGGCCGCACCGTTTAATCGACTGCACTCGCCCGAGCGCCTCTACGATTCCTGTAAACATGAGTTCGCCTCTTTGGGCTGATAAATATATTTTAAATCATCACCGATGCGCCGCTGCTCAATTAATCGCCAACGCGTCGCTTGACTAAGTTCGCTCAGCTCATGGGTCACAGCCATCTCCCGAGCATGACACCCAAGCGACAATGAAGCTTGATAGATCACTAGTTCATCCACAAGCCCTGCCTCAAGTAGCGCACCACTAAACGTTGCGCCAGCTTCAACCCATAAATCATTAATTTGCTCAGCGGCCAAAACGCTTAAGACCTGTGCTAGCCAGTTCTCACAGGCCGGAATCACTAAACTCTGGCCCAGTGTTCTTAGTGCAGGTTTATCCACCACATGAATAATCAGACCAGGCAGACTGAATAATCGCTCTTGGCCAGTTAATTGCTGACGACGATCAATAATCACACGGACTGGTTGGCGAATAGGTTCAGGCAGTTTGATGGATGCACTCAGCTGAGTTAGGCGTACATTGAGTGAAGCATCATCAGCAATCACTGTTTCAGCAGTGGATAAAATCGCATGACTTTGAGCCCGCTCTTTTTGCACATCTTGACGGGATAAAGGAGAGGTGATCCACTGACTTTGGCCATTCGCTAATGCGGTGCGACCATCTAGGGACACCGCAATTTTTAGTCGCACTCGAGGACGGTTTACACGCATTCTCATTAAAAAGCCAGCGTTAAGACGCTCTGCCTGAACGGCAAGCAGTCCACTTTTAACACTCACACCAGCCGCTTGCAACATCGTCATTCCGCCGCCAGCCACTTGGGGGTTTGGGTCTCGCATCGCCATAACCACTGTTGCTATTTCCGCTTCAATCAACGCTTTGGCGCAAGGCGGTGTCCGTCCATAATGACAACATGGCTCTAAGCTGACATAACAACTTGCCCCAGATAATGAATGACCTTTTGCCAGAGCATCTTGCATCGCATTAATTTCAGCATGCGGCTCACCCGCTCGCAGGTGATAGCCTTCGCCAATGATCTGCCCAGCTTTAACCAAAACACAGCCCACATTGGGATTGGGAGCCGAACTAAAGCGGCCCTTAGCAGCCAATTGCAACGCCCTTGCCATATAGGCGTAGTCTTGCGCTGAAAAATCCGACATAGCGTCCTCTTTCAAAGGTTTTCTAATCGAGCAATTTCTTCACCAAATTCGCGAATATCTTCAAAAGCTCGATACACCGAAGCAAAGCGAATATAAGCGACTTTATCAAGTTTTTTCAGCGCTTCCATCACCAGATGGCCAATCAGCTTGGCCTCTACTTCGCGCTCACCGGTTGCTCGCAATTGCGATTTAATATGATTAATCCCCTCTTCAATTGCTTCCACACTCACAGGGCGTTTTTCCAACGCTCGCGCCATTCCCGCTCGCATTTTATCTTCATTGAAAGGTTCACGAGAGCCATTACTTTTGACGACTTTAGGCATCACTAATTCGGCAGCTTCAAATGTGGTGAATCGCTCATGGCATTGCAAACATTCACGACGACGTCGCACCTGATGACCTTCACTCACTAAACGTGAGTCGATCACTTTCGTATCATTGGTATTACAAAATGGACAACGCACGGGAGATCTCGATATATAATGACAGTCAATGCTCATATTTTACCTAGAAATCACGCTAACTGTCGACGTTTACCCTATTTTTCTCCCCAAACAACCAAAGATTGGATGCTACAGGAACTCTGCGACACATTAATTTAGCTTTTTTATAGTTTTTTACCGTTAAGTAAAATAAAACTGAACAATGTATTTAGTTTACCGCAGCTTGTGCTGGATCTATTTTTTTGTCAGATTTAAGGCCTTAAATAACAACTATTCAGCAATACGCTGAAATTGACAATAGGCAAGCTCACAGCAACTTTAATGAGTGCCTTAAGAGGTTTTTATGTCATTGATACAAAAAATATTATCAAGTAATGCTGGATTTGCACCCCTCATTTTGCGCTTGCCTGTTGGCATTATTTTTATGGCTCATGGGAGCCAAAAATTATTTGGTTGGTTTGGTGGCTATGGACTCGCTGGCACAGCGAAATTTATGGCATCTATTGGATTGGAACCTGGATTGCTAATGGCGTCCCTATCAGGAAGCGCTGAATTTTTTGGTGGTTTACTGTTATTTATTGGATTATTAACTCGCCCGGCTGCAGTATTTGCTGGATTTACTATGTTAGTTGCGATCTTCTCTGTTCATATCAGCCATGGTTTGTTTTTATCAAATGGTGGATTTGAATATGCTTTAGCTTTGTGCGCTGCCTGCGCCTCACTGTTAGTATCTGGCTCTGGGCGCTGCGGCATTGACCAACGCTTCAACAACCATTCATTTTAAATTTAGCTAATTGCGAAAACCCCATGACAGCAATTAAGCCATCATGGGGTTTTAAACATCGTTTTTTACCGGCCTGCACAAACTAGTAAATAGTACTGATAATACTGACCTATTCACGAGCAACGAGATTGCACCATAATTTGCGCGTCAAAAAGCGGCTCGTAGCGGCAACCCGCTCCTCCTAGAAAGCTCTTTTAATATAAAACCGTCTCAGTTATATTTTTTATGGTAGCGACGACAAAACAGTTCTAACGATATTTTCAATGACAACGAGCTATCCAAACCTCTAGCGATACGTCAACAGGCTCAAGCTATACGCCATACCCAATGCTTATGGAATACAGACAAAGAGTCCGTCAAATAGCCAGCCATAAAAAAGCACAACCCATAGGCTGTGCTTTTATCAGTTAAAACCTAAAAAGATTTAAGCATAAACTGGGAAACGCTTGCAAAGCTCAATAACTTTGGCTTTCACTGCAGCAATATTTTGCTCATTGTTCAGATCATCTAACACATCACAGATCAAACCCGTTAGGTATTTAGCTTCTTCAACACCAAAACCACGACGCGTCATCGCTGGCGTTCCGATACGCAGACCCGAGGTCACAAAAGGTGAACGCGGATCGTTAGGTACTGAGTTCTTGTTGACCGTGATATTAGCGCGGCCAAGAGCTGCATCCGCATCTTTACCCGTAATATCTTTATCGATGAGATCCAGTAAGAACAGATGGTTTTGAGTACCATTAGAAACAACCTTATAGCCACGAGCTTGGAGTACTTCCACCATGGCTTTCGCGTTATCCAATACGCCTTGCTGATAAACTTTAAACTCAGGTTCCATGGCCTCTTTGAACGCAACTGCTTTGGCTGCAATGACATGCATCAATGGGCCACCTTGACCACCAGGGAACACAGCCGAGTTGAGTTTTTTCTCAATTTCTGGGTTAGCTTTGGCTAGAATCAATCCGCCGCGAGGCCCTGCCAGAGTTTTGTGGGTCGTGGTGGTGGTTACATCAGCAATTTGCACTGGGTTCGGATAAAGCCCCGCGGCCACAAGCCCAGCAACATGCGCCATATCAACGAACAAATAAGCACCTACTGAATCAGCAATATCTCGAAAACGCTGCCAATCAATCACGCCAGAATAAGCTGAGAATCCGGCGATGATCATCTTCGGTTGATGTTCTTTGGCCAGCGCTTCTACCTGCTCATAATCAAGCTCACCCGTATCGGATTTAATACCGTATTGAACCGCATTGTATATTTTACCTGAGAAACTAACACTTGCGCCGTGAGTTAAGTGTCCGCCATGCGCTAAACTCATGCCCAATACAGTATCGCCCGGATTCAGCAATGCTTGGAATACCGCGGCATTTGCTTGTGAGCCAGAATGCGGTTGTACGTTTGCATAATCAGCATTAAACAACTGTTTAGCGCGTTCAATCGCCAGCGTTTCAACGACATCGACATGTTCACAGCCGCCATAGTAGCGTTTGCCAGGATAACCTTCTGCGTACTTATTGGTTAACTGGGAGCCTTGCGCCTGCATTACGCGTGGGCTGGTGTAGTTTTCTGAAGCAATTAGTTCAACGTGTTCTTCCTGACGGCTGACTTCTGCAGACATTGCCTGCCATAAATCGGCATCATAATCGGCAATATTCATATCGCGCTTAAGCATCAGTTTCTCCTGGCTCTATCAAAAATCATGGGGGATATCTCTTGCGTGAGACATTTTACAGCATCACTTCCTTGCCCAGCGACACCTTTATATCTAGAGTTACGAATGATTCCGCAAATTGACGCTAAGCTCAACCCTTTTTAAGAAAGTTTTATGAAAAATTTGAGTATCTTGTTAATGATTATCAGCTTATTTTTCACAAACCTATCAAAGCAGCGCTAAAACACTTATAAACATCAAGTATATGTGCGGGCTACACTAAATTTGATCATGATGCCAACGTATTGATGAATAATATAATCATTCCTTTTTTTAATACCAATGGCTACTATCTAAATAAAGAGTCAATTCTGCCAAACAAACTGACCTTGTTCGTAAACACGGCGATGCTTGGGGTACGTATGCGAACCTCGTTTTAAACGAGTGATAGCACATGCGTTTGGCAAACGTCATCGCGATACTTTACATGCATTATTGACGTTGTTATCTATCGCCCTTCAAAATCACCTGTCACAGCACAGATGATTTCAGTGTCCATGCGGCATGGCAAGCCGCTGATCTACAGCTAAAAAGATAACAACCTTGTCTCTAGCTTTTATTCAAATTGCCCGCTAACAACCGCTCCATAACTGCACTTCCCCAGCATAGTTTGCTGGGGAAACTTTTCTCTAATGGGCAGGCTGTTGGAATTCTTTACGCAGTTTACGAGCAACATCCACCATCACCTGCAACGACGCTAACGTCTCTGGCCAATCACGTGTTTTCAGCCCGCAGTCTGGGTTCACCCATAACCGCTCAACAGGGATTTTTTTACTAGCTAACGTTAATAGTTTCTCTATCCATTGAGGCTGAGGAACCACTGGTGAGTGAATGTCATACACACCAGGGCCAATTTCATTGGGGTAGTCAAACAATTCAAAGGCATCTAATAGCTTCATCGCTGAGCGAGAAGTTTCAATTGTGATGACATCAGCGTCCATATCTGCAATAGAGGCGATAATATCGTTAAACTCGCTGTAGCACATATGTGTGTGGATCTGCGTGGTATCTTGCGCCACTGACGCAGTTAAACGAAACGATCGTACCGCTCGATGAAGATACTCAGGCCATTGACTCCGCCGCAGCGGTAAACCTTCGCGAAGTGCCGGCTCGTCAATCTGGATCAGATGAATACCAGCTTGCTCAAGATCAGACACTTCATCACGAAGCGCTAAAGCGATTTGATCGGCTACATCCGCGCGTGGGAGATCGCTACGAACAAATGACCAACCTAAAATCGTTTGCGGCCCAGTTAACATGCCTTTTACGGGTTTTGTTGTGCGTGACTGAGCATATTGGCTCCAACGTACCGTCATCGGTGCAGGACGACTGACATCACCAAAAATAATAGGTGGCTTCACGCAGCGCGTTCCATAACTTTGCACCCAACCATATTGCGTCTGCGCCACGCCATTAAGTAACGGGGCAAAATACTCAACCATGTCGTTACGCTCTGGTTCGCCATGAACCAGTACGTCTAAGCCAAGCTGTTCTTGACAAGTAATCACTTCATCAATTTGGCTAGCAATGAACGTATCATAATCGGCTTGTGACAGTTGACCTTGTCGTAGAGCCGTGCGTTGTTGACGAATTGCTCGGGTTTGTGGAAAAGAACCTATCGTTGTGGTGGGCAATAAAGGTAAATTCAGCGCTTCTTTTTGCACCTTTTGACGAATAGCATACGAATGTTGACGCGTGAAGGCCGACTCGGTTAGCGAAACGACCCGCTTGCGAATCACCGAATTGATAACCCGCGGCGATTGTACGCGCGCTTCAACCACCTGTTGGCTTTGAGCCAGCCAATGACTATCACAGTGATCAGCTCGTCCATCCACATAGTGCCCAATAGCCACTAGCTCTGAGAGTTTTTGCTTAGCAAAGCTTAACCAACTGCGAAGTTCTGAATCTAAATGCTCTTCACGTTCAATATTCACGGGGCAATGCAATAGGCTACACGAAGGTGCCAACCATAACTGATCCCCCCATTTTTTCTGGGCAGGCTGCAACTGACTAATCCATTTTTTCATATCGGCACGCCAGACATTACGTCCATCCACAACGCCACACGACAAAACCTTATTTTTTGGCCAGACTTGCAGCGCTTGGTTCAACTGCTCAAAGCCGCGGACCAGATCCAGATGAATACCATCAATTGGCCATGTTGCAATCTGTTCCAACGACAACGTCACGTCGCCAAAATAGCTTGTGAGGAGGAGCTTTACTGGGCTTTTGGCAAGATGTTGATAAGCACTTGCCAGCGCCTCTTGCCATGGCTCTGAAAGCTCTAAGGTCAAAATAGGTTCATCGATTTGTACCCATTCAACACCTTTGGCAGCAATTGCATCGAACAATTGCCGATACCCCGCCAGCAGTGCTGGCAGTAGGTTCAGTTTATCGCCATTCGCTAATCGCCCCAAATAAAGAAACGTCAGTGGCCCGATCAGAACAGCTTTAATCGGGACATTGAGCCCTTTGGCTTCATCAATTTGTTCTAACAGTGGGCTATATTGTAGGGTAAAGGTTTGCTCAGCACTTAATTCAGGAACTAAGTAATGATAATTGGTATCAAACCATTTGGTCATCTCTAATGCAGCATGATTGGTGCAACAACGACTCGCTCCGCGAGCCATTTCGAATAGCTGTTGTAATGGTGTTGTTGGCTCGCTATGGCGATGTCGTTCAGGGATTACATTAAAAGTAAGTGCTAACTGCAGAATGTGATCATACCAAGCAAAATCACCAACTGGCAGCAGTTCAATACCAGCGTCTTTTTGTATTTGCCAATTTTGCTGACGGATCTGT
Organism: Celerinatantimonas yamalensis; assembly: GCF_046054155.1. Taxonomy (NCBI): domain Bacteria; kingdom Pseudomonadati; phylum Pseudomonadota; class Gammaproteobacteria; family Celerinatantimonadaceae; genus Celerinatantimonas; species Celerinatantimonas yamalensis. The sequence continues at coordinate 89,833 of NZ_JBEQCT010000008.1, forward strand.
TTTCCAACCTCAAGCAGCTGTGTTTCACTCAGTTGTTCTTTCCAATAACTTTCAATCGCGCGCTTTAACTGACGATCGTCACCAATACGGGGATACCCCAGATTATGTAGTGTGGTCATAACTGCCCTTAAATAGATGTACAGATGTTTAGATGGCTATAACTATGACAGCTTGCTACTATGATTAAAAATCAACTTTTTCATAATCAACATGAGTAAAATTAATGATTGAAATTCGCCATCTACATACAGTCCAAACTTTGCAACAAACAGGGTCAGTAAGCCGAGCCGCTGATCAGCTTTATTTAACCCAATCGGCGCTGTCTCATCAAATTAAAGAACTCGAGCAGCGATTAAACCAGCCCCTCTTTATTCGTAAAACTAAACCATTGCGATTTACTCAAGCAGGTAAGATCCTCTTAGAACTGGCACAAACCATTCTGCCCACCATTGCCGCCGCTGAAATGCGCCTAAAACCCGAACAGCTTATCCCACCGAGTGAATTAGCTCTCTCGCTGGAATGCCATAGTTGCTATCTGTGGTTGCTACCCGTTCTTAACGCATTTGCTAAACAATGGCCTGATATCCACCCTGAATTAGTCTCAGAACACCCATTTGACCCGCTTGATGCACTCGCTGAGCAACAGCTGCAATGGGTATTGACAGCTGACCCACAAGATCACCCCGCAATCCAATACACGCCTCTATTTCACTATGAAACAGTTTTAGTTTGTCGAGATGGTCATCTGCTTTGTCAGCAATTGCAAGTTTTGCCGTCACAATTAGCCGATGCCACGATTCTGACCTACCCGGTTCCTTTGCAACGACTTGATTTATTCACCGAGTTTTTACAACCGGCGGGGATCACACCGCTGGCGATTCGCTATACTCGGCACCCGCTGATGATGCTGCAACAAGTGAGTCAATCCGACCAATTGGCGGCATTGCCACGTTGGGTGGTTAGTGAATTCGGACAAGCATTAGAACTTAAGACTTTGCATTTGGGACAGGGAATATGGCGAACCATGTATCTAGCCCATTTGGGAGCATTGAGCCCCTGGGCGCACGATTTTGTAAGTTTAACGCACAAAATTATTAATAAATATCAAGGCATTAAAAAAATAGGGAGTAATTTGAATGGCGAATGAATCTTAAAAATCCCTAAATGTGGGCACGATCGAATATAATTGAAGGTAGTAATATTTTTGAAGATTGCATAATGACGACCTATGTTTGGCCATCTAATGAAATAACCATGAGCGATAGGGGTTTTGCTAGTTGATATCACTTAATCTGCCAACGTTGCTTTTCATGAATATTATGGTTGGCTGCCTCTCTAGCTTGGGTTTAACTATGTTATTACGAGGCACTTATCAATGTCCTGGGGTTAAAACTTGGGTTATTGGTCATATTTTAGTTGTCTTCGGGCTCATTTTGAGCTTTTCTCGGTTGTGGGTACCACTAGATGTCAGTGTTATAACTGCTAATATACTCATCTCTACCGGCATATATACAAGTACACTGGGCTTACTTCAATACCACTCCATAAAAAATAAACTCAATCATATCTTGCTCATTGGGCCGATTGTCACTTTTGTTTTTATCAGCGCTTTTCTAATGCTGGGATCTAGCTATGAAACACGTTCCTTATTCATGGACACAATATTAACAGCCCAAATTCTGGTTACCATTTACTTTTGTTTTTATCAAATTAAACCTCATGAAAGCGCAAGAAAATTGTGGGGAATTCTGTTTATTTTTTTCGCTCTAACGCTGACATTTCGCACAATTGCTTTTATTACTCCATTAGACAATTTGGATCTATTTAGTAATAGTTTATCCAATATCATACTGACCATCATCCAAATCGTTTACCTATTCAGCAGCTCAGTATTTATTCCACTGATTGCGGCTCAGTGGTATCAGGAAAAACTGCAATTTTATGCATTTCATGATCAAATGACTGGGCTTTATAATCGCTACGCCATGGATCAATATACAACTGAGCTGTTTAAATCCCAGTCTGATGATTCACAAACCGTTTTAGCGCTGATTGATATGGATCATTTCAAGCAGATCAATGATCAATACGGCCATTTAATCGGCGATAAAGTCTTGCGACTCGTAGCAGGGTTAATCAGCTCTAATTCTCGTGATGAAGATTTAGTTTCTCGTTACGGCGGTGAGGAGTTTTTAATCTATCTTCCCAACAAAAATCTCACCCAAGGCTTGCAGTGGGCAAATCGTATGTGTCAGGTGATCAATCAAGCGCCGATCAAAGTGACAGACACTCATATCTCTATTAGCATTAGCATCGGTATCAGACATTTTGACAAACAAAACCGCTTATCACTGCAAGAGCTGATCCACCAAGCAGATATCGCTTTATATCAAGCCAAAAATGACGGACGCAACTGCGTACGAATTTACCAAAAATAGGATTTACCGACACAATACCACATCGTCAGGGTGAACGTTTAAGCCATAATATGCTCAGGACTAGCCGGATAACGCACCAAGGTATAGTCTTCATCGGCCAGCTCTTGCTCAATAATTTTTTCAATCACACTCCAATTACCACCCCCACCACCAGCACAAATTAATGGGTAGCCAATACGCTGTCCATGAAATTCTTGCCTGATCTGAGCAAATACCATTTGAATAGCTTCATAATCAGCATTGCCATCGCCAAACTGATCAAATTGCGTATAAGCATTGATCACTGTAAACACAACGCCGTCACGTTCAACTTTAGCCGCACTAAGACTCCCAAGCTTACAGCGATCTCCGGGAACAGTCTGTCGGTCAGCCTCATAAGCTTCAGGGAAATATTGTTTGATCATGGCCGCAATCCCATTGTCCATCGTGTTAAAACAATTACAGCCATGGACAATCACATCGAACCGACCTTGTTTTGCCAGCGTAATCAAATCGCCATCCACTATTTTCACGCTATTTTACTCCAAGCTATACTCATCCGATTAACTATGGACAGCTTAATCTTAAATAAGTTAAAAAATCCAACGAGTCGACCGTCTCATATCTAGAGTGCTATCAGCACGCCCATTATTGAACATGACTAATAAATACTATAGACAAAGATAAAAAAAAGGCCATAACCATGGCCCTTTTTTAACAATGAAACGCTTCAGCTTAGTCTTTATGCTGTTGCTGCGGACGCATCGCGGGGAATAACAAAACATCGCGAATGGTATGGCTATCGGTAAACAACATCACCAAACGGTCAATGCCAATACCTTGTCCTGCAGTCGGTGGTAAACCATGTTCCAAGGCGGTGATGTAGTCATCATCATAGAACATCGCTTCATCATCACCAGAATCTTTAGCGGCGACCTGCGCTTTGAAACGTTCTGCTTGGTCTTGCGCATCATTAAGCTCAGAGAAGCCATTGGCAATCTCACGTCCACCGACAAAGAATTCAAATCGGTCAGTCACAAATGGATTGTCATCACTACGCCGTGCTAATGGTGAGACTTCAGCTGGGTATTCAGTAATAAACGTTGGCTGAATCAAACGATGCTCTACGGTTTCTTCAAATAGTTCGGTAAGCATTTTACCGGCACCCCAGTAGGACTCAACCTGAATACCGAAGGATTTAGCAATTGCTTCCATGACAGTTCGATCTTGGATTTTAGTATTATCCAAGGCTTGAATATCAGCATTATCTGGGTTGAATTGTTTCACTGAATCGAGCATAGACAAGCGCGCATAGTTGCTGCCGAAATCAAACTCGTCTTCACCGTATTTCAACACGCTTTTACCTAAGACTTGTTGGGTCACCGTTTTAAGAAGGGCCTCGGTCAAATCCATTAAATCATGATAATCGGCGTAGCCCATGTAGAATTCCATCATGGTAAATTCTGGGTTATGACGCGTCGAAAGTCCTTCATTACGGAAGTTACGGTTAATTTCAAATACTCTCTCAAAACCGCCTACAACTAAGCGTTTAAGATACAACTCAGGGGCTATGCGCAAATACATATCCATATCCAGCGCATTATGATGAGTGACGAATGGTTTAGCACTTGCCCCACCAGGAATGCTCTGCATCATCGGTGTTTCAACTTCCATAAAATCACGATCCATCATAAATTGACGAATTGCCGCAATAATTTTGGAGCGCGTCACAAACGTCTGCCGTGACTGTTCATTAACGATCAAGTCAATATAACGCTGACGATAACGCTGTTCTTGGTCAGCTAAGCCATGGAATTTTTCAGGTAATGGGCGCAAGGCTTTAGTCAAAAGTTCAAAATGGTTCATATTGACATACAACGCGCCGCGGCCTGATTTATGCAATTCGCCGGTTACCCCGATAATATCGCCAATATCCAATCCGCCTAACGCTTTAAGCGCCGCTTGCGTCTCTTTGGATGCGTAGGCCTGAATGCGACCCGTCATATCTTGAATAACGATAAATGGCCCACGCTTAGCCATGACACGACCCGCGATGCTGACAACCAGCCCTTTCTCTTCTAGCTCTTCCTTGCTCTTCTCGCCATGAGCGTCCTCTAGCCGTGCAGCGTAACTATCGCGACGAAAATCATTGGGATGGCCATTGGCATTGCCTTGTTGACGAAGCTCTGCCAGTTTGGCCCGACGTTCAGCAATCAGCTTGTTCTCGTCATGTACCTGTTCTGTCATTATCTAACCCTGTCGTATATTTACAGCCCTGATTTTAGGCTGGCTTCAATAAATTTATCTAAATCCCCGTCCAATACCGCTTGGGTATTCCGGTTCTCGATGCCTGTACGTAAATCTTTAATCCGTGAATCATCTAACACATAAGAGCGGATCTGGCTGCCCCAACCAATATCAGATTTCGTGTCTTCTTTCGCTTGCTTTTCAGCATTTTGTTTTTGCAGTGCCAGTTCATACAACTTCGCTTTGAGTTGTTTCATCGCCTGATCTTTATTTTTATGCTGGGAACGATCATTTTGACACTGCACGACTGTATTGGTCGGTAAGTGAGTAATTCGCACCGCTGATTCAGTTCGGTTCACGTGCTGACCACCTGCACCAGAGGCACGATAAACATCAATACGTAGATCGGCTGGATTAATATCCACTTCAATACTGTCATCAATTTCAGGATAAATAAAGGCTGATGCAAACGACGTATGTCGGCGTCCGCCTGAATCAAACGGTGATTTACGCACTAATCGATGCACACCTGTTTCAGTTCTCAGCCACCCGTAAGCGTATTCTCCAGTGACTTTGATGGTGGCCCCTTTAATACCAGCGACATCACCGTCAGATTCTTCGATCACCTCTACTTTGAACGCATGAGCTTCACACCAGCGTAAATACATTCGAAGTAACATACTGGCCCAGTCCTGAGCTTCAGTCCCCCCCGAACCGGATTGGATATCGATATAACAATCGCTTTTATCCATATCACCTGAAAACATGCGATGAAATTCTAACTTTTCAAGCTTTGCCAACAACTCGCCTGATTCAGCTTCAGCCTCTTGAAAAGTTTGTTCATCTTCGGCTTCAACGGCCAATTCGACCAACCCTTCAACATCATCAATGCCTTGTTCTAACACATCGATTGTTTGCACGATTTCTTCTAATGAAGCGCGCTCTTTACCAAGCGCTTGGGCACGCTCTGGCTCATTCCATATATCGGGTTGTTCTAGTTCGCGAGTAACTTCTTCTAAGCGTTCCTGCTTTGCATCATAGTCAAAGATACCCCCGAAGCACATTGCTGCGCTCTTTAATATCGGCCAGGGTATGATGAATTGCATTGACTTCAAACATTGTTACTTACACCTGTCATGATGGTTTCTTTAAAAGGGACTAATTTTACCTAATTGTGCGGGAAATAAACATAGCCATCTAGGGCATGTTGATGTTTCAGGGTCAATTTTGCAGCGCGTTGACTAGCTTTTATGCAAGGTAGCGCCTGCATCGTGTTACTATTTTACATAGGCAGGCGATAACGCAGCAGAAATACCAACCAAACGCGCTCAGGACAAGCAAAATCTAATCTTGAAACATCAATCAACACGCGAATTAATGGCAACGAATTATTGCTGTGCCGGTTCTGGCTCCGTCTTCGCCAACCACTCAACCAACAACTGAGCACTACGCCGGCCGCGAAACTCATTCACATCAAGCTTATAGGCCAGTTGCACTTGACGAGCTTGGTGGTCTGGCCAAGACTTGCGGTCAACATTAAAAGCGATAGCATCGAGCGTTGGGCCACCCTGTAGCGGTTGCACCGTCATTTTGAGGTGATTTTGCCCCACAATGCGCTGTTCAAGTAACCAAAACAAGCCATCAAATATAGGCTCTTCAAAACCTTGTCCCCAAGGCCCTGCTTCGCGCAGTTGTTCTGCAAAAGTCAACGTTAGATCACTCGCAAGTAGTTCACCATCAGAGAGTAGTTCTCCAGTGAGAGTCGTCTCATCGATGAGATCAAGCGCCACTCGTTCGAGCTGTTCAACAAATTGGGCAAATTTCGCTTTGGCAATCGATAATCCGGCCGCCATCGCATGTCCGCCAAATTTGTCAATTAATCCGGGGTTTAAGGTATCAATGCGCTCTAGCAAATCTCGCATATGCACCCCAGCGACAGAACGACCGGAGCCTTTTAAAGTCAGCTCGTCAGCATCGGCAAAGGCAAATACCGGTCGATAATATTTTTCTTTAATACGTGATGCGACCAGCCCGACCACGCCTTGATGCCAATCATCACAGTACAGCGCTAGCGCGTGCGGCAGAACTTGCTGATCGATGGATAATTTAGCAACGTGGGCTTGTGCTTCTTGCTGCATACTTGCTTCAATCGATTTACGCTCTTGGTTGAGTTCATCCATGGTGGAGGCCATCTGCCGCGCTTGATACAGATCGTCGCAAAGCAATGTATTGATCCCAAGACTCATATCATCTAAACGCCCCACAGCATTGAGTCTTGGCCCAAGCGCAAACCCCAGATCACTGGCCGCAAGCGAACCTTGGTTGCGCCCAGAAACTTCAATTAACGCCTGAATACCAGCGCAGCACATACCAGAGCGGATCCGTGCTAATCCTTGATAAACCAGTACACGATTATTATGATCTAAGCTCACCACATCGGCCACCGTACCAAGGGCGACCAAATCTAAATATTCAGCTAAATTTGGCTCGGCTAGCTGTAGCTTGGCAAATAAGTGTTGTTCACGCATCTTCGCGCGAAGGGCGCACAATAGATAAAACGCCACACCAACTCCGGCTAAATGCTTACTGGGGAAATCGCAGTCAGATAAGTTAGGGTTGATGATAGCCGCTGCCTTTGGCAAGGTCGCTGCAGGAAGGTGGTGATCGGTCACGATCACCTCAATGCCATAATGAATCGCTTGTTCAACCCCAGTGATACTGGAAATACCATTATCAACAGTAACAATCAATTGCGCGCCGCGTGCATGGGCAACATCGACAATTTCAGGTGATAATCCATAGCCATATTCAAATCGGTTTGGCACTAAAAAATCAACGTGGCTAAACCCCATTGAGCGTAAACCACGCAGCATCAATGCCGTACTTGTTGCACCATCACAGTCAAAATCACCAACAATCATGATGGATTGATGCTGATAACGCAGCAACAATTCGACCGCGGTTGTCATATCCGTTAATTTTTGCCAAGAGACTAATTGGGCTAATCCACGGGTTAACTCACCACCTTCTGAAACCCCACGACACGCATAAATCTGACGAATTTTCTCGGGTAATTGCTTGGGTAGTAATGTGATATCCGCAGGCGGACGGCGAACTAGGCGTATATGCGTCATATTAGAATTGTGCCATGCATTGAGAAGCTGCAATCCACATGATGGGATCGCAGCCGCAAATTGAAGTCTCAGTTAAGCGTTGGGTGTCACTCCAGTTGCTAACAAAGTATGTAATGCTGGAAATAATTTATCCACCCGTTCGGGGGTAAGCAGACCACTATCATCGCTGATGGTAACCTGAGTATCACCAGCCACACTACCGATGGTTAATTTATATTTACCTTCGGCTAATTGAACCGGTTTCACCGCAAATGGAGCCAATTTACTGCTCGATGGTTGACTGTAGTCAAGAGTCATTTTACCCGATTCAGCAATATACCCAGTCACTTTAAAGCCTAACGTTGAGAATGCTTTCTCCAAGGTGGTCACGCTAGTTTGCAGCGGCGCATCAGCAATCATAATGGCAACCCCATCACTATGCGTTAAATGCAGCGTAATCGGCTGAACGCGGGCTAATTGCCGCAACATTGCCTGTTGTCTAGCTTGATTTTCCTGGATATCTAGATAGGCCAAAAACCGATTTATCTCACCGATGGACTGACGTTGTTTTTGCGCAGCAGTCATCGCACTTTGCTCATTTAGTGAGTTCGAGTAACGCAATAACTGCGGTCTGATGATCGCCTCACGGCCTTCATTAGTCGCGCTCAGGTAGTAACGAAAAACGCGGTGGTAAGTAATATCTTTACTACTAAAAAAGCCTTGATCAATATGCTGCCGTTCAGTGAGCTGACCACTATCGAAGATAGGATCTGTGCCAACCTGCTGCATCTGTCCCCCATAGTGGCGAATATATCCGCTAAGAGCTGATTGCAGCCAACTCAATGTTTGTGCTGTTGAGGTGGCATTGAAGCGATCAAAGACAAACTGCACCTGACCGTTGGCTTTTTTCAGCTCACCTGGCACTAGCGCAATAACCTGCGCTGGAGGGCGAATATCAACCTTTTGCCCCACTTCTTGCTGGTAATGATAATTAGCAGGCAAAGATGGGATCTGATAGCTATCGGACAGTTGTGGTTTAGACAGATCTGTTGGAACCGTTAATACGGCTCCAGTCTTAGCATTTAAGTAATCAAACCCCCCATTTGCTCGACCTGGATGGCCATTTGAGCATGCTGATAATAGCAATACCGATATGCTGCCGGCTACGAACAACCGGACTCGAGATGAAGAAAACAACGGCGTCTGCGCTCCAATCAAGAATTTTCATAATCCAGCCCGTAGTCTACTGACCCGATCAGTTAAACACAAGGTTTAAGCCGCTCTATCCATCTTAAGGGCATTATCGGCTTAAACAACAAAGCTGTTTTGCTACAGCCACAACGGATACGGCTCACGCTGGAAATCAATTAGGGTTACGAGTATCCTCATTCTTATATTGGAACTAACGATTATAAAAAGTTATGGAGCATCACTTAGTCATTACCGCGGTTGGCCGAGACCGACCAGATATTGTCAATCAGTTGACTCGACATGTGAGTGATTGTGACTGCAATATTGTCGACAGCCGCTTAGCCCTTTACGGCTCTGAGTTTACACTGATTATGTTATTGTCAGGGCATTGGAATGCAATTACTCGAGTTGAAACAACATTACCACTGAAAAGCCAAGAATTAGAGCTTGTGACCGTCATGAAACGCACTAGCGAGCATGAACAGCGCCATTATCCAGCTCGCGCTACTCTAAAAATACGTGTTCCAGATGGTGCCGGTATTATTCGTCAATTTACGCAATTTATCTCTGATCATGGACTTGCCTTAGCGTCGCTACGTTCGCAGTTAGACTATCAAATACTTGAACTTGAAATGACAGCTTACGTCAGCGATGAACAAGTTGACGAAGCTGATCTTAATGATAAGTTCCAACAACTTTGCGAAAAACTCAAAACTGAATCAGCTGAATTTCATATTCATCCTCAATAATAAGTACACTGATGATGCGTAGATAAAAAATAAAGGAGTATTAAGATGCCACCACTGACAAAAGGCCAAATCGCCCCCAAATTTACACTAGCGAATCAAGATGGTGAATCCGTTCATCTGGCCGATTTTAAAGGCCAAAAGGTGCTAGTTTACTTTTATCCCAAGGCATCGACGCCTGGCTGCACTGTGCAAGCCTGTGGTTTACGTGATAGTAAAGAGCAACTCGATCAATTAGGGATTGTTGTGCTTGGCATCAGCCCCGATAGCCCGAAGCGACTGACTAATTTCATCACCAAACAGTCTCTTAATTTTTCACTGTTAGCGGATGAAGATCATCAAGTGGCTGAAGCTTTTGGCGTTTGGGGTGAAAAAAAGTTCATGGGTAAAGTCTATGACGGCATTCACCGAATCTCTTTTTTGATCGATGAACAAGGGAATATTGAAAAAGTTTTTGATAAATTTAAAACCAAAGACCACCATGAAGTGGTGTTAAATTATCTGAATCACCCTGAACAATAACCGCTGCATACAAAAAAGCCGACCCTGCTGGTCGGCTCTTATCATCTAATCTGCCAAACGTGCATACTTACGTTGTTTCAAGCTGATTATCAGATGGCCAAGCATTGATCACCGCTTTCACTAGCGTTGCCAGTGGAATGGCAAAAAACACCCCCCAAAAGCCCCATAAACCGCCAAACAACAACACCGCAACAATGATCGCTAATGGGTGTAAATTGACCGCCTCAGAGAACAATAACGGGACCAATAAATTGCCATCTAAACCCTGTACAATCAGGTAACCTAACATCAAATAGCCAAAATCAGCCGTTGGCCCCCACTGAAATAGGGCAACCATTGCAACCGGCACGCTGACCACAAATGCACCGATATAGGGAATAAGCACCGAGATACCGACCGCCACACCAAGCAGTGCCGAATAACGCATGTCCATCAGTGCAAACACTAGGTAAGTGGCAATACCGACCACTAGGATCTCAATCACCTTGCCACGAATATAGTTGGTGATCTGCTGGTTCATCTCTTGCCAAACTTGCCCAACCAAGATGCGATTTTTGGGTAAAAACCGCTTTACCGAGCCTATCAGGCGATGTTTATCACTGAGCAAAAAAAACAACATCAAAGGGACTAAAATACAATAGATTGCAAGAGCGGCAAGGCTAACTAATGAACTGAGCGAGGCTTGCACCAACTTATCCCCCATACCCAATACGCGCTGTTGCACCGTACTGGTCAGTGTATCGACTAACGCTGGGTCAACAAAATCGGGATAACGCTGCGGTAGAGAGTCCATAAATCCTTGCGCTTTGCCGACCATGACCGGCAGCTCACTGACTAAATTAGCCCCTTGAGTCCAGACTGTTGGTAATACCCGAAGGACGGCAATAATCACCAGCGCCACAAATCCAGCAAGCACCAGTGCTGTCGCCCAGCGCCGCCCTAGACCGCACAACTCTAAGCGGGTGATCGGCCAATCTAATAGGTAAGCTAATATCAAGGCAACGAGCAATGGAGCCAAAATATGCCCCATAAAATAAAGTACTAAAAATCCCGCCAACAGCAAAAGTAACAGCGCAACCGCTTCAGGGTCGGAAAACTTACGCCGATACCAGTCTTGCAATAAGCTAAACATAATTCTTTCGACCATTCCCTATCAATTCAAGGCGCTAGACTACCATAGCCCGATCGTAATCGCCCGCCTAAATGATCAACAAATAGCAACCACGAAGCAGTGTTCGCTTGGGCATAATTTGGGTATTATGAACGCATTCAGACTAACGATACAATCAAAGGATTCTATCATCACTGATCATAAATATTTCATCCGTGCCATTGCGTTTATAGTGCTTATGAGCGGCTCTTTAGCAAGCTGCAACGTATTGGCCGAAAGCACTGATGAACAGTTACCCGAGATCGGTACAGTGGGTGCTCAAGCGCTTACCATTGCCCAAGAAAAGCAATATGGTGATGCTTATATGCGAGCGCTTCGAGCCAGTACTCCGATAATCAATGATCCGGTACTCAGTGATTTTATCAACACATTAGGAAATCGATTAGTCGCACATGCGGATAATGTTCGCTTCCCCTTTCATTTTTTTCTGATTAACGATCCAAGTATCAATGCAGCCGCTTTCTTGGGGGGATATATCAAAATCAATACGGGCATTTTATTAGTCGCTCACAACGAAAGTGAATTGGCATCCGTCATGGCCCATGAAATAAGTCACGTCACGCAGCGCCATATAGCACGAAGTTTAGAAAATGCCGCCATTAGCAATCATCTGACCTTGGCTGGTTTATTAGGCTCGGTCATTCTTTCAATAGCCGATCCAATGGCGGGTATTGCTGCGATGCAAACATCAATGGCCGCCAGTATTCAACATCGCATCAATTTTACTCGGCAAAATGAACGTGAAGCGGATCGTATAGGTATGCAGGTTCTTTATCGCTCTGGTTTTTCACCAACAGCGATGGTTAATTTTTTCAGCCAATTAGCCTCAAAATATCGCTATTCGACACAGCCACCTAAATGGCTGGTTGATCATCCTCTTACATCAGAACGAATCGCAGATGCGCAGTCGCGGGCCAGCCAGTACCCCAAAAAATATATTGCACCCAACCTTGACTACCAATTTGCGAGAGCCCGGGTACAAGTCCGCTTTGGCACGATGGATGGCGATCAAGCCTATAGCATGTTCAAAGAACAATTAGCCAATCACAGTTATCAACTGCAAGATGCCGCGCGATACGGCTTAGCTTTAGCGTTATATGCCCAAAAACACTATCATCAAGCAGAAAAATTGATCATGCAGTTGGCACAATCGTACCCACAAAACATGTTTATCTTAGATACAGAATCAGACGTAGATTTGGCGCTAAAACAAACGAATAAAGCGATTAAACGACTCGAGTCCGCCTATCAACGCTATCCAGACAATAACGTGGTGATTATGAATTTAGCTGCTGCCTATATGGATGATAATGCCTATGCAAAAGCATCGACATTGTTAGATTATTACCTACGTGAACACCCGAATAACCTATTGGGTTGGCAATCATTGGCGCAGGCCTACCAACACCAGCAGCTTAACGGCAAAGCGGCGCAAGCGCTCGGTGAATATTTCGCCTTGCGCGGACAATATCATCAAGCAATTCGTGAAATGCAAAGAGCCGAAGGTAAAACGGTTAACCGTTTAGATCGCGCTCGAATTACCGCGCGTATTGATGAGTTAAAAGATGCGCAAAAACAACTGAAACAACTACAGAACCTATAAATAGATTAAGGATACAGCATATGAGCGATGTCATCATTTATCACAACCCTCGCTGCTCAAAAAGTCGTCAAACGTTGGCGCTGCTCGAAGAATATGGTGTTACACCAAGCATTGTCTATTATTTAAAAACGCCGCCGGATGCAGACACGCTTCAGGGCTTATTAGCGAGCCTTGGCATGAAAGCAAGCGAGCTCATCAGAAGCAAAGATGCGCTCTATAAGGAACTGGACTTAGCTGAAAAGACCTTAACCGAATCCCAATGGCTTGAAGTGCTGGTAGCGCATCCCCAGTTAATGGAGCGTCCCATTGTCGTACGCGGCGATAAAGCCGTATTAGGTCGTCCACCTGAAAACGTCTTAGCATTAATAGACGACTAAATCGCGCTAACATAAAGCAGTAGCTCTGATCTTCGCACGTAGAGAGGCAAGATATTGCAGTACTGTTAGTCTGTTAATTATCGCGCATCAACTGACATGCTATTTTTCGCAGATGCCATCATGGCTCATGTCGGTTATCTAAATAGATGCGTGATAATAGGCTCTAACCCGTTAGAGCCCCAGGGTTTCTTTCACGAAGGGGATTGTGAGCTTGCGCTGCTCGGTAATCGAGGCTTTATCTAACTGATCTAACGTGGTGAGGAGCGTTGGCATATCGCGCGAGATCCGCTTAATCAAAAACCGAGCGACCTCTAATGGCATACGCAGCCCACGTAGCTCTGCACGTAATTGGAGTGCACTTAATTTTTGCGCATCAGAAAGTTCGACCAATCGATAGGTAACCCCCCAGCTCAAACGCGATGCCAAATCAGGTAACACCCAATCAAGCTGATTCGCTGGGGCATTAGCAGTTACAATTAATCGAGTTGCGTCAGAGAGCTCTTTACGGCGATTATAAAAATCGAAAATAGCGGTTTCCCAATCTTTATCGCCTGCCACAGCATCAATATTATCCAAACAAACTAACGCCATTGACTCAAGCCCTTCTAAATAGGCGGGAGCCATCATGGCGTGCATATCTAAGGGTAGATAGGCGGTGGCTGATTCACTACTATTCATTTCTGCACAACTCGCATGCAATAAATGAGAGCGCCCAGAGTCAGGGGCGCCCCAGATGTAAATCATCCGTTCACCTTGATCAAGTGCTAAATTACGCAGCGCCGAAAGCAGCTGAGAATTTTCCCCGGCATAAAAACTGGCAAACGTTTCGTCATCAGGTAGATGAACCGGAAGCGATAATTGTGGCGATTTAGTCAATAGAACGTATCAACTTATAAGTATTCATCGCGAGTATAACAGCTCCGTGATTAGATGGAAAATACCCAAGGTCGAGAGCTCGTCTCACACTTGGATTAACGCCTCTGATAATGATATGGCGCATTATCAATCGGTTGATAATTATCGTTCAGGTTAAGCGCCGCTTGTAATGGTTGCCATGCATCGGCCAGTTTTACCACGAATGTATAGCTATCCTGATTAACCATTAATAAACTAACGGCAACCACACTCGGCTGACTAGTCAGAAAATGTCGAATCTGATGATACTGCGAAAAATCGTTGATATGGGTAAATGTCAGCTGAACTTCACCACCTGATGTAGTTGAACGCACAACCGCGTAGCGCGCCGCCAATTTAGCTGCGACTTGTTGCCACATTTGCGCATCAATCGCACCTTGTGCGCTACCTTGATCATGGCCTTGTGCGATGATTTGATGCTGATGAAGATCGAGCAGTTGCCAATCATTGGTTAACGCACTATTGCTGTCTTGATACGATTTCACCATCAAGGCAACATCCGCGTTATAACGTTGGCTGGCTGACGTCACTGGCTGCACAAAGCTCCCCCACACATCGGCTGGTGAAATAGCCATCGAGTCATCTAAGTCCATCACAGGTAAGATAATAGGTAACGCCCATTGCTGCGCTTGGGTGCGAAGCTGCGTCGCATGATCCGAGCCATCCGCGACAAACGCCTGTTGACCCTTTTGCTCAATGACATCCCAGACAATAATCAATGGTCGCTGATCGGCCCAAAATGGTAAGCCCGCTTGAATAAGCATCTGTTCAATCTGTTTGCGGTTAAAAACCACCGCCATCTGTTTTTGCCCATCCTGTTGTTGATAGGCATATTGCTGCAGGTAATCACCAGCATGGCTAGCCGCTTTGGCAATTGCAGGGTTAGCTAAGGCTTGATCACTTCCTGTCACGCGTTCGATGAGATGATTAAAGGCATTTTGCTGGTCAACTTGCAATGTCCCAGTCGATGCCACAGTCATCTGATAGGGGTCAACCATTTGCGCTGCAAAAACCGTATGCCAACAGAGTAAGCCAACCCACATCAACAGCACATTTTTCAATATTCGCATACGGTTCCTCTACTTAAATTACACCATCGATGATACTACTTGGTACCAAAAATTTTGTCACCTGCATCACCAAGACCGGGCATGATATAGCCGTGCTCATTAATTTTTTCATCGATAGAAGCTGTATATAATTCAAGATCAGGATGGGCAGCTTCAAGTGCTTTAAGCCCTTCAGGCGCGGCAACTATGACCAACACTTTAATATTTTTACAACCTTTTTGTTTTAACAATTCAACGGTTGCGATCATCGAACCACCCGTTGCCAACATTGGATCGACTACCAACGCTAAGCGCTCATCCAACTGGCCAACTAGTTTTTCAAAATAAGAAACAGGTTCAAGCGTTTCTTCATTACGATACATGCCCACAACACTGACTTTAGCAGACGGCATATGTTCAAGTACACCATCCATCATCCCAAGGCCTGCACGTAAAATCGGTACAACCGTTGCTTTTTTGCCGCGAATCTGTTCAACGGTCACAGGTCCTGCCCATCCGTCGATGGTCACATTTTCCATCTCTAAGTCAGAGGTCGCCTCATAGGTTAACAAGCTAGCCACTTCTTTGGCTAATTCACGAAAACGCTTTGTACTAATATCAGCTTCACGCATTAGACCTAATTTATGACGAATTAGGGGATGCTTAACCTCAACAACCTTCATTCTTTACTCTCCAAATAATTACGATATCATTTAAAAATGAGATTAATTTTACAGGAAATCATGAAAATGTCGCTGTTAATCGCCAATCTCTTCTCGATACTGGGGAACACTGTTAGAATAGACAACTGTTAATAATCCCTAGCAGCAAGGTAATTTTGTGACTAAGCAAACCCCCCCTTTAAGTTATAAAGACGCTGGCGTCGATATCGATGCAGGTAATGCTCTCGTTGAACGCATTAAACACGTGAGTAAAGCGACTCACCGCCCAGAAGTGATGGGTGGCCTAGGCGGTTTTGGTGCACTGTGCCAAATTCCGACGCGCTATAAAGAACCCGTATTAGTTTCTGGTACCGATGGTGTGGGTACGAAACTTCGGCTGGCGATGGATCTTAAAAAACATGACAGTGTTGGCATCGATTTAGTAGCAATGTGTGTCAATGACTTAATCGTTCAAGGCGCCGAGCCACTGTTTTTCCTCGATTATTATGCGACTGGTAAGTTAGATGTCGATACTGCGGCAGATGTTGTTACAGGTATCGGGAAAGGCTGCGAGCAATCAGGATGCGCATTGATTGGGGGCGAAACAGCCGAAATGCCAGGCATGTATCATGGTGAAGACTATGATATCGCTGGTTTTTGCGTGGGTGTCGTGGAAAAATCTCAGATCATTGATGGTTCTAAAGTGTCTTCCTCAGATGTTCTCATTGCGGTCGGCTCAAGTGGCCCTCACTCAAACGGTTTTTCACTGGTTCGTAAAATTTTGGAAGTGTCAGGCGCCGATCCACTGCAGCCATTTGCAGATAGCACGTTAGGTGAAACCTTGCTTACACCGACAAAGATTTATGTAAAATCAGCCTTAGCGTTGTTTAAACAAGTTGACGTTCACGCCTTATCACACATCACCGGGGGCGGTTTTTGGGAAAATATTCCACGCGTTTTACCTAAAGGCTGCAAAGCGGTCATTAATGAATCAAGCTGGCAATGGCCCGAAATTTTCAACTGGCTGCAAGACAATGGAAATGTTACCCGTGAAGAGATGTATCGCACCTTCAACTGTGGTGTTGGCTTGATTGTTGTTGTTCCGCAAGCACAAGCACAAACCACAATTGACACGCTCCATGCTGCAGGTGAAACCGCATGGCAAATTGGTGAAATCCAGATCGCAGCTGCTGATGAGGCGCAAGTTGTCATTAACTAATAGTCAACCCAAACGCATTGCAGTATTCATTTCCGGTTTCGGAAGTAATCTACAAGCATTAATCGATGCCTGCCAGCGGCAGGCCATCGATGGTGAAATCGTGTTAGTTGCCAGTAATCAAGCTAAGGCTTTCGGTTTGACGCGTGCAGCAGAAGCGGGGATCGATACCGCGGTTGTCGATAAATCAGATTATAGCGATCGTGATAGCTATGATGTGGCATTAGCTGAACTTATCGATGACTATACAGTCGATTTGATTGTCCTTGCGGGTTTTATGCGGATTTTAAGCCCGGCATTTGTAGCGCGCTTTAGCGGCAAACTGTTGAATATTCATCCATCGCTACTCCCTAATTATCCGGGCTTACATACGCACCAAAGAGCCTTGGAGAATGGTGATAATGAGCATGGCTGCAGTATTCACTTTGTCACCAGTGAATTAGATGGCGGACCCGTTATTTTACAGGCTAAGGTTCCTATTTTCGCCGAAGATACGGTCCAACTTGTCGCACAAAGAGTGAATCAGCAAGAACTGGCTATCTACCCATTGGTTGTAAAATGGTTTTGCCAAGATCGGTTGTTAATGAAAGATGGACAAGTTTGGTTAGATGATCATTTGCTCGGCCCAGCGGGCTATGCCAGTGACAATAGCTAAAGGCAAAGGCGCAGTTTTGAATCAGACATCTGCGCCTATTTTTTATTGATGACGGGCTAACCCCTAAGCTAAAAAGCCCAGCTTAGGCAGGCTAAAAATAAACTGACAGTTATCCCCTATCGACTCACTCTGTTTAAACACAGCTGGCCAAAGCGAAATAACGCAAATTCACCTGGCACCATCTTTTGCCAATCTTCATTCGAGGTTAAAGGCTGCGTAGCGACCACTGTTACAACATCATTGGGTGTCGTTTGAGTTTGGAAATCGACAGTCATATCAGCATCTTGTAAGCGCGCTTGGCCAAATGGTGCTCGGCGAGTGATCCAATGCAGATGATTAGAGCAATACGCCATCACATAATCGCCATTACTAAGCAGCATATTAAACACGCCCATTTGGCGCAATTCATCAGCTAATGAGGCAATAAACGAAAAGACACTGGTCATTCGCCCAGGCTTACGAGGATAACGTTGGCGCAGTTGCTCTAAAATCCAGCAAAAAGCTATCTCACTGTCTGTTTCACCAACTGGCCGATAAAAACCCGCGGTTAACTTTTTATACCCACGCAACTGACCATTATGAGCATAGGTCCAATTTTGTCCCCAAAGCTCTCGGGTAAAAGGATGTGTATTTTCTAGGCAAACCGAGCCTCGGTTTGCTTGACGGATATGGCTAATAACAGCACAACTTTTAATCGGATAGCCTAAGACCATTTTGGCAATCTCAGACTCGGCGCTTGGCGCTGGATCCTTAAAACTGCGGCATCCTTTCCCTTCATAGAAGGTAATCCCCCAGCCATCGGTATGTGGACCGGTATGCCCGCCTCGCTGAACTAAGCCAGTAAACGAAAAACAGATGTCAGTTGGAACATTAGCGCTCATTCCCAACAACTCACACATGTCCTGAGCCCCTTAGCTGGCCATCTTACGTTCAATTAATTGAATTAAAATATGGATGACTTTGATATGGATCTCTTGAATACGATCTGCATAACCAAAATGTTTCACACAGATCTCACACTCTGCAAGTCCAGCCATCTTGCCGGCATCTTTGCCCGTCAAAATGATCACCTGCATTCCTTTAGCTTGGGCTGTTTCAATCGCTTTTAAAATATTAGCTGAATTACCACTGGTACTAATCCCCAATAGCACATCACCTTTTTGACCTAGCCCTTCGATATAACGTGAAAAGATGTTATTAAATCCATAATCATTACCCACACATGAGATATGGCTCGGATCAGAAATCGCAATCGCCGGATATGCAGGGCGGTTATCCCGATAGCGACCCGTCAGCTCTTCGGCAAAATGCATCGCATCGCAGTGCGACCCGCCGTTACCACAAGAGATAACTTTACCGCCTTGTTTAAAGCTTGAGGCTATAAGACTCGCTGCTTGCTCAATGGCATCGATATTGCTGGCATCATTTATAAATTGGTCTAATGTTGTAGCAGCTTCGCGAAGCTCAGCCAAAATCAAATCACGGCTCATAAAAATTCCAAATTAATCACTAATATGACTTATCACTATACTGGATTTTAGTCACTGACTCACGGATCTCTGTTACAATTATGACTAAAGATTTGATTTAAATTTTCGTGCAATGACCTAATCACAATGCTCATCAGGAATCTTCAAGAGCCATTGTGCAATGAGATGTCTTGCAAAAATTAAGCAATAAGACTGACACACCTTCATAAACACCTCACTATTGAATCTAAGCATTATAATGGCTATTGAACCAAGAGACAGCCTGAGTCCGATTTTTCACATTTAACTTGCGGAATATATTGAATAAATGTGATTTAACTGTGTTTTCGCTCAAATGTAATTTTTGCGCCACATCCGAGTTTGAATAACCAACTGATAAACAACGTAAAACTTCAACCTCACGAGGTGAAATTTTGACTTTTTTGGTCGTTTTACCTTCACCAACTTTGCGTTTGTACAACTGCAGAAGCTCTCCGACCAGTTGCCGACCAAACCACATCTCACCTTCTATCACTTTCCGAATGCCTTTTTCTAAGACATCCAAAGAATCTGAGCTAAAAAATACGCCACATATATTGCTGATGCTACTCACCACCTCTAGCGTTTCATGTTCAGGATAATCGAGCAACAATATTTTAATTCCTTGATCATAAGGCGAAAAGAACTCAAACCAAGGGCTACTCACTGAACGAACACTTTGATAATCAATCAACACCACATAGCTGTCGTTTTCTCTTGGAAAATCATCCGGCGAGACACAAATACTGTAATCCATTGCCAATGCTGAGGAAAGATGATTCATCAACGCTGATGAAAACACGCCACCTGATGAAATCAAAATTAACCTATTCGCCATGGTATACCCCTATTCCGCTCACATATTCAATGAACACACACATACCTACACTGACCTTAAGCCCACTGGCAGGCAACACAATGGTTCAAGTTGAATAAGTGAAAGTAACAATTTCTAATATGCAAGATCGTTGTAAATGCCTGAGTCACATCATAATCAACCAATTGCACACTCTCTGATGGATGATTCTATCAGGAAAAACACAGAACCAAAGTCTAAGACAAAGCGCACTAGACAAGCGACTTTAAAAACGTAAACATTTCGTTCCACTTCACCCACAGCACATTCACTAACAGGTTTCTTGTTTTCAACAAAAATACATATAAATTAAATAGTTAAATAACTTTATGGTACTTTATAATTAATTCCTTTAAATGATTATTTTTGAGTTTTTTTAATTATTTTAGGGGAGGCCTTTTGACTGACCTGCAACCATCGAAAACGACTCTGTCGTTTAGGAGGTTGTCTGAGGTCGCACAATAAGTCATGATGAGCGCACCTTCACTGATTGAAGATGACTATGTATACAAACATTCGGTTCATCATTATTTTGGCAGGTTTGATTGGCTTTTCTGTTCACGCTCAGTCGCTTTTTCCCAACAAAGCAGTATTGATTAGCAAGGTCCGCCAACCTATCAATGGCCCATCACAAAACCAAGCAGAAACAGACCAAGCCTCTTTGGCTCTTGTCATGGCATTTAAACAATACACAACAGAAAGAGTAACTTATGATGCCGTTTGTAACAGTGTCGACTGTCTAGCTGGCCCTAAAAGTCATGGCTATGATTATTATGTGTCACCACAATGGGTCTATTGGGATAATTCAGCACAAACGCCAAATAGTCAACCGGATATCAAGATAGCAGTTTATTCGGTTAAGACTCGGCAAGTGATTGCGAGCCGAATTATCAGCGCAAATAAGAGTTCAGCCCTGATTGGTGCCCCTACGCCTATTTTATCGGAACAGATCAAGCAAGCGATCACGTCTCTTTATCAAGATAAATGAGAATGATATAAACACAAATATGAATCGCGATGAATGATCAATAATAGAGGGATAAATAACAACATTCCCCAAGAGGGGAAAATATTAGAATTGATCTAAGATATAAAAGAATTGGCGGAGTAGACGGGACTCGAACCCGCGACCCCCGGCGTGACAGGCCGGTATTCTAACCAACTGAACTACCACTCCGCACAGGAAAGGTGTTTTATCTTAAGTACTGACTCAAGTTGGCGGAGTAGACGGGACTCGAACCCGCGACCCCCGGCGTGACAGGCCGGTATTCTAACCAACTGAACTACCACTCCGTATTGAGTAGCACTTAGTATAAAACATTGTTGATGTTGGCGGAGTAGACGGGACTCGAACCCGCGACCCCCGGCGTGACAGGCCGGTATTCTAACCAACTGAACTACCACTCCACACATATCAACATACTTCGATAACACACCAATCAAACGATTGGCGGAGTAGACGGGACTCGAACCCGCGACCCCCGGCGTGACAGGCCGGTATTCTAACCAACTGAACTACCACTCCATCATCGAAATAACAACTAAAAACAAGAATTGGCGGAGTAGACGGGACTCGAACCCGCGACCCCCGGCGTGACAGGCCGGTATTCTAACCAACTGAACTACCACTCCGCATACTGTCCCCAGCTGCGGCGCAGATAATACGTATCTGCGCTAAGCGAGTCAACCAGCTTTTGTCATTTTTCTTTAAAAATAAGTCTGATCGCTCTATAAACAGACAATTTGCAAATGTCTAGCAGCCTATTAATCATATAGAATAACGCTCACGCCTACAGACGATCAGCCAGTATTTGTGGGTTACTCTTTATTATCATCCTCTATGGTTAAATCAGGTTCAGAATCTAGTCCTGGGGTTGCTGGCCCCTCACTGTTGATATTGGTTTCGGCGCCCGCCATAGGCGGTTGTGATTCAAGTTCAATCACCTCATCAGCTTTAGCTTCTGCAAGCATTAGGGCTTTTTTAAAGGCTTTACGTTTACGTTGCCAGATCCAGAAGAGACCACCGCCCAAAAATAAAATAAAGGCCACGCCACCGCCAATGATCCAATCGAGCAAATAACTCTTTGGAGGTGGAGAAATAACTTTTGGTTCAACATCTACGACAGGGGGCGGCGGTGGAGCTATGTAGAAGCTCTTCTCTGGCATCGTCATTACAACTGGACGTCCGCCCGTAGTATCTGCATAGCCGATGGCATTAATGCGATAGGAGCCGGGTTTAGACGGCGTAGGAAGATCAAAAGTAAAGTCAGATGGAGCCTTCCGAGTTCGCACCTCAAAATGTTGTTTAAAACCGCTACCATTGCTCATCGTTCCATCGATCACGATTGAATTCACTTTCACTTCATCAGCATCGGCAATGACTTTTAGTTTTAATGGTTGCTTATCTGTAGGCGATATAAGCTCTGTCTCATATGGTTGATGGGACACCAACAAAACTTGCCGATATCCTCGGGTAAAAACGTTATTTTGCGTGGACACATCAAGATCATATTTACCCGCAGGAATATTCAGTGTGATGTAACCGGTATATGTACCATCTTGCGGATATCCATCAAATTGACTGCCATCATCTCGCAGTGCTGTAATCGTTTTATGTGCATAGGCTGTATCATTCGCATCTGGACTATCAGCGCTATCCAAATGAACGTGAAATAACACACCATCCATATAAGGCCCAAAAACCAAAGGCTTTCCATGACTGAGTAGTCTAGCTTTCAGTGATAGTTTTTCCCCTACGAAGACTTGAATCGGAAAAGGATCAACCTCCAGTTTAATATCACTGACAACTTGCACAATATTACGGGGATCGTCCGTTTCAACTAACGCCTGCCATGGTCCTGGCATAGGGTTTTCAATGGTTACAATATCGACATTTGGGGTCTCTAACCAATGAATATGACTTGGCAACCTCCAAGGATAAATTTTACTTCCATCAGGACGAACTAAAATAGCTGATGCAGAACCTGTTTTACGATGGAGCATAAAAGTCACTTGTTGAACCCGCGGATCAATCCGAAAACGGTTATCAATCAATGGCATATTATGATTGCGATAAACATCAACTAGTGGCGTACTCTGATCTGTTGTAGCCAGTACTGGCAAAACGATAGTGCTTATAAGACATACACCCAACCATCGAAACTGTTTACGCACGCATGGGCCTCCTTTGGTTTAATCGGTGTTCAGCCATAAACAATGTCCTCCCTTTTTCTGGACCAATTCTAAGCGGTGTTGATGAGCGGTTAACTCTTCATCACTGGCTTTCACCACGGGCAGTGACGAGCGATGTACATCAACACGCTGAATATAACTCGCCCCCGTTGTATGTTGCTCATCATTTAAATTCAGTCGGCTCTGCCCACCAGTCATTTTTAAAAAGACTTCGGCAAGCAATTGCGCATCCAACAAAGCGCCGTGATAAGTTCGTGAACGACTATCAACCCCATAGTAATCACATAGTGAGTCTAGGTTTTTGCGTGAGGGTATCGGCTTGCCTAACACTTGCTGCACTTCACGACCTCGATATTCACCGCGACGAGCGATCATCAATGAATCGGTCACTTGCGCCAAATTTTCAATGGTTTCAGTTACCTTGGGCAACATCGAAAATTCATGATTTAAAAAGCTGGTATCAAACCCTGCGTTGTGAGCCACTAGCTCTGCGCCGCGAATAAACGCAATGAATTCATCAGCAATCTGACTAAATCCAGGTTTATCAGCTAAAAACTCATCCGTGATCCCATGGACCGCAATCGCCTCAGGATCAACCAGTCGGTCGGGCTTAATGTAGACGTGAAACGTTCGCCCGGTCAGTTTACGGTTAATCACCTCAATGCAGCCAATTTCAATGACGCGGTGTCCCAAATAGACAGGCCCATCATTATTCATCCCTGTTGTTTCTGTATCGAAAACAACCAATCGTCGTTCTTGTGTTTGGTTCACACGCTCACCTATGCGACACTTACATTTATTATTTGCCATATTTTAACAAAGCATGACTCAATCAGTGCAATTATTTACCGACGGCTCGTGCCTGGGAAATCCAGGACCAGGCGGTTATGGTGCAATTTTACAGTATGCAGGTAAACAGCGCGAACTCTCTGGAGGCTTTAAACTCACTACCAATAACCGAATGGAATTATTAGCCACAATCATTGGCTTAGAAACACTATCTCGGCCGTGCTCAGTTATTGTAACTACCGATAGCCAGTATGTCCGCCAAGGGATCACACAGTGGATCCATAATTGGAAAAAACGAGGCTGGCAGACCACCAATAGAAAGCCGGTTAAGAATGCCGACCTTTGGCGTCGACTTGATATTGCGGCGGCGCGCCATACAGACATTGATTGGCAATGGGTGAAAGGTCACGCGGGTCATCCGGAAAATGAGCGCTGCGACGAACTAGCGCGACTTGCTGCCGAAAGTGATAACTTAGCCACCGACGAAGGCTATGAGGGTTAGTTATCGCCCCGACCGGACACTTATTCTTAACCGCTAAGCCCAGTCATAAGCCAACAACGGTGAGGTTTATGAACTAGCTAATGGCCTGACTGCAATCGTTTTTTTTAATTGCCATTTCTGGCGTATTGGCGTCAATGGCACCGTGCGTTTACGCGCGACCATTAAATAACAGGAACTGAAAGGCCGTGCATAAAGCCGACCTTTTTGTTCAAACCAACTGCCAAGAGGCTGAGAATTGGTAAAACCAGTAAATGCATAACGCTCATCATGCAACACTTCAAAACCCAACAAATTGAGCCAATCTCTGACTCGCATCGGCGTAAACATCTGGCAAGACCATGGAATAATTCGCCGCCGCCCCAGATGAGCGCGTATCCCCATCAGGCTCATTGGATTAAAACCACTTAAAATAAGATACCCATCTTGAGTCAACACCCGTTCGACTTCGCGTAATATCTGATGGGGATCGTCGGAAAAATCAAGTGTATGATTGAGTAAACACAAATCGACACTGCTTTCCTGAATAGGTAACGCTGTCAACTCAGCAACAATATCTTGTGTTGCAATAGAAGGGGCTATACACACCTGTTTACGAATCATCGAGTGATGACCATCCATCTGACCACTCAGATGCCCTAATTTAAGCATATAAAAACCAAATATTTTTGGCAAATAGCGATCCAACATCACTTGTTCTTCGGCTCTGAGCCAATTGCCGCCTGAAAACTCTTGCCAGCCTAATGGACCAATAATCTTCCGACTTATTTTAGCTGGCTTCATCGCGCTCCTCGCATTATTTCTGGCATACTAAACATACTATTCACAGCCAAGAGAATATCCACTATGCAAATCATGACGATACCTGCATTTAATGATAATTATATCTGGTTACTACACCACCTTGAACAATCCGCTTGTGCAGTCATTGATCCGGGCCAAGCCGAACCAATTCTGGCGCGTCTAACCCAACTAGGTAGTTCGCTTCATTACATTTTGCTGACTCATCATCATCTTGATCACATCGGTGGCGTCCAGCAGTTACTTCAGCACTACCCCGACTGCCAAGTGATTGCCGGTGCAGATATTCCATTGCCATTTTCAGCCACACGAGTGAAACACACCGATCAGCTTAAGCTTGCCAATATTGATTGTACACTAAAAGTCATGGCGACACCGGGGCATACTCTTAGCCACGTGGTCTACTACAACGATGATTATCTGTTTTGTGGAGATACACTCTTTAATTGTGGTTGCGGTCGACTTTTTGAAGGAACGGCTGAACAAATGTTGCAAAGCCTAAAGGCAATTGCGACACTGAATCCTAATATTAACGTCTATGCGGCGCACGAATACACACTTGCTAACCTCAAGTTTGCACTCGCTATTGAACCGACCAACCCTGCATTACTTGAATATCATAAACAGATGGTGAAATTGCGTCAGCAAGGACTACCGACCATCCCTTTTCAATTGTCCTCACAATTGGCATTCAATCCATTCATGCGCTGTGATAATAAATCATTACAATCGGCTTTATCTGCGATTTTATCAACACCTTGTGTCGACGAAATAGAAGCTTTTCGGCAATTAAGACTGTATAAAGACCGTTTCTGACTTGAATAGATTAAAAACTATCCGTAACATAGCATCATTTTTTCGATGGCGACATTAAGGAACACATGCGTTTAACTCTGGTCAGTTTGATGGTGATAGCTTTAACGGGTTGCCAAACAATAAAATTCAATCACTCAATGGCTCCCCAATTGCCAATGGCAAAGTCACCAGCATCCACCAGTGATGATAGTGCTAATGTGGTCTCAGACCACGAGCCAGAACAAATTGAGAAGCCTCCGGCCCCGGCCCCAAAGAAGATCGTTTATAACGATCTTTGGAAACGTTTAGCGGCAAATATGAACTTTGATGTGCCACTCAATGATCGCCGTGTTCAATCCCAGCTCAATTGGTTTCGCCACCATCCCGAATATCTCAAACGCGTCTCAGTGCGGGCCACGCCCTATATGTATTGGGTCGTTGAACAATTACAAAAACGCCAAATGCCGATGGAGCTTGCTTTACTTCCTATCATTGAGAGCGCTTATGATCCTTTCGCCTATTCTCACGGTCAGGCATCCGGAATGTGGCAAATTATTCCTGATACAGCAACGCATTTAGGGCTGCGGCGTAACTGGTGGTATGACGGTCGTCGTGACGTGGTTGCCTCAACCAATGCTGCACTTGATTACCTAGCATGGCTGAATAAATTATTTGATGGTAATTGGTTGAATGCAATGGCCGCCTACAACTCAGGTCAAGGGCGTGTCTTAGATGCCATTCATTATAATCAGCGTCATCACAAACAGACTGACTTTTGGCATTTGGACTTACCCAGTGAAACAGAAGCCTATGTGCCCAAACTACTCGCTCTAAGCGAAGTGATTAAACATCCTAAAAAATATGGGGTCCAATTACCTAATATCGCCAACCATCCATATTTAGAACAAGTGAATGTGGGTAGCCAAATCGATCTAGCATTAGCGGCGAAAATGGCACATCTTGACCTTAAGCAGCTTTACCAACTCAACCCTGGTTTTAACCGTTGGGCAACCGACCCCAATGGCTCTCATAAGCTGTTGATTCCAATTGAGAATGTCGATCAATTTAAAACGGCCCTAGCACAGCTCCCCGCAAACAAGCGGGTAAAATGGAAACGTCACCAAGTTGTTTCCGGTGATACACTCAATAAAATTGCCTATCAGTACCACACAACAACAAAAATGATAAGCAGCATCAATCACTTAAATACAAAGATCATTCGTGTCGGACAGCATCTTATTGTCCCAATGTCTGTGCGTAAACCGAGTCAATATATCTTAAGTGAAACATCGCGATTGGCTAAACTCCAGTCACGATCTCGCCCTTCAACGATCAAGATGCATTATGTCGTGCAAAACGGCGACAGTTTGTGGCTCATCGCCAAGAAATACCATTTGGATTATCATCTGCTAGCGAAATGGAATGGACTATCGCCCAAAGATGCATTACATACGGGGCAAAATCTCGTCCTTTGGCAGAAAATTTCGGCTAAAAAAACGGGAATAACACGGCGAATTGTCTATAAAGTTCGCCAAGGTGATTCACTTGATCGCATTGCCCATAAATTTAAAGTTCAAGTAGACGATCTGGTTAAGTGGAATGATCTGCAGCATCAAAGCTACTTACAACCGGGACAGAAATTGCGCGTTTATGTCGATATTACCCGCCTGAATGTGTAGTTGTTTTGAACGTTGCCACCAGTGCATTATGATCTGAAGCATTGGTGGCTATCACTCGGCTTCGCGCAAGTTTTACACCACGATAAAAAATATGATCGAGCGCATGACCAAATACTTGGCTGCGCTTATCATTTTTAAATCGAACGGGCTGTAAACCATGATGTTGCATCCACTGAAGTAACACCTGATGGCGATGTCGACTCCAAGTATTAAAATCCCCTGCAATAATCAGTGGCCCATGGTGTTGATTAATTAAATTTGCGACATCATTTAACTGCTGTAAATAAGGTGCAATTTTCAGTGAAAAGTTAATGGAATGTAAGCTTATTACCCATAGTTCACCGGCACCATCGGCTAATGGATAGACCCCCGCAATTAGCGACTTAGGTAAACGGATTAACGGCTCTTTTTGACGTAGACCACAGACTTGCAAAGGTGGGTATGCTGAGGCTAATTGCACCCCTACGCTTTGTCGTCCCATGGTAAAGGCTTCGAGCATTGTTGCCGACCAATGGCGGCGACGCCAAAATGCTTGCGTGGTCGATTCTCGCGCTTCTTGCAAAGCGATCACATCGGCCTGCTTGGCTAGTTTATCAAGCTGGTCCGCCCACCCTAAATTTTGGGTTTTATAAATATTCCAGCTGGCGACTGTAAATTGGCGTGGCAAGGTCTTACTTGCGTCACCGGATAAGACCACCCAATTAGGGCATTGAGCTGGATACTGATGCTGTTGAACTGTCATAATATTTGTCTGTTTTGGCACCTCAAACCACTGCATGGCCCCAATAACTAAAGCAATCACAGCGCCTAAAGCAAGCCCGCCCCCAACTTGTTTTTTGTTCATGAGTTCAGCCACCTATCATTGTAAACCAACATCTACGAATTTTGAGTCTTTGATAATGACAGTGCTGTACATAGCATTGCCCGGCAATCCTGTTAGAATCAAGCCGTATTAATGACTATCGGAGCTAATTTTGAAAAAAACGCTGTGGCTTATGCTGCTCTCCAGTGTACTACTAAGTGGCTGTGGGTATAACATCACCGAAGCAGATATCTCTAATTACCTGCAACATCATGTCGATTATAAAAAAACTTATCGACTGGGTTCGTTGCTCGAAGTAGATACAGATCTTAGCCAACTGAAGGTCAAAATTGACCCGAATAATCAACAACGGGTACAACTCAACGGGTTACTTCAACTGCATATTAGCAGTTTTATCAAAAATTTTGATTTTACCAGTCACGGAACATTCAAGGCTAAACCTGTATACAACAAAGAGGAAGGTGCAATTTACCTTGAAGATATGTCAATTCAATTATCTGATGTAAAACCTGATAAATACAGCTCGATCGCTTCTAAATTTTTACCTAAGCTCGAACAATCAATGCGTGTTTATCTGCAAAGCCATCCGGTTTACCAGCTCGACACAAACAAGTCTAAACAAAAAATGATTAAATATTTTGCCGACCGTATTGAAGTTCAACCGGGCTACTTACATCTCGTTTATAAGCTATAACACCCAACATAAAAAAACCGGCCCTTAAAGGCCGGTTTGCTACAACAACTGAATAATTGCCCTTATCCAAGCTGTTTACGGGCATTACGAAACATGCGCATCCACGGGCTATCTTCCCCCCAATCAGCAGGATGCCATGAGTGCGCCACACTACGGAATACCCGCTCAGGATGCGGCATCATAATGGTGACGCGACCATCGGTTGTGGTTAACCCCGTAATCCCATTGGCTGAACCATTCGGATTAAGTGGATAAGACGTCGTGGCTTGACCATAGTGGTCGACAAAGCGCATAGCAACAATCTGGCTCTGCTCAAGTGCTGCCAAATGTTCCCCGTCACGGACTTCCACTTGCCCTTCACCATGAGCCACTGCAATCGGCATCCGCGAACCTTGCATATCATTGAAGAACAGTGATGATGATGATTGCACTTCTACCAGACTAAAACGCCCTTCAAAACGTTCAGATTGGTTGCGTACAAAGCGTGGCCATAAATCTGCCCCGGGGATCAACTCTTTTAGGGTAGAGAGCATTTGGCAACCATTACATACGCCTAAGGCAAAACTGTCAGAACGCATAAAGAATTGCTCAAACTGCTCACGAGCCTGTGGATTAAACAGAATTGACTTCGCCCAGCCTTCACCAGCTCCCAGTACATCCCCATACGAGAAACCACCACAAGCGGCCAGACCACTGAATTGTTCCAAAGTCACCCGTGCCGCCAAAATATCACTCATATGCACATCAATCGCGTCAAATCCGGCTCGGTCAAATGCAGCGGCCATTTCACTGTGTGAATTCACCCCTTGCTCACGCAAGATAGCCAACTTAGGTCGAACACCGGTGGCGATCATTGGAGCTGCGACATCTTCATTGAGATCAAAGCTTAATGCCACATTAAGCCCAGGGTCGCTAACATCCGCTTTTGCTTCAAATTCGGCTTGGGCACATTCTGGATTATCACGCAACGCCTGCATCTGATAGGTTAACTCAGCCCAAATTTGCCGATAATGCTGGCGAGACTGCGCCAACACGGTATCGCCATTACGAGTAAAGCGGATCATATCATCACGATTCACTCGTCCAACCACGTAGCTGCAATTAGCCAGACCATGACCCGCTAAGGTCGTCATAACCGTTTCTTTTGCATCGCCAGGAACTTGAATTAGAGCACCTAGCTCTTCATTAAACAAGGTGGTTAAATCACTATGACCCAGCTGATCAAGGGCAATATCAACCCCACAGTGACCTGCAAAGGCCATCTCTGCCGCCGTACTAAATAAGCCGCCATCGCTGCGGTCATGGTACGCCGTTAATTTGTCATGACTAATGAGTTCTTGAATGGCCAAATAAAAACCACGCAGTAGTGCGGGTGAATCCACATCCGGAGCACTATCGCCAAGTTGCTTATACACTTGCGCAAGCGCCGAGCCACCCAAACGGTTTTTACCTTGTCCAAGGTCAATCAAAATCAGTAATTGACTGGGATCGTTGACCAGTTGCGGTGTCACCGTTTTGCGCACATCACTCACCCGTGCAAATGCACTGATAATCAATGACAATGGTGCAGTGACTGACTGTTGCTCACCATTTTGTTGCCACGTGGTTTTCATCGACATCGAGTCTTTACCCACGGGAATGGTCAGCTCAAGTTCAGGGCAAAGCTCTTCACCCACGGCCTTAACAGCCTCGTAGAGCCCGGCATCTTCACCAGGATGACCGGCTGCAGCCATCCAGTTTGCTGATAGCTTAATCCGGCTAAATGGCCCAATCGCGGCGGGTGCGATATTAGTGATCGCCTCAGCAACCGCTAACCGAGCAGAAGCGCCATGATTGATCAAGGCTGTCGGTGTGCGCTCACCAATCGACATGGCTTCCCCAGCATAGGTGTCATAGCTAGCCGCAGTGACCGCGCAGTCAGCTACAGGAACTTGCCAAGGGCCAACCATCTGATCACGTGCCACCAACCCGGTCACACTGCGATCGCCAATAGTAATCAAAAAGGTTTTTTCCGCTACCGCCGGCAGACGCAAAATCCGCTCTGCGGCATCAGCTAAATCCATCGAGGTGGTATCTAACGCAACGCCAGTAAATGCCGCGCTGATCACATCACGATGCATTTTCGGGGGTTTCCCCAACAAAACATCCAGCGACAGGTGGATCGGTTCATTGGCAAAATGCTCATCGCGTAGGATCAGATCTCGCTCTTCAGTTGCCTCACCGATCACGGCATATGGCGCACGTTCACGCTGACAAATCGCATCAAACTCATCTAATCGCTCGGCAGGAACAGCTAAAACATAACGCTCTTGCGATTCGTTGCACCAAATTTCAAGCGGTGACATACCGGGCTCATCATTGGGGACTTGGCGCAAATCAAAACGTCCGCCACGGCCGCCATCATTGACTAACTCAGGGCAGCCGTTAGATAACCCACCCGCCCCAATATCGTGAATAAAGACAATCGGATTGCGCTCCCCCATCTGCCAACAACGATCAATCACTTCCTGACAGCGACGCTCCATCTCAGGGTTATCACGTTGTACTGAAGCAAAATCAAGGTCTTCAGCCGACTGCCCTGAAGTCATCGATGAGGCGGCTCCGCCACCTAACCCAATATTCATCGCAGGCCCGCCCAGCACAATGATCTTCGCTGAGACAGGAATATCGCCTTTTTCAACATGCTCCGCTTTGATGTTACCCACGCCGCCGGCCATCATAATAGGCTTGTGGTAACCACGAACTTCCAGACCATTAAAACTTTCGACCTGTTCTTCATAAGTACGGAAATAGCCTAATAGGTTAGGTCGACCAAATTCGTTGTTAAATGCAGCGCCACCGAGAGGCCCTTCAATCATAATATCCAGTGCACTGGCAATGCGCGATGGTTTGCCAAAATCACTTTCCCATGGCTGTACAAATCCAGGAATACGTAAGTTACTCACACTAAAACCCACGAGACCCGCTTTAGGTTTTGAACCACGCCCTGTTGCGCCTTCATCACGGATCTCACCGCCTGAGCCTGTAGCCGCACCGGGAAATGGCGAGATAGCCGTGGGATGGTTATGCGTCTCGACTTTCATCAAAATATGCACGGGTTCTTGATGATAGCTGTATTGGTTGCTATAAGGTTTGGGATAGAAGCGCCCTGCATTCGAGCCTTCCATCACGGCCGCATTGTCTTTATAGGCCGAAAGAACGCCATCGGGGTGGCGCTCAAAGGTATTCTTAATCATCTTAAATAGTGATTTAGGTTGTACCTGACCATCAATGGTCCAATCTGCATTAAAAATTTTATGCCGACAATGCTCTGAATTGGCTTGAGCAAACATCATCAGCTCAACATCGTTGGGATTACGCCCGATTTTTTGAAAATTATCGATTAAATAATCGATTTCATCATCGGCTAAGGCCAAACCTAGCTCGATGTTTGCTTGTTCGAGTGCAGCTTTCCCGCCGTTGACAATATCAACAGCCCGAACCGGAGCAGGTTCTGCGTGACTAAACAGGGATTGCGCCTGTTCAAATGAGTCAAATACACTTTCCATCATGCGATCGTGGATCAACGCAGACAGTGTTTGGCGATTAGCATCACTGAGTGGCTCAGCAACACTCACATAGTAAGCGATACCGCGCTCAATTCGCACAATCTCAGTTAAACCACAATTATGAGCAATATTTGTCGCTTTGGATGACCATGGTGAAATGGTACCGGGTCGAGGTGTGACTAAGACTAGCTCACCGACGGGCTCATGTTCGGCAATAGTTGGTCCATAAGTCAGTAACTTTTGCAAGATATCATGCTGCTCAGCACGCAGAGGGCTTGCCACCTCAGCAAAGTGCATATACTCGGCATAAATACCTGTAATCGGGAGGGATTCTTCACTCGTTTGTTTCATTAACTGAGAGATGCGAAATTCAGACAGTGCCGGAGCACCACGCAAGATTTCCATAATGTGTACTCGTCTGCGTTTGGGCTTAGCAAACGCTATGTTTATCACGCATTGCTGAAGCCGTTGGGGGGTAAATTAGGTTATATTATAAAGAATAAAGGTAGAAGAAGTCACCGCTAGAATGACGTTAATGTAGACGAACTTTTTCTCTGCCAGAAAAATAGTAGATCAAACGCTCGATCTAAGACAAAGAAGCGGATAAGCAGGGGTCATCCAGAAATAGTTTATGCCGTCACATAAAAACTAGACTCGTCGGTCAATATTACGATGAACAACGCACGATAACAGGCAATACGTGATGAGTTCATGGCATTTCAGTTATCACGCTGCAATGTATTCTTTCATCGTTGTTTTTCCTATTTTAAATTGTTAATTTAATGAAAAACAACACATTTCATTTCACGACCCCATCAATGAACAATGTTACACTATGGGGCTTGTAATCATAGCATTAGCCTGAATAAGGATATTAGAAGCGTTGCCAAAACCGTTATATATCTTAAGATGGATAAGCACACTGATACTTGCTTTACTGCTTTTAGGTTGTCGACCTAACACATCGCAACGCAGCGAATTAGAGCAGTTGGAATATGCAAAGGTCTTACGTGTAGGCACGCTCTATTCGTCACGCAACTTCTATTATGATCAAAATGATCAACCCACAGGGATTGATTATGAGTTGCTCGAAAATTATGCTAATTATCTTGGGGTAAGGCTTAAAATGATCCCCTTGTATAGTCAAACCGATCTGTTCAATGCACTAAAAAAGAATCGTGTTGATCTAATCGCCGCATCGCTTATCCCTACCCCTGCACTGCGCAGTGAGTTTCGTTTCTCGCCCGACTTTTATGATGTTGATAGTGTATTGGTCTATCGTAAAGGGACGACGCCACCACAAACACTTGCCGATATAGATGCGCCTATTGGGGTGATTCAAGGCAGCTTTCATGATGTTATTTTACAGCGTTTAAAACAACGTTATCCCAAGTTACGCATTGCCGCTGATCCACAAGTCGATAACGAAGAACTACTGCGTGAAGTACATCAAGGAACATTGCGCTATGCCGTGGTTGATAATCGTATTTTAGCGCTCACACAGCGCTATTATCCTAAATTAGCCAGCGCTTTTGTGATCAATCATCAAGAGCCTATTAGCTGGGCAATTCGCCGTAATGATGATGACTCATTTTATTCCACTTTGATCGAGTTTTTTGGACAAAGACACCAAGATGGAACAATAGCCAAACTAGTCGAAAAATACTTTGGCCATATTGAGCAGTTTGATTACGTAGATACGCGATCATTTATCAAAGCGGTTAGCACCACATTACCCATTTATCAAAAGTGGTTCAAACAGTACGCTGAGGGTTTGGATTGGCGATTGCTCGCTGCCGTCTCTTATCAAGAATCACACTGGGATCCCCACGCACGATCCAGTACTGGCGTACGAGGTCTAATGATGTTAACGCTTAATACAGCGCATCATATGGGTGTGAAAAATCGTTTAGATCCACAGCAAAGTATTCGAGGAGGGGCTGATTACTTGCGCCGATTAATCTCTTTAGTCCCAGAAAGCATTCATGATGATGAAAAGATCTGGTTTGCCCTAGCCGCTTATAACATGGGTTTTGGCCATATGTTGGATGTGCGCCGCCTGACTAAACTACAAGGGGGAGATCCGAATAATTGGGCAGATGTAAAAGAGCGCTTACCCTTACTGATGCAAAAACGTTGGTATCGTAAGACCCGCTACGGTTATGCACGGGGTAGCGAAGCCTATAACTATGTGAATAACATTCGCCAGTATTATCAGAGCATGGTCTTACTCAGTGCTGAAAAACGTCGTATTCAAGCCCAATTAGTGCACTAATTTTGTGCATAACGCCCCAAAATGGATAAAATTTCAGCAAAACCCTTGACTGTCATCGATTCGTCATAGAGAATTGATAGGTTAAAAAGCGAAAATAAAAGAGAAACAACAATAACAAAGAAGGAGGGATGAAGATGATTAAAAAACGTCGTCATGCCACACATTCACCTCGTCGGCGTATTCAACTTGCGCGCCAACATAAAAAAACTTTATGGCGTCAACGCAGTTTTACTTTAACTGAGCTGATGGGTGAAAGTGATGATTAATTAACTCAGCCTTGCTGAGAAGACTTGAGTTTTTTCGCAGATCTAATCGCTTTTCTACGGTTGCGAAAAAACTCGCTCAGGAGCGTTGAACAGCGCTCCTGCTCCACACCCCCAACAATCTCTAACTGATGATTCAAACACGGTTCAGCAACTAGATTGAACACACTACCCGCCGCGCCAGTTTTCGGATCAGAAGCCCCATAGACAAGTTTTGCCACTCGCGCATGGACCATTGCACCGGCACACATCGGACAAGGCTCAAGTGTTACATATAAGGTTGTATCTATAAGGCGGTAGTTTTTTAATACCTGTCCAGCCTCTCGCAGGGCCATAATTTCAGCATGATGGGATGCATCATGGCAGCTAATACTGCGATTCCAGCCTCGTCCAATCACTTCATCTTGATAGACAACCACTGCTCCGACAGGGATCTCACCTTCTTGCTGAGCGTGTAAAGCTAATTCAATAGCTTGTTCCATAAACAACTGATCGCGCGGCGTACTCAAACTAACCTCCCCCACTAAACTATTAGTATACTATACGCCGCCACTTAGAATCACTTCCCTAGATTACTTTTCAAGGCGAAGCTACAGCCCACTATAAGCCAAGCTCATCGAACAAGTCTTGATCGACAACTTGAGCAACAGGTTTATCGACCTGACGGTTAGCCTCGGCAATAATCGCATCCGGATCACTGTCTTCTCGCTCAACGATATCAGCGATCTGTATAAACTCTGTTTTATCCATAGCTAGTTCAAGATAAAAAATATTGTTATGGGAGGTCACAAACGTGACTCGGCGAGCTTGTGGACGGTCTAAATTAGTATCGACCGAAATCAATACTTGCTTGTTAATCGCTAACATTTTCGGTTGGTTTTGCGTGATACTGGTATGCAATTGTTGACCAATTTTACCGGTGAAATCACCGATGCTTTGATTCATCAATTCACCCATGACGTTTGCAACTTCATCTGAAGTGTGCTGAGTGGCAAGTTCAGCTTCGGCAATTCCCATATTTTTCATATAGGTTTGATAGATTTCAAGCGCAGCTTGTGCGGTAAAGTTCATCAATACCAGCCCTGAAAAACCACCATCAAACAATACAAAACAACCAATGTCTGGTTTCAGACAGGTTTTGTGGATCCTTTGTACCATCGCTGAATAATTAACCGGTGTACCGGTTGCCGCGCTCAAGACTTTCGTGACTGAATTGCACAACGTTAGCAAAATATCATCTGTAGATATCACCTGAGAATTTTTCATCTAGCTTCCTTGTTCATTGATAGTAACCTCTATTTGTTCATTATGCGTTACCAAGGACATTTGTTCCAATCGAAACCGTTGTAAAAACGGCCTCTTTTTGACTATCCACAAGGATGACTCGACAAACAGCTTGATTCAATAAACTTTATCATAGACATAAACAATAACGCTGATTCCCACATTCGCCCGCATTCGAGTAAAGGAACGACGGTGATCATGGCCGTGTTTAATCCCCAAACGCATTCAACGTAGAGGCCCTTTAGATGATGCAATGTAGAAATGACAAAGGCCCCATAAAAAGGCATGCATTAAATGGATAGTAAATCTGTGGCTGAGGACGCATTAAAACATAGACATAATCATCATAATCAAAACGAGCATTGATGTTTTAGTCATAACATTGCGATTGTTGACTTGAAACACATCACAAGCATCCTATGAGGCCTACACTTTACAGAAAGTCTATTCCCTTATGAGTAACTTTGCCCATTCAATTGGGACATCAATAATTTGAGAAAAGGACATCGCAATGTTGAAGCAGTTTAATCATTCTCTGTTACGACTTATCTTAATAGCAACGGGCCTACTAATCGCCGCCCAAACATTACTTATTGGGTTATCTTCATTTATCCAAATCCAAAATCTACAGACAGCAATCCAAGATTCACTCTCTGCACAAACTCAGTCAATGCAAAGCACATTAACGGCCACTCAAAGCAGACAACTCAAGCAGTTGAGTCAAACCAATCAACAGCTCTCAGCACAGCTTAATCAATCTCTAAGCGATCTGATGACACAGCAACAAACAGCTCAATCGCAGCGCGAGTTAAAGGCGTTTAAACAAGAATCGAGTATTTATAACCAGCTGATTGTAACTAGCGCTCTGGGAGCCGTTCTGGATAATAATCTAGGACAGATGACCGATCTTATCTTAGCCGCCCAAAAAAACCCTAATATCATTGTGGCCGCTTTTACAGATAATCAAGGAAAACTGCTCACTCATTCAATTGACCGTTCCAAACCGAAAGTTCAACAGCTTGATATATCTGGTAAAGGAGCTCATGCATTAAACCGAGTACTTGATGCAGCGCAGCACAATAAAGAAATTTACTTCACCAACACCCCAGTGATGTTTCAAGGTAGTAAAATTGGTCAGCTGTTGGTCGCATACAATCTAAGTGAATTTATCAACTCACAGCAACAGCAAGCTAAACAAGCCAATGTTGCTCGTCAAAAGATGATTGATCAGAGTCAAGAGCTGCTCGGGCAAATGACACAATTAAGCCGCGATGAGTTTAATCAACTGGCAACAACGTTGTTAAAAACCAATCATCAACAGGCTCAAAAACTAACCCAAATGATCACGACGCTAGCGCATAACGTCACACAAAAAAGTCTTATTATTCAAATTGTTGGTGGAGTTATTTTGCTCATTTCTATTGGCGGATTATTGGTCATGCGGGTGCAACGCCGACTCAATCATCTAAGTAGCAACTTATCAAAATTAGCCGCTGGCGGCGGCGATCTCACTCAGAAAATTCCGACTCATGGCCATGACGAAATTGCCCAAATGGCAGATTCTATTAACCGATTTTTACAAACAACACGTGAGTTGATTCAAAAAGTAAATGACAACGGCCAATCATCCCAACGTGATATCAAACAACTGACACTGAATAGTGACAAAGCTTATGATATGACCATCCACCAGCAACAAGCATTAGATGAAATCACCGCAGCAATGGGGGAATCATCACAAGCAATCGATGAACAAACGCAGGCCGTTCTAGATATTCAGCAGCATGTAGATACGCTGCGTCAAACCAATCAACACAATCAAAAATTATCGGCAGATGTATCACAACTGATTCATCAATTAGGCGATGATATCAACGAAGCCGATCAACAAGTTGGACATTTTGTTGGATTGAGTGAAGAGATAGCATCTGTTCTAGGTGTCATTCAAGCCATTGCAGAACAAACCAACCTTTTGGCTTTAAATGCCGCTATTGAGGCAGCTCGCGCCGGAGAGCATGGACGTGGATTTGCCGTCGTAGCTGATGAAGTTCGCCAATTGGCAGCAAAAACTCAAGATTCTACGGGAAAAATCCAAACGAGTATCGCAGCATTAAGTGCTGGCGCATCAAGCTCTACCAAAGCCATGGCATTGGCCACGCAAAGAGCGCAGCAGTCGACTCAAGAACTTGCGAAAGAAGAATCGATTCGTGCCCAAGTCAATCACTCTGTGGATGCTCTTGCTCAGCTTATCGATCAAATTGCGGCTATGGCTGAGGAACAAAATGTAACATCCACTCAAGTCGCACAAACAACCCAGCAGATGCATCAGCAATCACAACAGGCAACACAAGCTGTCACTGAGACCCGCCAACAAAGCCAAAAACTCAGTCAGTTAAGCGACCAATTAATCCAAGCCATGTCAGCATTCAAAGTTTAACCCCTGCGATGTTGTTGTCGGGATATGTTATAGATGAGTTAAATTCACTAAACATCATCCCGACTCAGCGCTACACTGATCCGACAAATAAACTCATGTGACCTTCTTTTGCTAAATTGAAGAATAACTTTTTAGCGATGCTAAGCGGGTTAATATATCGGCATGTGATTTGCCAATGATTTACAAGGAGAATGTCATGGTCACTGTTGCTGATCTTTGCTCATCAACTATCCATACCCCTAATTACCAGAGCGACCAACTTAGCTATGGCATCGTACATTTAGGATTTGGGGCATTTCATCGTGCCCATCAAAGTATGTACACTCATCAGATCCTGCAACAGGGTGATTACCGTTGGGGAGAAGCGGTCGTTAATTTGCGCAGTGGCGATGAACTCATCAAACAACTCAATAGCCAGAAAGGCCGCTACAGCGTATGTGAAAATGACGGCAAGCAGCAAACAATCACCATTTGTGGTGATGTCATTCGAGGCTATCATCCTAAGTTAGATGGCCCAGCGGCTATCATCGACTTAATGAGCCATGATTCAGTCAAAATTATCTCTCTGACGATCACTGAAAAGGGCTACTACTGGGATAGCAGAGCTAAGCAGCTATTGTGGGATCACCCAGACATTAAACATGATTTAGCAACACCGCAACACCCTAAAACGGCCTTAGGTTATTTAGCCGCTACATTGACTAAACGTTACCATGAGCAAAAACCTATCACGATTTTAAGCTGTGATAATTTTATGCATAATGGCCATATTATCCGCCAAGCATTGCTTGCTTTTATCGATGCGTACAATTCGCAATTAGCCGATTGGGTTGAACAAACATGTCGTTTTCCTTGCTGCATGGTCGATCGTATTGTTCCGGCAATGAGTGATGAATCGCATCAGCAATTACAAACTTTACTCGGTGGTGTTAATGATCCATGTGGAATCATGTGTGAACCCTTTAGCCAGTGGGTCATCGAAGATGACTTTGCAGTAGAACGCCCAGCTTGGGAAAATGTCGGTGCCCAATTAGTCAGTGACGTGACCCCTTTTGAGCAGATGAAACTTCGACTCTTAAATGGTACTCATTCCTTTTTAGCCTATCTAGGCTATCTAGGTGGGTATCAAACTATTGCAGAAACGATCAGCCAAACAACCTATCAACAAGCAGCTTGGCAACTTATGTTATCGATTCAGGCCCCGACACTTCACATGCCCAAAGAGGTTGATGTGCAGGCTTACGCACAGTCATTATTAAAGCGTTTTAGTAATCCATCATTACAACATCGCACTTATCAGGTAGCGATGGATGGTAGCCAAAAATTGCCGCAACGATTAGGCGATGCAATCAACTATTATCTGGCTCAAAACGATCGTTTACCTAACTTATTGGCACTGACCATCGCAGGTTGGCTGCGCTATAGCGAAGGAGTGGATGAGCAAGGCCGCGCCTTTGAACTGCAAGATCCATTAGCCGATAAGATTAGCCAGTATCATCATAATATTGCGAACCGCCAAGACCGTGTCAAGCCACTATTATCACTGGTATTCCCTCACGCTATTAGCGAGCATCCACAAGTCCAAGCGCAAGTTACAAGCTACTATCAACAACTCGGTACTCAGGGCGCGGAAAAATG
Source organism: Celerinatantimonas yamalensis (assembly GCF_046054155.1). Lineage (NCBI taxonomy): Bacteria > Pseudomonadati > Pseudomonadota > Gammaproteobacteria > Celerinatantimonadaceae > Celerinatantimonas > Celerinatantimonas yamalensis. Next base: position 130,798 of record NZ_JBEQCT010000008.1, read on the forward strand.
CATTCAGGCATGTTTAGATAGCCAAACTGCTTAGTTATCCTGACACGATACCATGAAACTAAAAAGGCGAGAGGATAGCTGCTCGCCTTTTTATAAAACTTATCTCATGGCTCACACGTTAAACAAAGACGCTTCCATTAACACCGAATGAGCGATGTTTATCACTATTGGCCGATAGCTAAGCCAAATAGCACCTCAGCTAATACAGCAAACAAGTAATGCTCTTAGCCGAGCGTTTCCCTGATACAAAAGATAAAGATGCACCGGGTTGATGATCAAGGTATGTTAGGCTGCGTTTATAACCCACCACCAACAAGGGCGACCTCATAGTCGCCCTTGTCAGATCCGCTTACTCTGTATTGCTCTTCAAACTTTAAAAAGCAATCAACCAGTCATCTCTTAAGTAGATTTTTTCAGCTGTTTGTAACGGTCGAAAATAACGGCTAACAATAAGATAGTTCCTCGAACCACATATTGAGAAAACGGTGAAATATTTAATAGATTCATTGCATTCTCAACGGTTCCTAAGATCAGTACCCCAGCGATAACATATGAAATTTTACCAATACCACCTTTGAGTGACACCCCGCCTAATACACAAGCAGAAATCACGACCAACTCAAAGCCTATCGATGTCATTGGTTGACCACTAGTCATTCGCGAGGCCAAAATAACCCCCGCTAATGCAGACACCAATCCCGATACAGTAAAGATAATTAATTTTGTTCGAACGACATTAACCCCCGCTAATCGGGCCGCTTCTTCATTGCCACCAATAGCTAAGGTGTTACGTCCATAGACTGTTTTATTTAATAAAAAAGCAAAAACGACAAAGCAGATGGCCGTCAACCAGATAGGTGTCGGTAATCCCAATATATTAGAATTTCCCAAACTAAAAAACTGCTCTTCAGTAATCCCAACAGCTCTACCATCAGAAATGATATAGCCCAAGCCTCGCGCAATTTGCATGGTCGCAAGTGTTGTAATTAATGCATTCACTTTGAGTTTTGCTATCACAAACCCATTAATCAAGCCAAAAAACACGCCACTGAGTAACCCAGCAATAATCCCCAAGACCACACTACCAGTGGCATTGATCGACACCGCCGTAACCACCCCAGCGCAAGCCACGACCGATGCGACCGATAAATCTAAATCTCCGCACGCTAAACAAAACAAACTCGCACAAGCGATCATGCCACTCATAGAGATTGCCAAACCCAATCCTTTCATATTAATAAATGAGGAAAAGTTGGGAACAAATAGACAACAGAGGATAAATAAGGCCACAAAGACCATCAGCATCCCAAAGCTGTCCCAAAGCCGATTAAAATTCACTCCTTTTTTAGAAGAGCTGGTTTCATCTTTATCCATTTTTGAGGTTACCACCGTCATTGTCCTCTCCTCACTCAAGCCGCCTGTAACTTACCCAACATGGCATAGCTCAAAATTGTTTCTTCACTAAACTCAGATCGCACCATCTCAGCAGTTAGCGCGCCATCTTTCATCACCAACAACCGGTCAGAAATACCCATAACTTCGGGTAAATCACTGGAGATGACTAGCACTGTCACTCCGCGTTGCGCTAACGTAAAAATGAGCTCATAAATCTCAGATTTGGCGCCAACATCAATACCTCGAGTGGGCTCATCAAGTAAAATCACCTTCATCTGCGTCGACAACCATCGACCCAATATGACTTTTTGTTGATTCCCCCCAGAAAGATTGCCAATGAGCTGGATTAACGAAGGGGTTTTAACATTTAAAGCCTGCACTTGAGTTTCAGCGTTCTCTGACTCCCAAGTATTATCAATCAGGCATCTCATCGACAAATGTTCCATTCGCGCACTGATATTGATATTTTCCATCACTGAGAGCACCGGCACGATCCCTGTTGATTTACGATCTTCAGGACAAAATGTAATGCCTGCGCGAATAGCATCAATAGGAGTACGAACTTTTATGCTTTCACCATTGACGACGATCTCTCCGGCGGTGGCTTGTTCTGCACCAAAAATGATACGCGTCAACTCGCTGCGACCCGCACCAACTAACCCGAACAAACCTAAAATTTCCCCCCGATGAATAGATAACGAGACTGGCGCAGATAATCCTGGGCCTTCTAAGTCACGAATTTCTAAACCCACAGGTCCATAGTCACGGGGACTATAATGATAGATATCATTGATTTCGCGCCCAACCATTAATTTAACTAACTGGTTAGTCGTGACGTTAGCTATATCATCGAGGGTAGTTACATGCGTTCCATCTTTAAAAATGGTGATCGAGTCACATAACTCAAAAATCTCCTCCATTCGATGTGAAACATACAGAATCACCTTGCCTTCATCGCGTAGCTCTCGGATCACTTTGAACAAACTCTTAATTTCGCGTTGGGATAAACTGCTGGTTGGCTCGTCAAAGGCAATTACCTTTGCATTCCGGCTCAGTGCCTTAGCGATTTCAACCATTTGCCATTGACCAATAGACAACGTTTTAAGCGCAGCTGATGGATCAAAATCTTCTCCTAAACGGTTGAGTTGTTCACGCGCCTTTGCATACAAAGTCGGACGATCGATGCGCCCGTTGTGAGTGGGCATCTGGCCCAAAAAGATATTTTCGGCCACGCTCAATTCAGGCACTAAATTGAGTTCCTGATAAATAATGGCAATCCCTGCGCTTAAGGCTTCCGATGTATGCTGGAAAACGACCTCATTACCGGCTAAACGTAATGTTCCGCTGGTCGGTTGATAAAGACCACTAAGCACTTTAAGTAACGTCGACTTCCCAGCCCCATTTTCACCTAACAGAGCATGAATATGACCTTCGGCTGCAGTGAAACTAATATCACTCAGTGCCTTAACACCGGGAAATTCCTTGCTAACATGGTCAAATTCCAAATAATGACTGTATTGATTTTCCATATAGACCTCATATTCGCTGAGGATAACTCCTCAGCGATTCACTATTAGTTTTTCAATAAGCCACCGAGGCCTTTTTTCTTCAGCTCTTCACGGAAATTACTTCTGGTAATCAGAACCACATCTTTCACTTGCGTCATATTGGGTGGACGAATACCATCTTTTACCCATTTGTAGAGCATTTCGATACTTTTGAAGCCATGAATGTCAGGACTTGGCAAGAGTGATCCATAAAAACCAGTGGGCTCAGATTTAGACAATTCGTTAATTGCACCCACCCCATTGATCCCAATCCCAATGACGTTTTGTGCATTAAAACCCTGCCCTTCGGTTGCGCGCACACCGCCTAAAACGGTGTTATCGTTCATACCGACAATCAGCCACTGTTTGACATTTGGATGTTGTACCAACATCGAGTTGCCCGCATTAAACGCACCAGGGATATCATTGGATTTAGTTGGCACGCGATATATTTGTGACGCTGGGAAACCTTCCGCTTTCAGCGCTTTAATTGAACCATCAACACGCCGTCTCGCCGTGTCAAGTTCATCGGCTGTGATCGCCATTACTGCGGTGGTTTTGACATCCCATTTGCGTTTTTGCATCTCTTTGTAAAGGTCCTGACCTTGTCGATAACCAATTTCGCTAGCTGCCATCATGATCAACGGCACATTGCTCATCGGTTTGCCTTTGGCAGTTAAAAATTGATCATCCACCGTCACAACTTTAAGCCCATAGCTTTTCGCTTTGGCCATAATTGCCGGGCCTAATTTTGGGTCAGGGGTACAGATAACAAATCCTTTGGCTCCTGATGCGGCCAAAGTATCAATGTCATTGAGGGTTTTTTCACCATCTGGAGCAGCCATTTTTAACACTTTGAAGTGATATTTTTCACCCGCCTTATCAGCAAATGCCCACTCAGTTTGAAACCATGCTTCTTCCGGTTGTTTAACCAAATAACCGAGTTTTAGCTCACTGTCTTTTTTACTTCCCCAAAATGCATTCGCTGATGAGCTCATTAAAGCCGCACTTAGTATTGCCGTTGTTATCAATCCCTTCGTCAATCGTCTCATTGTTATTATCTCCGTGTAGAGAGGTACAGGGTCAATCAATAAATAGTGGAGAAATAGAAATTACGGTAGTGATGTAAATCACATAGGCGAAAGCTAGCAAAAAAGTCCATAATAATAGCGGGAGGGACTATGACAAACTTCTCAATTCTATAAAAAGGCCATAAGGGTAGATTAATTAATAGTCATTATGGTTAGTTTTGGCGCACATAATTAACATATACAGAGGCCTTATCAAAAACACCTAAGAGTAGGGGCTGGATCTCATTTAATTCACAACAGCTAATTTATCCATATTTTTAACCAGATGTCGTATGGTGATGTCTGGTAAAGACGACTTAAATAAAGCCTATCAATTCTTTTTTATTTAGGAGCGTCACATGGACATGACTCAACATGATGCTTACGTTGTGGGTTTAGATTTTGGATCGGACTCAGTTCGCGCCCTAGTCGTGAATACCCAAAATGGTGAAGAAATCAGTAGCGGCGTCAGTTATTACCCGCGTTGGCAACAGCACTTGTATTGCGATGCAACACACACTCAATTTCGCCACCATCCGCTCGATTATATCGAATCGATGACTGATGCCGTTCGAACCGCTTTAAGTCAATTAGCCGATCCCATCGTTGCACAGATTGTTGGAATAGGTGTCGACACCACGGGATCAACTCCTGCGCCAATTGATGCTGATGGTCAAATATTAGCCCTTCGCCCTGAGTTTTCTGAAAATCCCAATGCGATGTTTGTGCTCTGGAAGGATCACACCAGTATCAAGATGGCCGAACGGATTAATACGCTTGCCCATAGCGGGGACTATCCTGACTACACCAACTTTATTGGCGGGATCTATTCAGCCGAATGGTTTTGGGCAAAAGCAGCCCATGTTAGTGAGGTAGACTCAAGCGTTGCTCAGAGCGCCTATAGCTGGGTTGAATTAGCCGATTGGATCCCAGCATTACTGAGTAACAACACCGCGCCTCAAAAACTGAAACACGGGATCTGTGCCGCCGGCCACAAAGCCTTGTGGCACGAAAGCTGGGGAGGGCTACCCGCCCAAGACTTTCTCAGCGCCATCTCTTCAACCTTTGATGGTATTCGAGAACGAATGTTTGATTGCGTCTATACGGCAGAACAAAAAGCAGGTGACTTAAGCCCTGAATGGGCTGAAAAACTGGGGTTGCCGCCAGGCATCGCAATTGCCATTGGCGCATTTGATTGCCATATGGGCGCAGTAGGCGCAGGCGCAGGCGCAGCCGATCTCGTTAAAGTGATGGGGACCTCGACATGTGACATATTAATGGTACCGGAAACGGACATTAAGGATAAAACAATTAAAGGGATCTGCGGTCAAGTGAAAGGCAGCGCCCGCCCAGACATGATTGCGTTAGAAGCCGGGCAATCAGGCTTTGGTGACATCTATGCTTGGTTTAAACAGGTATTACTTTGGCCTTTGGCACATTTAGCCAAAACTGATAGTAATGCTCAGCAACAGCTAGATATGCTCAGTGACTGGCTGATTCCTCAATTAAGTGAAGCGGCACAATCTTATTCGCCTGACTTGCATTCCCCACTTGCTATCGACTGGCACAGTGGTCGGCGCACGCCCTATGCTAATCAGCGTGTCACCGGTGCCATTAGCCAATTGAATCTAGGCAGTGATGCTCCAGCGATGTTCCATGCGTTAGTCGAGTCAACCGCCCATGGTGCAAAAGCCATTATGGATTGCATGACTGAACAAGGCACTCGCGTTGAGCGCGTCATCGCGATTGGCGGGATTTCTAAAAAATCACCATTTGTCATGCAGCTGTGTGCTGATGTGATGGGTCAGCCTATCGCTGTGGTGGAGTCAGAGCAATGCTGCGCGCTTGGCGCGGCCATTTTTGCAGCCGTTGCAGCCAATATCTATACCGATAGTGCCAACGCCCAGCAAGCCATGGCCAGCAAGATTTGCAAACACTATCAACCGGATCAGCAACGCCATCAGTTCTATCTTCAGCGCCACCAGCAATATCAGTCATTGGGGAAATTTATTGAACACCATTCAACACAGGAATAATCACAATGTCTGAATGTACAATTGAAGAGCTTCGAGCACAGGTATGGCAAGCCAATCTGGCGCTCGAACATCATCACCTGGTCACCTTTACCTGGGGAAATGTCTCAGGGATTGATCGCGATCGCGGCATCATGTTGATTAAACCCAGCGGCGTCGACTATGAAAACCTCACTGCTGAAAATATGGTAGCCGTGAGACTAGCCGATGGCCAACCGTTAGCGGGGCAGCTCAAACCATCATCGGATACCCCGACGCACTTAGAGCTCTACCGCCGCTTCCCTGAAATGCAAGGGATTGTCCATACCCATTCACGTTTTGCTGTGGCATGGGCGCAAGCTGGCAAAGATATTCCAGCTTTGGGCACCACCCATGCAGATTATTTCTACGGCCCAATTCCTTGTACTCGAGCATTAACTCAAGCTGAAATTGACGACGATTACGAATTAAATACAGGGCGTGTGATTGCCGAATATATTCACAGTGAACAGACCATGGCTATACCCGGCATCATTGTCAATCAACATGGGCCGTTTGCTTGGGGAACATCGCCAAGCAACGCCGTACACAACGCCGTTGTTCTTGACGAGGTGGCTCGCATGGCGCTCTATACCTTGCAAATTAATCCAGCTGCCACATCGGTCGATCAAGGATTACTCAATAAACACTATCTGCGCAAGCACGGCAAAAACGCCTATTACGGCCAATCAAATAACGCTTAAATAAGAGGTCATTATGAATCAATCAACCCAACAACAAATTTGGTTTGTTACCGGCTCACAAACGCTGTACGGGCCAGAAGTACTCAAACAAGTCGCAACAGATAGTAAGCAGATCGTCAAAGGAATCAATGAAAGCCACAATATCGTGCTGCCATTGCTTTACCAACCGACGGTTAAAAGTCCAGATGAAATTCTCTCTCTTTGCCAACAAGCTAATAATGACCCGAACTGCGCTGGGCTTATCATGTGGATGCATACATTCTCTCCGGCCAAAATGTGGATAGCAGGGCTAAGCCAACTCAACAAACCATGGATGCATTTGCACACGCAATTCAATGCTGAACTGCCTTGGCAAGATATTGACATGAATTTTATGAACACCAATCAAAGTGCCCACGGTGATCGTGAATTCGGATTTATTGGTACCCGTTTGGACCTGAATCGTAAAGTTGTGGTCGGGCATTGGCAAAACCCTAAAGTACATCAACAAATTGATGATTGGTGCCGTGCCGCGCTGGGTTGGGGCGAAGGTCATCAGCTTAAAGTTGCCCGCTTTGGTGATAACATGCGCCAAGTCGCCGTGACCGAAGGCAATAAAGTTTCCGCTCAAATTCAGTTTGGTTATGAAGTGCATGCTTATGGCTTAGGAGAACTGAGTGAAGTAGTCAATGCAGTCAGTGATGCCGACATTAACGCTCAAATTGAGCTTTATATGAGTGAATATCAAGTCGATCCAGCGCTTATCGCCAATCGTGACACGCGTAAAATTATAGCTAATGACGCAAGATTAGAGCTGGGCATGCAATCCTTCCTTGATGATGTAGGTGCCAAAGCCTTTACCAATACATTTGAAAATCTTGCAGGTTTGACCAACCTACCCGGCCTTGCCACACAGCGACTCATGGCAAAAGGGTATGGTTATGGCGGTGAAGGTGATTGGAAAACTGCTGCTATGACACGCATCATGAAAGTGATGGGGCAAGGCCGTAGTGGTGGAACATCCTTTATGGAAGACTACACCTACAATTTTGGCGCCACTGATCAAGTCTTAGGGGCACATATGTTGGAAGTTTGCCCATCAATTGCTGATGCCAAACCAAAACTTGAAATTCACCGACATACCATTGGCTGTAACTGTGATGTTGCTCGATTAATTTTTAACGCCAAAGCAGGGCCTGCACTTAATATCGCTCCCGTTGATTTAGGGAATCGTTTCCGCTTATTAGTGAATCAGATCGACTGCGTGTCGCCGGAGCACGAACTCCCTCGTTTGCCTGTCGGCCGGTCACTATGGCAACCTCAACCGAGCTTGGAAGTTGCAGCGGCAGCATGGATCCACGGCGGCGGAGCTCACCATACCGTCAGTAGCTTCGATGTCAATATCGATACCTTAATCGATTATGCGGAGATGGTGAATGCCGAGATCGCTATCATTAATAATGCGACAACCGTGTACACGTTTAAAAATGAACTGCGCCATAACAGCCTCTACTATCGTCTCAAACAAGGGATCTAGCCATGCTTGCCCCAGCGCCCACGCTGGGGCAACTTTAAAGAGGAGCGCATCACCGATGCAAATTGCTTTGTTTGATACCCCACTGGCTGATGTAGAACGTTATCACCCATGCCTTGAATCTGAGCCATGGCATCTGCAGCTAGCCGCAGATGTCAGTCAATTTCTATTAAGCGACAACCTCGGCAATCAATTAGAAGCACAACTAGATTTTCAAATTAATCAACAAGACGTGCCACAAGAGAGCTTATGTTGGCACTCTCGCCATCACCAGACCCATCAAGAAATTTGGAGCTACAGCCAAAGCCGCGAGTTATCGGTGGGCATTACTTATCGCATCACCCCCAGCGAGCTGACTATCGATTATTTAGTACGCCATCAAACGCCTGCGCATATTAAGCTATGCCATCGACTCAATGCCCACAAACGGCCACTAGCTGCCACCCCTTTTCAACTCGCTTCAAATGCTTATCATCTACAGACCAAGAGCAGCTTACTCAGTCGTATTCCTATGTCACTGCATTTATCCGACAACTTAGTGGCAACACTGACTATTTCGTTATTTTAAATAGAATGTGACACAGGTTAGCGCGAGTGTTTCACGAATTGTTTATCATCATGGCAAAGATGTAAGAATAATGACAACTATCAATGCAACAAACTGATCCCCTAAAACCCGGTTACAATTTTGACGCCCACTTGGTTGCAGGCCTCACTTCAATTATTGAAGGGAATGACTTGGACTTTGTCATAGACCGACCCGGCGGTATGAAAGGTTATATCATTAATTTAACGATAAAAGGTCAAGGGCGTATTTTTTCAGGACAAGATGCATTCGATGTCCAAGAAGGTGACCTACTCCTCTTTCCACCTGGCGTCAGCCATTTTTATCGGCGACACCCCGATTGTTCCAATTGGTTTCATCGTTGGATCTATTTTCGTCCGCGTGCATTTTGGTCCGACTGGTTGAACTGGCAAAATAACCAGCATGGTATTTTTGCCACGCACGATGTTGAACCACAAGCAATGAATCAGCTAGAGCCGTTGTTCGTGGATATTGAACATTCAGCCAAAAGTGATAATCCTTACCATAATGACTTAGCCTTAAATTTACTTGAACAGTTACTGATCCGTTGTAAGACGTTACAGCCGAATGTGATGACTCGGCGTATAGACCCTCGCATATTAGAAGTGGTGCAACATATGTCGCAGCACTTAAATGAAGATTTTTGTAATGATGAACTAGCGGCAATGGTCTGTATTTCATCATCTCGATTAGGACATTTATTTAGCGCTGAGATGGGAATGACCATTACCCAGTGGCGAGATGATCAGCGAATTACTCGTGCTAAACAATTGTTATTGACCACCAACCACTCCATCAACAAAGTCAGCCGAATGATTGGCTATGGCGATCCACTTTATTTTTCTCGGGTATTTAAACGCATTGCAGGCGTTAGCCCCAAAAAATTTCGTGAACAACTGACTTAGTCGCAATTACCCTGATGGCAATGAGTCAGCGATACTCATTGCCAGAACAACTTAATTTAACGCTACAAGATAAACCTTTTTGAACGTCAGCCTGATGATTGCGAAAAATGAATATATGCAGGATTTATTTTGATAGTACAAAAAGCAGACATGCGCCCACCCATCGGCTCTAAATATCCCGGTCTCCAGCGATGCGCAATTTCTTAATTTAGCGTACGCTTAACAGTCAAAATGATCGGCCAAAACAGATAGAACAGCCCACTCGATGCCAAACGAAAAGCCGCTAAATAAACACGGTAAATGCATCATTCCTATTAAAGAGCGCTAGTCAGGCAATTGGCTAAATCGTCTGACTAGCATGTTGTTGCAGAGCCTTAATAAGCGGTTAATAGCAGCCAGTAAGATTATGATGACAATTGATATTTATTCACGAGCAGGTCAAGCTCTTCAGCTTGATTCTGGAGTAAACCTGTCTCTTGAGTTGCTTTATCGAGCTCTTCGCCAGCGACATGAAGCTCATCACTCAATTGATTCAGATTCTGACTCATCGACTCCGCCACACTCTCCTGCTGCTCGGCCGCCGCCGCTATCTGATGGTTATTATCACGTAGCTGTGAAATTGCGGCCATAATCGATGAAAACTCATCGCCAGCTGACGCAGAGGTTTGCATGGTTTGATGCGCAGCACTTAAACTTTGCTGGGTCATCACAACCGCTTGCTCTGATTGCAATTGTAGCTGATTTATCATCTTCTCAATGTCTTGAGTTGCGCTTTGAGTGCGAGCCGCGAGATGACGAACTTCATCAGCGACCACGGCGAAACCTCGACCCACGGAACCTGCCCGAGCCGCCTCAATCGCGGCATTGAGCGCTAAAAGATTGGTTTGCTCAGAAATACTGTTAATCGTTCCAACAATACTGCGAATGGACTCGACTTGATGTTGCACATTCGTCACAGAATTTGCACATGATTCGAGTTCTTGGCATAGGGTACGCACCTGCTGAAGACTCTGTTCAATACGCTGATGCCCTTGATGGGCTCGCTCATCAGTAGTCGTTGCTTGGTTCGATGCAACACTCGCATGATGTACCACATCACGAATGCTAATAACCATTTCTTCCGTTGAGCGGCTTAGCTGAGTCAGATAATCAAGCTGTTCACTCAATAACGAATGGGTTTTATTAACACTTTTTTGAGTCTGCGCTGAGCTATTTGCCACTTGGTTGGTTAACGTCATCTGTTGCCCAATCATCTGAATCTGCTGAGATTGGCAATGATTTAAAGCCACAGCTAAATGAGCAAATTCATCTTGCCCTTTTAGATGCACGACTTGACTCATTTCCCCTTTGGCCATATTCACCATCGATTGTTTAAGATAATGAATTCGAACGCGAATATATTTTGAAAAAATCAGCATCATCATCAAAATAACCATGCCACAAACAATCACGGTTCCCGTCAATTCCCCTTCGACGCTACCAATAAGCGCATGAGCTTCACCCAGATACGTTCCAGCCACTAACACCGCCTGACCCACCCCCAATGGATACAAATAAGAAGCTTTTAGTTCAATTTGGCTTGAACCAGGCAGGTTATAATAATAATGGATCAAACGTGCAACACCATCACGACTGACATCACTGACAGCCTGTTGCAATGTTCCCCCTTCCGTCAGCTTAATGATCGGCAATTGCCCGCCTTCAAGTGAAGGCTTAACTGGATAATCGAGCAATACATTGTTACCACCTTGAATTAAAAACAGATAACCGTCATTATCTTTTCCCCAACGCGCTGCATAGATCAATTCACGCAGCCGCGCTTTATCATGAGGGTACAAGCGCGCGACTTCCCCGAAGGATGTGACCTGATCAACGAGCTGTTGTTGCTGCATTTTCACAACGTTTGTTTTTATCAGTTGTGATGCCAGCCAATTGCCTCCCATCAAGAACAACACGATCAGAAAGCATAATGCACTTATCGAGTGTGCCAGTCGAAAACGGCCCAAAAACTGAGTCATTTCAGTCCCTATATAGAAAATGAGTATGGATAAACCTCAGCGATACAATCGTTGAGGGATAAAATAGCAAAGGATGATCTTAGATAGACTTTAAAAAGTCAAATACAAGGAGTTTGTAAAAAAAATAAACAAAATATTGTATATTTCCAATTTTAAAAATAACTATTTGATAGATATTATTTTTATATATTAAAATGGAAACTTAATAAGTTTATTGTGTGGTTTTTTTAAGACACTTATTTTTGTAATTTCATGATTTTTCATAAAAAATAAATGTAAATTCGAATAAATATATCATTACTCGAATTCACGCTTCTCTGCAATACAATTGTGCTTGTCAAATTGATAACATCAGCACAGCCTGAAGTACATCACATCCGCGAAGAATCTAATTGGCGGCTACGTCTAACAATCATGTAGCGGGTGATTAACGCAGCCATCAACACCAATACTGCAGCATATACGTAAATAGAAGCTAACCCTGAGTACGATATAGCCAGGCCTGCTAGCGGGCCTGCAATAGCTAACGATAGATCAAAAAAAGCGGAATAAGTGCCAAGTGCTGAGCCCTGATTTTGTGCGGGTACTCGCTTCACAGCTTCTACACCAAGACTTGGGAATATCAGCGAAAAACCACTCCCCGTTAAAAAAGCCCCAACAACAGCAGCCCAAACATTAGGAGCAAAACCGATTAAAAATAACCCAATGGTTTCAATGACCAATGATGATAACGCCACTCGCAGCCCACCATAGCGATTCATGGATTGGCCAAATAGTAATCGCATACCAATGAACCCGATACTAAATAACGTTAATGTATAGGCCGCCCCCAACCAATGATTGGCAGCAAAATAAAGAGTAATAAACACCGTTACGACCGAAAATCCAACCGATGCACAGGCTAACCCTAAACCAAATGGCCACACCCGCCCCAGCACATCATGAAACGCAATTTTTTGCCCAGCAAAAACATCGACCGACTTACGCCCGTAAGCACCGATAAATGCAATAATCGCAATCGTCGTGATGACCCAACTTAGCCCACCCAATTGCCAGTGGCTATTGAGCCACACCCCAAGCGGTGCACCGATAGCAATCGCCCCATAAGTTGCAATACCATTCCATGAGATCACCTGTGCCATATGCTGTGAACCCACCAGATTTGCGCCCCAAAGCATTGCCCCAGTACTAGTAAAACTTTCTCCCCAACCAAGCAATAATCGCCCCACCAATATTATGCTTAAGGCTAGCCATGGGGTCGACTTAAAATAAAAACCAGCGCCGTAAAATAGACCACTCAACGCACAGCAAGCAAGACCGATCACAACCACTTTGTTGGCGCCTATCATATCGGCATAGCGGCCGGCTTGCGGCCGAGTAAATAAAGTTGCAATCGACTGCGCACTGACCACAAACCCAGCCATTACAGGACTAAAACCTAATGTGTGATAAACAAATGACGGTAAAACAGCCAGAGGCAGAGCCACGGATAAGTAACAAACAAAGGTAAACACAACCACCGAAAAAATAGGGAGCAGTGGCACGGGGGAACGACCAGTTGAGTACATAACACAAAATCTAAAAAGTAAGTTATAGCATGATATTACGCCTGTCCACGGCCTCATGCTATCGCGCTATTATTAATACGGTCCATCGCACCTAGACGATTCTAATCGAGCAAAGAATGTCATTTGGATCATCGATTGATGAATTGACCAATCATTTATTTTTTACAATTATATCTATGCCTGTCTAACGACTAAACGGGCACAAAAATGATCTCATGCAATGCCTCTATATTCACATCTCGTTTATGATGAAGGACTTAATGAGTGATATTGAGTGTTGAAGCAGCTATTGGATTGATAGCTCAAGATATGAAAACAAATCGCTCCGACTCTTGCAAACATCATGGTTTAGAGCATTGAATTCACATGCCGTATTTATGGCAAAAGCTAATACATCACAGTCCCTCAATCGCTAAGCGCACGTTATTTATCGCCACCAAACATTCAGTACATAAAACAAACAAGGTCAATTTCGCTCTTTTATCTTTGCGACAATGAGTGCCTTATACTCAATACCTTAGTATGTTGTATTGGCGGTCTAATCGGCTCATTGAGCATTGCTGTTTAGCTCATACAGAGCTGTATTGACCTCCTAGTTTGAAAACAAAGGAGTAGGAATGAAAAGATTAAAAGATCTCCGCGAATATATTGACGCACTCAACCAGCTCAATGATATTGTCGACATTACGCGTGAAGTAGACGCTTACTTAGAGATGGCCGCGATTACTCGCCGCAGTTACGATCTAATCTCACCCGCACCCATTTTTAGCCATGTCAAAGGTGCTGATCCCGGTTTACGCGCCATGGGCGCTCCCGCATCCTTAAGCTCATATCCGGGTTATCCAGCAGCGCGGGTGGCGTTATCAATCGGTCTAGACGCGAGTGCAAGTTGGACCGATATTGTCCAAAGTTTGGCAAAATCTAAACACAATTCGCCTATTGCACCAAAAATTGTTGACTCAGCGCCATGTAAACAAAATATTTTGCATGGCGAAAACGCCAACTTAGACCGCTTTCCAATCCCATTTTTACATCAAGAAGATGGCGGTAAATATTGTAATACATGGGGAACCATCGTCGCCCGAACACCTGATGGGAAATGGACAAACTGGTCAATTGCCCGCATCCAAAAAATTGATGCCCAGCATATGACAGGGCTTATCTTATTACCTCAACATATCGCAATGGTGTGGGAACAATGGCGTGCAATCGGCCAACCGATGCCTTATGCCTTAGTCCAAGGTTGTGAACCCGCATTGCCAATTGTTTCATCCATGCCATTGGCAGATTGGGTGGATGAAGCGGATTATTTAGGCGGTCATTTCGGCGAAGCAATTGAAGTTGTACGCTGTGAAACAATTGATTTAGAAGTCCCCGCCAGCGCCGAAATCGTTATCGAAGGACATATTTCCACAGAGCGCGATGCCGTCGAAGGCCCATTTGGCGAATACGCCGGTTATGCAGTTAAAGAGACCAGTATGCAACCCATCTATCATGTGGAATGTATCACCTATCGGGATAATGCAATCTGGCCATTTGTGCCGGAAGGTCGCCCTGTTGATGAATTTCACACGGCAATTGGGGTCGCAATGAGCGCAGAGATCTTAGACAGTCTGCGCCAAGCAAATATTCCGGTCACTATGGTATGGTCACCTTTAGAAACCGCAGTTCATTGGTTATATATCACTGTTCCAGCCAATTGGCGTGAACAATTACCCAATACCACCAGTTTGGAACTTACCGAACAAATTGCGAAGCGTATTTGGAACACCAAATATGGACCTAATTGTCCGATGATCTTCGTACTCGATGATGATATTGACCCCACCGATAGCAAAGACTTTTTATGGGCATTAGCAACGCGCATGCACCCAACTAGTCGCCGAATTGAAAGTGTCGGTCCTATTTTACCGCTGCTAGCCTGCTACAAAGAAGAAGAACTTCACGCCCATCAAGCCACCCGTGTTGCACATGACTGCTTACAACTGGCCCCAGATAATGGTCGCCTAGCACACAGCTCCTTTAGCGGTGCCTACCCACTTGATCTACAAAAGAAAGTCATTGATAACTGGCAATAATCGATATGGATCTGCACGGACAAATTCAATCCACCATCAACTCTAGCAATAGGAGGGATGGTGATTGACCCATTAACGGATATGAGGAAAATGAGTGTATCATTAGTAAAAATCGAACAGGATTCGCGATATATATTGGAGAATTTATTTGTCTATTATATATACGACATGTCAGAATTTATGGGTTGGAGCCCAGACCAACAGGGTCAGTACACATTCAACCATGAAAGTTTGACCCCTTACTGGCAAGAACGCGATCATATCCCGTATTTCATCCACGTTGATAACGAGTTGGCAGGTTTTGCCCTTATTCGTCACTATCCTGCCAACCCAGCCGTGTTTGATATTGAGCAATTTTTTGTCTTACGCAAATTCAAGGGCAATGGCGTAGGTAAAAAGGCGCTATCGCTGGTTGTCGGCAAGCATCCAGGAACATGGCAAATTCGTGTATTAAAAGAAAATAAGGCTGCTTTAAAATTCTGGGAAGCCGCACTGACAGCCATCGTCGGAGCAAAATTTGAGATCACGCTGGATATTGATATTGATTTACAAATGCACTTTTTGCGTTTTGATAGCCCTCTCATCTCGCATTAAGCAAGAATGAAGTACCGTTCTCACACACCATCGACTTACAAATTTTAGTCAATGGTGTGTGAACAGTCGCTAACCGGATGGCACACAATTAGTAAACAAACTTTTCCAAAACTCCATTTCTAATGGCATACGAGCTCCTCTTTTTATGCATTAGTTACTTATCTGTTAAGGCTTTAAAAGCGCTAATTTCACACCAAAGCTCATTAATATTGTTCCGGCTATCATATTTAACCATTTTTTAGTCTTAGGTCTATCCATCACATTTTTAACACTGGATAAACATAGCACCATCAAAGAAAACCATACGAAATTAATTGTCGCATGAGCGCTAACCAACATATAGGCGTTTACTGGGCTATCATTAACGGTTAAAAATTGAGGGAAAGCAGCAAGATAGAACATCGAAACTTTCGGGTTAAGCATATTGGTTAAAAAACCTTCCATATAAGCGTCACGCATGGATAATGATATAGACGAAGATACACCGCAAGGCCTCGCTACTGCCTCACTTGTTTTAGCAACACAGATAAACGCTTTCACCCCCAACCCAATTAAATAAACAGCACCTAGAAGTTTTAAGGCAGTAAACGCCTCTGCACAATGAAGAATAAAGACCGAAATACCAAATATAGATAACGTGCCATGAACATAAAATGCAGTCACAAATCCCCAAACATTGGCAAATCCAGCTTTACGCCCTGAGGTCGATACCGTTTTAGCGATAAGAAATCCATTCGGTCCTGGAGATATCACGAGTAAAGCCGCAACGGCGATAAACGTCAGCAAGTAATGAAATTCCATGTCAATAACTTCCTCTCAGTTCAAATCATAATCAACAGGCAGCGAATATCTGGAGTTGTCAAAGCCGCCCATCATAATTAAAAGTAAAATAGCGACGCTTACATTTAAGATTATCCGTGCGCCGCTATCCAATAAACACACCCTAAGCTATGAAATAGCCGAAGCATCATAAAAGGCTGGCCTGTAAGCGCAGTTAGCGCGGTTCACCCGCTTCATCTTCTGTCACAATGTCAGTTTCGATGCTGGCCTGCGCGAACCATTGCTGAATCGCAGGGCTATTTAATACCGTGTGTTGATAAGTTTTAGCCGCCTCTGAAAGTGGAATTTGATAGGTCGCAAACCGAAGGGCCAATGGCGCATACATTGCGTCAACTATTGACCATCGGCCAAATAACCATTGCCCAGGATAGATGGCCATTTGCTCGCTCCACATCGAATCAACACGGGCAATTTCAGTGAGCACTTGGTCGCTTAACTCAACTTGTCGACTTGCTCGGCAGTTCATCGGTAACTGTTGGCGAATAGCAAAAAAGCCCGAATGCATCTCACAGCTTAATGCTCTGGCCTTTGCTCGTTCACTGAGGCCTGTTGGCCATGCGTTGCCATCAAGCTTAGACTCATTGATATACTCAAGTATGGCTAACGAATCCCAAACTGTTGTATCGCCATCGACTAACGTCGGGACCTTCGCTGCAGGCGTTTTATCGTGCAATGCTTGGTAGAAGGCATCCGTGCCAAGCTTTAGTTTTTCAATCGTGACATCAATATTAAATTGGGCAAATATCAACCATGCCCGCAATGACCAGCTCGAATAATTTTGGTTACCAATATAAAGTTGCATGATGCTATCTCACTGTGATCAGGAAAACTCAAGAGTAAGGCATTGCTATCTATGCCACTAGCAGATAGTTTTAATAGAACCTATTCAAAATTTTAATCGATCGTTGTTGTTATTATGGATATTGATGCACTACGCAGCTTTCTTGCCTTTGTCGAAACAGGCAGCTTTACGCGCGCAGCGAAACAGATCTCACGGACTCAATCGGCATTAAGCGCTCAGATGCGCAAATTAGAAGGTGAAATAGGGTCAACGCTATTTGAAAAAGAGGGCCGCCATCTCGTCCTTAGTGAAGCAGGCGTACGCCTGTCTAGTTTTGCAACCGAGCTCGTCAACCATCATGATCACGCCCTCGGTCAGCTAAGAAAGTTTCAAGGGAAAAATCCGCTGCGATTAGGCTGCCCTGAAGATTATAACGAGACTATTCTGCCCACCATTATCCAAGCCCTAAAGCAGTCTGAACCCACCTGCTCTATCCAGATCTATAACGAACCAAGCATTATGTTGAAGCAAAAACTCGATGAAGGGGTGCTAGATGGCGCTATCTTAACGCGTACTCCCGGCCGCGAAGAAGGCTACTATCTATGCTCAGATCATGGCGTTTGGATCGCCGCAGCCGATGAAATAATTCCTCTAAAGGGCCCGCTCACGTTAGCGTTGTTTCAAAGTGATTGCCAATATCATGCGGCCGCTATTGATGGGCTGACCAAGCGCGGGATCCGTTATCAATTGTTGGCTTGTTGCAATAGCGCTTCGGCGCAGCGCGCATTGGTCAAGCAAGGGCTTGCCATAGGCGCTATGGGAAAACTCAGCGTCAGCGAAGATTTAACCGTACTCTCGGATATGCCACCACTCCCTAAAGTCGATATTGTGTTAAGTGTTGGCGCAAAACCACATCCGCTTTTGAATCTCCAGTTTTTGAATCGATTAGCGCCGCTATTTGGCTCGCAAAAACTAGATGAACAAGTAAGTTTCACTCAAAACAGATGAGCAACGGCTTACCATAAGTTCATGACAAAGGCATATTAACCTGACTGCTTACACGGCTGTCATGAACCAATCCATAATACCTATGCATTCAGGCTAACTTTGACGAACAGACGACGATTTCGTCAGCAGTGACTCAAGCCGTTATATTTTGCGAAAAAATGAATGGTATAAATGAAGGATGAGCGACAATTTTAGAAGATATTATGTTTCTAAAATTGGAGCGGGCAGCGGGAATCGAACCCGCATCACCAGCTTGGGAAGCTGAGGTAATGGCCATTATACGATGCCCGCTCAGGGCAATTGTCAAGTAACCAAGATGCGCGACTCAACAAGTGGCAAGCATTATAGCAAGAATATCCCCTAGCGCTAGAGGAGACCTGCTAATTTTTATGTTTTTTCAACTGATTAGTCAATTTTTAGTCAGGCGCGTGGATGGTTTTCATCATAAACCTGTTTTAAGCGCTCATTAGCAACATGCGTATAGATTTGTGTCGTTGATAAGTCGCTATGCCCAAGCAGTAACTGCACCACGCGCAAATCAGCACCATGGTTCAATAAATGCGTGGCAAACGCATGGCGAAGCGTATGCGGTGAAAGATGTTTTTCAATCCCTGCGCGCAGGGCATAGGCTTTGATACGGTGCCAGAATGTCTGCCGAGTCATCTGCACCCCGCGCCGACTCGGAAAAACCACATCAGATTCTTGCTTGAGTAATAGACCGCGCGCTTGGCGAAAATAGCGATCTAACCAATACTCAGCCTCTTCGCCCATCGGCACCAACCGCTCTTTTCCCCCTTTGCCTTGTACTCGAACCACACCTTGACGCAAACTAACTTCGTCCATCGACAGCGACACGAGCTCGGTTACCCTCAGCCCTGTAGCATACAATAACTCCAACATTGCGCGATCACGCAGCTCAATGGGCTCATTGAGGTCAGGTTGATCCAACAACTCGCAAACATCCTCTTCCGAGAGGATTGAGGGGAGATTTTTTTCCGGTTTAGGCGCATGCAACAACGCACTGGGATCATCGCGACGCACCGCTTGGGCATAAAGATAGCGATAAAAACGTCGTACTGCAGAAAGCTGACGCGCCGCACTGCTAGTCTTTTGGCCTTGCGCCTGACACCAACTGATAAATTCTTGCAAATTTTGCACATTCGCTTGAGCAATAGGAACACCTAGTTGATTCATAAAAAGATCCAATTTATTCAGGTCATTTCGATATGAGATCAAGGTATTTTCAGCCAGCCCTTGTTCAAGCCACAAAGTATCAAGGAACTGTTCAATATAAGAATCAATAGAATGTGTCACGTGGTGCTTTGGCCTCCCAGCCGATTTTGATAAACTTAGCTTAAATTTTACGGTAGAGAACAGTTCATGGCTATTGGCCTTTTTTACGGATCAACGACATGTTATACCGAGATGGCTGCTGAAAAAATTCAACAGGCGCTAGGGGGAAGTGATGTAGTCGATGTCCACAATGTCAAAGATACCCCGCTCACTATCATGGAGCAATACGATATTTTGCTATTGGGAATTTCAACTTGGGACTATGGTGAAATCCAAGAAGATTGGGATCTATTGTGGGACGAAATAAGCTCGTTAAAACTCGATGGTAAAATTGTTGCCTTATTTGGACTGGGCGATCAAGATGGCTACAGTGACTGGTATTTAGATGCAATGGGGCTATTGCACGACCAACTGGCGCTGCACAATGTGACGTTCATCGGCTACTGGCCCAATGAGGGCTATCAATTTAGCGCCTCTAAAGCCCTCACTCAAGACGGTAAACTCTTTGTCGGTTTAGCCTTGGACGATGAAACCCAATATGATCTCACCGACCAACGTATTGAGCTGTGGACTAACCAATTACTTGAAGAACTGGAGCAATTAAGCCAGTGAGTATTTAAATGTTACCTCTGATCTATAAGGCATGCTTAAGAAAGACTTAGCAAGCAATGTACAGAGAACATCGGGTGGCTACTTTGCCTTTCAAGCCAACCCGGTTCATATGTTGCAATTTATTTAACATCAGCAATAATTGGACATAATAGGCTGCCAAGCATTATCTCTGTGCCGCTATTGCTAAGCGGATCGCTCTCTTAAGCAAAAATGAGAAGTTCTTAAGCATCGGTTAGTGGCGCGATATTGAGCGTATAGCCAGCTTGCTCTTGAAAACGCTGTTCGTTTTGCAAATCAGCCAAGGTCAAAGGATTATGTTCTAACCACTGAGCACTAAAGTTCAAGGTCAGCTGATTGTCTTTACAACTAAGTGTCAATGGTGGGATAGCTTGACCACGGCGGCCCCGTTGTAAAATAATCGCCATACGCAGCAATAGTAATACGGGTAATAGTAACGGGCGCTCCATGGGAAAGTTTTTACGTATACTTTTACGATGACCGCGAACCAGCAAGGCTAGCTCCAGTTGTTCAGGGCGAGAAAAACCAGGTAAATCAACATGCTCAACAATATAAGAGCCATGTTTATGATAATCACTATGGGTAATATCCAGCCCGACCATGAATAATAATGAGCCCCAGTGCAGCAACTGCGCAACTGAGTGATAATCGCTTACCCAATCTTGAGCTTGCGAAAGCAACAACCGCCCCGTTTGCTCGACGCGCTGAGCATACTCAAGATTCACATGAAAGCGATTCGCCAGATTAAGTACACTACTGTCACGCAAATCGCTGTGCTCCAAACGGCCTTTGAGATCATACAAAAGCCCTTCCCGTAGTGCCCACTGGGCTGCAGTCATCGCCTTAAGTTGCAATCCTTCAAATAAGGTGGCTAAGATAATCAGGCCACCCAAAAAAACAGGCTGACGATTCTCTGACAACCCTGGCAAGGCATAGTCAACTTCACCGGCCTGAGTATATTGCTCTAACAGTTTTTCCAGATATTTGAGTTTAATCGTACCATCGTCACTAAATCCTTGTGCGATGCAAACTTGCGCGGCAGCTCGAATGGTTCCTGACGCACCGATCTCCTCATCCCAGCCCTTTTCGCTAAGCTCATCCAAAACTGGCACGAGCTCCTGCATACAGGCAGTACGCGCTTTTTTAATTCGTCCAGCGGTAACCTTCCCTTTTGTAAAAAAGTGCTTGGTAATGGCGACACACCCCATACTTAAGCTTTCTTTAAGCTCAGCATTCATTCCATGACCGATGATTACCTCCGTGCTGCCACCCCCAATATCAACCACTAGGCGGTGTCCATCACCAGGCGCTAAATCACAAGCAACGCCAAGATAGATAATACGCGCTTCTTCTTCACCGGAAATAATTTCAACGGGATGCCCTAAGAGCTCTTGAGCTTTGAATAAAAATTGATCCGCTTTTTTGACGCTGCGTAACGTTTTAGTACCAGCAATACGAACATTCCCAACCGACAGCGTCCGGAGCCGCTCGCCAAATCGCGCGAAACAAGCCATCGCTCGTTCAATTGATGCTTGGTCTAGAGTGCCCGTCTCACTCAACCCCCACCCCAACCGAACAGGTTCTTTAATGCGATCAATAATATGGATCTGGCCCTCTTGCCAGCGTGCAACAATTAGATGAAAGCTATTTGAACCCAGATCCAAGGCCGCAATCTGCTGGCCGCGTTGTTGATTATCTAAAGGGGAAAGATTAAGCATGAAGTTAATTAGTTGCCGACGATTAATTTTAGTAGACCTTTAATGCCCCCTCATCGTCAAGGGTTTTGCGGTAATTGTCACATTTTTAGATAAAAATCACGACATAGATGCTGATATGCAGTCGAATATGTCCCATCAGATTGATAGAGCGATAAACACTCGTATTGAGTAACTTTTGGCACACGGCAAAGCTCTAACAACAACCGATGTGGCACGCGCTGTCCAGCTTTAGTGATCACTTCAGTGGCGCGGCTCACCCACCAGCCCTGTTGACAAGCGAGCCGGCTCAGTTGCTCACCAGCATTCATCGGTAAAATCACGGATAACAGACCATCCTCCACCAGCAGTTCAGCGGCTCGCGCCAACAGCTGTTGGTGCGTCAATGTTCCTGTTTGCCGAGCAATGGCACGCCGTTCATCGACAAACGATTGGCCATGAACAAAAAATGGGGGATTACTCACGAGATGGTCGTAGTAAGCCAACGCTATATTGGCATTCACAATATCCTTTTGCATGACTTGAATTCGTGTCACCCAAGGGCTGTGTTGAACATTCTGTTGCGCTTGATGCACCGCATCAGCATCAATATCAATGGCATCAATGAGAACATGCTCAGCACTTCGCTGCGCGAGCATTAACGCAATAAGCCCTGAACCACAGCCCACATCTAATATGCGCTGAGATTGTTGTAGCGCGCACCAAGCCCCAAGTAAAATGCCATCTGTTCCAACCTTCATCGCGCAACCATCATGAGCGACATGAAACTGTTTAAAGGTAAAGCCAGGACGTTGCTTATACGATAATTGTGTGAACTTTTTCATAAAATTTAAACCAGTTTACTCGATTCGACAACTTGACACGCCCACTCCGTTTGGCTTTATACAGATCCTGTTCGGCCTGGTTCAATATCTCTTCAATACTATGTGTATATTATGTTAAGCCAATACTCACCGAGACATTAAGTCCAACATTTTGGACATTAAATCGCTGCGCTGCAATCGTTGAACGGATCGCATGAGCAGCCTGGGTCGCCGCCGGATAAGAGCTATTTACCTAATATCACACAAAATTCTTCACCACCTTGCGGTAGACATTCTGCGAACCGACAATCGCTGCGATGCAGCTACCAATCCACTGTCGAGATCGCCCGTATGATGTCCATAGCTATCATTCACACGTTTAAAACATCAATATCCAACGCCATCAGATAAAAATGTCTCTTATGTTGGCTCAATCTATTCAGTCGCTCAACAAGTGCTAAACGATGACTGACATGGGTCAAAGGACAGCTAATAATTTTTATCGCTCCCCAACATAGGAACAGTCACTTTTGTCATTAAATTTCATTATAATGCGTTTAACGACGTGATTAACGACAGCTGCATCACTCGATAGCTGCATTTAAGTACCGAGAGAGCTGACGCCCACGTCTACGGTTTTCGATGGCCGCCATATTGTTTCCCATTTGACAATAAATAACGAGTGCAATAGGCCACATCAATGACGCTGAACCACAATCAACATAGAGAACAGTCTGAATATGATTCACTATCGGCGCCGAAGACTATAATATAGCCATCATCAAGGACATGCTGGCCATGCCCTTCCCATCAACATCCTAATTTATGATAGAGATTGCATGACATTTGATCAGTTAGAGCTAGATGACCGACTCCTTAGCAGTTTAGAGCAGCAAGGTTTGACCCGTCCAACCTTGATCCAACAAGAAGTCATTCCCAAATTGCTTGAGGGATTAGACGTTCTTGCATCAGCACCGACAGGTACGGGGAAAACTCTGGCTTACTTACTTCCCGCATTCCAACACTTGCTCGATTTTCCTCGGCGCGGTAAAGGGCCAGCTCGCGTAATGGTGCTAACCCCGACCCGAGAATTGGCGTTGCAGGTAGCCGAACAAGCCCGTCTACTCGCTCAACATAGTTCTCATCAAGTAATCGATATCACTGGTGGTGTTCATCATAGCGAACATGCTGAACAGCTGCGCCAAGGCTGTGATATCGTTGTCGCAACCCCTGGGCGGCTGCTCGATTATATCGACGCTGAAGTGTTTGATTGCCAAGCGATAGAATGGTTGATCCTCGATGAAGCGGATCGCATGCTAGACATGGGCTTTATCAGCGAGATGCAGCGTATCGCCAAAGAGTTAACCGCGCGCCAACGCACCGCTCTGTTCTCTGCCACTTTAGAAGGTGAACGGCTCGAGCAATTTGCCGCTGAAGTAATGCGGGATGCTCAATTAGTTGAAGTCTCACCATCACGGCGCGAGCGTGGCAAAATTATGGAGTACTATTACCACTGTGATAGCCTCAGCCATAAGCGCGATATTCTGTGTTATCACCTTAACCATGAGGATGTTACCCGCGCCATTGTCTTCGTTAAAACGCGCGACCGCCTCGATGAACTGGTGGCTTATCTACAAAGCCAAGGGATCCAAGCCGCCTACCTGCGTGGTGAAATGTCACAAGGGCGACGCAACGCTGCATTAGATCGCTTTAAAAATGGTCAGGTCAAAGTTCTACTCGCCACTGATGTTGCCTCCCGCGGGATTGATGTCCCCGATATTAGCCATGTATTTAACTTTGATATGCCACGCGGAGCAGATGTATATGTTCACCGCATTGGTCGCACGGCCCGAGCTGGTAAAAAAGGATGTGCTATCAGTTTAGTGGAAGCTCACGACTTGGCGATGCTTGGCAAAATAGAGCGCTACACCCAGACTCCGGTAAAACGCAGAGTGATCGACAGCCTTCGCCCTCAGCATAAAGTCCCGACCAAATTACAAAAAAAACCGAAAGTGAAAACCAAGAAGGGCAAACCATCAAGCGTAAAACAAAAAAAGCTCTCCACGAAAAAAACTAAATAACGTTTGATTTGTCTGCAGTGCTATCGTGGGGGTACATTTTACCCCCAAAAACCTTCTAATAGAGATTGTTGTCAAACGATAAAACATTCTATAATCGCCCCCTTCTTTTATCGCTCTGGCATCGTCCAGATTGACCAATCTTGAACCTGTTCTGATTAACAGCAATCACAGAGCATGTACAGGTTCAGCTTTGTTTGTTCCCAGTCAGCGAACAACAGGCAGCTTAAAGGACATAAACATATTATGAACACCCGTGAACCGGCACCATCAACGGATTTGGTATATCATTTAAACGAGCGCCCGCCGCTACCTCAAACCCTATTTGCTGCAATGCAACATTTACTCGCAATGTTTGTGGCAGTCATTACCCCCTCTTTAATCATCTGCCATTCTCTTGGGGTTCCCGAAGCCCAAACGAGCACCATTATTAGCATGTCATTGTTTGCTTCTGGTATTTGTTCGTTTATCCAGATCCGTACCATCGGGCCAATTGGTTCAGGATTATTATCCATTCAAGGCACAAGTTTTAATTTTGTCGGCCCCATTATTGGTGCGGGCATGTCCCTGAAAGCGGGCGGCGCTGATATTTCGACCATGATGGCGGCGATTTTTGGCACGATTATGCTAGCCTCATTGGCAGAAATTTTCCTCTCCCGCATCCTCGAATATGCGCAGCGCATTATCACGCCTTTAGTTTCAGGAATTGTCGTCACATTAATTGGCCTCACGCTAATTCAAGTCGGCTTGGTCTCAATCGGGGGTGGATATGCCGCCATGCATGCGGGTACCTTTGGGAGCTTACAAAATCTTGGTCTAGCAGGCATTGTGATTGGCTTAATTGTCCTATTTAACCGCTCCAGTAACCCCTACCTGCGCGTCGCTTCCATTGTCATTGCTATGGTAGTCGGTTATGTCGTTGCCTATGCGATGGGGCTCATACATACCAGCCAATTTGGGCATCATGATCTAGTGGCATTGCCAATTCCAATGCAGTTTGGCATTGGTTTTGATAGCAGCTTATTTATTCCGCTGGTTTTGATCTTCTTTGTCACCGCACTCGAAGCGATCGGCGATATTACCGCAACATCTGAAGTGTCTGGGGAACCTGTCAAAGGGCCTGTTTATATCCGGCGTATTAAAGGCGGTGTATTAGCCGATGGCCTGAACTCAGCTATTGCAGCATTGTTTAATAGTTTTCCCAATTCAACCTTTAGCCAAAACAACGGCATTATTATGCTAACGGGTGTTGCCAGTCGCTACGTAGGTTACTTTATTTCTGCGATGCTGGTACTTCTTGGCCTTTTCCCAAGCGTTGCAGCTTTTGTCCAGTTGATCCCTGAACCGGTTCTTGGTGGAGCAACATTGGTGATGTTTGGCACGATTGCAGGTGCGGGTATTCGTATTATTTCGCGGGTTAACATTGATCGCCGAGCGGTGTTGATTATGGCCATCTCCTTTTCCATGGGACTGGGTGTCACACAGCAACCTGATCTCTTAAAATTCATGCCTGAATTTGTCAAAAATTTACTTTCATCTGGGATTGCAACAGGCGGCATGGCAGCAATTATTTTGAATATCGTGCTACCTGAAACCCACGTAAATAAACCAGTTACAAGCGTCGCTAATGATAACGTCGTCGACTAACGCGAATGTGTGCACCAAGAAACAGGGCGCAACGAGCAAGTTTGTTCATAACCGATACACAATTTTGATTTATTTTATACCGACTCCGTTCTAAAGTATTAACTGGGCAAGTGATTAAAACTAAGGATAAATTATGGTAAAAAAACTAATACCGCTGTTAATATTATGTAGTTCTTGTGTCGCTCTGCCAGCATTTGCAGCGCAAAGTGTTGGTGCTTCCATGCATGAAATGGCTAGAAGTTATCGAGCAGTGATGCAAGATGAAACGCTTAAATCACTCGGAAAAGACTTATCATCATTGCATGACGCAGCACTAAAAGCTCAAGCTGGGGTACCTGATTTTTTGCGAAATAAACCCGCTGATGATCCAATGCGTCAAACGTACCGTGATGGGATTGATAAACTCCTTAAACAGATTGAATTAGCACAGTCCTACGTTAAAATGGGACAACTGAATAAAGCCAAAGAAGCGGCCAAAAAAATAGCGCCTATTCGGAACACGTACCACCGCAAATTGGGTATTTAATACTCTATTTCAAAAGCCTGCGAAGTTAAACGCAGGCTTTTTATTTATCTAAACAGATTGCTCAGCGCCAGCTGACATATTCACCCCGCGAGTCTCATGACCAAACGCGACAAATCCTGCGATCAATATTGCCATCGTGCCCGCCACCATAGCCATTGCCACACCATAGTTTCCACCATGTGCTGCTGCGATATGTGATTGCAACGTTGCATTGACCGATGCCAATAAGTTCCCCGTTTGATAAACAAAACTGGGCAATACAGCTCGTACATTAGCTGGTACTAATTCGTTCAAATAGGTTGGCACAACACCCCATGCCCCTTGTACCATAAACTGCATTAAGAAAGAGCCAATACCGATACTCCATGAACCGGACGAAAACGCCCATAAAGGGATAACAGGCAAAGCCAATAAAGCGGCACTCATGATCGCTTTCTTACGACCAATTTTTTCAGATAAGGTCCCAAATAAAATACCCCCCAAAATGGCCGCTATGTTGTAGCAGATTGCAATGATACTTACTGTGTGTGGGGACATATGATGTTGCACTTTTAAGAAAGTCGGATAGAGATCTTGCGTGCCATGGCTAAAGAAATTAAAACATGTCATTAACCCCACCATAAATAGACACACCTTCCAGTGCGAAACAATGGTCGACAACAGTGCCCCTGATTGGTGGTGCGCTTTAGCCTCTAACCAGACGGGCGACTCGGGTACTTTGTAATAGATATAAGGCAACAATACGATAGGAAGCGCACCGATTAAGAACATGCCTTTCCAGCCAACAGTCAGATAGAATAGACCGAAGATGATCGAGGCTAATAGATAGCCTGCCGGATAACCCGCCTGAAAAATACCCGACATAAAGCCACGTGAGCGATCAGGAATACTCTCCATCGCCAATGCCGACGCGACGCCCCAAACACCCCCCATGGCAATGCCATACATCACGCGAAAAATCATAAAGGCTGTTAATGTCGGAGACCAAGCCGATAAAAGCTCAAACAGTGAAAACAATACAATATTACTCATCAAAATCGGCCGTCGCCCATATTTTTCAGCGAGTCGCCCAAAGATCAATGCCCCTATCGGCCTCACAGCTAACGTCAACATGATCGCTACAGACACTTCTGTAATTGTGGTATGAAAATTAGCGGCCAAGTCACTTAATACAAATACTAAAATAAAAAAATCAAATGCATCAAGTGTCCAGCTAGCAAAACTAGCAAATGCCACATGGCGCTGCTTTGAAGTCCAATTACTCATAAAAAACCCTTCTTCAAAAAAAGTGAAGTAACCAACAATTTCTTTCAGAAACATGCTGATAGCGGTAATAATTGTGGGAAGTAGTTATGGTGAAAACCATAAAAAATGTAAACACCAATAATCATATGTGTTTACATTTTGTAAATATAATGCACTGGATATTGCAAAAAAAGTGGCGGGTTTATCACAATTTAATTGATTCGGGTGGTGTCACGCAGGCAGCAAAATGAGTTTTAAGTCTATTGTAGGGAAATTCAATAAAAGTACAGCCCGATACCAACAACGATTGAATATGAAATGTCTATATGATGGGTTGATCCAATAGGGAGAATGAAACCTAGTTACTTCATTGCTTGAATGAGCTTGAAAAAGATTGAAGCGCATGCGTATTACTGCACTATATGACATTCATGCTAATCGCTTTGAGCTCACAACTAGAGCAGATACACGACACAGAATCATTGGTGACGATATTGCATCAAGGCTGACGCCAGTCCAAACGAGCGATACGCTTAAAAAACGGCAAATCCAAACACGCTTAATCGGACACCTCGCGACGGAACCCCCTAGCTTATTGAATAGATATTTCCAATCTGGGTCAGCCAACTCAAGAGAGAGTGCAAATCACACGGTACGCAGAATTAGAGTTGTTTGCGCAGCTTTAATAATTCCTTGTGCCGCTCGGCGCTAACTTTCGGGTAGCTCATATTAAGATCGTTCAACGCATCGACAACGATCTGAGAGATGATCAACCTGGCATTTTTTTTATCATCGGCCGGAATGACAAACCATGGTGATTGCTGTGTACTGGTAGCACTGAGACATGACTCATAGGCACGCATATAATCGTCCCAATGTGAGCGCTCTTGGATGTCGGCGAGCGTGAATTTCCAATTTTTCTCGGGTTCATCAATGCGATCAAGAAAGCGCTCGCGTTGTTCTTTTTTAGATAAATGTAGGAAGAACTTGATCACCCTCGTCCCATTGTTGTGTAGATGAGTTTCCAGCTCCGTGATAGATTTGAAACGCTCTCCCCAGATGGCGTGATCGGCGATCGCTTCATCGGAAAACCCTTGCGCTTGAAGCAACTCTGGGTGAACCCGAACGACCAGCACTTCCTCATAATAAGAACGATTAAAAATACCGATCCGTCCCCGCTCAGGCAAACACTTGATGGTACGCCACAAAAAGTCGTGCTCTAATTCCTCAGTACTCGGTTGTTTAAAACTAAAGACCTGACAACCCTGTGGATTAACACCCGACATAACATGACGAATCGCCCCGTCCTTACCAGCAGTATCCATACCTTGAAAGATTAATAATACGGCCTGATGATTCGAGGCGTAGTGTAAATGCTGCAAATCGTGCAGTTCATTAACAAACGCCTTAAGCATCTTTTTGTACTCTTTTTTACAGTCATAAACAGGTTCAACCTTGGTCGGACGCTGAGCTAAGTCAACTTTCTCGTCGGCCTGAACACGGTAATCATTGGGATCTATTTTCATAACATCTCCGTTGTGTACTTATGATTGATAGCCTCATTCGATTCGAGTTGTTCCTAGAAACGAAAGGCTCATTAAACTCTCACTCTAACACTTCCTTTTGACTGATCATTATTTATACTGTTGAAATGAGCCCAAAATAGAGGTTAAGCAGCCTCCGTTGTCTTTGTGTGAAGGTTGGTCACCCATTTGTTCATAGCCCACATCTATCGACTCAATTGATTCAAAAAGTTCTCGATGCGGCTAGACAACACCGACACACAGACAAAAAAGTCCGCAAAAATACGGACTTAAAATACAGATTAGCCAGCTCACTAAGGTGTGATTCCACCCGAATATCGATAAGACTAAAATATCATTTAGTTACAACATGTTAGAGCACAATCACTTTTCAATACTCTTATCTATACTATGGTTAAAATTTTTCTTGTTTTTTGGCTTCTCGGCGCCATTTTAGTTCAGCTTTGCCCAAGCTTAGCATTCAGCCATATCACAGCGAAGCTCCACCCATACAGCAACGTCCAGCCGCAAGCCGATATCATTTATTATTCAAGGTCATACACCGATGTAACTCGTGTGCACAACAACCATTTGTGAAGAGTTGCTGTTGCACGACGCTTAGGGCTGATAGAAATTTAGCCGCTAAAATTCAATTCGAATATTCACAACGAATAATTAACTATCCGCAGTATTCATCAGATAGCTTTTACTGATTGCCCCTCCGGTCGATCCGGTTTCTCATAGAGCTCAAAGGCCAGTGTAGCGATCTGCGGTTCCAGAGCCGACGTTGTTTTGAGTTCGGCCGGCGTCAACCGCAGCTTGGACTTAAGATTTTGGTTCAGCTTTGGCGTCAGGCTTCAGGTCTGTCCTCGACTTTGGAGGCAGGCTTGGTTTTCGCTTTGACTGGATCAAGAATGTGATAGGCGAGCAGTTTCACGGGGTCGGTCAGGAGGAACCACAGCAGTGCGTAACCCCACACGAACCCGGCCCATTTCCAGCCCAGAGGTGTCATGAACAGTCCGTAAACCGCTACCAGCGTCGACGTAAGCTGCGCGCCAGTCACGGCCAACCACAAAATCCGCGCGGGACGTATCGACCAGAAAGGGCCGCGCGTGCGGGTCTGGAATATCGTCAGCGTTCCCGCCACCGACAGCATTAGATACATCATTGTCTGGAGATGAGCATGATCGAGGTGATAGACCTGACTACCGAGGAAAAACAAGCCAAACGCAGCGATGGGACCGACCAGGCCCAGCACCGTGGCGATCCCTAGCACCATGCGCATATTCCAGGACTCGGGTTGATCCTTGTAATGCACGTTATCATAGGAGATGGACAGAATGGCGCCATCATTGAGCAAGGCGAGCATCACGATCATCACCGCTGTCAATGGATAGAAGTTGAAGATCAGGATTGAGATCGTCATGAACAATAGCACCCGCAGCGTTTCAGCAATGCGGTAGATCGCATAGCTGTTCATGCGCTGGAAAATCTTCCGGCTCTCCTTGATTGCGTCGATGATCACCGACAGGCCAGGCGTCATCAGGACGATATCCGACGCTGCGCGCGCGGCGTCAGTCGCGCCTGACACTGCGATGCCACAGTCGGCCTTCTTCAACGCGGGGGCATCGTTCACCCCATCGCCGGTCATGCCGACAATGTGACCACGTTTTTGCAGCACATCCACGACGTGAAACTTGTGTTCGGGAAACACCTGAGCAAAACCGTCGGACTCCTCGATCGACTCGGCCACCTCTTCGGTCTCCTCTTTCTTCGAGTCACCCAAGCTGGCCGCATCAAGGATATTTGCGCCCATATCCAGCTTCTTGGCGGTCTCCTTAGCGATAGCCAGTGCG
Organism: Celerinatantimonas yamalensis; assembly: GCF_046054155.1. Classification (NCBI taxonomy): domain Bacteria; kingdom Pseudomonadati; phylum Pseudomonadota; class Gammaproteobacteria; family Celerinatantimonadaceae; genus Celerinatantimonas; species Celerinatantimonas yamalensis. Next base: position 162,772 of record NZ_JBEQCT010000008.1, read on the forward strand.
TCACCTGTCACCATCTTGACCTTCACGCCCATCGCCAGCGCTGTCGCGATGGTTGCCTTAGCATCTTCCCGCGGCGGATCAAACAAAGGCAACACGCCGACCAACATCCACTTGCCGTCCTCATCTGCTCGAGCGACGCCTAGCGAACGAAAACCACTCGACGCAAAGTCATTGACCGCCTTGTCGACGGAGGACTTAACTTCACCGGCATTGGCCGCCAGTGCCAAGATCACTTGCGGCGCGCCCTTAGTCACCTTGAATTGCTTTCCGTCCTCGCCCTTAATCGTCGCTTCGGTGCGCTTGTGCACTGGGTCGAACGGCTGGAAATGCAACACCTGGTAGCCCTTCAGAGCCTTGTTATCTTTCAGGCCGCCCAGCACAGCCAGGTCAATGGTGTCCTTGTCGTCCTCGCGCGACGCCAGCGCGGCGTCGAGGATGACCTGCTCGGCGGAGATACTGTTCACGCTGAATGGATCGCCTAGGGTGAGTTTGTTCTGAGTCAGAGTGCCGGTCTTGTCCGCACAGAGTATGTCCACGCCGGCCAGTTCCTCAATGGCAACCAGACGGCTGACGATGGCTTGCTTCTTGGCAAGCAGACGCGCACCGACCGCCATCGTGACCGACAATACGGTGGGCATCGCCACCGGAATCGCCGCTACAGTCAGCACTAGGGCAAACTGCAAGGTGGTGAGGATTGGGTCGCCCCGGTAAGTCGCGACGGCAACAATCGTAGCCACCAGCGTCACCGCAAGCATGATCAGGTAGTTACCAATCTTCAACACTGCTTTTTGAAAATGGCTAACGGTGTTCGCGTCCTGCACCAGTTCCGCCGTCTTGCCGAAGTAGGTGTTCGCCCCAGTGGCATAGACCATCGCGGTGGTTTCACCTCGGCGGATGATAGAGCCGGAAAACACCGCATCGCCCAGTTTGAGTTCGGCCGGCAAGGACTCGCCGGTTAGCGCGGACTGATCGACCGACATGGGGTCGTCGCCGAGCAAACGCGCATCCGCTGGCACGATGTCGCCTAGCCGCAAACGGATGACATCGCCTGGCACCAACTCACGTGACGACGGATTGATCCACTTCCCATCACGAAGGACGCAGGCCTTGACCGCTAGCTTGGCTTTCAGGGCCTCGATAGCGTTGCTTGCTTCATGTTCCTCCCAGAAACCGACTACGGCGTTGGCCACAAGTAAAAAGAGGATGATAAAAAAATCCGGCCAGTGCTGGACCACACCCGAGAGGATCACCGCAATCTCGATCATCCACGGGATCGGCCCCCAGAAATAGGAGAGAAATTTCAGGAGAAGGTTCGTCTTCTTTTCAGTAAGTTCATTCGGTCCATATTGGGCCAGCCGTTTCTGTGACTCAGCCTGACTAAGGCCGTCCGGTGACGACCCCAGTTTTTCTTGCAGTTCCGACAGAGGCAGGGATTTCAGATTGTCCCTCGCATCGTGCGCCTTGGACTGATCGGTATCAGGTTTCATAAGGGATATTCCTTCTGTCGTTGCGAGACTTCAGATTTCGTGAGTTGCAGGAAATTTGTCCTGATGCCCATGTCCTCGCGGTATGAATTCGGAGCGTGACCAATGGTGGTGCCGGTCACGCGGATGGTGTAATTCTCCAGATCGTTCATGCTACGAAACAAGCATCCTTCTCCTTGGCAAACCACGATCAGCGAGGCGTTCAAAAAATAAAAAGACAACGCGCTTAATCGCCTCGGCTATTCGCTGTTCTGCTTTGCGTGCATGACCGAGAAATAAATAGATAAGCCTCAAGAGCGATCTCACGCCTGGGATCCAGAAAAAAACCGAACATGCCACCTCAGAACCCATCCATCTTGCCCCGCTACTTCATGCGATCACCGATGTTGTAATAGCCGATAACGTGCTCCTGCATGTGATAGTCGCGCCCGGCGATAGAAAGCTGTTTCATGTCGAAGCTAGCCTTCTACAATTTCTTAACGGCCAGTTCGGCATGCATGAGTAACTAAACATTACGACAACCGTGTTGAGTTTCTGTGTGCTTGAATTCATCGTGATGATTCCGGTTTGAATCGGGTTTCCGATTGTGCGCCAGACAGCTTTAGTCACGCCCCACGCAACACCCCATCGATAAAACTCGGCCGAAGTTCACCCTACGCCCTGATGCTGATTTATTCCGTTCGGTAGCGCACGCACACTCCCAGCCGTTTTGGCGCTTGCATCTAGGGAACCGGAGCGCGCAGTTGTTATAAGATACGGATCGTGAATACGGTGATGATTGAGTTCATCGTAAACCTATTCTCATTGGCGACTCCGGCCACGCCAATCTTTTTGATCGTGTTTTGGGGCTGACTCCGAGCTTCTTCAGCTCACGCCAGCTTACCGAGTCGTCGTTCAGTACCGTAGTAGTACGGTGAATTTGGAGACTAATTAAGCCTTATAATCACAATATAAATGAGGCAAAGTTACAAAACGAAACGAAAAGAAAAGAACAAGTAGTCATCTCTGGGCAGCTGACCTGGTCAACTGAATTCGGTCACCCTAGTTAAGTTCGTTAAGCGACTTCTTTTAATAGCTTACCCATACGCTCAAATTCATTGGGACTTTGGTAATCAAGATATGAATGGAGTCTGTAACAGATTCTGATTACTTGAATCTACAGTCGCTTTTTTTAGTATTTCACGCTCCATTTCTGAGTGCTTTACTTGTGCTTTTAGCTTGTGGATCTCTTCCTGCTCAGGTGTCAGCTTGCCATTGCCTCGAAATGCATGACCATCATCATTTTCTGCTTCTTTTATCCAGCGGCCGAGTAGCTGAGGTGTGACCTCTAAATTTCTAGCAGCTTCAGCAATACTGTAATTTTGCTCTCTTACCAGTGCCATGGCATCAAGCTGGAATTCTTTTGAATAGGATTTACGTGTGTTCATTTGAATCTCCAGTTAAATCAATTATGTCTTAACTGGGTTAGTCGTATCAATTAAACCACGTCAAGTGTAACATCCCCTCCTTACTCCATGAGTGTCAGAGGCAAGCTGCGGAACCGTCGGAACCATTGACGTTATATACGGAAACGACCCACTAATCTGCTGAGTTGGTCAATGTCTGTAATCAGCTGCTTTTTGATCTCCACGGCTTTATGCGTGTACTCTACATTAGAAGCCGCAATCGACGTCACATCGCCAACTTGCTCCGAAATATCGGCCGCGTTCTGGTTTTGCTCTTGGATTAATTGCGAAATTTGCTGGTTTGTTTGACTGAGTGTATTGATTGATCCGATGATGGTATTGAACATCTCGATGGTCTCTTGTGCTTGTGCTGCGACACTGTCGGTCAGCTTTTGTGATGAACGCATGACCTGTGCCGCATCGGTGGATCCTTTTTGGATACGCTCCACGACAGTTTCTATTTCGAGGGTGGATTTATGGGTGCGGTTGGCAAGACTGCGAACTTCGTCCGCCACAACAGCAAAGCCTCGACCTGTTTCCCCTGCGCGGGCAGCCTCAATTGCTGCGTTCAGTGCTAACAAATTAGTTTGTTCTGCGATTTCGCGGATGACATTCAGCACTTTACCAATGTTCTGTCCGTCATTTTCGAGAGTCGATACCACAGAAGAGGCTTTTTCCATCTCCTCAACAACCGAATGAAGCGATCGTAGCGTTTGGGAAAGATTTGTTTGCCCCTTGTTTGAACTGCTATTGGCTTCTACTGCCATTTCACCACATTTATTAGCATCAGCAGAGACTTCACCTAGGCTATGTGTCATCGCATTGACTGCATTGGATATCTCATTTGTACTTTGCTGCTGATGTGTGGATAAGCGGTCTACTTGTTGTAGTGTGTTATCGATTTGCTCTGCGAGATTTTGCGTTGATGAGATGGTTGTAGACACTTGCTTAATAATGGAGTGTACTAGATCGATAAACCTATTTAAGTGTTTAGCCACTTCCGCCATTTCGTCTTTTCCTGTACTGTTTAGACGAGTGGTTAAATTGCCGTCCGTACTATTAAGATCTTCTAATAACGTGACCATTTGGCGCAAAGGTCGAATAATCAGGCGCTTTGCCGCAAAAGCGATAATCGCGGAGATGACTAATATGATGGCCAGGCTGATGTAGTTATTCAGATCCACATTATGAATGACGGTGTCTAGGCTTGCTGCACGCTTTTCAACCTGACTATCTCCCACCTTTTCGAGCTTTTCAATTAAGCCGAGCAAAGTCTCTACCTGCTTGTCAAAGTTTGTAATGGTTCTTGATAAGTCATTTTTATCACCAGACAAAATCTGTGACTTTAATGCATCGAATTTTGTCAAATTGCTATCTAGCGTTTGTAGGTTGTCTGGACTCATTAAACCAGACGCTTTCATTCTATTGAGGGCTTCTTGAGTAAACTCATTGGTCTCTGTGATTTTGTTTTTGGTTTGATCGAGAGTGGCTTCATTAAATAGATACCGATCAAGAGCAATGATTTGTGCTTGTATGCCAATTGTCCCTTCCATGGCCCCATCGGCAGCATTCCAAGCATTCCCTGTGATGAATTTTATCTCTGTATCCAGTTTTTTTATCGACAAAATGCCAATAATAGAGCTAGTTAAAACGATCATAACAAATAAGCATATTCCCAAATAAATCTTCAACTTTATCGACATTTTTTATCCCAAAAAATGATGAGTTCTATATTCAAAGATAGTCGATTATCAAAAGGTGTCTAGGGTGTTTTGATCTTTCGTGATAGATTTTTGAGCAACATGGTAAAGCGTTTATAATTGGCTTCGCTAAAAGTAACAACATAACCCGATACCATATAACCCGATACCATGACGAAACTAATGTTAACTGATAAGCGCTGGGAAAAGCCACTTCAAATCATGATGAGCACTGACCGCATTTATAACATAGAATGATCTTTGAAGAGATTCTTTACCGATTGCGAACAGGTATACTTTGGCATGATCTACCAATAGAGTTTGATGACTGGAGTGCCGTTTATCGTCGTTTTAACCTGTGGTCTAAAAAGCCTGTTGAGCAGATGATTTAATAAGTTATAAAACTCCAGGGTGGCCAGCTTAGTCACTGCCTGATGAATTGCTTGCTGAACTTCGATATTACGGCAGGTTGTCATAGTCACCTCTCTGACAGGTGGTATATGGAAATGTGGGCCGGTGCATCATCACTGGCCCGTATGCTTTCTAACTACTTGTGTCGGCCAAACGGCTAGCGTCTGATTTTGTCGATTTGCTCGACCGATCCCGTCATGTCCTTGTAAGCGCGCCCGGCCAGCCTAGCAACCGCTCTATTTCTTTTCTGATTATGTTCTCAATGAGAAAGCCATAAAAAATGCCAGTCAGTATTACTGACTGGCATTTCATTTATCTTATAGACGAAGCTCTTGTTTCTCTTCAACACTAAGCATTCGTGGGCGCGATGTAATTCTATCCACCTTGTGTCTCCAACTTACCACTGTACATTTTAGATAGCGCATCAAAACATGAGTTACCAACAAGAAACCTTAGGGATATTTTTAGATTATTTCTCATACACATCTTGAAAGCCATTAGCGCTGCCCAAAGCATATACAACAAGGAATAACCTCATTAAATAAAAGGATCAAATCATGGGTTTGAAACCAGGGCCAAAACCAATAGCCAAGTCGACCGGCAAGCCAGATCAACGTCGACGTGACAATAAAAACACGCCAGGAAACACTCCGGGCCTAAAGCCGAGTAAATCCTCGACCAAGTAATGTGCCCTTAACAGTACCGAGTCAGATTAAGTGGTACTGACTCTTGTTCCTAAAACCCAAAACACACTTTTGCCCCATTATGTGTTTCGAACAGTTGGCAATGTACAAATAAGAGTCCAACTGTACACAAATTTATGTGATGCTACTAAGTTTCTACTGACTCGGTGGCTATTCAGATCATTTTTTTGACTGAATAATTAAAACTACACCAGCCATGAGTAGAATTGCGCCAATAATAGTGCTCAATGCTGGTTTTGAAGGAATAGGCGTAGAAATACTATCTGCAATGATGCTGAATACTAATTGGCTACCAACCAATATGGCTATCGTTATTGCCGCCCCTAAATGCTTATAGCCTAACACTCCTGAAAACACGAAGAATGAGCCTAAAGCTCCCGGTACTAACGTCATTGGGCTGATATTTTTTATTGCTTCATTAAGACCGGACATCCCATTTTTTATGCATAGAATGGTGAGCAATATTAATAGACCGCTGATAGAGTTCAGCAGCAATGTGATAGTTACAGTGGATACTTTTTCAGTAATCTTAACCATCATGAGGTTCTGTATAACCAAAGAGATGCCTGCTGCAACCAAGATAATGACGGTGGTATAAGATTGCATGAGCATCTCCTATCTATCTGAAATAAATTATTTTTCGGTTGGTGTTTCAGGTGTGTCTAGCACTAGCTGGTAAAATGAGAGGTTTAACCAACGCCCAAACTTGTATCCAACTTCAGTTAGAGTTCCTGCATGATGGAAACCATGCTTCTCATGTAAAGCGATACTGCCAAGGTTATCTGCATCGATACCGCCAATAACAACGTGATAATTATTTTCTTTTGCTGAGTTTATGATTAATTCAAGAAGAATATGGCCTAACCCTTTGCCCCGAAAATCCTTGTGAACATAAATAGAATGCTCAATAGAGTATTTGTACGCAGGCCAGTTTCGAAAAGCACCATAGCTGGCAAATGCAATTAATTCACCATTTGCAGATTCTAACCCAATGACGGGATAACCATTATTTCTTTTCGCTTCAAACCATCCAACCATACTTTCTATTGAACGTTTCTCGTAATCGTACAAAGCTGTCGAAGTTTCGATTGCATCATTAAATATATCTAGGATGCTTTGTGCGTGCTTTTCATATGTACAGTTGACTACGTTATATTCCATTATTTGTTCTCCTTTGAAGAAGGAAGGCTCGTAAGTGCAATTAGATACCTAGCTTCTGTGTTGTTGGGGTTAAAAAATATTGTGTGTTCCTTTTGCTGGAATGCTAAGCAATCACCTTCTTTTAAATGCCAAGTGGAATGATCGTCGGAGATTTCAATATTTCCCGAGATCACCCATACCTGCTGATGTATTTCGATATTTCTGAGCATGTTTTCGAAAGTGACACTCTTTTTGGGTGGAAAGATAATCTCAGTTAATTCAACTGTTGAAGTTGCATTTCTCGGCGTAAGTTGACGTCGAATGTATCCAGATTCGGGATCTTGCCAAGTTTTTTGATTCTCTATACTCGATACACATTGAGTTTCACTTATGGTTTCTTCTAAGCTATCAGAAAGTAGTTTTGGAAGAGATGTACCTAAAGCATCGGCCAATTTGTTTAGAACCGTTGCAGTTGGGCTTGATTGCTCTCGTTCAATCAACGAAATCATCGAGCGACTAATGCCGCTTCGCTTCGCCAAAGCATCCAGTGTTAAGCTCTGTCTCTTACGCAACGTTTTGAGTTTAGTTGAGATTAAAGTATCTATGCCCATACATTCCACCTTACTAGAAATTAAATCCATTAAACTAGAATTTAAGAGTATTAGCAATAGAGGTAAGTGAATATTTAGCTAATATATTGAAAATATGAGTATATCTTTATTAAAATGTTGGAATTTAAACTGAGAAAGAAAATAGATTCCTTATAAGAACTATTGGATTAGTACTTTCCCTACTTGAAGTAATTCGTGGTTTGCTAAATTAAGTAGAAACTCTAAGAAGGTTTTGTCCAGAAACGAGTTACAGCTTCACCATAATCGGTTCGTGTACATGAAATACGGGCCGGTGCATAATCACTGGCCCGTATGCTTTCTAACTACTTGCGTCGGCCAAACGGCCAGCATCTCATTTTGTCGATTTGATCGACCGATCCCGTCATGTCCTTGTAAGCGCGCCCGGCCAGCCTAGCAACCGCTCTATTTCTTTTCTGATTATGTTCTCAATGAGAAAGCCATAAAAAATGCCAGTCAGTATTACTGACTGGCATTTCATTTATATAACAGCTAGTTAGAAATATGGTCTTTATCGATACCATCATCTATACCATGCACTGATTTTTCTTGATTTTTTGCTGCTCGTCGACGTTTTAGTTCAGCTTTGGCCCAAGCTGAGGATTCTTGCATATCACGGCGAAGTTCTTGTTTCTCTTCAACACTAAGCCATCGCGGGCCCGATGTCATTCTATCCACCTTCTATCTCCAACTTGTCGCTGTACATTTTAGATAGCGCATCAAAACATGAGTTACCAACAAGAAACCTTGGGGATATTTTTAGATTATTTCTCATACACATCTTGAAAGCCATTAGCGCTGCCCAAAGCATATACAACAAGGAATAACCTCATTAAATAAAAGGATCAAATCATGGGTTTGAAACCAGGGCCAAAACCAATAGCCAAGTCGACCGGCAAGCCAGATCAACGTCGACGTGACAATAAAAACACGCCAGAAAACACTCCGGGCCTAAAGCCGAGTAAATCCTCGAGCAAGTAATGTGCCCTTAACAGTACCAAGTCAGATTAAGTGGTACTGACTCTTGTTCCTAAAACCCAAAACACACTTTTGCCCCATTTATTTCTAGCCCAAGAATTAGGACACGTTTCATTTGCCATAAATTGGCCTACTTTTGGTAATGCTAAAAGTGGCTACCATAACGGCGACTTTTTATCATCAAAACGTCGATTAACGAGGTCTAAATCACCGTATTCTTTCATACATTCTTACCTACGGTATGATCCACTGGCCATAGACATCCAGTATGCTTAAGAGGATGTCTATGAATCACAAGTTTATCGCATAGTGCTCGCCAGAGTTTGCTCTAATTGCTCTTTGTTCATGCGAACACAATAACATGGACGCCCTCGTTCGAACTTCCAGCTCTGTGATAGAGGACCTGCATCAACTGAATCAAAACCAAATTCCTCATACAACTGAGTCACTATTTTCTTCCCTTTTTCAGTATCACAAGAAAATGGTAGAGCACGTCGATTAGCGGAGCTTTTGGGTAACCCGTCTTGTTCTAAATCAGTCATTCGGATAGCGTTGAATGCTTTAGCTATACATGCTGTATGCAGAAGTTGAGATGTAAATTCGCTGGTTGTGGTCTTTTGTGTTTCAAATTCGTCGATGTAGCCATCTCGCTCAGGATAATAGTTGATAGCATCAATAACTTGTTTATCGCGTAGAACTTTGATTGGAAGACTATTAATTGAAGACATTGGAATAGCTAGTACAACAACATCCCCAAAATTCGCAGCCTCTTCAGAGGTACCTATCTCGCAACCAATCATTGGCCTTAAGCTAAAAAGTGAATCTACGGAACGTGAGTTACTTAACATAACTTTATGCCCATTTTTTATCGCTAGTTTAGCTATTGCTCTACCTACAAATCCTGCTCCAATAACACCTATTTTCATATCATTTTCCTTTCATTTTTAGAACAAGAATGAGCATAATAAACAATTATTAGGGGATAAATCGCGATTAGACGTTAAGTTAATCAACAAATAGGAGTGAATCATGGATCGACTGACCAGCATGTCTGTATTTGTGAAAGCGGCAGAGTTAGGTTCTTTTGCTTTAACAGCGGAAGCTCTGGATATGTCAGCTCAAATGGTGTCGAAACATATAGCCTGGTTAGAATCGAGATTAGGCACTACATTACTTAATCGAACTACACGTCGCCAACAATTAACGGATGTTGGCCAACGATATTATGAGCAGTGCAAGATTGTTATAGCCGAAGTTAAGCTGTCGGACTCACTCGTAAGTGAATTAAAATCTTCTCCTTCCGGTATTTTAAAAGTCAGCGCACCAGTAACATTTGGGTCAACATCACTTACTCCATTCATTACAAACTATCTTGGTCGATACACAGAAACGGAAATTGAGTTAACGTTGAATGATAGGCTGGTTGACCCGATACAAGAAGGATACGAAGTGATTATCAGGATAGGAGAATTGGAGGATAGTTCTTTGACCGCTTATCCATTGAGGCCATATCAATTAATTGCTTGCGCATCACCACATTACATAAAGCGCTATGGGAAGCCTCAATGTCCATCTGATTTGTCAGAGCATTCATGTCTAATTTATGGAATTTGGACAGCCTCTATGCCGTGTCGTTGGATTTTCAGTAGAAATGGCATAAAAGAAGAAGTAAAACCAAAAGGAAGGTTTCGTTCTAACGATTGGAAAGCATTACTTCATGCTGCTATTGAAAGTTATGGTATTACACTAGGACCGAAAGATATTTTGCAGAAAGAGATAGATCAGGGGAATCTAATTCAAATTCTAACTGATTATCAAGCTCCATCTCGACCCATGCATATTCTGACACCGCCTACTCACCGTCCGATAGCAAAAGTTCGTTGCTTTGTTGAGGCCCTGAAAGAAAACTTCTCTTAGAAACAATCTTTATAACGGATTCTTTCCATCATTGAGCTAGCTGAGTTGTAGTGGATTACAAAAATTGGTCATTCAATTAGAGGTTTTGCCATACTTCTTATAATTCGTCATAAGCTAAATTAGTAAAATCGCTGCCTCACTTTGTCGATTTGATCGACCGATCTCGTCATGTCCTTGTAAGCGCGCCCGGCCAGCCTAGCAACCGCTCTATTTCTTTTCTGATTATGTTCTCAATGAGAAAAGCCATAAAAAATGCCAGTCAGTATTACTGACTGGCATTTCATTTATCTTATAAAGGCATAACTAGCTATTTATAGCCAGTCCTACTCCCATTCGAATATCAACGATCAGATATTACCAATAAATAACAGTTAGTTACAATCAGTATCTTTCTCAATACCATCACTGATACCATGCTCAGAGTTTTTTTATTTTTTGCTGCTCATCGACGTTTTAATTCGGCTTTGGCCCAGGTTGAGGATTTTTGCATATCACGACGAAGTCGCTCTCTCTCATCGGGAGTCAATCTTCTCATTTCCTAATACTCCTTCATCCTCGACCATTTCATAGTCTTAATCTATCGAACCTTTACTCAAAACGTTTATTTGATCTCTGATTGTAATGGTCCGTTCGGTCTTGCTTTTATTCGAAAAGTGTAACTCATTAGACTTAATGCTGAAATACGATAGTGCATACTACGATCAAGCTTGTTTTAAATATGGTTAATAACCATCTCATTACGGTCTAGTAATACTCCTAACAAAACGTAGGGAACATAATATGACGCCAATAGAACAAATCAAAACATGGATAGAAGATAAACCAACTTGGTGGAAGCACAGTGTTAAACTTGCTCTTGAAAACGGAGAGCTAGCTCAAAAAGACCTTGACGAAATTTATCAGGTAGCACGTATTGAGCATGGACTAGAACTGCCTCTAGAAGAATCCCCCCCTACCAGCCAGGAATTAGACTTTACTGGGCATACTAGTGAGCAAGGAAAAGTCAATCTACTATCATTGTCCGAAGTGTATGGTGTTGGTGCCCTTATTGAAAAACAAGTTCTAACATTTTCCAGAGATGGCATCTTCATCGTTTATGGTGACAATGGAGCAGGAAAATCCAGCTACTCCAGCATAATGAAAAATGCTTGCCTAACACGCGGTTCGTGCCCAAAAATATTAGGGAATGTATTCGAACAAAAAAATCCTTCGCCCAGCGCCACGATCAATATCTTAGTAGATGGGAAAGACGAAACTATCCCTTGGAGCTTGAATTCGTCAAGCATTCCCGCCCTGAAGGCAATTAGGGTTTTCGATACAGATTCAGCTCATCATTACGTCAACAAAGAGGATGCTCTTGGGTTCAAGCCTTCTGGCTTAAACTTACTAACAGAGTTGACCAGAGCAATCAACCAAGTCAAAGCTATTGTTGAAGAAGATATAATGCCAGGAAACGGCCTTATTGCCTTAAAGCCAATAAATCCCGAAACTAATACAGCACGATTCTTCAACGGGATATCTGCCGACACTAAAGAAGAAGATGTTAAAAATCATATAGCTACGACAGAGGCTCTTGAATATATAGAACCTCTAAGACAAGAAATTGCAAAAGATAAGCTACAAACCCCAGAAAGCTTAAAGGCCAACCTCAATCAACAAAAACAAATAATAACACCGCTGCAAGGATTTATTCATAACGCTTTAAAACCTTTAAGCGATAAAGCTTTTGACCGGCTTAAAGAACTGCAAGAAGATTACAACACAAAGCAGAAAACTGCCGATGGGATAATGCAGGCCACTCTACAAGGCCTACCTCTAGAAACTGTTGCAGGTATAAACTGGCAAAGCCTATGGAGAGCAGCAAAAATATTCATTGAAAACGAACCAAATTCTCACAACTTCCCACCTACCCAAGGTGAAAACTGCCCTCTATGCCTCCAGGAAATCTCAGAGAACAGTAGTAAGCGACTAGCCTCACTAAATAGTTTCTTGGCCGACCGTGCTGCTACAGAAGCAAAAAAGGCTCATGAACTATTGAGCAATGCTATAAAAATGATTTTATCACAAGACCTTAGCTTGGAAAACTATAAGGCTGCACTAGAAGAATCCAACAAGCTAAAGCCCGGTATAAACGAAAGAATAATAGCTCTGTTTGAAACCCTAGCCGAACGCCAAAAGATATTTACCACGTCCTCAAAACTACCAGACCTTCAAACGATACTAGATATCTCACCTTCAGTTGACGTAAACGCAATATTAACAAATATTAATGAACAGATAGAATCAGTTAAAACCAACCAAGACTTAGCTGATCTCATCAATAGGAAAGAAAAAAAATTACAGGATCTATTAGACAAAAAACACATCAATGATAACTATGAATCAATAATCACAAATATACGCCGTTATAAAGTCATCAGAAAGATGGAAACAATAAAGAATGAATGCAACACTCGCAGAGTCTCTGATCTTTCTTCAAGAATTTACCAACAAGGGGTCATAGAACCTCTCATCTCTACTTTTAGGGACGAACTTAAGAAATTTGGATTCACGCGCTTCTCGGTGGATGTTCAAACAAGAAACTCTGGAGGACAACAACAATTTAAGTTAGCAATCGCAAATGCTGGAGAACCAATAGTTGCTAAGGTTGCTAGTGAGGGAGAACAGAGATGCATTGCAATAGCAGCTTTTTTAGCAGAGATGAAAGCAGATAACAGACTGTCGGCTGTCATATTTGATGACCCTGTGAACTCACTAAGCCATCAGTGGAGTAGTAAAGTAGCCGCCAGACTTATTTCAGAATCACTTTCTCGGCAAGTAGTCGTATTTACTCATGACATAGTTTTCTTCAAGCTTTTACTAGAGCAAGCCGAACTCCAAGGAGCTCGGCATGCAAGCGTCGCTTTAGAGCGTTCTAGAAAATTCGCTGGCCTAGTAAGGGATAGTGCTCCATGGGAAGCTCTAACAACATCAAAGCGCATAAAACATCTAAATGTAAAATTACAAGATTTAATGAGGTTGGATAGAGATGGGACTGAAGCTGATTTTCGTCAAGCATCTCGGGCATTTTACGGCTTACTCAGAGAAACTTGGGAACGATTAGTTGAAGAAAAGCTGCTCAATAAGGTCGTAAGCAGGTTTGAAAGAGGGGTCTACACACAACGCCTATGTCGCCTTGTTGACATTTCAGAGGATGATATAGCTAAAGTAAATAATGCAATGGGAAAATGCAGCACCTATTTCACAGGACATGACAGCGCTCCGGCAGTAGGTGATCCGTATCCGACAATCAAAGAAATTGAAGATGACTTGAAAAACATCAAAGATTTTCTAAATGAACTACAGAGAAGCCGTAAGAGGACCTGACCAATCCAATATCTCTCCACAAAGGCGGCTCACAGCCGCCTTTGTTTTCGTTCATCATAATTTATTTAATGCAGCGTGCCGAACAATGGCTAACGCCAGCTCGAAGTCCTCCGGCGTCGCTCGGCCAGTTTCGGCCTGGTAGTAAAGGATCGTGAACATATTGGCGACTGCCTCTGCGACGGGCGAAATCTGCTGTGCGTTTCCTGGTCGATGAACTCCAGGGCGGCCAGCTTGGTCGCTGCCTGATGAATTGCTTGCTGAACTTCGATATTATGTGTGGTTGTCATGTGTCACCTCTCTGTCAGGTGGTATGTGAAAATACGGGCCGGTGCACCATCACCGGTCCTTATGCTTCCTAACTACTTGCAGCGGCCAAACGGCCAGCGTCTGATTTTGTCGATTTGATCGACCGATCCCGTCATGTCCTTGTAAGCGCACCCGGCCAATCTGTTTTGGAATACCTCCATTTTGTTGGCGATGGCTTTCATCTTCGGGCCGTGTCCGGTGTTGTGCAGCCACTGTCCTAAAAAATAGAAAGCCAGCATCATAATGAACATCACTGCGAAGAAACCAACTACCTCCGCAAGATTTTGAGGTGGAAAGTTAAACTCCATCATCAGTAATCCTTATCTAGTTAGGCCATGCGGACTTTTTAACAAAACTGGCAACCGCTCTATTTCTTTCCTGATGACACTCTCAATGAGAAAGCCATAAAAAATGCCAGTCAGTATTACTGACTGGCATTTCATTTATCTTATAAAGGCATAACTAGCTATTTATAGCCAGTCCTACTCCCATTCAATGGTAGCAGGTGGTTTACCTGAAATATCGTAAACCACACGTGAAATACCATCGATTTCATTGATGATGCGATTTGAAACGCGACCTAAAAATTCATATGGCAGATGCGCCCAATGTGCAGTCATAAAATCAATCGTTTCAACAGCGCGCAAGCTCACGACCCAGTCATATTTACGTCCATCGCCCATGACGCCAACAGAGCGAACAGGCAGGAAGACTGTAAATGCTTGACTGACTTTGTTATATAGGTCAGCTTTATGCAGTTCCTCGATGAAGATCGCATCAGCGCGGCGCAGTAGATCGCAATACTCTTTTTTCACTTCGCCTAACACGCGAACCCCGAGGCCAGGGCCTGGGAATGGATGACGGTAGAGCATGTTATAGGGCAGACCAAGCTCAAGACCAATTTTACGGACTTCGTCTTTGAACAGCTCTTTAAGTGGTTCAACTAGCCCCATTTCCATCTCTTCCGGTAGCCCACCGACGTTGTGATGCGATTTGATCACATGTGCTTTACCAGTTTTCGCCCCAGCTGATTCAATCACATCTGGATAGATGGTGCCTTGTGCCAACCATTTTGCATTATCTAGCTTGCTGGCTTGTTCATCGAACACTTCGATAAATACCCGGCCAATCGTTTTACGCTTTTGTTCAGGATCATTGATCCCAGCAAGTGCGCTTAAAAAACGCTCTTCGGCTTCAACTTTGATGATATTCAGCCCGAATTTATCACCAAACATCTCCATCACTTGGTCAGCCTCATTAAGACGAAGCAACCCATTGTCGACGAAGACACACGTTAAACGCTCACCGATAGCACGTTGCACTAACATCGCAACAACCGAGGAATCAACACCACCAGACAACGCTAGGATAACTTCATCATCACCGACTTGCTGTTTAATTTGAGCAACAGCATTATCAATAATGGAATGGGCCGTCCACAGCGCTTCACACTGACAGATATTCAACACAAAATGTTCAAGGATCTGTTTTCCTTGGCGAGTATGAGTCACCTCAGGATGAAATTGCACACCATAGAAACGCTTGTCTTCATTGGCCATGGCGGCGAACTGGCAGGTTTCGGTCCGGGCTAAAGCCGCAAATCCATCAGGAATAGCAGAGACTTTATCACCATGACTCATCCACACATCCAATAATGGTTGATCATCATCAGAAAGAGCGTCCTGAAGCCCTTCTAAAAATGGTGAGGAGTGCAACACTTCGATCTGCGCGTAACCAAACTCACCTTCGCCAACACCCTTAATGACTTCGCCACCTAGTTGTGCTGACATGGTTTGCATACCATAACAGATCCCTAACACGGGAACACCGGCTTGAAAAACATATTCAGGAGCTCGCGGTGAGTCGGCTTCGATGACGCTCTCAGGACCACCAGCTAAGATGATGCCATTAGGCGCAAATTCACGAATATCAGCTTCATCAACATCCCAACTCCATAATTCACAATAAACGCCAATTTCACGGATACGCCGTGCAATTAATTGGGTGTACTGGGAACCAAAGTCCAGGATCAAAATTCGGTGGTCATGGATATCTTTGTTCATAGCCTGTTATTTCTCTATCAAGATGTGCTAAAAAATAAATCGGCGAGGTTATTCTACCTCGCCGTGTAATGCTTTGGACAGCTTAGCTACCGAGACGATAGTTCGGCGACTCTTTGGTAATTGTAACATCGTGAACGTGGCTTTCACCCATCCCGGCGCTAGTAATTTTCACAAATTCAGCTTTGGTGTTAAGCTCCTTAATGGTCGCGCACCCCGTTAGCCCCATACATGAGCGCAGACCACCCATCTGTTGATGAATGATCTCTTTGAGCAACCCTTTATAAGCAATACGCCCTTCAATACCTTCAGGCACCAATTTGTCAGCCGCATTATCACTTTGGAAGTAGCGATCAGATGAACCTTTCGACATCGCGCCGAGAGATCCCATACCACGATACGATTTAAATGAACGACCTTGATACAGCTCAATTTCACCGGGGGACTCTTCAGTGCCCGCCAACATACTGCCAACCATCACACAACTCGCGCCAGCGGCCAATGCTTTGGCGATATCACCCGAAAAACGAATACCACCATCAGCAATAACCGGAATACCCGTCCCTTCAAGCGCTTCAACTGCATCAGACACTGCGGTAATTTGAGGAACACCGACACCAGTAACAATACGGGTCGTACAAATAGAACCTGGGCCAATCCCGACTTTCACGGCACTTACACCCGCTTCAACCAGTGCTTTAGCACCTGTGGCTGTGGCTACGTTGCCGCCTATAATTTGTAACTCAGGATACAGTTCACGAGTCGCACGAATGCGATCTAACACGCCCTGCGAGTGGCCATGTGATGAATCGATCAGCAATACGTCCACACCCGCTTCGACCAAGGCCGCGATCCGTGCTTCATTGCCTTCACCGGCGCCTACTGCCGCCCCAACACGAAGCCGACCGAGCTCATCTTTACAAGCATTTGGTTTGCGTTCTGCTTTTTTGAAGTCTTTAGCGGTGATCATACCGCGCAATTTAAACTCATCATCAACCAACAACATTTTTTCGATGCGGTTAGTGTGCATCAGTTGTTCAACCCGTTCACGCGTGGTTTCAGTGGTCGTGATCAAACGCTCTTTGGGGGTCATGACGTCGGCGACACGGGTATTTGGATCGGTTTCAAAACGGATGTCTCGACCAGTAATAATCCCAACAAGATTATTACCAGCAGTCACCACTGGGTAACTCGCAAAACCATTTTGTTCGGTCAATTCAATGATCTGTTGCAAAGTCATGTCAGGTGAAACAGTCACAGGATCAAGCACGACACCATTTTCGTTTTTCTTCACTGTACGAACCGCATTTGCTTGCGCTTCAATTGACATATTTTTATGGATAAAACCGATGCCGCCTTCTTGCGCTAATGCAATAGCCAGACGTGCGTCAGTCACGGTATCCATTGCAGCAGATATCATTGGGATATTCAGTTTAATTTTAGCTGTTAACTGAGTCGTCAGGATAGCGGTATTAGGCAGGACCTGTGAATGTGCTGGCACAAGCAACACATCATCAAAGGTTAGTGCTTCTTTTTGGATTCTCAACATTGCAACATCTCACCGTAGTTTGTCATGTCTTGGGGGTGTAAATATTGCGGATGGATTATAGGCTTTTCACTAGCCAAGGTAAAATAAAAAATGCTATTTTGGTCTATTAAATTTTTAAGTCACTCAGAGTACTTGCATGGACAGTTCGACACCTTCGCGCAATATTTTATCGGTCAGTCAGTTGAACGAAAAAGTTCGCCAGCATTTAGAACTGCATATTGGTGAAATATGGCTCCAAGGTGAAATATCTAATCTAGTACGCCCTTATTCAGGCCATTGGTATTTTAGTCTTAAGGATAGCCAAGCCCAAGTGCGCTGCGCCATGTTCAAAGGACAAAATCGCAAAATATTATTTGACGTTGAAGATGGCCAACAAGTGTTGATTCGCGCTCGAATTAGCGTTTATGAGCCGCGAGGCGAATATCAGTTAATCGTGCAATCGATGCAGCCGGATGGGTTGGGCGCCATGCAATTAGCCTATGAACAACTGCGTTGTAAACTGGCCGCCGAAGGACTTTTCAGTGAACAGCGCAAGCGCCCCTTACCCGAAGTGGTACGCCAAGTGGGAGTGATTACCTCAGCCAGCGGCGCCGCCTTTCATGATATTACCGCCGTCCTCAAGCGCTTAGCGCCAAGTATTACTGTGATTCTCTATCCAAGTTCAGTCCAAGGGAAAGAAGCGCCCGCTGCATTAAGACAGGCGCTGCAATTAGCCAATCAGCGCGATGAAGTTGATCTATTAATCATCGGACGCGGCGGCGGTTCTCTTGAAGATCTTTTTGCATTTAACGATGAAGCGCTAGCCCGCTTAGTCGCCGAGAGTCAATTGCCCATTATCTCAGCAGTCGGCCATGAAATTGATTTTACACTCACCGATTTTGCCAGCGATTGGCGAGCACCAACACCTTCGGCCGCAGCTGAACGCGTTGCCTATGGGGTTCACCAGTTACAACGTATTCAAAGCCAGTTAAGCGAGCGCTTAGAACAATTAGCCAATCAATGGCTATCACCCTACCAGCTGCGTCAACAGCACTTACATCAGCGCTTGCTCAACCAATCACCATTACGTCAATTACGAATGCGCCAGCAACAACTGGATGAATTGCAGCAGCGACTGCACGATGCCCTGACGCGGTTGTATCAGCAGCGGCATAAAGAACAACAGTCAATGCAGGCTCGGTTAACTCGCATCACCCCAGCGCAGCGCATCGCCTTAGCGACTGAGCGCTTACAGGCACTTAACATTCGCCTGAACCGCGCAAGCCTCACCCTTTGGCACGACAAGCAGCAGATTTTTACGCAAACCGTAGCACAGCTCAATGCCTTAAGTCCCCTCGCGACTCTATCTCGAGGTTACAGTGCGGTGCGCTCTGATACAGGCCAGTGGCTTACTCACATTCACCACCTTCGGCTTGACCAATCGGTGGTCATCACTATGCAAGATGGCCAAGCGAAGGCCATTGTCACTGCGATAGAACCTACATCAGCGCATAATCCACCCCATCAATAGCTGTTTGACGACTGATCGATGACTGACAGCCTGCTAGCAAGACATGCTGTCATTTTTTAGCATGGAGATTTTAGCTATTAGCTATAGATAATCCATCTACTACTTTATCATTAATAGTGACTTTATTTTTTTATCCCTAGACGCTTTATTGTTAAATACATAAACTAATCACTATCAAGGATGATTTATCGATCTGAAGGACGCTGATGGGATGATTACTCAGGACAATATGGCTATAGATTTTGATAAATATAGTAATGGGAAGCTCATTGAGCTGATCTATCAAGCAACCGTTGAACCCCAATGTTGGCCTGAACTACTTAAGCAACTCTATTTACTCACACAGCGTCAAAATAATGTCTCTCACTCGCATAAAGAACACTCATTATTTGAAGCGATGCGCGGGCATGTGCCATGTGATTCATTTGAAGATGATGACGTAGCCTTAAAACCAGTATTGCGCCACTTATCGCAAGCGATTCGAATTACCAAACGAATCTACGAAAATGAGGAACAACAGCAATTAATGCACTCGATCCTCAATCGCATTCCTGTCGCTCTATTTCTAGTCACATCTGATGGCACCATCATATTAATGAACCAACTTGCAGAGAGAATGTTGGATGAATCCCCTCATATTTATCAGGTTGATAACAAACTGCATTTACAAGATAGTCAGAAACAACGCCAGATGATAACGATCATTGAGGAATTATCCGTCTCACGCGCTTTTGAAGCTCAAAGTCGAGGTCTGCAGCTTGAACAAAAAGAGGAATCGTTATCCGCAATGGCAGTGTTCACGCCGTTAAATCCCAAAACGGAGTCTATTTTTGATAAAAGAGCCCAAGTCGCAGTTTTCCTATCCAGTAGTAATTATAAAAACAAGCTAGAGCTCTCGGCGATCGCTGATATCTACCAACTCACACCAAAAGAGCTGCGGGTTGTCGACCACATTGTCAAAGGGATCTCACCGCCACAAATCGCTGAGATGCTCCATGTCAGCTATAACACCGTGCGCACACAACTGAAGTCCATTTATCAAAAGATGAATGTGAACAAGCAAAGCGAGTTGGTCAATCGGATTCTAACTGGCCCAGCCAGTATGCTATTCCAAAGCCATCAGCTTGCCGATTTAATACAACACGATGCAAACCCATCGGATCACAACATCACGCTCAGAGATGGACGAAATCTTTGTTATCGTGAACGCGGACATTCCTCTGGGGTACCCGTACTGTTCTGCCACAGCATCTTAGGCTCGCGTATGGAGTGTTTTGATCTCAACATTGATTGGGCAAAAAAAAATGGGCTAAGGCTTATTATTCCCGATCGACCCGGATACGGTTATTCGGACCCCAACCCCTATATCAGCTATCAATTATGGAGTCTTGATGCGCTCGAGTTAATGGAGAAATTACATATCAATACATTTTCTCTGATTGGATATGCAGCGGGGTGTCATTATGCTTGCACTTTAGCTAGTCTTGCACCCGATCGCGTGCAACATATGGTATTAATCGGATCAGGCTCCCCGATTACCGAACCCAAAGACTACCAAAAAGCCACGCCACTATTTATGATGCAAACTCAGCTTGCAAAACATTTTCCGCAGTTGTATCGATTATTTTTGGTCATTTTAGAGCGAAGTTTAAAAGAAAACCCTATCTATTACATTGACTTATTAGCTACAGAGGTACACGCTGATGATCGCCTGTTGCTACAGCAATCAAAATATTATCGCTTACTTGAATTAACCTGTGCTGAAGTCAGCCGTCAAGGGATCCGAGCTTTTGCTGAAGAACTCGCCCAATACAGTCAGCCATCAACGTTCAATTACACCAGTATTCAAACGCCTGTGACACTATGGCATGGTGAAAATAGTAGCTATATCCCACTCAAAAATGCACTTAGAGTGCACAACCAATTGCCACATAGCGAATTTAACCTGGTCAAAAATGCCAACCATTTATTTATTTATCAGCATTGGCCGGCTATCCTAGCCGCGCTCAAGCAAAAACTGACCAACTAACACCTGAACGCGGTCTATCGACAGCGTTGTATCAAATCGACTGCAATTGATAAATAACCTGTCGTTTGGACTGCAAGCTATTACATTGTGGACAGAAATAGTCAACCGCCCCACATGCTTTTAAGACTTCTAAAGGCGATTGGCAGGTTGGACAAAGCACTCGTTCGAGATAG
This sequence comes from Celerinatantimonas yamalensis, assembly GCF_046054155.1. Lineage (NCBI taxonomy): Bacteria > Pseudomonadati > Pseudomonadota > Gammaproteobacteria > Celerinatantimonadaceae > Celerinatantimonas > Celerinatantimonas yamalensis. Next base: position 184,173 of record NZ_JBEQCT010000008.1, read on the forward strand.
TCTTGCTCACAATGAGCACAATGCCACTGTTGGCCGTGTGCCGTCTGACTTAAAGATTGCCCACAATGCGGGCAATCATAGCTTGAAGTGGCGTTATTTCTTGTCATGTGTACCTTTACCCGCCCGCTGCTTATCTAAACGTTTGCGAGCTCGTTGCTGGCTCAATGTTAACTTATTCGTTTTATTTGCAAATGGGTTTTCACCTTCACGAAATTCTATTCGAATTGGCGTTCCAGTCATCTCAAGCGCTTTACGATAATAGTTCATCAAATAGCGTTTATAAGAGTCCGGCAGAGCACTGACTTGATTACCATGAATAATAATTCGCGGCGGATTGTAGCCACCCGCATGTGCGTAACGCAATTTAACTCGTCGCCCTTTCACCATTGGCGGCTGATGATCCTCTCGCGCCATCTCCAATATACGAGTGACTAATGCAGTTGAAATGCGTTTAGTCGCACTGCTATAGGCCGCTTCAACAGATTCATACAAATGCCCAACACCGGTACCGTGCAATGCTGAAATAAAATGCACATTGGCAAAATCAATAAAGCCTAAACGCCGGTCTAACTCGCGCTTAATTTCATCTTTGACATCTTGGGTTAATCCATCCCATTTGTTGACAGCTAAGACCAAAGCACGCCCAGCATTGAGAATAAAGCCAAGTAAACTCAAGTCTTGATCCGAGATCCCCATTCGTGCATCGATCACGAGCAAGCAAACATTCGCATCCTCAATGGCTTTGAGAGTTTGGATCACCGAAAACTTCTCAACCTTATCAGCAATTTTACCCCGGCGGCGAACCCCAGCAGTATCAATCAGCACATAGTCACGTTCATTACGTTGCATCGGAATATATACGCTATCACGCGTGGTTCCAGGCATATCATAAACGACAACGCGATCTTCACCCAAAATACGGTTAATCAACGTCGATTTGCCTACATTCGGACGGCCGATGATGGCCAGCTTAATCGGTAAATCTTCCAGCTCTTGAGCTTGTTTCTCCGCAAGCGCTTCTTCATCAATAACTGGCTCATCAATATCGCTATCAGTGTGCTCATTATCATCAGACCAATCTTGTAAAAATGGGCTCAGTGCTTGGCTCAGTAATTGGTTAACACCTCGGCCGTGCGCGGCAGCAATGGGGTAGACATCCCCCAAACCTAAACTATAAAAATCACTGGCTGCAACCAGCGCATCAACACCATCGGTTTTATTGGCCACTAAAAAAACAGGCTTATCTTGACGACGTAAATGTTCGGCTAACATATCATCGCCAGAACTCACTCCAGTTCGACCATCGACGAGAAACAGCACGACATCGGCTTCATCAATAGCGGCTAGCGATTGGCGCGCCATTTCAAGATCAATCCCCTGTTCTTTGCCGTCGATGCCACCCGTATCAATTACAATATAGTTATGCCCGCTTAGCTGCGCTTGACCATATTTACGATCACGCGTCAGTCCAGGATAATCGGCTACCAGCGCATCACGCGTGTGGGTTAAGCGATTGAATAATGTTGATTTGCCCACATTAGGGCGCCCGACTAGGGCTACTACAGGAAGCACCATGAATTTTGTTTCCTAAAAATAAACAAAAGCTCACAGCCATTGAGGCTATGAGCTTTATTGTAATAGATCGATAAAAATTACGCGCGTTTAAAAGCGATTAATCGCCCTGAACGAGTTTGTACAATGATCAGGTTGTCTGTGACCACTGGCGCCACATATAAACCACTACTATCAACTTTAATTTTTGCGACGAAATGCCCGCTATCACGGCTTATCCAATACAGGTACCCTTCTTGATCCCCAACTAACACATAATTTCCTGCAACGGCTGGGGCTGTCACGCCGCGATACGACAATGTACTTTGCTGCCAATTTTCACTGCCAGTGAAATGGTCTAAATCAATCAAATGACCGCTATCATCGGTTAAAAACAACTCGCCCCCCGAAAGCGCCATGTCGCGATAAGCTGAATAACTGCGTTTCCAACTCGTTTGACCATTTTGCAAATTTACAGCCATCAATGAACCGTTATAAGAAATGGCATACAGGTCATTACCAACAAGAACTGGCTGGCTATCGACATCAACTAATCTATCAAGTTGTGTCATTCCTTCGGATTGTGCCAACTGAGCGTTAAATAACTGCTGACCGTTGTTTTCCGAGTAAAATGAAACTGAGCCATTACTACGCCCTAGTATCACCACACCATTACTGATGACTGGGACTGCCTTACCGCGAAGGGTCAATGACGGTTGATCAATAGTAATACTCCATTGGATTTTGCCCGTTTGTGGATCCAATGTGACTAGATGACCATTGTTGGTTATAACCGCTAGTAGATCATCGCCCGTAGCTGGAGCCGCAATCACCTCTCCGGGCATATCCTGATGCCACTTGAGCTTGCCTGTTTTTGCATCAAAAGCAAACAAGTCTGCATTTTCACTACCAACATACACCATGCCATAAGCCGCTAATAGCCCGCCGGATAACCGAGCACTACCCTCAGCTATATACTGTTTTGCATTCGGTAAGTCACTAACGTCTGCCTGCCAAACACGTTGACCTTTGAGATTAAAAGCACTCAGTTGGCCTTGGCGAGCAGCGGCAAATACTAGACCATTAGCAACTGTCGGGCAAAGCTGTGAATAATAACTTCCGACGCCATCACCGACACTAACTGACCATGCTTTAACTGGGCTAAACTGGTTAGTGAACTCCGGCGTTGCCGCTGGAGTGTGCACGGGTTTATCACTGCTACACGCTGCTAAAATCAACAACATCACGCTCGCAAGCAGTAACTGATAAGCTCTGCGCATATAACTTACTCTCCAGCTAAATTGTCAATTTTTTGCTGCAAGGCTGGATCACTTCCTTCCCCATCAGCAAGTGCCTGTTGATAGGCATTTCGTGCCTGACCAACATTACCTTTAGCAACCCATACGTCACCCTTGAGCGATTCAACAATGCCTTTAAATGATGGTAAATTAATTCCATCAAGGGTTTTCATAGCCGCATCGTAATTTTTCAATTGGCTTTGTACTCTTGCCAAGCGCAGTGCTGCCAGTGATTTAATCGGCTCATCAGCCACGGTTACCACTGAACTTAATGCCGTGGCAGCTTGTACATAATGTTTATCTTGAACCAGCCGATTTGCTAACATCAATTGCGCCATTTGTGGATAGCTACCAGCGCCTTGATATTTTTTTGCATACGCCTTAAATACATCAGGGTTCACTTTGTCAGCTTGCGCTGCTTTAAGCAGTGTATCTTGATAACTCTGCGATGCTGTTTGCGTTTGAGAGTCAATCTGGTGCTGGTACCAAAACCACCCAGCCCCCCCGACTAGCACGATAACAATGAGTGCTACAATTGCTATCCAGTAACGCTGCAAGAAACCTAAAACAGCCTGTTCTTGTTGTTCTTCAGTGGCGTAGATTTCCACGCATCCTCCTCAATAAGTTTATCTCGCAAGCCCAATCGCATGCATCTTAACAAGTTTCGATTAGGTGATCCTATATCGATTACACGAAATATTCGCTTAAATGCTCTAACAATTGATCCTGACTAATCGTGACCTGTTCAGCACCCGTGCGAAGATACTTCAGCGTGACCTGATCATTAGTGATTTCATCTTCACCAACAATCAGCGCAATCTGCGCGCCTGATTTGTCGGCTCGCTTAAATTGTTTTTTGAAATTACCACCACCACGATGGTTCATCACTCGCAATTTTGGCAAACCATCACGAATTTTCTCTGCCAGCGCATTGGCCACTACATCAGTGTATTCACCTGAACCTAAGATATACAAATCGGCTTGACTGTCACTGTGATGTAATTGGCCTAACGTATCTAGCAATAGGATTAACCGTTCAATACCCATAGCAAATCCAACCGCAGGCGTTGCTCGGCCACCCAACTGTTCAACCAAACCATCATAACGGCCTCCCGCACACACGGTGCCTTGAGCGCCCAAACTGGTGGTCACCCACTCAAATACGGTTCGATTATAGTAATCAAGACCCCGCACTAAGCGATGATTAATTTCATACTCAATACCTGCGCCATCAAGTAGCAAACACAAACCATCTAAATGCTCACGGCTTTCATCGTCCAAATATTCCAATAATGTTGGTGCATCTTGGAGTATTTGCTGCACAGCGGGGTCTTTGCTATCGAGTACTCGCAGCGGATTTGAAAGCATCCGCCGTTTAGAATCCTCATCTAGCTTATCCTGATGCAGCTGCAGATATTCAACTAATTTTGCCCGATAATTGGCGCGCGCTTCATTCGAGCCTAATGAATTGAGTTGTAATTTCACCTTATCGCGGATACCAAAGACATTCCATAACCGAGCAGTCAGCATAATCAGCTCAGCATCAATATCCGGCCCATTTAGGCCAAAGACTTCACAGCCAAATTGATGAAATTGACGATAACGACCTTTTTGCGGACGCTCATAACGGAACATTGGCCCCATATACCAGAGTCGTTGTTCTTGGTTGTATAACAAACCATGCTGATTGCCCGCACGCACGCATGAAGCAGTGCCTTCAGGACGTAACGTTAAGCTTTCACTATTACGATCATCAAAGGTATACATCTCTTTTTCAACGATATCGGTCACTTCACCAATAGAGCGTTTGAATAGATCCGTGTTTTCAACGATAGGGGTGCGAATTTCACTATATCCATAGGCAGCAACGACTTGCCGTAAAGCGCGTTCAACCTGCTGCCATTTGGCAGTATCTTCGGGCAGGCAGTCGTTCATGCCGCGGATCGCTTGAATCTGTTTTGCCACGTTATTCTCGATTTTGTTAAAAGTAAATGTGATCAATCAGTTGATTATAAGGACTTTGCCATACAGGGTAAATTAACCTGTAAAAATGTTCGCTGAATTGGCACCCTATTTCACTGTTTTGGGAAAATTAAAATGGCATTAATCGACATTTTTGACGTCAATCATCGCCACTCGCGCGCGAATTTTAGCTTCTAATGCATCTACCAAATTATCATTATCAAAGCGCTCTTTTTGCCTCACGCCCGCCACATAAAAACCACTTTTATTAGCGCTACCGGTAATTCCCATATCTGATATCAGCGCTTCACCAGGGCCATTCACGACACAACCGATAATAGAAACATCCATTGGCGTTGCAATATCTTCCAAGCGTTGCTCAAGCGCATTGACTGTACCAATCACATCAAACTCTTGGCGAGAACAACTAGGGCAGGCAATAAAATTGATGCCGCGGCTGCGGATCCGAAGCGATTTAAGAATATCATAGCCAACTTTAACTTCTTCGACGGGATCAGCCGCTAATGAGACTCGTAATGTATCGCCAATTCCCTCAGCAAGTAGCATTCCTAAACCAACCGCTGATTTAACCGCGCCAGCACGTTTACTACCCGCTTCAGTAATGCCCAAGTGCAAAGGCTGCTCAATCTGTTTCGCCAGTAATCGATACGCACCAACCGCTAAAAACACATCCGAGGCTTTGACGCTCACTTTAAATTCACTGAAATTAAGTCGGTCGAGAATATCGACGTGGCGCAGCGCAGATTCAACCAAAGCTTGTGGCGTTGGTTCGCCATATTTTTCTTGCAGATCACGCTCTAATGAACCACCATTGACACCAATTCGGATGGGAATGTTATGATCACGCGCTGAATCAACCACACTGCGGATACGCCCTTCATGGCCAATATTACCGGGATTTATTCGTAAACAATCAGCGCCATATTCAGCGACAGCTAATGCGATCCGATAATCAAAATGGATATCAGCGACGAGTGGGATAGAGACCTGTTGTTTGATCTGCCGAAATGCCTCAGCAGCATCCATCGTGGGTACCGAAACCCGGACAATATCAGCGCCAGCATTTTGAATTTGCTCAATTTGGGCAACAGTTGCAGCCACATCAGTGGTGCGCGTATTTGTCATTGATTGCACCGAAATTGGCGCATCCCCACCTACTGCAACGGAGCCAACATGGATCTGTTTAGAAAGACGCCGCTCAATCGGCACGAAACCACTCATATCAACCTCTAATTAATTTGGAACTGTAATGTGTGCTGTTTTACCATTGACATTACTACTATTAAAAAGCACGGGTTTGCCACCATACTTAATCGATACCCCATCGGGCACGCCTAACACCACGCTATAAGGAGCTTGACCATTGAGTTCTAACACTTGACCCGGCTGCTTTACCCCAACAGCAAGCCGATTGCCAGCCGCATCGCTAACTTCAATCCAACATGCTTTACTAAAGCTCAGTTGAAGCTGACCCGAAGGCACGCTTACAGGACTGGTGGTCGGTTGTGTAATGGTATGGCTTAGTGGCGCAGGCTGCGCCACTTGGGTTGAATCGACAGCTGCAGTTTGAGCGACAGGTGCTGAGCTGACTTTATTTGCGCCTTGAGATGTATCGCTTGCTTGCGGGGTGTCTAACTGCGTTGCCACCTTAGCAGCCTCTGTGGCTGCATCAGCGGGCGGACTTGGCATGGCCGCTGTTGGCAAAGCATCTTGTTTACTTTTAGCAATTTGAGCTGCAGATTGCGCCACTGGCGCCTCTACTTTGGAACTATCACCTGTTGGTAACAGATGACTGATATTCAACTCACCAGATTGACTAAATGAGCTGGGTAAAAAATCTTTTAGAGAATGATTTTGCCACCACCACCCGCCTAAAGAAGCCAACACAATCACTATGATCAACAATGTGAGCCATTTCAATTTGCCATCACGCCGCCGTTCTTCAAGAACTGGTTTGGAAAACTTATCCATTTTAACCGGTTTCACGGCGTCTTGATGATGATAGGTTGTGTCCAGCACTGATGACTCTGGAATATTTAACAGTTTGGCATAGCTGCGAATATACCCCTTAAAAAAAGTTGTTGATAAAGTTTGCTGAGCATTATCGTCTTCGATATCAACAATAACCTGACAACGTAAATTCAATCGGGTTGCCACATCTTGTGCCGATAAGCCAGCGGCTTCTCTTGCCTCTTTTAATCGTTGCCCAGCACTTGGTTGAGAGGTCTCAATGTGCGCCCTTTCATCGCTATCTGGGATATGTTTAGATTCAGTAGTCATTGGCTAAGTATTTTTTCGTTTGGGGTGAATCGGGATATTGTGTAATCAATTGTCTGCCCCACAACACCTGTTGCATTATGTTACCCTCGCCGCGTGTTATCCGAATCCAAGCCAGCAAGCTCGCCGCAGAAGTCGGTGCAATATTGCCATAACGCGTTAAATAAGAACGAGCATCCGCATATTGATGCTGTTTAATTAAAACGTTGGTCAGTCCCAGTAAAGATTCCGGACGACGAGCATTATAAGCTAAAGCAGCAAGAAAATACGATTTCGCTTTATCATACTCGCCCGCATGATAGGCGCACAAGCCAGCATTCTCATTCGTGCTATCAATAGCCGTATATTGAGGGGCATTGATGGCCTGTTGGAACATTTTTTCAGCTTGTTGATAATGGCCTTGGTGACAACGAATAACGCCTAAGTTATTGAGTGCGTCACCATTATTTGGATCTTTGCGTAGCGCACGCTGATAAGCAGCAATAGCCTTGTCCGTTTGCGCTATCGCCGAGTAAAAATACCCCCATGTCAAATCAACATCGATTAAATTCGGTGCATCTTTGGCGGCCAAATCAATATTTCTCTTGGCCAGTTCGCTATCGCCAGAATGCAAATAATTAATCGCTAATGCTAAACGGCTGCGCGCGGCCTGCTTTTTATTTTTGGGTTGCTGTTGATTCTGATCAACTGGCACCCCATCGACCAATTTTTGCGTCACACATCCGCTGACCAGCCAAGGCAATAAAAATATCCATGCCCACCGTTTTAACATACTTATATCCTAATGATTCAACACAGATTTACTGAATTGTGACGGAAATAGATCGACCTTGCATCCTCTTTTTCAAGGTTCGTTTCGTGCGATCAACCACGTCACCGGCAAGCTGACCACAGGCAGCGTCAATATCATCACCACGAGTCTTGCGAACCACGACAGTTAACCCTTTTGCCATCAACACCTTACTAAAACGATCGATGCGACTGTTAGATGGTTTTCCATAGGGTGAATCAGGGTATGGATTAAATGGAATTAAATTAATCTTACACGGCGTATCTTTAAGCAATTCAGCCAGTTCATAAGCATGTTCCATTTCATCATTAACCCGCTCAAGCATGACATACTCAACGGTCACCTTACCATGATTCGCATTGGATTTAGCCATATAACGTTTCACGGCCGCTAAAAACTCACTGATATTATATTTGTCATTGATCGGCATGATTTCACTACGCAGCTTATCATTAGGCGCATGCAATGAGATAGCCAGCGCCACATCGATACGATCACCGAGCATATCTAACGCTGGAACCACACCAGATGTGCTAATGGTGACACGGCGCTTACTCAAACCAAAAGCAAGATCATCCATCATCAACTCCATTGCGGGAACCACATTATTCAAATTTAATAACGGTTCGCCCATTCCCATCATCACGACATTGGTGATTGGCCGTTGACCTGTTTGTTTACTAAAACCAATCACCTGCGCTGCGCGCCAAACTTGGCCGATAATATCAGACACTTTTAAATTGCGATTAAAACCTTGCTGCGCGGTTGAACAGAATTTACATGCTAATGCACAGCCCACTTGCGATGAAACACACAATGTTGCACGATCGCGCTCTGGAATATAGACGGTTTCTATCTCTTGCCCATGAACGAGCATTGCCCATTTGATTGTGCCATCAGCAGAGCGCTGTTCTTTTGAAATCTCAGGGGCGCGGATCTCAGCTTTTTCTATCAATTTACCGCGCAGCACTTTATTGACATTGGTCATCTGCTCAAAATCGCTGACGCCAAAGTGGTAAATCCATTTCATCACCTGATCAGCCCGAAAGGGTTTTTCCCCCATGTCGGCGAAAAAATCGCGCATTCCTTGGCGGTTCAGATCCAGTAGATTAATTTTTTGCTCACTCATGAACGATGCGATCCTTAATTAAAAAAGCGCCAGATTGTACAAATCCTAACGCCTATGAGCCAGTACCGAATACCACCGACGGCATATCGATTATCCCCAGTACTCACCATTGAATAAACCTGCTAACTTATTTTAACAAACTAAAGACCATTTAAGGAGACTCGATGCTGCGAAAATCAGCAATTGTTATAGCCATGGCTAGTATATTCCTCTCTAGCATGGCTCATGCCACTGGAGCACAGCTGTCAGTTCCTTTGCACAACTTCCCCGACTCAAACCATGTACATGGGGTAAGATTTTCATTTTTATACGGTAAAACAAAAAATGTGAGTGGATTAGATCTGCCAATATTTGCGCTCTCCGACATAGACAACTTTAAAGGCGTTCAGTTCTCACCTTTTATTGGAATAGGCCACATACACGGAAAATTTCAAGGGATAGGGATTAACTTAGTAAACTGGCATGAGGGCGACGATACTGGGGTCAATATTGGGCTGGTTAATTTTACGCACAACGTTCAAGGGGTAAATCTAGGAGCCGTGAACATCAATAGCGACCAATCATTGGTTGATATCGGCTTAGTAAACTACGCGCCAAGCACAACGTTTCAACTGGGTTTTGTCAATGCGACACAAAATCTACAAGGATTACAGATTGGACTAATTAATTATGCAGCTAATGGGATTGTCCCTATCCTACCGATTGTAAACTTTAATAAAAACTTTTAGGCACTCAAACGCCATTAAAATGAGAGAAAAAGCCCTTGATAGGCTGTTTCTCTCATCAGCTCAACTTACCTAAGCGCAATAAGCTTTGTACTCTTTTTCTAATTTTTTCGCGGCTTTTTTACTGACACCTACAGTTGCTAGTGCAGCTCGCAAGCGCGCACGAGAGAGATCAGGACCTAAAATTTCCATCGCATCCACAACCGAGGTCGAACTGGTTTTGCCAGTGATAGCCACAAAGATAGGTTCAAGAAAATCTTTTACTTTGAGCTCAAAATGAGTCGCTAACGATTTAGCAACGGCAAAGATTTCATCTTTGCTCCAATGGCGCAATGCTTCTAGCTCCCAGATGAAGAACTGTAAACTATCCCGCAATTGTTCTTCTGTAAGTTTGTGGCTTAACAGCGCAGCATCATACTCAGGGATGCCACTGACAAAATGCCCAGCTAATGGAGCCAAATCACTGAACACCTCTAAGCGCGTCTTAGCCTGCGGCAAAATGCTCATCAGTGTGTCACGATTATAAGCCCAAGCAACCAGCCGATCAGCCAATTGTTCATCGCTTAACTCTTCGCGGATCCACAATCCATTGAGCCATTTAAGCTTATCAACATCAAAGACTGGCCCACCTAATGAGACGCGTTTGATATCAAATTGCTCGATCATCTGGCTCAATGAGAACTTCTCACGACCGTCAGGCATTGACCACCCCATACGGCCTAAGTAGTTCAGAACAGCTTCTGGCAAAAAGCCCATTTTTTGATAGTACAAGATACTCGTTGGATTCTTGCGTTTACTCAGTTTAGATTTATCGGGGTTACGCAGCAGCGGCATATGTCCAAGTTCTGGTGCTTGCCAGCCAAAATCCTCATAGAGTTTCATAAGTTTAGGTGCTGAATTGAGCCACTCTTCACCGCGAAAAACATGTGTGATCCCCATCAGATGGTCATCAACCACGTTGGCTAAAAAGTAGGTTGGATAACCATCGGCTTTGAGTAACACCTGCATGTCCACTTGTTCCCACGGGATCTCAACCTCACCGCGCAAGTAATCATTGAATTTAAAACTGCCCGATTCTGGAATTTTCATGCGAATGACATACGGGTCTCCCGCATCTAAATGTGCTTGGATCTCATCCTTGCTCAAACGCAAACCCCGTCCATCGTAATGAGGTTGGATACCCTGCGCGTTTTGTTCAGCGCGCATCTGAGCAAGCTCATCGGCACTTGCAAAGCAATAAAAGGCTTTGCCTTCATCAATCAGTTGCTGCGCATACTGCTGATAAATCTCAATCCGATCACTTTGTCGGTACGGACCTTTATCACCGCCAATATCTGGGCCTTCATCCCAAGATAAGCCTAGCCAATTCAGACTATCTAAAATAGCCTGCTCAGACTCTCGACTACTGCGAGTTCGGTCAGTATCCTCAATTCGCAAGACAAACTCTCCGCCTTGCGATTTAGCAAATGCATAGTTAAACAACGCAATATAAGCCGTGCCCACATGCGGATCACCAGTTGGTGATGGAGCCACCCGAGTTCGAACAGTCATGAAATCTCTCTTAACGTTAAATGACGACAATCACAATGACCATTATCTTATCATAATGGCAATGGGCTGTTTATCTTCGTACTCTGGAAAATTTAAATGGGTATGGGAGCTTGCAATATTCGTCGTTTTAGGCGTTAGGTGCCCAGAAACACTGGTTTTTTTGTTGATAAAACCAGCAAACAAGCGTTTTTTTAAAATTTTGCGTTGACAGAGCTACGAGTCTCCCTATAATACGCCTCCACAAGTTGGTTGCTTAGCTCAGTTGGGAGAGCATCGCCCTTACAAGGCGAGGGTCACTGGTTCGAACCCAGTAGCAACCACCATCGTGGTCGTTTAGCTCAGTTGGGAGAGCATCGCCCTTACAAGGCGAGGGTCGCTGGTTCGAACCCAGCAACGACCACCACAAATGGTTGCTTAGCTCAGTTGGGAGAGCATCGCCCTTACAAGGCGAGGGTCACTGGTTCGAACCCAGTAGCAACCACCATATTTGGTCGTTTAGCTCAGTTGGGAGAGCATCGCCCTTACAAGGCGAGGGTCGCTGGTTCGAACCCAGCAACGACCACCATGTCTTTTATTTCCTCTTTTGCATCATCAATGTCACATGCCCTACTGGCAAACCAAATTTATATAGCGTACTGGTATTAATTACGACTTGATCGTCGATTCGATACAGCCAGTCATCTACTTTGAACTTCCAATTTTTATTATTAATAGGCACATTCAATACGTAATGCCAATTCACCACTGAGCCAGCAATTGCACCTTGCGCCCTGCCGTCCACGTCCCCAGCTTGCCCTGTTATATTGTTTCCATCAAGCGTGATTCTCCACACCCGCGACTGCTTGCTACCATCGTTATAGTGAAAGTTTTCATCTAGCGTTAAGATATTCCCTTGCCAACTGGCTTGAATATCGGTGGTAAACCGGCGAGTGAGTTTATTTGAATAATCCGTCACCATCCCCCACGCTTTTATATGCCCATTAAAAAATTGCCGAAATGCAAAGGCTGGCTGGGTGCCTTGGTAGCTGGTTAGCTCCGTACTACAGCTAGTTAATAGTGCCAATATCACCACTAAAAATAACTGTCGCATCCTCTATCCTCCAAGTAATTTTTGACGCTGTTTTGGGTAGCCATTGTCAGGGCTCAGCCAAATCGACAAAAACGCTTTAGCAAAGCGTTTGTCATCAATTGTTCCTATGGGTTGAGCGCCAAGATAGAAACGACTTGTGCCATTTGGGGTGACGCTAAAGGCTATACAATCCCCCTTGTGCACATTTGGCCATATCGTGTTGAGTTTATCTAACCATTGTTGGGTTGGCAGAGCTTGTACCATTTTTATTTTTTGCCATTCTTTTCGCGTTTGCTTGACTAACTCTTGATGTGTAATAGTACGCAGATAGGTGATCTGCAACTGCGTGCCAGGTTTGGCTTGTTTAGCTGCTTGTACGCCTTTAGCTTGATATAATTGCGCGCGATAGATATCAAACCACCATTTGGTCAAGGTAAATTGCCCCAACAAAATCTGGTCGGCTGGAACAGGGCAAGCATTACTCTTAGGTTCAGCTGCGGCTAAACTCGCCGCGAACAATAGAGCATTCAGTATCATATTTCGACCCCTTATTCATCTCGCGATAATGGCCACACACAAGTCATCAACTTACAAAAGTATAGTAATAAAGGGGTTAAAATTAGCCATACAATCATAAGCACGCCAATATCGCCTGCATTCAGCGTATCAATTGCACCTAATTGCGATCCAGCCCAATAGCTAGATGCACCCCCAATACTCCCTAGAAAGGCCGCTAACACGAGTCGCTCCTGTAACCATTTAAGCGAAATATTAAGTAACGTAGCAAAACTAAACCATAGCGCAACTAACCATATAGGGATCCCTTGGGCCTGCCAAACTGGGCCGTAAACACCGCTAACAGCAAGCAAACTGTCAACGCCAGAGCCTATCAGTACCGTCCCAATAAGTATGAGTCCGCTGGCGAAGCGGGCTCGTTCACAGGCTAGATAGGTAACGACCGATAAAGCCGCGCATAGCAGCGCATAGATATTATTATTCAGGCAAACCAAGAGCCACCAGCTTAGCTGGTAGCCCATCACATTGATGAAAAGGTAGCTACGTTGACTCATGATTTACCTGCAGGCATATAATATGAGTAGAAGCTGCATAAAAGGCTTTGCTCTGTTTGCTAAGCCTAATTATTCGACAAAAAATGTCGGGGCGAACCAAAGTGCCCTTTAAACATTCCAATGAGGTACTCACTGAATCATAGCCGAGTCATGACTCAGTTAATTGCCAGCAACACGAAAAAATCTAGATTAGACAAATTGCTCTAACACAGTCGTAGGGCGCCCGTTATCAAGCAGTGAATTTTGCTCAATCACGCCAACTGTTCACTCATTGATGGGCTTTCAACCACATCAGTAACTGCGTTTCATCCCAAATGGTGATGCCCAGTTCTTCGGCCTTGACTAATTTAGAACCAGCCGCTTCACCAGCCACCACTACCGACGTTTTTTTCGAGACACTTCCGGCAACTTTCGCGCCAAAGTCTTGCAGCATTGCTTTGGCATCACTACGTGCGAGTTGCTGCAGCGTTCCCGTCAGTACAAAGGTTTGCCCTTCCAATGGTCGCGTCTGCTCAGAATCAATTTCAACACTTGGCCAACTAAGAGCCTGGCACAAGCTCTTAACCACGCTGAGGTTATCGGCTTGGCGGAAAAAGTAATAGACATGTTTCGCAACAATTTCCCCGACATCCGAAACTTCTTGCAACTGCTCGACGGTTGCTTGCATCAGCACATCAAGCTTGCCAAAGTACTGAGCCAAATTTAAAGCCGTTGCTTCGCCGACTTCACGAATGCCCAGTGCATATAAAAAGCGATTGAAAGTCGTTTGGCGCGACTTATCAATGGCATCGAGCAGCTTTTCCAAAGAACGCTCGCCCATCCGCTCGAGATTTAATAGCTCTGGGGCGTGCTCTCGAAGTCGATAGAGGTCTGCTGGGGTGTGAATAAAATCAGCATCCACTAGTTGCTCGACTAACTTGGTTCCTAACCCATCAATATCCATTGCTTTACGTGAAACGTAATGACGCAGAGCTTCTTTGCGCTGCGCCGGGCAGCTTAAACCACCGGCGCAGCGAGCCACAGCTTCACCTTCAATTCGCTCGATCTCACTCCCACACACTGGGCAATGAGATGGAAAAATAATGACTTTCGCATTCTCAGGACGTAGCTCTTGCATTACCCCCGTAATTTGCGGGATCACATCGCCAGCTCGGCGCACCGAGACGGTGTCTCCTATCATCACTCCAAGCCTTTCAATCTCATCGGCATTATGCAGCGTAGCATTGCTGACGTTCACCCCGCCCACGGCCACAGCTTCTAGCCTTGCTACAGGCGTAATAGCGCCCGTTCGCCCGACCTGAAACTCGACGTCACGTAATATAGTTAGTTGTTCTTGGGCTGGAAACTTATGGGCAATGGCCCAGCGCGGTGCTCTTGCCACAAATCCTAAGCGATCTTGATCCGCGATGGCATTAACTTTATAGACGACACCATCAATATCATAAGCAAGTGCATCTCGGCGCTGACCTATCTGCTGATAATAGTCTAAACAGCCTTGCTCACCATTTACCGATTTAACTTCGCAGCTTACAGTAATCCCCCACTCGCGCAGTTGTTGCAACCGCTCATAATGCGTTGCAGACAACGCTCCCTCACACACGCCAATCGCATAAGCATAAAAGGTTAACGGCCGCTGCGCAGTGATTTTCGAATCCAGTTGACGAAGACTCCCAGCGGCTGCATTTCTCGGGTTAGCAAATGGTTTTTGCTGATTAGCCAAACGCTGTTCATTGAGCTGATTAAATCCGCTACGGGGCATAACCACTTCACCGCGCACTTCAATTTGTGAGGGATAATCCCCGCGCAGCTTTAATGGCACATTTCGAATCGTCTTGACGTTTTCAGTTATATCTTCACCCGTTTGCCCATCACCACGCGTTGCCGCACGAACCAGTTGCCCATGCTGATACAAAATACTCACCGCCAAACCATCAAGTTTAGGTTCGGCGCAAAACTCAATATCAAAATGACCCAAACGCTCACCTGTACGTTTGGTAAAGGCTAATAGCGATTCGTCATCAAAGACATTATCGAGCGATAACATCGGCATTTCATGGCGAACCTGGTTGAATTCGCTCAGCGGCTTACCACCGATCCGTTGTGTCGGAGAGTCGCTGCGAATTAACTCAGGATTGGCTTGTTCAAGAGCTTGCAACTGTTGATATAACTCATCATAAACACTGTCGGGAACAGAAGTGTCATCTAATACATAGTAGTGGTAGGCATAATCATTTAGCTTGACTCTAAGCTGCTCAATCTTCTGTTCAATCGCTGACATGGCTTTACTTCCTAAATGAAAAAGCCTCCATAACAGAGGCTTCAAACAATCAATTCATCTGCATTTATTCATGTGAGTTAGGCTGCAATAACTGCTGGCGCTCATACTCGCGGATCCGCTGCTGATAATGCTGCAAAGTTTGCGCGGTAAACGGATTGCGATGACCATCCAATAAAATGCCATCCATATCCAAAACGATCCGCTCAGCGGCATTATACATGACATTGAAATTGCGCGAAGGCTCTCCGGCACACGGTACGGTCATAAATAACGACACACCTTGGGTGCTAAAATGTTCCATATGTTCTGGGTCGAATGTACCTGGTTTGACCATGTTAGCTACGCTAAAAATAATCGCCCCGTGACCGTTGGCTTGCAAGTGGCGATGATAAATATTCATTTCACCAAATTTGAGGCCTAAGCTGGTTAAGCAAGCCAATAGACGGCTACCCTCAAATTGCTCGCCCGTTGCAGCCACGACATTTAACACATAAACATCATCCGGCTGTGCAGCTGGTGCACTGGGTTCAGCTTTGGGTTGATGCGCGTCAGCTTTTGGTTCATGCACAGCTGCTGCCTCAACTTTCGACGCATTGTCGCTCATCACGGCATCATCGAGCGGCTCATCAACATCATCAGCAAGCTCATCAGAGGTCTCATCAAAGCTAAATTGCGGTTCAAGGCGCGGTTCCTCACCCACCACATGCACTTCTCCCACCCCTAAATCATCAAAGGCTGACGCCTCGGATGAAACATCACTGACATCGTCTACCACCTTTGAAGGCGCAGCGCTGTGTGTTTGAGCCTTTTTGCGTTTACGCTTGGGTCTTTCTTCAACTAACCGTTCAGGTCGATTGCGCCGATTACTCAAAAACCCATGTGCCAGTAACCCAGCAATAGCGATAATACCAATAATAATTAAAACAATGCGCAATTCCTGCATATTCTCTACTCTGCTCTATTCTGCCAGTGCGACCGCTTGGGCGATATCGACCGCGACTAATCTCGATACACCGGGTTCTTGCATGGTAACCCCGGCTAATTGGTCCGCTTTTTCCATTGTCACCCGATTGTGACTAATGAAGATAAACTGCACGGTTTGCGACATTCTTGCAATCAAATCTGCAAAACGCCCCACATTTACTTCATCTAATGGTGCATCAACTTCATCCAACATACAAAACGGTGCGGGATTAAGCCGAAAAATTGCAAATACTAAGGATAAAGCGGTCAGGGCTTTCTCGCCACCGGATAATAAACTAATAGTGGAATTCTTTTTCCCTGGGGGACGCGCCATAATGGTGACGCCAGTCGACAAGAGATCATCATCTGTTAGCTCCAGCCAAGCCGTCCCGCCCCCAAACACTTGGGGAAATAAATGTTGCAAATCACTATTTACTTTATCAAAAGTTTCACGAAATTTTGATTTTGTCTGACGATCAATCTTAGCAATTGCATTGTCTAACACTTCAAGTGCTTGTCGCAAATCTGTGATCTGCGCCGATAATTCAGTTAAACGCTGCTGCTGCTGCTCATATTCCTGCTCTGCGGCTAAGTTCACCGCACCAATGCGTTTGATTTGACGCGCTAACGCATCTAATTCAGCGGCATAATCGATCGTCATGTCAATCTCATCCAGTGCTTGTGGGCTTAATGTCACTCCGG
>NZ_JBEQCT010000009.1:0-193482 GCF_046054155.1 Celerinatantimonas yamalensis
GTTAAACCGTCTGAACCCTGAGTGGCTGTCGCTGTGAAGCGGTGTGCCGTCTCAGTGGTTGCGCATTATAGGGATAGCTCGGTTTTACGCAACCCTTTTTTATGTTTTTTTGCGTTTTTTTAACTGTTTGTAGAGATTTCATCCAAAGACGCTCACTATATACACAAAAGCTCGTACTTTGTGCTAAAAATAGTCAATTGGCAGAAAACCACATAGTCTTATTACTTATCCCTTTATTTTGCGTGTAACAGTTTTTCAATAAAAACGCTAAAGAAGATTAGCGTTGCGCGAGCAACATAATAGCTTGGTGCCTGAAACGTAAAAAGCCCGGCAATATCGGGCTTTTACAACATCGAAGGCAAACAAGCTTGCTATTTAACTTTAGGATCGTCTGATGCGGCGTCATCTGAAGATGCTTCGTTTTGAGCGTAAGATTCATGGTTAGATGAAGCAGGTTGCTGTGATGTTTGTTCAAAATCTGCATCATCGGTATCTTCATCACCAACCACATGTTCCATTTTAAGTTTACGCACAGTCCTTATCGTATAAACAGGCCCAGAGATGGCATATAGCGCAAAGGTAGTAAAGAGTACGATCGATGGGCTTATTGCAATTACAACCAAAATAAGTACCATTAACAGCACTACCACAAATGGCACCTTCCCTTTAAGATCAATTCCTTTAAAGCTGTAATAGCGAAAATTTGTCACCATAAGCAAACCAGAACATACCGTAATCAAAGCGACGAGATAGGGGAAATTGTGCGGATTTAAACCAAAGTCTTGTCCAGTCCAGACCATACCAGCCACAATGGCTGCGGCCGAAGGGCTTGCCAAACCTTGGAAGTAGCGTTTA
This sequence comes from Celerinatantimonas yamalensis, assembly GCF_046054155.1. Taxonomy (NCBI): domain Bacteria; kingdom Pseudomonadati; phylum Pseudomonadota; class Gammaproteobacteria; family Celerinatantimonadaceae; genus Celerinatantimonas; species Celerinatantimonas yamalensis. The sequence continues at coordinate 856 of NZ_JBEQCT010000009.1, forward strand.
TCTGCTTTGCCAACTTGAGTATTAAACCGAGCTAGGCGCAGAGCCGCGCTTACAGCAAAAATGAATGCGGCCAGCCAACCTACTTTACCTAAATCATGGAGAGCCCAATTATAGGCGACTAGAGATGGCGCTATCCCAAATGAAATCATATCGGATAACGAGTCATATTCGGCTCCAAAGGCACTTTCTGTTCCAGTCATCCGAGCTATCCGGCCATCTAATCCATCGAAGATCATCGCAATAAAAACAGCGATGGCTGCCGATTCGAATCGACCATTCATGGATGCAACAACGGCATAAAAACCTGAGAATAAAGCCGCTGTCGTAAATAGGTTCGGCAACAGATAGATTCCCCGTGATTTTCCTGAATTATTCGTTTTTAGATCACTCATATATCCAACCTATACAATGTGGGGAGCTTAAAAATGGGGAATAAAATAGCATAATCAACGCTGTTTTACATCGCGACTATAAATGATTTATCAATTCATCCCCCCGTTTAAGATATTGCTATACTTACAGGACTATGAACTGAGGGGGCGCTATGACTATAGACGAGTTGCAAACGTTGCTCAAATTGACGACAGAACAAACCCAAGAGCTTAGAGCCATAGAGGCGCGTTATATCGAACTAACAGAACAAGTATTTGGTGATGATCTAAGCGCTAGAAAAATGCTTAAATCTCTACGCCAACTGTCACAGAATAAACATCAGCAGATCTGTGCTTTATTAACTCAAAAACAACAACAACACTATTTGCACTTGATTGCTGATGATCATCAGATGTTTAAACACAAACTCTTACAAATCAAATAGCCGAGAAGTTAACAACCTCTCGGCTAAATTTTTACTGTACTGCACTAATTTGGTCATTCACCAACACGATTTTCAACAGTTTTTCAGGTGTAAATTGCCCCGCCAGTAAGCCTTCAGCCAATGGATCAATTAACTGATTTTGGATCACCCGTTTAAGCGGCCGGGCGCCATAGACTGGATCAAACCCACTATGAGCCAACTTATCCAAGACCTCATCGGTGATCGTCATTTCAAAGCCTTGCTCTGCTAATCGGGGAATCAATCCGTCAATCTGAATTTTCGCAATTTGACGAATATCATCCGGAGTCAGAGGATGAAAGACGACCGTCTCATCAATGCGGTTTAAAAACTCAGGGCGAAAATGATTGGTGAGCACACCCATAATCACTTTTTTCATATCGTCGTAGTTAGAGTCACTATAACCTTCTTGAATAATATCTGAGCCTAAATTCGACGTCATGATAATCACAGTATTACGAAAATCAACGGTGCGCCCCTGCCCATCGGTAAGACGACCATCATCGAGAACTTGCAACAAGATATTGAACACATCATGATGCGCTTTTTCCACTTCATCGAGTAAAATCACCGAATAAGGGCGCCGACGAACAGCTTCAGTGAGATAGCCACCCTCTTCATACCCCACATATCCGGGAGGTGCCCCAACTAACCGCGACACCGAATGCTTTTCCATGAACTCAGACATATCGATGCGCACCATTGCGGCCTCGGTGTCAAACATGAACTCAGCTAATGCCTTACACAGCTCTGTTTTCCCAACGCCAGTTGGACCTAAAAATAGGAATGAGCCGATCGGTTTATGCGGGTCTGCTAATCCGGACCGACTGCGGCGGATAGCACTAGCCACTGCTTTAATGGCTTCATCCTGACCTATCACCCGTTGATGCAGTTCGGTTTCCATATGTAATAATTTAGCTCGTTCACCTTCAAGCATTTTACTCACTGGGATACCCGTCCAACGCGCCAATACATCCGCTATCTCATTTTCAGTGACTTTATGACGCAATAGAGTCATATCTTGCATCTCTGCTTGCGACGCAAGATCTAACTGACGCTCCAATTCAGGAATACGGCCATACTGTAACTCCGACATTCGACTTAAGTCACTTGCTCGGCGGGCTACATCTAAATCTAAACGCGCTTGTTCCAAATCAGATTTGATATGCTGCGTGCCTGACAAAGCTGCTTTTTCCGTTTTCCATATTTCTTCAAGCTCACGGGATTTGCCTTCACGCTCGAGGAGCTCTTCTTCAATTTTTGCAAGACGTCCTTGGCTGGCAGCATCATCTTCTTTTTGCAGTGCTTGTTGTTCCAACTTCAATTGAATAATGCGGCGATCAATTCGATCAAGTTCTTCGGGCTTAGAATCGATCTGTATCCGAATGCTCGATGCAGCTTCATCGATGAGATCAATAGCTTTATCAGGCAGTTGACGATCAGAAATATAACGATTAGATAAGGTCGCGGCAGCCACAATCGCTGGATCGGTAATTTCTACCGAATGATGCAATTCATAACGCTCTTTTAGTCCACGCAAAATGGCAATGGTATCTTCGACATTGGGCTCTTCAATTAGCACCTTCTGAAAACGCCGCTCTAGCGCCGCATCTTTTTCAATATATTGACGATACTCATCAAGTGTCGTTGCGCCAACACAATGCAACTCGCCGCGCGCAAGTGCGGGTTTAAGCATATTACCCGCATCCATCGCACCATCGCCTTTGCCAGCACCAACCATCGTATGAAGCTCATCGATAAAGAGGATCACCTGCCCTTCTTCTTTAGACAGCTCATTAAGCACCGCTTTTAAGCGCTCTTCAAACTCACCCCGATATTTAGCCCCCGCAACGAGGCTGCCCATATCCAGCGATAATACTCGCTTGTTTTTCAGCCCTTCCGGCACTTCGCCGTTGACAATTCGCTGGGCTAACCCCTCTGCTATCGCCGTTTTACCGACGCCCGGTTCACCTATTAAAACAGGATTATTTTTGGTGCGCCGCTGCAACACTTGGATAGTGCGGCGAATTTCCTCATCACGACCAATAACCGGATCCAATTTGCCCTGCTCGGCGCGTTCGGTTAGATCAATGGTATATCGATCTAATGCTTGGCGCTGATCTTCAGCATTTTGGTCATCAACCGCCTGACCACCACGCACTTTTTCAATGGCTTTTTCTAACTTATCTTTTTTAACGCCTAGTTGACGCAACACTTCCCCTAAAGGACCTTTGTCATCAATAGCCGCTATTAGAAATATTTCTGATGAAATGTATTTATCTTTACGCTTTTGCGCGATTTTGTCACACAAATTCAGTAGTGAAATCAACCCATTCGACAGTTGAATATCCCCACCAATTCCAGTCACTTGTGGGATTTTCTCTAATTCTTTGGTCAGCTGAGAACGCAGCGCACTGCTTTCAATACCGGCACCTAACAAAATAGGACGAATTGATCCCGAATCCTGATTGAGTAGCGCAACCATCAGATGAACAGGTTCAATATATTGGTGATCTCGCCCTAGAGCTAATGATTGTGCGTCGGATATTGCAAGCTGAAATTTACTAGTAAATCGATCTAAACGCATATGGCCTCCACGTCAATGATCGTTCAATTATATTATCCTTTATGTGGGTACAATGTAGACAATATTCAAGTGCGCAGTAGCGAATATTGCACGCTAAAACAATATGGAGGTAATATTTATCGCAATATGTGAGATGAGATGAAAATGAAAGCCGTCAATATCAATAAGCGGCTAAAATTAGGCCAGCCAAATGGCAGCGGCCATGCGTCCGGTTTGGCCATCTCGCCGATAAGAGAAAAATCGTTCCTCATCACTGTAAGTACACCCTGAGTGAACCGTGATTTGTGTTACACCAAGCTGGTTTAACTGCAGTACCGCTAACTGTTTAATATCAGCTAAATATCGTTCACCATCCACTTTAAAGGCTTGCTCAGTTGCGGGTAATTGATTAACAAATGCTTCGCGCACTTCAGCCCCCACTTGAAAAGTCCGCGGACCAATTGCAGGACCTAACCAGGCAATCATCTCTTGGGCTGGCGTTTGCATCGCCTGCACCGTTTTTGCCACTATTCCACTGGCCAAACCACGCCAGCCGCCATGAGCGGCGCCCACGCAGCGCCCGTTGCGATCAGCCAGTAAAATAGGTAAGCAATCAGCCACCATAATCACGCAGGGTATATGTCGGCCACGCGTCACTGCACCATCAGCATCAGCATTGGTAGGTGCTAGCGCAGCATCCACCACATCAGTTCCATGCACCTGATTCAGCCAGCAAGGCTCACGGGGTAAATAGCGGCCAAAGTCAAGGCGATTGCGCGCAACAAAAGCGGCATTATCCCCGACATGGGCCCCTAAATTATAACTGGCATAGGGAGGCTGACTAAAACCGCCGAGGCGATCGCTATACACGGCGTTAACATCTTGGGGAAACACCAATTCAATCAAATTGACGGCCATAAGTTGCTCCTTTTTTAGTTAACCTGTGTTAGCAATACTCTTTAATCTTGCCAGTCATGCTCTAAACTGTCTTGACGCAACGCCTCAGCCACCTTAAGCATGTCCTCAGGCACAGGTGCATGCCATTCCATCTCCTCACCAGTGATAGGATGCATTAAACGTAGCATCGCAGCATGCAGTGCTTGGCGTTCAAACCCACGAAGCACAGCAATGAGTTCAGGACTAGCCCCTTTAGGCAGGCGCAGTCGCCCAGCATAAGCAGGGTCGCCCACTAGCGGATGACCAATATAGGCCATGTGCACGCGAATTTGATGCGTTCTCCCCGTTTCTAAGCGCAATCGTAACCGCGTATGTTGCCGAAATTTTTCAGCAACTCGATAATGAGTGACCGATGGGCGCCCCGCAGGATCGACGGCCATTTGAGTCCGCTTGGTTTTATGACGCCCAATCGGCTCATCGACCAAACCCCCTGCTGTCATCTGCCCGATGGCAATCGCTTCATATTCTCGCGTTATTTGACGCGCTTGCAACGCTTCAACCAAATGGGTTTGCGCAGCAACCGTTTTAGCAACGACCATTAAACCGGTCGTATCTTTATCTAAACGATGTACGATCCCCGCTCGCGCTAACTGGCGGCTTTGCGGGTAATTGTGCAGTAATCCGTTTAAAATGGTCCCCGTGTGATTACCTGCCCCAGGATGAACCACAACCCCAGCCGCTTTATTGATCACCAAGATATCATCATCTTCGTACACAACATCCAACACGACCGCTTCTGGCTGCCATTCGATCACATCTTCAATCACCGCTTGCACGGTCAACGTTTCATAACCTTGCAGCTTTTCACGTGGTTTATCGACAACACTTCCATCGATACTCACGCGTCCTTGTAAGATCCACTCTTTCAATCGCGAACGTGAGTAATCGGAAAACAGTTCAGAAAGCACTTGATCAAGACGCATTCCGGTATGTTGTTCACCCACTTCAGCCTGTAACTCTATCTGTTGACTCATAGCAACCACTTGTGATTTTAATATCGAATTTAGCAAAGTTGGCTATTTTAGCTTTTCTTTTGGAAAAGCATAAAGGATACTTTACATTTTATGCACACAGTCATTTAGGGAAGACCCATACTACTTATGCGTTATAGTCATATAATTACCGGCCTGTCGCTTTGTGTTGCATTACTGACCGGTTGTGCAAGTCAGGATAAACCTGCCATTCCAGATAAACCTGCCGCTCAATTGTACACTGAAGCACAAAATGCACTGTCGGTTGACGATTACCAACGTGCGGAAAAATACTTAGAAGCCTTGGACAATCGCTACCCATTTGGCCCTTATGCGGATCAAGTGCAATTGCAACTTATCCATGTTTATTACAAACGCAACGAAAATGAAAAAGCGCTTGCTAATATTGACCGCTTTATTCGTAACAATCCGACCAGTAAGGCATTAGATTATGTCTATTATATGCGTGGATTGACCAATATGGCATATGATTACAATTTTGTGCAATCACTCGTTGGGATTGACCGTGCTAGTCGTGATCCAAGTTATAGTAAAGCGGCCTTTAAAGATTTTAAAATTATCTTAGCTCATTATCCGCAAAGCCCATACGCAGCAGATGCTCGTAAGCGTATGATCTTTTTACGAGATAAACTGGCACGCCACGAAATCGATATTGCTCATTATTATATGAAGCGAGAAGCGTATCTGGCAGCCGTCAACCGAGCGAAAGATATTTTACAAACCTATGAGGGATCAACTCAAACTCGGGCTGCCCTGAAGGTGATGATTGAGGGGTACACCAAGTTAGAATTACCTCAGCTAGCAAAACGCAGTCAGCAAGTACTTGACGCCCAAAGCAAGTCATCTTGATATCGCTTAATTAGGGCGCTAAAACTTAGCGCCTTATGTGCAAAGCTCAACAGAACGAAGGACTAAATCGCTTCTTCGTTCTGTTCACCGGTGCGAATGCGGATCACCCGTTCAATTTCTTGCACAAAAATTTTACCATCGCCAATTTTACCGGTATGAGACGTTTTTGCGATAACGTCAATACAACGTTCCAGATCAGCATCATTGACAACCAGTTCAATTTTAACTTTGGGTAGAAAATCGACTTTATACTCAGCACCTCGGTAGAGTTCAGTATGACCTTTTTGCCGACCGAATCCTTTTACTTCGGTGACAGTCATACCGGTAATCCCCATATCAGCCAGAGCTTCTCGTACATCATCCATCTTAAATGGCTTGATCACCGCGATTATTTGTTTCATGTGAACGCCTCTCCATTAGTTCGCTCAAACTGGCACAAGGCCTATTCTCAAACGATTATCGATAATCAATTTTGACAGCCCCTTTTATTGACTTAAAGGTCAACAAAAGAGACAATCACTCAATGTAACTTCCTGTGAATCCTCTCATCGCTCCGCTTTTATAGACTATGCATTATTTTTTCAACATTCAGTTCAAGGCTACACAAATATCCCAGCAAGGGACTAGCCTTGTCGAAATATTGATCACTTTGATGATCACTAGCCTATTAACATCATTCGCTTTGGGTACCGACAGCCAATTTTTTCACCAGCGGCAATTACAACAAGCGCATCAACGACTAATGGACGATCTCCACTGGGCAAGGCTGCAGGCCATACAAACTCAGCAGACTATCAAGATATGCTCATTAGATAGCCACCATCAATGTGATAGTCACTGGCAACATATTATCAGCATATTTATCGATAGTACGCCAGATCCAAATCAGACTCCATTAAAGGAGATCACCATCCCTTCGGCAATTGAGCTCATAGACTCACGTAATTACATCCATTTTAACCAACAAGGGATGGCTTACGGAACTAATCAAACCCTCACATTGTGTAGCCATCACACTGGCTTAAAAATTACCATTAGCATGACGGGCAATATCCATTCATCATCAACTCGAGTTACCTGTAGCAAAGCAACGGCTGGTTGAGTCATCTTGATGGTAAACAGAACATTGTCTATTGATTAGCAACGCTATACGAATACAATCAGGGTCATGCTGGCGCTGCAATGACAACGGATAGGCGATAATGGTTGGTGGTAACGCCGGCGATTGACTAACCTGCAAGGAAAATTCAAAACCATCAACGCTAGCGGCAGGCTTCGACAGGTCAGTCAGTTTTTCAGGCCACTGACCTTCATCTAGCTGAAACTGTTCCACCGCACTTTGTATTTCATATAGTTGGATTTGTGCTTGTTGGCGACGATGAACGGCCAACCAATGTTGATAACTGGGAATTGCTAGCGTCGACAGTAGCGCACTGATCGCCATAACAATTAATAACTCAATGAGTGTCCACCCGCTTAATTGGCTTGACTGAACCATACCATCGCTCCGACAGGTTGTAAGAATGAGCGTGTTTTACAAAAAGGTAATGTCGCTTGTTGATAGCGCGCAATCACCGCAACAGACGCTGTATGCTGATGACCTGCTGCGGTAAACACCTGTATCGCACAGCGCTTAGCATGATGCAGACAATGGGCTTGGCATAGCCAATAGTGAGTGAAACTCAACTGATCATCGCTATCAACTGGCAAATTCGGTGATAGCTGTGTTGCAAAAGCAAACAGTTGATTACGCAAACTAAGCTGCTGGCGCGCACTGACTCTAACTAAACGAACTGACTCAGCCTGATCATGCGCTTGTTCAAGTCTGATCAATACACTCCCCATCAATAGGATGATCAACATCATCATCGCGACTAGGATGAGACCACCTTGGTATCTATCACACATAAACTTGTCTCTGAGGAGAGTGCAATCAACCGATTCTCCGCAACTCGCCGATAATGGTCATTAAATGGCCCAACTTTTGTCCCCGCTAATTGATAGATGCGTTGATTGGTATAATTAGCAGCCTTATTTCGAGCTCTCACTAGTAGTCCAAGTTGAACCAACTGAACCTGTGTCCAATCATCCGGGCGCATCGCCTGCAGCGTCCGCCAGCGGAGCCCATTCGGGCTACAAATTGCGAACTTCATCAGCATTTTTTCCACCCCACGAATAAAGATCCCTTGCTTGGCCCCTTTGATCCCTTGGATATCCCGATACAGATGCATCAGTCCTGTTGTCTGGCCATCTTTTACGATAAAGAGCCATTGAGGTTGATACGCCCAATAATGCACGTCCCCCGCTTTACCAGACTTTACCGACCAACTGATCGCTTGACTTAAATGATGTTGAGACGGTCCGCTAATCGCATGAATAACCAATATTGATGAACCGCCGACCAACGGATGAGTCACTGAGCCAAGACAACCCATTGCGGTCACATCCTTTGACACATTAAGAGCCTGTATAGGAACAGGCATACGTTCGCTGTTAAATTGCAGAGGTAGTTGAGGGATATGACACGAATCGTTCGCCATTGCAGCGGGAAGATGAATCGGCGGAGCAAACCGTAGCAGCGCAAAGTCACTCGCATGCCTGAGCCAATGCCCAATGGCCTGCATGGCAGCCGTTTCGGTTAAACGTAGTTCACCGCGCTGATGAGCACTTAAACGCTGTCGTTGCACAGTGACATAACTGTGGTACCCCGCTGCAAGCAGTATTAATGCAATGCTTAAGCTAAAGAGCACTTCAACTAATGAGAACCCCTGTTCTCGCATACGCTGCATCATGGTAGCAACAAAGTTTGGCGCCGGATCTGACGCTGTGGACAAACCTCGTCGGCACTCGTGCATGTAAACGATTGCCAACGCACGACAACTAACAAGCGCTGCGCAGCTGATAGGCTGACGTTAATCATCAATGAAGAAAGTGCCTGCCAGCCATTTTGATGTTGCTCAGCCACAAGCTCCGCTATCGATGAGAGATCGTCATCAATCATTGCAACAGTCCCCAATTGCTGGGTGCTTTGGCTGTTGAATTGCCAGTTCCAAGGGGATTGTTTAAGCCAGATCCGGCGATCAGCTTGCGCTAGCGCAAGCACTGCTTGAACTAAAACCATCGCTTGATAATGGGCATTTGCATCACGCTCAAGGGCGATGCTTCGCTGCTCTGCGCCAAACTGCCCCACTAACGAAAGTCCCAACAGTAAGCTAGCAACTAACACTTCAATTAAACTAAAACCATGCTGCTTCATACATTAATGATAATAAAATCATTAGCATCAAACAAGCTCATCTTGGGCTTCCCCTACAAAAAAACCCTCTGTACACCATACAGAGGGTTTTTTAGCATCAAAGCGACAAGCATCAATGTGAGTAGTTATAAAATTCGCAGTTCGCTTGGCACCTCAAACACGATACTTTCTTCGCGTCCATGTGCTTGAGTAACACGATTCGCCCCAAGCGCTTGTAAATGACTGACCACATCATCAACCAACACGGCCGGCGCTGATGCCCCCGCGGTGACTCCAATTTTACTATCGGGGCTAAACCATGTGGGATCGATATCTTTAGCGCTATCAATTAAATAGGCTGGCGTACCTAAACGAGCGGCTTTTTCACGTAAGCGATTAGAATTAGATGAATTTGCTGAGCCAACCACCAGCACAACATCGGTAGTCACGGCCAGATTTGACACCGCATCTTGGCGGTTTTGTGTAGCATAACAAATATCATCTTTGCGTGGTCCCTGAATGGTCGGGAAACGAGTTTTTAACGCATCGATCACAGCGGATGTATCATCCACAGAGAGTGTAGTTTGAGTGCAATAAAACAATTTCTGTGGATCTTTAATCGTCAATTTGGCGACATCATCGACCGTTTCAACCAGATAGATCCCGCCCTGAGAGTTATCATATTGCCCCATGGTGCCATTAACCTCAGGGTGACCGTGATGGCCAATCAAAATACATTCAATACCGCGGCGACTAGCGCGAGTCACCTCCATATGCACCTTGGTTACCAATGGGCAGGTCGCATCAAACACTTTGAGTTGTCGATCTTTGGCTTGCTGGCGCACCGCTTGCGCTACGCCATGAGCACTAAAAATACAAATTGACTGAGGTGGAACTTCATCAAGCTCGTCAACAAATACCGCACCGCGCTGGCGCAACCCATCGACAACAAAGCGATTATGAACCACTTCATGGCGAACATAGATAGGGGGATCAAACAACTCTAAGGCTCGCTCAACAATCGAGATTGCGCGATCAACTCCGGCGCAAAACCCGCGTGGATTAGCTAAAATAATCTCCACTATGACCTCCGTTCAGGTGCGTAACAAGCCACAATTTCAACCGCAAAGATGATGGTTTCACCGGATAATGGATGATTAAAATCCACAGTGATAACATCATCATCAACAGTCTTAATGATGCCGGGCAGTTCATCACCATTCGGTTGACTAAACCCCATAACCATTCCCTCTTCAACAGGGCTGTCAGATGGAAACTGGGCACGCGTAAAGGTCGAAATGCGACCTTCGCTGGACTGACCAAAGGCTTGCTCTGGCGATAACTCCCACTGCTCTTTAACGCCACTTTCTAACCCAAGTAAGCACGTTTCAAATGACTCAGGAAAATGACCATCACCGATGGTTATTTCAACGGGTTGACCTCGCTCATAAGTCGACTCGACGACTCGTCCATCAGCGGTGATCAATACAAAATGCAGCGTAACTCGACTACCTTGCTCAATCACCCGCTACTCCTTTTCTATCCGTTTACTTGAATGGACAAAGCTATCCAAAATGAGTAGCACAGCCCCTGCACAGATACAGCTATCCGCCACATTAAATGCTGGCCAATGATAGTTGCCGTAATGCACATCAATAAAGTCGATGACATACCCATACATCAGACGATCAATAACATTGCCTAGTGCGCCACTAATAATCAGCGCATACGCACAAGCGGTTAATGGCTGCGGCTCTTTCATGCGTTTTAAACACCAAGCTAAAAATAGACAAACAACGATCGCCAGAGCGCTAAACAGCCAGCGCTGCGCGCCACCTTGTGAGTCTAAAAAGCTAAATGCAGCACCATAGTTATGCACATAAACTAAGTCAAAAAAGCCATTAATCGGTATCGACTGATACAACGCCATGCTCGATGCAACCAGATGTTTAGTCATTTGATCGGCAATGAGCATGAATGCGCTGAGCCAAAGCCAGCGCATTTGATTGCTAGCGGCCATCTTAAGCAAAAGTCCGCGTTTCACCGGCCCCTGCGACATTACTAACGCAGCGACCACATAAGGTTGGGTGTTCTAGATGTTCACCCACATCCGTGCGGTGTTGCCAACAACGTTCACATTTTTCACCCGCTGCTTTTACAACCGCGACGCGCAATCCTTCGATTTCAGTCGATTGTGCACTGTTGTCCGCTTCACTAAGCGGCGCAACATGCGCTTCACTGGTGAGCAAAATAAAGCGCAATTCATCACCCAGTGAGTCTAAAGCAGCTTTGAGTTTGTCATCGGCAAACAACGTAACATTGGCTTCTAGCTGACCACCTAGCTCTTTGTTATTACGCGACTGCTCAAGCACTTTATTGACTTCATCGCGAACTTGTTGCAACTGCAGCCAAAATTGATCCGCTTGCTCGTCACCTTGTATCCCGAATTTGTCATACCAAGTTCCAGTAAAGACAAACTCATCACGCTCACCCGGTAACTGTTGCCAAATTTCGTCAGCGGTAAAACTCAAGATAGGTGCAATCCAACGCGTGAGTGCTTCAGCAATATGATACAACGCACTTTGGCATGAACGGCGAGCATGACCATCGCTCTTCGCCGTGTATTGGCGATCTTTGATGATATCTAAATAGAAGCTCCCCAGTTCGATTGAACAAAAATGCATCAAACTCTGATAGACCACATGGAATTGATAATTTTCATAGGCATCAACAATCACTTGTTGCGTAGCTTGCGCACGTTGCACCATCCAGCGATCAAGCGCCACCATCTCATCAGTCGCGACCATATGTTCACTGGGCTCAAAACCACTTAAGTTTGCCAACAAGAACCGAGAGGTGTTGCGAATACGCCGATAGGCATCTGCAGCATGCTTGATAATCTCATCAGAAACGGTCATCTCAGCGGTATAATTGGTTGACGCGATCCACAACCGCAAGATATCTGCGCCTAATTTATTCCAGATATCTTGAGGAGCAATCCCATTACCTAATGATTTAGAGAATTTTTTGCCCTGCGCATCAACGGTAAACCCATGAGTCAATACCTCTTTGTAAGGTGCATGGCCATTAATTGCAGTTGAGATCATCAACGATGATTGGAACCAACCACGGTGTTGATCCGAGCCTTCTAAATAGAGATCGGCGCTGTGACCTGTGAACTCGGCGCGCTCAGCAACCACACTGTAGTGGGTGGAACCTGAGTCAAACCACACATCCAAGGTGTCTTCAACTTTACGGTACAGGTCAGCTTCACTCCCCAACAAATCATCGGCAGTTAAATCAAACCACGCCTGAATACCTGCTTTCTCAACGCGTTTAGCAACTTCTTCCATCAGCTCAACACTGCGCGGATGTAATTCACTCGTTTCTTTATGGACGAACAAAGCAATGGGCGTTCCCCATGTGCGCTGACGTGAAATACACCAATCCGGACGGTTAGAAACCATCGACTCAATACGATTTTTGCCCCAGCTTGGCAGCCAACGGGTTTTCTCAATCTCTGACAACGCATGCTCACGCAGCTGCGCTTGATCCATCCCAATAAACCACTGCGGTGTTGCTCGGAAGATAATCGGCGTTTTATGACGCCAGCAGTGTGGATAACTGTGAGTAATTTTTTCTAGATGTAATAAGCTGTTGTGCTCACGCATCGCCGCAAAAATAGCGTCGTTGGCCTTAAATATGTGCATCCCAGCAAATAACGGTGTATCTGGCGTATAGACACCATTCGAGCCCACCACATTACGCGCCTCGATCTGGTATTTTTGACAGACAACGTAATCTTCTTGACCATGAGAAGGCGCGGTATGAACGCAGCCGGTCCCAGAATCGGTAGTCACATGATCGCCTAAAACAATCGGCACTTGATAATCATAAAATGGATGATTAACCTTCATTAATTCTAGCGTTTTACCTTCACAAGCGCCGAGGATCTGATACGACTCAACCCCAATTCGCGCTATCATCGACTCACACAGCGCTTCAGCGCAGACAATCCGCTCAACGCCATCAGGACCGTTGATTTGCACTAATACATAGCTTAAATCGGCATGAACAGCGACCGCACAGTTAGCGGCTAATGTCCAAGGAGTGGTAGTCCAAATCACAACCGAGAGGGGACCTTCACCCACTGTCGTGCCAAAGGCACTCGATAATGCGAGTGGGTCAGATGCGGGAAAACGCACATCGATCGCAGGGCTGACTTTATCTTCGTATTCAACTTCTGCTTCGGCAAGTGCTGAGCCACAATCTAAACACCAATGTACTGGTTTAGCCCCTTGCAGCAGATGGCCATTGTCAACAATTTTAGCCAACGCGCGAATGGTATTCGCTTCGGTTTGATAATCCATTGTCCGGTATGGGTTTTGCCAATCGCCTAACACCCCCATTCGGATAAAATCCTGACGTTGGCCATCGATTTGCTTGGCCGCATATGCGCGACATTTTTCGCGAAATTCAGCCGCGCTAACTTTTTGCCCAGGTTTCCCTACTTTTTTCTCAACCTGCAGTTCAATTGGCAGGCCATGACAATCCCAACCAGGAATGTAAGGCGAATCATAATCAGATAATGTTTTGGATTTAACAATAAAATCTTTGAGGATCTTGTTAACTGCATGGCCTAAATGCAAGGTGCCATTGGCATAGGGAGGACCATCATGCAAAATGAATGTTTTTTTGCCTTTTTTAGCCGCCCGGATAGCCTGATATAGGTTTTTTTCTTGCCAACGTTTTAGTATTGCAGGCTCACGTTGTGCTAGGTTGCCTCGCATTGGAAAATCCGTACTTGGCAAATTTAACGTCTCTTTATAATCGCTCATCGATCCACAGTTCCAGTTAAATAATCTTGGTTATCAAACCAAATTCTCGCTCGCCGAATATCTGCATGAACTTGCTGTTTTAGCGCATCCAGCGAATCAAATTTCACTTCATCTCGTAATTTCATCAGTGGTTCAACCACTAACCGCTGTCCATACAAAGACAGTTGCTGATCAAGGATATGCACCTCAAACAGTAATTCATGGCCATTCGCGGTTGGACGCTTACCTAAATTAGCGATCGCCGGCCATTGCAACGCCTGACCATTCACCATCCGCACCATAACCGCATACACACCGCGTAATGGACTCGAACCGCGAGGTAGATGTAAGTTCGCTGTTGGGAACCCCAACTGCCGACCTAATTTTTGCCCATGAGCTACCTTGCCAGATATCTGATAGCGACGCCCTAGCCAGTCATTCACACAGGCAAAATTGCCTTGATTGAGCGCTTGGCGGATTCGGGTGCTACTGATCCGCTCGCCACGGGCACAAAACGACTCGGTATTTTGTACCGAAAAACCATGCGTTTGCCCCGCTGCTTGCAGCATCGCAAAATCGCCGCTGCGTTGCCAACCAAAACGAAAATCATCCCCAATAACAAGGTGACAGACCGCTAGCTGCTGTACTAGAAGGTACTCAATAAATTGCTCAGCGCTTAACGCAGCAAAGCGCTGACAAAAACGCACTGCCAGTAGCTGATCAACACCTAACGCAGCCAACTGCTGGTATTTATCACGAAAAGAACTGATTCGCTCAGGCGCTAACTCTGCGGCAAAGAACTCCATCGGCTGAGGCTCAAACAACATGACTGTCGTTTTTTTACCCAGCCGCTTAGCCTCTGCGATCAGTTGACCAATCACCTGTTGATGGCCTCGATGAACACCATCGAAGTTACCAATAGTCAACACGCTGTCTGCATGTTCAGGTCGAATATTATCAATGCCACGGATCAGTTTCATTCATTAAGCCCAATTATCCATGATAAGCGCGGAATTATAGCCTGTTTAATCGTCAGATACAGCCCCACTGCTGCTTTTCAAATGTTCCAGTCGTCCCCCTAAGGCTACCAGAGAGACGCCGTAGAGGACAATCGCACCGATGATTGATTCGAGCAATAGTCGTAAACTATGTAAAAAGTCGAAGCTCAGCCACTGTGACCACGAAGGTAACAGGACACACAACACACCTGCCATTAACAATGTACTAGCAAACACTCGGGCTAAGAACAACCAACTGTAGCGGCTGATGCGATAGATATTGCCTTTGACCAAACCGCGATACAATAAAGTGGCATTGAGCAAAGCGGATATGGCCGTTGCCATAGCCATCCCAATGTAGCCAAAGGGAAGAACAAACACGCCATTTAAAACGATATTTGAAATCATCGCAATGATCCCATAGCGTACCGGCGTACGAGTATCTTGCCGAGCATAATAGCCGGGCGCAAATATTTTAATCAACATGAAAAATATCAAGCCACAAGAAAAGGCAATTAAGCTATGTGAGGCATGCAGTACATCGCTGCTATCAAATGCGCCACGCATGAAAAGAACCCTCAGCATAGGGGTGGCCAACACGATCATCCCCGCCATGGCCGGAATTCCAAGCAAGCCCACCATCCGCACGGCCCAGTCCATGGTCTGGCGAAACTCACGCGGATCTTTATCCACATGCCGCTCAGAGAGGCTCGGGAGTATCACCGTTGCAATGGCAATACCAAAGATCCCCAACGGAAATTCAAGCAGTCGGTCTGAATAATAAAGCCAACTGATTGAGCCACTCACTAAAAAACTTGCCATAAACGTGTCAAATAACAGATTGATTTGGCTGACCGACACACCAAATAATGCGGGCAACATCAAAGTGCGGATTTTTTGAACACCAGGATGTTTCCACCCCCAACGCGGCCAGCGCAACATGTTTAGCCGCCATAAAAAAGGGAGTTGAAAGCTAAATTGCAATAATCCCCCAACAAACACTCCCCATGCCAGCCCGACCTCTGGACGTGCCAATGAAGGTGCATAATATAATGCAGCCGCAATCATCGCGGCATTTAAAAATACAGGGGTAAACGAGGCAACCGCAAAACGTCCAAAACTATTTAATATCGCACCAGACATCCCAGTAAAGGTAATAAACCATAAATAGGGGAAGGTGATTTTAAGTAGCAGTGATGAAAGTATAAACTTGTCAGCATTGGGGCCATCGTGCAACCAATCAATAAACCAACCGGCCCCAAAAATCATCGCAACCACTGGCGATGCTACCATCCCGATGATGGTTACGACAGTGACAATACAACCGAGAGTACCACTGACACGGGCCACCAACTCGCGCAATTCATCTTCATTTTCTTGTTGTTTATATTGAGTGAAAACAGGAATAAAGGCTTGGGCAAACGCCCCTTCAGCAAATAACCGCCGCAGAAAGTTAGGGATCCGGTTTGCGAAAAAGAACACATCTGCGGCAGTCCCTGCACCTAACAAATTAGCTACCACCATATCGCGGATTAACCCTAAAACGCGCGAGACCAGCGTCATAGAGCTCACAATGGCGCCAGATTTTAATAATTTTTTGCTCAAACTAGGAATAACCTCAATCAACAACCATGACGTGGCTAACAGAAACTGCTAGAATTGCCCTCAGTTTAACCTTGAGTGATGAGAAATAATAGTTCACCGCGATTGGTTAAATTTTGTTTGACATCACACTGAAAAAAAGGCATATTCCACGGCCTTTAACAGATTCGAGTTCGGGAGTAAACCTTGGCTAATATTAAGTCAGCTAAAAAACGTGCTATTCAGGCTGAAAAAAGCCGTAAGCACAATGCTAGCCGCCGCTCCATGATGCGTAGCTACATGAAAAAAGTAGTTGCTGCCATTACAGTAGGCGACAAAGAAGCAGCTCAGAGCGCTTTGACACAAGCTCAACCTATTCTGGATCGTGCCGGTGCCAAAGGCTTGATTCATAAAAACAAAGCAGCTCGTCATCTGAGTCGCTTGAACGCTCAAATTAAAGCACTCTAAGTTGTCTTTAATGTATAAAAAAACCGGCTTCTGCCGGTTTTTTTATACATGATTCTCACAGTATAGTCGATGTAACAGTTGCAAAACTTCGCGTGCGTTATTCCCACACAACGAATAATAGATTGTTTGCGCCTGCTTGCGTGTTTTGACCATTTGCGCATTGCGTAGCCACGCCAAATGTTGGGACAATGCTGACTGACTCAACGCTAAACGCTGGTTTAACTCTCCAACCGACAACTCCCCCTCTACCAGATAACAGAGCACCATTAGTCGGTGTTCATTAGCCAGCGCCTTGAGTAAATCAAGGGCGTTACGTGCATTGGCTTGCATCTGTTCTATATTAATATCGTTCATGATTGGTTTAATCCGGCAAAAAGCTCACTAAAGTCACTCTTACAAAGCCGTTTTACGGCTGGATGTTGAATCATCCTCTGGGCGAAGATAACATAATACTCTTCTTTGATATCATCTGTCATACCCAACTGATGGATCCGCACGTCGCGCATGATCTCTTCAGTATAAATAGCCGGCGCTACAAAAATACCTTCGCAGGTTGAACCAAATGCTGTCATCAGCGCGGCATCATCAAATTCGCCCATAATCGATACTGACAACCCCACTTCGTCAAACCAACTGAGCAACTTACGCCCTAAGGCACTGCGCCGTGAAGGAACTAGCAACGGACTCACTTCAAGACAAGCCGGAAACGGCACATCGTCAATAGGGTGAGCACTAAAAAAGGCCACCCCACATTCACCAAGCCATTTACTAAACAAAGTATCTTGCTTATCACTGTCAATGGCGCAATCGGAGAGGATCATATCTAATTTATGCTCGCTCAGCTGCGCGAGCAACATTTCATGAGTCGACTCAATACAACGCAACTGCATTTTACCATCTTGCGGCATCACTGACATCAATACCTTCGAGGCGAGCGTTTTGCTTAAGGCATCCGCGACGCCA
Organism: Celerinatantimonas yamalensis; assembly: GCF_046054155.1. NCBI lineage: Bacteria > Pseudomonadati > Pseudomonadota > Gammaproteobacteria > Celerinatantimonadaceae > Celerinatantimonas > Celerinatantimonas yamalensis. The sequence goes on from NZ_JBEQCT010000009.1 coordinate 19,117, forward strand.
ACCTCAAATAACAAACTCTCCTGCCCAGTATAATTGACAATATCGAGCATCTCATAGCTTAAAGAGAACATTTTGTCGGCATATTTAAACACCAGTTGCCCCAGCTCAGTTGGAATAATCCGCGGTCCTTTGCGAATAAACAAGGCACCATGAAAGCGCTCTTCCAATAGCTTAATCTGTCCGGTTACTGTTTGCGGCGTTAAAAATAAAGCTTGAGCTGCAGCGGTCACCGAACCACGTTTATAGGTCATCCAAAAATAGTACAGATGATTATAATTTAAATGTGCCATAGGCCCCTCGATAACATCAAACTACGACAGCGACGAATGAATATTGTCGCAATAGAACAAGCCACCACCTATTATCTTAGAGCTCTATCTCACAAGCAACTTATTGACACCCATTAAGCCCTTTAAGCCTGTCTGTAAGCCATTGTTGCTGTTCGGGCAACAGCTGTTGCTGTTTAGCCCAACTATTCCAATGAGCCATACTCTGATAATCACAGTAACGCCCCATTGCCCATTGATAACGTTGCCCACTACGGCTATTTAAAGCGCGATCAGAAAACGCATCCTGCATATCAGACTGCGCTTTTAACTGCACTAAACTATCCACGATTCCTTGGATATAAGCTTGACACAACTCAGGTTGTTTTTGGCAGTCATAGGGGTTATGCATCTTAGCCATGACGCGACCAGATAAGGCTAATGAGGCGATTACCAGCCAATATTGAATCTTCATAAATGCTCCTTTTTAGGCTCAATGAACAACGGTTCGCTACGCTGATGAACTCGGCTTTTGAGTGCAACTGCGCAGTAATAGATAGCCTCCGCATGCAGCAAAAAATGATCCCATAAGAATGGCAAGACGCGCTTGGTCGATCTGAACATCCATGCCGGGAAATGCCAGTGAGGTGATAAATATCGACATAGTAAAACCAATGCCTGCTAACACAGCTGTCGCAAACAACTGCAGCATACGCGTACCTTGCGGAAGCTTCGCTGCACCGAGTCGAATAGCTAGCCAACTCGCGCCAAAGATACCTATCGGTTTGCCTAAAAACAGTCCTAGCATTACCCCAAGGGATAAAGAAATATGAAAGACTGATTCAGCATCGATTAAATTAATCCCCGCATTAGCAAATGCGAAAATCGGCAAGATAATATAACCCGACACAGAATGTAGAGAATGCTCTAAGCGCTCAAGTGGTGAATGATTATGGCCCTTGATTCGCAGCGGGATCATAAAGCCTAATAAAACTCCCGCAACCGTGGCATGCATTCCCGATTTTAGAATCGCCACCCACAACACGACGCCCATTAACAAATAAGGAGTTAAACTTACGCAGCCACGACGATTGAGCATCAATAATCCAAGCATCGCCACACCCGCGACTCCTAATGCTGGCAGTGATAAGCCATGAGAGTAAAAAAGTGCAATGATCACAACGACGCCAAGGTCATCGGCAATGGCTAGGGCTAATAGAAAGACCTTCAAACTTGCGGGCACACGTTTGCCTAATAGAGCCATCACGCCTAAAGCAAAGGCAATATCAGTCGCAGCAGGAATTGCCCAGCCAGACTTTAAATCAGCATCGTGATGATTAAAAAACAGATAAATCAACGCAGGAACGACCATCCCACCTATAGCAGCAAATACTGGTAGACTGGCCTTATCACGACTTGAAAGCTCGCCTTCGATAACCTCACGTTTAACTTCCAACCCTATCACAAGAAAGAAAATAGCCATCAGTCCATCATTTATCCACAGCAATAGTGGCTTTTCGATATTTAAACTAGCAATACGCACCTGCAAGGTGGTGTCAAATAGATGAACATATAAATGATTCAATGGCGAATTGGCCATAATGAGGGCAATCAAAGCAGCGATGATGAGTAAAATACCGCTGGCAGCCTCCATACTTAAGAAACGGTCTATAAATTGACGCACTTTAACTCCTTACAATTGACTCAATTACTATTTAGTGTAGCTATTTTTAGACACAAATAAATTCAGTTCTAATTTAGATCAACATCGATTTTTCCGACCATAGCAGACGCATTTCCCTCTCAATGAGTAAAAATATTGTTTAGCGCCTCATAAAACTTAGGCGAGCATGATAAAATCAGCAACCAATATGAAGCAAAAGCATCCGATATGAAGCAATACTTAGAATTATGCCAACGCATCGTTGATGAAGGTGTCTGGGTCGATAACAAACGCACTGGTAAGCGCTGTCTCACCGTCATCAATGCCGATCTCAGCTATGACGTTGAGAACGGCATATTTCCGCTCGTGACTACTCGTAAAAGCTTTTGGAAAGCAGCCGTTGCTGAAATGATAGGCTATCTTCGAGGATATTCCAGCGCCGCCGATTTTCGTCGTATTGGCACGAAAACATGGGATGCAAATGCTAATAAGAATGCACAGTGGCTAGCGAATCCACATCGAAAAGGAGTAGATGATATTGGCGAAGCTTATGGAGTTGTAGGGCGTGGGTGGCGCACCCCAGAAGGCCAACGAATTGATCTATTAGCACAAATTGTCGATGATTTAAGCCAAGGGATCGATAATCGCGGGGAAATTTTAACTTTCTACAACCCAGGTGTGTTTGATCGCGCTTGCTTGCGCCCTTGTATGTATAGCCATCACTTTTCGCTTTTAGGTGATACCTTATACCTTAATAGCACGCAACGTAGCTGCGATGTCCCATTAGGGCTCAATTTTAATATGGTGCAAGCATACTTCTTACTGGCCATCATGGCGCAGATCACCGACCACAAACCAGGTAAGGTATTCCATAAAATCGTCAATGCCCATATCTATGCCGATCAATTGCCCCTTATGCAAGATGTACAGCTCAAACGAACACCTTACCCTTCACCGACATTTATCATAAACTCTAACATTAAAACGCTACACGATTTAGAGAGTTGGGTCAGTTTGGATGATTTTAAGGTAGAAGGCTACCAACATCACCAACCGATCCAATATCCTTTTTCGGTGTAACTCAGCCAATTAACATGCGCAAACAAAAAAGAGGTCTAGGACCTCTTTTTTTTTGCACCAATCAAGTGTTATCGAACTTGTCGATGACGCCGATACGCCCAAGCGATAATAATGCCCCCTACAATAATCATCGGAATAGAGAGGATCTGTCCCATTGTTAAACCGAACGTAAGAAAACCCAGCTGTGGATCGGGCTGGCGGAAAAACTCAGCGAAGAAACGAAAACACCCATAACAGAATAGGAACAAGCCAGAAACAGCGCCCATCGGGGGTTTACGTTTCGCATAACTCATCAAAATAATCAACAGCAATATTCCCTCAAGGCAAAACTCATAAAGCTCTGAGGGATGACGAGGCAATGGGCCGGCATTGGGATACACAACCCCCCAAGGCATGGTTGTAACTCGTCCCCATAACTCACCATTGATGAAGTTACCGATGCGACCAGCACCTAAACCGAAGGGAACGAGCGGCGCAACCATATCGGCCACCATAAAAAAGCGTCGCTGCGTTTTACGAGCGAAATAGAGCATCGCCAGAATCACCCCTATTAAACCACCGTGGAATGACATACCGCCATCCCAAATTTTAAATAGATAGAGCGGATGGGCAATAAACAAGGGGAATTGATAAAACAACACATACCCAATTCGGCCACCTAAAATGACGCCTAAAAAGCAGTAAAATAATAGATCGCTAACCTGTTCTCGGGTCCAATCATTATCTGGTTTATCAGCATGTCGATTAGCAAAAAACAGCGCAAATAAAAACCCAACTAAGTACATTAAGCCATACCAATGAACCTCAATAGGCCCGAGGCTAAACGCAATTGGATTAATGTGTGGAAAATGCCAAGGTGTCGTCACTACTTTACCCTTCTATTCAGTCAGTAACACAAAAGTAGGTGTTGATTGTGCAGTGTTCCCTGAAAGAACACAAGTTATCACTCTTGGCGATAGCCTCGAACCAAGTTCATCAATCCTTGTTGCTCAACATAGTCCAATAGTAAGGTGTTCACCGCATCAGTGCTTGGGGCTGCTAATAAGCGTGAACGCAAACATTGCAATTCAGTCAACGAAACACGTCGGATGAGATATTTAATGCGCGCTAAATTAAAACTACTCATACTCAGACGTTGATAACCTAAGACGAGTAACGCAATGGCACCGAGCGGATCGCCTGCCATCTCGCCGCAAACGCTAACCGGAATATTGAAACGCTGAGATTCTCGACGAATAAAGTCAAGAGAACGAATCACTGCCGGATGGCAGCTAGAATAGATATTGCTCACTCGTTTATTATTACGATCTACAGCCAGTAGATATTGCGTTAAATCATTGGAGCCGACTGACCAAAATGCGACGTGCTCAGCGAGTTCTGGCAAAATTAACAAGGCAGACGGAACTTCGAGCATCACGCCTAATGCTGGGCGCTGAAAAACCTTCCCAGATCCAAACTCTTCGATAATCTCATTCCAAGCGCGATCCAGCAACGCGCTTGCCTGTTCGACCTCTTGGATCGAGCTTATCATCGGCAGCATAATCGATAAATTGGAATACTCTAAAGCAGCGCGATACATGGCCCGACACTGCAATAGAAAAATTTCCGGATGATCGAGAGTCATTCGAATCCCTCGCCACCCTAGGAACGGATTTTCCTCATGGATTGGAAAATAAGGTAATTGCTTGTCACCACCAATATCCAATGTTCGCATGCACACTGTTTTGCCATGATAACTAGCTAAAATGCGCGAATAACTCTGATATTGTTCAGTTTCGGAAGGAAAGCGATTTTGCAGTAGAAATGGCACTTCAGTGCGATACAACCCAACACCATCAGCCACACTCTCCGCGCGCCCAGCATCGGTACTTAACCCCGCATTGACCAATAGTTCAATACTATGTCCATCTATGGTGACGGCCGCTTGTTGTAACTCTTGATTGATCTGCGCATTCATCACTTTTTCTTGACGCAACAGCTGTCGATACTCACTACATAACAGGCTATCAGGCTCAACAAAAATGGTCCCATTATAACCATCGACAATCAAAAAGCGTTGCTCTAAAAGCTCAACATTGGCACTGACCCCCACCACAGCGGGGATTCCCATCGTGCGAGCTAATATAGCCGCATGAGAACTACTGGTTCCTTGCCGCGCGATAACACCAACTAGCTTGTCACGGGGAATATCACCCAACATGGTCGCAGTCACCTCTTCAGCAACTAAGATAAATCGGTGAGTCGGCATTTGATTGTGCTTTGATGGCATTAAGTTCAATAAAATACGCTGACAAAGATCTTTGAGATCAACTGCTCGCTCGCGTAGATAGCTATCACTTAATGCTTCAAATTGATCAAGATAGTCATGATAAACCAGTTGTAGCGCACTTATTGCACTGTAGCCCTGCTTGATCTTAAGCCGTAATGACTTAATAAAGCTGGCATCATTGAGCATCCCCTGATAGACCTTAAAAATCGACAATACATCACGCGGTAATTGCCCACTTAAACGCTGCGACATTTTTTCAATATCAATATGAGTTTGTGCAACAGCTTTCTCAAGCAAGGTTAATTCCGTGTCGATTTGCGTGGTGCTCACCAACTCTAATTCAGAAAGATCGACAGGAAGTTGATACACCCAGCCATCCGCCATGGCGATCCCAGATGCGCCAGCAATACCTCGAATAGCGGCTCGTTGTAGCTGCTGAGGTTGCTGTATGACATCCGATAAATTAACATGACGTAACGTACTGGACAGGTGTGCGGCAAGCGTAATTAAAAAAGCTTCTTCAGTATCACTAAATGAACGGATGTGTGATTGCTGCACAACCAACACCCCGAGTAGTTCGCGATGATAGATAATCGGAGTGCCTAAAAAAGACTTAAATGAGTCTTCACCTGCTTCGGGGAGGTATTTAAAACTGGGATGTTGATAGACATCGGCAATATTGAGTGGCTCTTCGCGCCGAGCCACTAATCCAACCACCCCTTCATCAAAACCAATAGTACTTCTGCCAACAGCAGATTGTGCTAACCCGTCGCTCCCTCTAAGCAATAACTGTTGATGCTGATTATCAGCTTGATAAACCGAACAGCAATCCACTTTCATTGTCGCGCGAACTTCACTGACTAAAAAGTGGATAGCTTCTTCAAAAGAAGAAGCTTGAGCAACCTTTTCGATCACTCGGCGCAACTCAGTTAACACGAAAACTCCTTCTATCTATTAGGCAGATCGAACCCCAAAGCACATCTTCCTGACGATCGAGCACATCTGATTGTCTATGATGGACTATTAGAGCGACTAGGTAGACGTCGCTTACGACGACGACGGCTCGGGCGTTCTTTCGTCACTTGTCCCATCAATTGCGGCGCAAACTCTTTCAATGCTTTTCGATACACGTCACGTTTAAATGAAACAACTTGTCGCACGGGGTACCAATAACTCACCCAACGCCAATCATCAAATTCGGGATGACCGCAGCTATTAAAGCAGATCTGCGACTCATCACCTTCCAAGCGAATCAAAAACCATTTTTGCTTCTGTCCCAAACAGACAGGTTTACTGTCCCATCGAACTAATCGTTTTGGCAATTTGTAACGCAACCAAGGTCGGCTTACAGCAAGTATTCGAACATCTTCTGGTTTTAGACCAACCTCTTCGAATAATTCCCGAAACATTGCTTGTTCCGGCGTCTCACCATCGTTCACACCTCCCTGGGGGAACTGCCAAGAGTGCTGACCAAACCGTCTGGCCCAAAGCACTTGCCCACGTTTGTTACAAATGATGATGCCAACATTTGGACGATAACCATCACCATCAATCACTGAAATACCTTCAGTTTACATTCAAAGCTATGAGTCGATTCTTTCATATAAGCGAAGCGGCAGCAAACCAATAATGCTGTGAACAAGCAGAAATCTAACGCCTCTGCAAACCTTCTTTCAATAAAACTATACAGAGCGCCGTTAAAAGAGAGGGACTTTTCCAGAATATCTGTGGATAAACACTTGAACAACCTATCAGTTACACACAAACAACTTTGTAACTGTGTATAAATCCATATTTTATAATTTCTAAAAATTAGCTTATCTTATTGTTTTTATATGTTTTTTTATTCAATTTTGAGAATCTAATTACGGTGATGATAAAGTCACACAAAAACTGTCTAAAAAATAATCAAATGATAACAAAACAGCCCAACCTCAACGCAAATTGCATATTTATTAATCAACGCTTAAGTTATTCACCGCATTTTGTGAAGCATTTGATTAAGTAGCAGGTTATTCAATATATTTGTGGATAAGTCTGTGTGTTGTCTCTGAGTCGTTAGGCATAACCCGTGAACGATTTTTCTAAGAAATTAAATTATTCACGCGATAGAATCCAACCTAATGTTTTTACTGTCCTTTTAAATCACTACCAACACAATACGATTTCTTCAGCAATCCCCAATTAACTGTTGTACAATAATTGACTGTTTTGCACATACGACTGATTAATGCCCTCATCCCCACAAACAATTGATGCTCTTTTAACCCGTAGCGAACAAATTGCAGGCCTCACGCTAGCGGAGATCGCAGCTCATTTGGGCGTGCAACTTCCCGCCAATGCGCGTAAAGAAAAAGGTTGGACAGGACAACTTATTGAACTATGGCTTGGCGCAACCGCGGGCAGTAAACCCCAACAAGATTTTCCTCATTTAGGCGTCGAGCTAAAAACTCTCCCCATTGATCGCAATGGCCGACCACTTGAGAGTACCTATGTGTGCATGACACCGCTTCTTAACGCACGCGGCGAAACTTGGCAAAGCTGTAATGTACGCAATAAGCTAGCACAGGTGTTGTGGGTTCCTATATTGGCGGAACGTGCTATTCCAATCGCCCAGCGAATCGTCGGTAATGCGCTGTTATGGCGACCGAGCGCAGCGCAAGAAACTATATTAAAACAAGACTGGGAAGAATTGATGGAAGCGGTCGCCTTTGGCCAAATAGAACAGCTTACAGCGCGTCATGGTGAGGCATTACAGCTACGTCCCAAAGCGGCAAACAGTCAAGTGCGAACCAAAGCAATTGGCCCCAATGGTCAAATTATTGAAACACTACCCCGAGGCTTTTATCTTCGACGTAGTTTTACCGAATCCTTGCTTAGAAATTATTTTTAACGGCAATCGCGAATAAATATTGATCAAATGACAAGCTTCTATAAAAATTAGACTATGCTCTCATATTGTGTCCTCTTTTGAGCGCAAGCCAGAGTCACATGTTGAGTTTATTTACATATTTGGCTGAGGAGCTAGTACGATGCCGCTGAAAAAACAATATTTGAAATCTCGTCCTGAAGTTCGAGTAACATTTGAAATTAATAAACAAGCGACCCATAACGCAAAAAAAGTATACCTACTTGGCGAGTTTAATGATTGGACTCCAGTCGAACTTGAGCATCTAAAAAATGGCAAATTTAAAACTGTCATTAGTCTGCCGACCGATCAACAACCTAGCTATCAATTTCGTTATAAATTCTGCGGGATGGATGGTGAAGAAACCTTTGATAATGATTGGAACGCGGATGCTTATCAGCCCAATAGTTATGGCGAAGATAACTCGGTGGTTATGGTGAGCTATTAATTTCTAGTTTCGTCTATGGTTGATGCAGTAAGCAATAAAACCTATCCGAGATTGATACTAATGGGATCAGTGAGCACAGCGGGCATCTGTCATGCTGGCTATTAGATGCGCCAGAAGAATTTTTGCCCCCAAATGAACCTCGACTAAATGAGCATAAACCATTCCAAGCCATATTGATGCATGCTGGCCTCTTTTTGAGGTATAAAAAAAGCCCGGTTATACCGGGCTTTTTTAATCGCATAAAGAAAAGCTTATTTTTTATCCAGTTTTTCTTTAATACGTGCTTTCTTACCTGACAGATTACGCAGGTAGTAGATTTTAGCACGGCGAACGTCACCACGACGTTTCACAGCTATGCTGTCAATTAACGGGCTGTGAGTCTGGAATACACGTTCAACACCTTCACCGCTTGAAATTTTACGGACAGTGAAAGATGAGTGCAGACCGCGGTTACGTTTTGCGATTACAACGCCTTCAAAAGCCTGTAAACGTTCACGGTTACCTTCTTTTACTTTAACCTGAACGACAACGGTATCACCTGCAGAGAATGCAGGGATGTCTTGTTTCATTTGCTCTTGTTCGAGCGCTTTAATGATATTGCTCATAATTTCTCATCCTAGTATTAACTGAAACTGTCGTGTGTTTATTCGTTATTATCACGAATATACTCAGCAAGCAGTGCTTGCTGTTCGTCAGTCAGAGCTAGAAGTTCTAATAACTCTGGTCGTCTTTGGTAAGTCCGTCCCAGTGATTGTTGTTCGCGCCACTTGGCAATTAACCGATGATTGCCACTGAGTAAAACCTCAGGAACTGTCTGCCCATCCAAAATTTCCGGACGCGTGTAGTGCGGACAGTCTAACAATCCTGCCGAAAAGGAATCTTGCTCAGCTGATGCACTATCACCTAGAACACCAGGTACTAATCGTGATATAGCGTCAATTATTGTCATTGCCGGTAACTCACCGCCACTTAAGACGTAGTCACCAACCGACCACTCTTGATCCACTTCAGCACGAATCAACCGCTCATCGATCCCTTCATAACGGCCAGCCAGAAAAATAAGTTTTCCTGATTGAGCCAATTGCGCAGCACTCGCCTGATTAAAAGTATGTCCTTGCGGTGACAAATAGATAACCTGAGCGTCATCACCCGCTGCCGCTTTGGCTGCATGAATGGCGTCGCGCAGAGGCTGTACCATCATTAGCATTCCTGGACCACCGCCATAAGGTCGGTCATCCACGGTGCGGTGGCGATCTGTTGTGAAATCACGTGGATTCCAACGGTGTAATTCAATTAAACCACGCTTAATGGCTCGACCGCTCACCCCATGCTCAGCTATCGCATCAAACATCTCTGGAAATAAACTGATCACGCCAATCCAAAGTTTTGCTTTATTATCACTCATCAGGACAACCTAAAAGTCAGGATCCCAATCAACTGTTATTACTTGAGCCTGCTGATCAACAGAGTCAATCATCTGTGACTCAATAAACGGAATTAGCCGCTCTTTTTTACCGAAAGCATCTTTAAGATTCGCTTTAACCACCAATACGTCATTGGAGCCAGTTTCCATTAGATCAGTCACCTGACCTAAATCGTACCCTTGACGATTCACCACTTTCATTCCCAGTAAATCACGCCAATAAAATTCATCATCGGCGAGCGTTGCTAACTGATCAGAAGCAATGCCAATCTCCATTCCAGTTAAGGTCTGCGATTGTTCGCGCGCATCGTAGCCTTCAAATTTGGCTATCAGTGCGTTATTGTGGCGGCGCCACTCAGTTATAACCACAGACTGCCATTGATTATCTTGACCAATGAGCCAGTTTGGGTAATCAAAAATAGCTTCATGTTGTTCAGTAAAGGAGTTGATTTTCAGCCACCCCTTAATGCCATATACCGCACCAAGGCGACCTACAATGACAACATCTGGATGACTCATCTCATTTACCTTCTAATAACTTGCTTGATTAAGCCGCAGCTTGTGCGTCTTTGATCAATCGTTCTACGCGAGTAGAAACAGTCGCACCCTGGCTGATCCAGTGTGTGATGCGTTCCATATCGATGCGCACACTTTCTTCCGCTTCGTTTTTCGCAATAGGATTATAAAAACCCAAGTTCTCGATGAATCGACCGTTACGAGCGTTACGGCTGTCAGCGACAACAACTTGATAAAATGGCCGCTTTTTAGCGCCACCACGTTGTAAACGAATGGTAACCATATCGTCCTCACTAATTAATAAATTTTTTGCCCCAGCAAATGGAGCACCCGCTAATTGAAGCCGCCAAATTTTACTCTTTTTCAGACAAAAAGCAAGCGAATAGACCTGCGCTCAATTTGCCTTATTTAAGGCCATTAGCGCACTTGATAATGCCGCTGATCATGGGCCTGCGCCAATAAATTACGACTTTCTTGCATAAATTGATCAGCATAACTGCCAAACCAATGGCGAACTTTCGAAAACTCATCGATGAAAGCTTGTTGATCGTGGCTCTCCAGCAGCTCAACCAATTGACCAAAGCGCTCATGATAACGACGGATCATTGCCAAATTTTCGGGTTGAGCCATAATAATATCGGCATACAACTCTGGGTTTTGTGCAAATAGACGCCCAACCATCGCCAATTCGAGCCGATAGATAGGTGAACTTAGATCTAACAATAGTTCCAGCTCTGGCGCTTCATGACAAAGATGAACCCCATAAGCAAACGAGGTAAAATGACGCAGCGCTTGAATCAACGACATCGCTTGGTCATGTTGTTTAGCTGGCGCCGGATACAAATGCGCGCCCCAAATGCGGATCTGTTCTAACAGCCATTGATAAGTACTTTCTCCGCGCCCATCAGCATACACCACAACTTGTTTGGCAAAACTTGCCACGTCAGGACCGAACATGGGGTGCAAGCCGACCACTGGCCCACTATGTGCTTGTAACATCGCCTCAAGTGGACGCGCTTTAATACTGGTCAAGTCGGCGAGAATGCAATCTTTAGGTAATGATGAAAGCTGGGCGATGACCTCTGTGGTCAGATGAATCGGGACGGAAACCACCACCAGCGCAGCATCCGATAATATGGACTCACTGCGTGACCAATCTTGGCGCTCCAATATCCGCACTTGATAGCCTGACAAACGAAACATTTTGACAAACAAACCACCCAGTTGTCCGCCGCCGCCAATCACTACAATCGGTCCTGCGTTGGGGTTTATCTGTTTAAAACCATTATCATGTTCACTGCTGTAAGATTCGCGCATCACTCGACGCAACACATCTTCAATAAGCTGCTCAGGGACGCCTTGCGCTAACGCTTCAGCGCGGCGCTTAGATATCATGGCCGTTTCGCGATCAGGGACATAAATGGGCAAGCCATGTTGACTTTTGATCTCACCAACTTGTTTGACCACAGCGAGCCGTTTGGCAAATAATTCAATAAGTTGTTGATCAAGCGTATCAATTTGATCACGTAAGGGGCCTAATGGATCACTCATCAGTGGGCTCCAAACGAGCCACTAGTGGACCACTCAAGGCTTGATGCATCTGCTCGAGAACCGTTTCTGTGGTTGGCCAATCAATACAAGCATCCGTTACTGACACCCCATATTTTAACTCACTCAGCGGCATATCACTTGACTGATTTCCAGCATGAATGTGACTTTCTAACATCAAACCAATAATAGAACGATTGCCATCAATAATCTGATTGACGACATTTTTCGCCACCCGCGGTTGAAGACGATGATCTTTGCTGGAATTACCATGACTACAATCGACAATCATGCTTGGCTCAAGACCCGCTTCTTGCATCGCATCCTCAGCAATAGACACATTCACAGAATCATAGTTCGGCTGCTGCCCCCCCCGTAAAATAACGTGACCATCAGGATTGCCGTGGGTTTGCAATAAGCTGACCTGCCCTTGAGCATTGATCCCCATAAAGCGATGTGCAGATGAAGCAGAGCGCATCGCATTAATAGCTGTTTGCAAATTACCATCGGTCCCATTTTTAAAACCGACTGGCATTGACAGACCGCTAGCCATCTCTCGATGAGTCTGTGATTCGGTTGTGCGCGCGCCAATGGCCGACCAACTAAACAACTCATTGAGATATTGCGGACTAATCGGATCAAGCGCTTCGGTGGCAGCAGGTAACCCTAATTCGGCAATCCACGTGAGCAATTCCCGAGCACGATGCATGCCCGTTTCGATATCAAAGCTATTATCCATGTGGGGATCATTGATAAAGCCTTTCCAACCAACGGTGGTACGTGGTTTTTCAAAATACACACGCATCACGATAAACAATTGATCCTGATAGCGATCATGCAGTGCTTTAAGGCGCCGTGCATAATCTTTGGCAGTCTCTAAGTCATGGATTGAACATGGCCCACAGATAACTAAAAAACGTGGGTCTCGCTTATGGCAGATATTCGCAATAGTTCGGCGAGAATCAAGCACAAATTGTTCAGCCGCTGCTGACAAAGGCATTTTTTCTCGCAATTGCGCAGGTGTAATCATCACCTGTTCTGAGCGAATGTGTTTATCGTTGATCGAATCGGTTTGCATCTGAGCTATGAACCCCTTGGAATTAGCGCGCTTAACGAGTAAGTCGATTAAAAAAGATAGGAAAAGATCACAATACCAGTGCCAACGGGTTTTGCAAGAGCTCCGATTTTATCAGTTTCGCTATTTCTTCTAACTCGGCCGCAAATTTGTATCGAAGCACTGGATTTGTGGTATCGCTGCGCATAGGCTCAAACTTAGTTATCAAGGAAGAGATCTATGCCATCTATACCGCACGGAATGTTAATTGTCTCATTAGCGCAGCAAATGAGTCTGTTTTTGGTGCTGGCCTATCTATTGAGTAAAACTCCATTATTTACGCCGGTGGTATTACTCTCACAGCGCTTTTCTCATCGGGTATTTATCTACCTACTATTTTCTGGTTTTTGTATTCTTGGCACCTACTTTGGACAGCCTATTCAAGATGCAATTGCCAACACCCGAGCCATTGGCGCCGTGCTTGGCGGGTTATTTGGTGGTCCTATCGTAGGCTTTTTGGTCGGGTTGACGGGGGGACTACACCGCTATCAATTTGGTGGATTTACCAATGTTGCTTGCGCTATATCGACAACCTGTGAGGGATTATTTGCCGGATGCGTCTATAGTTTTTTTCGGCGCAACCGCCGCTTTAGCGATGTGTTGTACTCGCCTAAACAGGTCTTTATGGTGACTTTGGTTGCTGAATCATTGCAAATGCTTATTTTATTACTCGTTGCCAAACCGTTTGTCCAATCATTCGCACTGGTTAGAGTGATAGCGCTACCCATGCTATTAGCCAACTCAATGGGCGCCGCGCTATTTATGGCGATGATCAATGATCGCAAATCACTTTATGACAAGTTCAGCCGCACTTACTCAGAAAAAGCGCTGCAACTGGCACAGCGTATTGTTGGCGTATTACCCGATCTAACCACGCAAAGCGCGAATCAGATGGCGATGATCTTACAACAAGAGACTGGTGTTTCTGCCGTGGCAATTACCAACCGTACGCAAGTACTTGCATTTATCGGGGTAGGTGCTGATCACCACCTACCAGGCACCGATATTACCTCGGACCTCACCCGCCAAGCCATCGATGAAGATAAGGTCGTCTTTGCCGATGGCGTACAGTGGGTCTATCAGTGCAGTTGTTCAGCACACTGTCCACTCACCTCAGCACTGATCATTCCACTACGCTGCGCGGGTGAAGTGATTGGCACCGTAAAATTGTATGAGTCTAAACGCCGCTTATTTTTAACGATTAATCGCACGTTAGGTGAGGGGATCGCTCGGATCATTGAAGAACAGATGCTCAGCAGCCATTATCAACAGCAGCAGATCCTACTCGCACAGTCGGAGTTAAAGTTGGTTCGCGCCCAAATTCACCCCCATTTTTTATTTAATGCACTCAATACCATTGCCGCAGTAATGCGCAAAGACACCCACCAAGCACGCACCTTAATCACCGATTTAGCGTTATTTTTGCGCACAAGTTTAAAGCAGCGCCAAGAGTTAGTCAGTTTATCCGAAGAGTTGCGTTATACCCGAGCCTATTTGAATATTGAACAAAGCCGATTTGGTCAACGACTCCAGGTTGAAATCGATATTCCAGAGTCATGGATGACATTGCAACTACCTAGTTTTACGCTACAACCGTTAGTTGAAAATGCCATCAAACATGGCTTATCGCAAAAAATTGGACAAGGGATACTCCGTATCTATGCCCGCCACTTACCTCGCCAAGAGTACTTAATTGTCGAAGATAATGCGGGTTTATACCAAAATCCATCCAAAGATAAGCAGGGGTTGGGACTGCATATTGTCGACACTCGACTCAGAAGCCATTTAGGCCACCAGCAAGGGCTATCTGTTGAATGTCTACCGGGCCTATTTACTCAAGTCCAAATTCCCATGTCAGGAGTCCATTATGTTCAACGCCATATTAATTGATGATGAACCCTTAGCTCGCGAAGAACTACGTTCGTTGCTCAGCCAAGATAGCCGCTTACAAGTGGTTGCTGAATTTGACAATGCGGTCAATTATCTTCGTCAACATGAGCAATTGAATATCGATGTATTGTTCGTTGATATCCATATGCCAAAACTCAATGGCCTTGAGCTTCTCGAGATCATCAATGTCAATCATTCACCGTTGGTGGTGTTAGTCACCGCAGATGAAGATTATGCGTTGCAGGCATTTGAAAATGCAGCTTTTGATTACCTTCTCAAACCTATCGAAGAAAGCCGTTTAGCGAAGACATTGACTCGATTAGTCGAGCGTCTCACAGTCATTCATGCACCAACTCGCCCTCAATTATCATCGCTTAGCTTACTGCCATGTTATACCCAAGCGCAGCAGCAGTGGGTACGCTGCCAGCGCATTGAATACGCCTTTTCAGATTTAAGCGGTGTACATATTTATGACGGTCAACAGTTATTACATACCTCTCTGACCTTAAAAACGCTTGAAGAACAACTGCGTTTAATTCGCTGTCACAGACAATATTTAATTCATCCCGATGCCATCCACAGCATTACCTTACAAGAAGGCGGGTGTGCGCAGCTTGTCACCTTTAGCGGCGCGCACATTCCGGTAAGCCGTCGTTATTTAAAAAGCTTGCGCGAGCTTTTTTCACTATCCGGTTAACCGCTTACCGTGGCAATTTGACCGTTCACGCGCCAATAAAGCCACTGCCCCCCATTCACCTAGTACTAGCACCGTAATCTGCTCTAATGCCATCGTGCATCTACCCCTAATAGCATGAAACAAGGAGGCTACTATGGCTTGGTTTCTAATGTGTGTCGGCATTTTACTGGCTGGCTATTTTATCTATGGCAAGATCATTGAGCGGATCTTTGCCCCACAACCTGAACGTGCAACCCCCGCCACGGAAATGGCCGATGGCGTCGACTACGTCGTCATGAGCGACAAAAAAATCTATCTGGTGCAATTACTGAATATTGCAGGCCTCGGCCCTATCTTTGGCCCTATTCTAGGTGCTTTGTATGGACCGGTTGCAATGCTCTGGATCGTCTTTGGCAGTATTTTTGCGGGCGCCGTTCATGATTACTTCTCTGGCATGTTGTCAATTCGCTCCAATGGCGCATCCGTACCAACAGTTGTTGGCGATCAACTCGGTAATGTTGCCAAACATTTTATGAATATCTTTGCGGTCATATTGCTATTGTTGGTCGGCGTGGTCTTTGTCTTAGGTCCAGCAAAATTACTCGCCGAGATGATGCATATCAATGTATCAATTTGGGTCGCCATTATCTTTGCTTATTATATTTTGGCAACCATTGTACCCATCGATAAAATTATTGGGCGGTTATACCCTATCTTTGGCGCCCTACTCATATTTATGTCAATTGGCCTAATGATTGGTCTAGCTGTCAGCGATCACCACTTTTATAATCAAGGCTTGCAACTGACCCAGAATCTCCACCCTAAAAATCTCCCGCTTTGGCCACTGTTATTTATTACGATTGCCTGTGGTGCCGTATCAGGCTTTCATGCCACTCAATCACCATTGATGGCGCGCTGTATGGCCAACGAAAAATCAGGGCGTTTTGTATTTTATGGCGCCATGATTGGCGAAGGGATCATCGCGTTGATCTGGTGTACTCTGGGTTTATCATTCTATCATGACACGGGTGCCCTTGAAGCAACGATTCTACATGGTGGTCCAGCAGCCGTTGTCCATGATGTTTCCACATCCTTACTCGGTGGTTTCGGCGGCTTATTAGCAATTTTGGGCGTGGTCATCTTACCCATTACATCTGGTGACACCGCCTTTCGTAGTGCGCGTTTGATTATTGCAGACTTTTTAAAATTAACGCAAAAATCATTAATTCGGCGCTTGTGGATAGCCATTCCGATGTTTGTTGTCGGTTACTTAATCACACTTGCTCAATTTGGGGTCATTTGGCGCTACTTTGGTTGGGCTAATCAAACCACTGCGATGATCATGCTGTGGGCTGCTGCTGCCTATTTAGCCAAAGAGGGAAAATTCCACTGGGTATGTACCATTCCTGCGGCATTTATGACAGCCGTTACCTTCACCTACCTGTGCCATGCCACCATTGGTTTTAATCTACCGATGTCAATTGCAACACCAGTAGGCTTAGGCATTACCGCTATTGCCCTGATCGCCTTTTTAATCAAATTTAAAGGCCCGCACGCACTCAATAGTGCAGCAGTCAAACCGCATTAACTCGCTTCATTATCAAAAAGCCCGCCGTATGCGGGCTTTTTTGTTTAATAAACGACTAACAGAGCGGGCCGTTTCGCTTTACTGGTCGCATCACGGCCGTTTTTTAATCGCATTAATAATAGCGCTAGTTGAACAACCATCCTCAAAATGTAGCACCTGAACATCACCGCCATGCGCCAACACTTCTTGATGTCCGGCAATTTCATGAACTTGATAATCGCCACCTTTCACTAATAAATCAGGCAACACATCAGCGATCAATTGCTGAGGAGTATCGCTGCTAAAGCTCACCACCCAATCAACCGCACTCAATCCAGCCAACACCGCCATACGCCGCTCTAGCGGATTGATAGGCCGCTCAGCACCTTTCAGACGACGCACCGACGCATCATCATTCACTGCAACAATAAGCCGATCACCTAAGCTTCGTGCTTTGCTTAAATATGACACATGCCCAGCATGTAGAATGTCAAAACAGCCATTGGTCATCACCACTTTCTCGCCGCGACTTTGAGCAATATGTACGGCCTCTTTCAGCTGAATTTGAGTAACCACGCCATACCCACTGTCATTACCGCCATAGATTAATTTGGCTAATTCTTGGGCTGACACAGTTGATGTTCCCATTTTGCCGACCACAATACTGGCCGCAGCATTGGCTAACGCACAGCTTTGAGAAAGGTTCTGTCCAGCGGCTAAACTAGCAGCAAGCGTGGCAATCACGGTATCCCCGGCGCCTGTGACATCAAATACCTCTTTGGCTTGGGCAGGTAAATGTAGCGGTGCTTTACCCTGTTCCAGCAACGTCATGCCATGTTCGCTGCGTGTAATTAACAATGCGCTTAAATCCAACGTTTCAACAAGCTGCAGCCCCTTGTTGACAATCTCATCTTCACTATCACAATGGCCAACCACTGCTTCAAATTCACCAAAGTTGGGCGTTAACAGTGTCGCTCCTCGATATTTTTCAAAATCTGAACCCTTAGGGTCAACTAAGATAGGCAAGCCCAGTTCCCGAGCACAGTTAATCAGCGTTTTAACTTGAGATAACGCCCCTTTGTTATAATCGGATAACACTACCACTTGGTGAGACTTGAGCTGCACGCGGTATTTATCAACTAATTCAGTCGCATCAACGGAGTGAAAATCTTCTTCAAAATCTAGCCGAATTAACTGCTGATGGCGACTCATGACCCGTAATTTAGTGATGGTTGGAAAGCTATCAAACTGAGCAAAATCACAAGCTACGCCTACTTTAGCCAATTGCACTTTCAACACATTAGCGGCTTCATCTTTACCAGTCATTCCCAGCAAGGTTGACGACGCGCCCAAGGCAACGACATTTAACGCCACATTCGCAGCGCCGCCTGGGCGTTCTTCGTTGCTTTTTACATTCACCACGGGTACGGGTGCTTCAGGAGAGATGCGCCCTGTATCACCATGCCAATAACGGTCAAGCATCACATCACCGACAACTAAAACTTTAGCTGGCGCATATTCAGGAAGATCTACTTGCATTGTAAATCCTTTATTTTAAGCTCAATCAATTGATAATAATTAAAGTCTATCATAGAGGCTTTTAAAAGCAGCTGATTTTCCTCTACAATGAGTCGCCTTATGCGTTTGCAATTCCTTGATTTAGATGGTACCCACATGGCTATGATCATTCCTCCACGTCTCAGCTGGCGAGCATTCCTTCCGAAGCACTGGGGAGCGTGGCTCATTATTGCGTTTTTATTCACATTAAGTTTATTACCCACCCGACTATCATGGTGGTTAGGGCGATGTATCGGCCGATTAGCTAAGCGGTTACTCAAATCCCGGCGACATATTGCCCAGCGTAATTTGAAGTTATGCTTTCCCGACGCTTCAGAACAGCAGTTAACGCAATGGGTTGATGAAACATTTGAACGCTTCGGTCTGGCCATTATAGATACCGCTACAGCTTGGTTTTGGCCACAAAAACGCTTTGCTAAATATATGCATGTGGAAGGCGGTAATTATCTACACAAACTTCGTGAAGAGGATCCTAAAGGGGGAATACTAGTCATCAGTATGCATTTTTATACACTCGAATGGCACGCTCGAATGTATGGCACTATCGATCCTGGTGTTGGGGTCTATCGACCGAACTCCAATCCGGTTTATGAGCACTTTCAACATCGCGCTCGGGTTCGTTGTAACCACTATTTAGTCAATCGCAGCGATTTTCGCGGCATGATCAAAGCATTGCGTCAAGGCGAAGCACTGTGGTATGCCCCCGATCATGACTATGGCAGTCATAAATCGTCCGTCTTTGTCCCTTTTTTCGCGGTACCCAAAGCATCAACCGTCACTGGGACCAGTGCGTTAGCAAAAGTACCTGGCGTACGCCTTCTGATTAGTTACACGCGACGTCATACAGACCGCCCTGGCTATACCTTAGTTATCAAACCACTAGAAGGTAATTATCCAAGCGGAGATATCACCACCGATGCAGCGCTGGTCAATCAGCACATTGAGACCGCTATTAAAGAACAGATCCCTGAGTATATGTGGATCCACCGACGCTTTAAATCTCGCCCGGAGGGTGAACCATCCGTTTATTAAGCCCAGTGTTAACGAGTGCTTTGCTTGTTTGATACAAAGAAACACACAGCTAAACCGAGCACTCAAAGATCTGAGCCCAGATCTGCACAATGCTAGCCATTCCGGCAACGAGTTCGGGAGCAAGTTTCTCTCTTGCGAACATCTCACGATGTGCTTGCAAGGCTTGTCGGTGGCTCTCATTACGAAGGGCTAAATACGTTTCAGTGAGCTGTTTAGCTTGCGTATCGGTTAACAATCCACAAGTCTGGGCTTGTTCAAAAATACGGACATTATCAGGCCAGCGCGTGAGTTGAGGATATTGATGGCTATGCGCTAAGACCAGCTGTTGGGCGATAAACTCAATATCGACCATACCGCCAACGGTCTGTTTGAGATCAACTTGTTGCTGATCAGAGCGATCTAAATGCTGACGCATTTTTTCACGCATCGAGAGAATATTCTCATTGAGCTCGTTGATGTCACGTGGGCGGCTTAATAATTCATGTCGTAAGCTGTCAAATATACTTTCAAGCGCACCATCCCCTTCAATAATTCGGCTTCGAACCAACGCTTGATGCTCCCATGTCCACGCTTGTTGACGTTGATAATCACGATAAGCAGACCATGAGCTGACCAACAATCCGGCATTTCCTGAAGGGCGAAGCCGCATGTCCACCTCATATAAGATGCCCGCACGACTGCGGGTTTGAAATAGATGCATGATGCGCTGCGCTAATCGTAAGTAGAACTGCTTACTGTCGATAACTTTGGGCCCGCTGGTTGAGGCATAACTATCGCAATTATGGATAAACACTAAATCAAGATCCGAGCCATACCCTAGTTCAATCCCGCCCAACTTGCCATAGCCGATAATCGCAAAGCCACGCTGCAAGTTAGTCGCATCAATGCCATCGGGATACCCATAACGATCGATCATCTGTTGCCACGCCAGTTCGACCACTTGGACACAAAGCGCCTGCGCTAATTCAGTTAAGCGATCACTTACTTTCATCACAGGCAAAGCGCCAGCGCTATCAGCGGCGGCAATTCGCAAAATTTGGATCTGCTTAAATTGACGTAGTGCATCAATTTGTTGCTCAAGATCATCAGGGGCAATACGCAGCATAAATTGCGATAATTGCTGCGCATACGTTTCATCTGGATAAACTTGATAGAGGATTTGCGGGTCGAGCAGTTCATCGAGCAGCATCGGATAGAGGCTCAGTTGTTCTGCAACCAATTTGCTGGCATCACACAGTTTCAACAACTGCTTCAATGCACCTGGGTTTTCCAACAAGAGTTGTAAATAGGCGCTTCGAGAAAGGATCTGACTTAAAAGCTTAAATAGTCGGCTAGCCAACTGTTCCGCAGCTGGATAAGCAAGGATCATCGGGAGTAATCGTGGCATAAGTTGGTCCAAGGTCTGTTGGCCTTTTTCACCGAAGACGCGACGCTGCACTTGATGGCGAAACTCACGCACTAAACCAATAAACTCCGCGGATACATCTAAATCAGCATGGTTATCATCATCATCGACCTGCCAAAGCGCTTCAAACTGACTATCCAATGGATGTTGTTCTGGCAATGGGTGGCCAAATAAGTCATCAAAGCACCTACTTACTTGCTGCAATACCGCGTGGATCTGCTGTTCTGCCTCAGCCCAGCTGGTGTATCCCATTACCCAAGCCAAACGACACTGGGCCAAAGGGTCTTGCGGCAAACTCTGCGTTTGCTGATCGTGGAACTCTTGCAGATAATTTTCGACGCGACGTAAAAATAGATAGCTATCAGCTAAACAGCGATGTTGTAAGGGTGTAAGAATATTTTCGAGGGTTAGCTGCTTGAGTGCCACCAATAATGAGCGTTGCTGCAAGCTGACAAATCGTCCCCCCCATATGAGTTGCTGTGCTTGCACAATAAATTCTATTTCGCGAATGCCTCCACGGCCTAGTTTGATATGACCAGACAGCTTACGCCTCCGTACTTCAGCTAAAATCATTGATTTCATGCGTCGCAATGAATCCACCACACCAAAATCGATATAACGCCGATAAACAAAGGGCCGGAGCATTGTTTGCAACTGGATATCAGCATCTTCATCATTGATGCAACGAACCTTGACCATGGCATATCGCTCCCAGTCTCGACCATGGTTTTGATAATAATCTTCCAGCGCCGTGTGACTCACCGCCAGTGGCCCCGAATCGCCAAAGGGGCGCAGACGCATATCCACCCGAAACACAAACCCATCAGCCGTTGTTTGCCCTAGCAATTGAATCAGCTGCTGACCTAAGCGAATAAAATATTGTTGATTGGCAAGCTGACGACGTCCACCTTGGGTGTGACCTTGATGCGGGTAGCTAAAAATGAGATCGATATCGGATGAAAAGTTGAGCTCCCCTCCACCGAGTTTCCCCATCGCCAGAACAGTCATGTTTTGAGGATTATTCTGCGCATCCGATGCAATGCCATAAACAGGCTGTAAGTTGTGCACCAACCATTTTATGGCCGTTTGAATGGCGCAATCGGCAAATTGTGACAGCCACTGGATACTTTGCTCGACGCTTATTTGCCCCGACAGTTCAAGCCAAGCGATGCGCGTAAAAACCTGCTGACGACGCTCTCGCAAGGCGCATTTCACTGCAACTTCATCCAATTCAAGAAGTTGTTGCTGCCATAAGGGCGCATTCAGCAACGTCGGCAGTTGTTCGCTCAATGACGTATCTAACAACTCGAAAAGCCATTGAGGATGACGGACACATTGCTCAAAGAGATAATCACTGGCTGCTAATATCGCTAGCGCCTGCGCTTTTTGTAATGCAGACAAACGCGTTGCATCAACAAGTTGCGCAAGACGCTCCGTACCTAGGGCATAAAGCTCAGGCCAGCGCTCAAGTTGCGCAATCATGCCGAGCACTTCGCTCATTTTGTTTCGTCTGGCTCTTGACTAATGCGAAAAGCTAACGCTAATTGACCAAGTTCTCGACCTTGATGCTCAATCATTTGCGCTGTTTCAGCCAATTCATCAATGACCGTTACACTTCCTTGGATCAACTCTTTTACCTGGATCAGGTTTTGATCCATCTGCAAGGCCACCGCACTTTGCTGTTCAGAGGCGGTTGCAATTTGGCTATTCATATCTGTAATTTTTTGTACTTGGGTGACAATTTGCTCTAATCCATCTCCCGCGGCACTGACCTGCTCAACGCTTTGTTCCGCATACTCAACACTCGCTTTCATCAATTGCCCAGCATCACGAGCACTGACTTGCAGCTGCTCAATCATTTTATGAATTTCCACTGTCGCATTTTGGGTTCGCTGCGCTAGATTTCTCACTTCATCGGCAACGACCGCAAAACCACGCCCGTGTTCACCGGCACGAGCCGCTTCAATAGCAGCATTTAGTGCTAACAAATTGGTTTGTTCAGAAATGCTATTAATTGTATCGACAACACTGCCGATAGACACAACCCGCTCTTCTACTTGCTTCACGGCTTGAGTTGAACGATCAATATTTTGTGCCAGTAAACTGATTGTCTTAATACTTTGAGTGACATCATTGTTGCCTTGATGGGCTAACTTATTGGCTTCCTGTGTTGCGAGTGCTGCTTGTTCAGCATTATCAGCTACATTATGGACAGTTGCGGCAACTTCACTCATGGCTGAGGCAAGCTGCTCAATTTGGGAAAATTCCTCTTGGGTCGCATCTTTGGTTTCATCCATACACAGCGCCATTTGCTCGGCGAGATCGAGCAACTGCTCAGTGGTTTTACGCTGCTCAGTAAAAACTTTGACTAAATCTATTCGAGTATCATTGGCTGCCCGTTCAATACTGCCAAACTCATCACGACTGCCCATCATGTTGGGAACAGTAAAGTCTTTATTGGCCATCAGACGAAGTTGTTGACGCAAAAGCTCAACTTGTTTAATCAACACCCTCGCTGCAGCCATCAATAACGCGATAAAACCTACAGCGACGATCACCGTAACAATTAAACTGCGCTGCCAAAACTGGGAGACAACATGACTATCGGCATTAAGCGAATGTTGCATCACTAATTGCTGACCATTATTCAATGGCACAACATAGGTGAGAAAATCTGCAGCTTGTACTACTTTTCCGGCTTCGGGGATGGTTGCTGGCGGTTGCCCTGCGAGGGCTTGACCATTGGCATCAACAATCGCCACTTGATAGTGAACATTCGCTTGGATCATTGTTTGTAAAAAGCCATTATCCCCTTGATGCTGGTCGGCTAACTGCGCTAGTTGACGCGCTTCGGTGACCATATTGTGCGATTGGATATTGTTCACATCTTGGGTCACTAAATAACCGTCAAAGAACAGTTTTGCCACTAACACAATGAGACTGCTAACAATCATTAGGTAAATTTTATGCTTAAGACTAATGTGCGTAATGAGCCGTTCCCATTGCGATAACATCGCTTGTTTCATCTAAAATAGTCCTTTCCAAAGAGGCATTGATTCGATGAGTTTAGTGTGCACTCGCATACACTAATAACAACTCATCGACGTTTACCTGCTAAACTTGAGCAACATCGTTGTTATGTTCACTCACTTAGATTGTCGGTCTTGTTTGCTTAGCTTCACGCAATATTTTGTAAATGCAAGCAAACGACATCCAATGTCTGAAGATTGATGTGATTACATTTAATGTGTTGTTTTTAAATGTTTATTTAACGCACTCTAGCGCTAAAAGACACTGCCATAAAGTGTACACCTAACACGCGAAAGAGCCCGAAAATAACAGGTTCATTTATTTTGAACTGCACCATTATCACCTAGCAAGTTTACAATAAAAAAACAAAAAAAGCGGCCTCGTAGCCGCCTTATCTAGTCAACATGTGACACCATTAACAACTTTATAAACTAGGGCGTTGACACCTAATACATTGTTCTAACTAATTTTTAATTATTAAAAATGCCAATAATCATCGCGGGCCAATGCTTCGGTTCGAGTAAATTCCATCGCATCAGTAATGGAGGCTTGTTTACGTTTTAACCATTTACGAACTTTTTTGACATCCTCTTCGTGCTCACTCAGATTACGGGCAAGCTCGGCAATAGGTTCTAACAAGCGCAAGTCTTCAATACCACCGAGTAAATCAAGCCAAAGTAAGCGAAACTCATCTCGAGCTTTGGGATCAAATAATGCACCAAGGCAATTACCAACCATTAAATTACGTCGTAACCGCCCTGCCATACGTGTGTATTGGGCTAAATCGATAGACGCTAGCGCAAATTCCGATTGGCGCAGATCCTGCCAACTTTGCTCTAGGGTACGGCTGGCAAAATCAACCAGTTCTTGTGGCTGTTTGGGTTGGATAGTCCCACCTTGATAAATCCATAGTGCCATATTGAGTATTAACGCATTATAACGAGCACTACCAATAAATTGCATCATCTGCTCAGCATCGGGTAACAAAGCTAAACGCTGATCAAGCTTTTTACGCACCACGCGGCGGTTACTGAGCTTACGAATAAACTTGCCTTGTTCATCGAGTAGACTACGGATGTGGGTGGCCTCATCTAACCAATCAAACTGGCGAACTAGCCACAACAATTCACTATGCCACGGGCAGTCAAAATTTAGCACCTCTTGGTATAGGTTCAAAATTTGATGCATCAATCGGGCAGCTTGCTTGATCTCAAATAAGGCACGTAATTGGGAAGATTCAATAAATATTTGTTGATGACGTTGCCAATGAGCTAATGCATATTCAATACTGTGATTGAATGCGTCTAAGAGTGAATTCTGTGGAGTTAACGGGACGAACCCCAATCGGGCTGGTTGCTCATTAGGAAGCCCGTCAGCCAACGCATAGCCGCGCTTGGCCTTACTGGTTGAGGCCAGTAACAACCCATCAAGTTGTGCGAGCTGCTGAGCCAGATAAAATAACTGCCCCACATCCCCTTTAATCAACTCTAATTCTAATTCGTGGATCGGTTCCCTGCGCTCATCAGCCTCTAGTTCCCCTCGATCTAAGGCCACTTCAATCAACGTTTCATTGTCAAGATCGACCAGCCAAGTCGTACGCTCGAAGTCTGTGACAAAAATCGGCAATAAAGCTTGCTCGAGAGTATCAAGTGACACATCTGCGGGCCAGTCCAACTGTTCAAAGCGACTCAATTGTGGCCGTTGGCCATCAATCACTTGATTATATTCAGGGCGTTCATTAAGACCACCGACCGTGCGTCCAGCGGTTTTGAGTGTCTGAACATTTTTTTCGTCGCCGCTACGGATACGTAACCCCATACGCCAACGCCGCAATTGACGATCATTGGTATCAAAATAAACGCTACGTAAATGACGAACCTCATGTTGGAGTATGGAAAATTCGTCTAAAATTCTATGAAGTTTTGCCAAACAATCATCTGGGGTATAAAACTTCAGTTCGATTTCACTGTTCATAGCTTATCTGTTGCAGGGTTCATAAAAAATCGCAATGGTGCAGCATACCATACTCTATGAACGATTGGCCTAACACAGGTTATTATTTATTGACGAGCGCCTAAAAGATGGGAAAAACAGGTGAAATAATAAATTGCTGTACACTTGTATCCACCACGGCAACATAAATAATTATAATGAAATATATCAGCAATATTCCGTGAGCCAATAGCGCAAGAATCTACTTGCATGAGATTGGATATCGGTTAACATTCGCGGCGCTAGAATAGACGTTAGGAAAGATGATGCCCAATACGTTACTTGGTTTATTTGCTAAATCACCCATTAAACCGTTAGAAGAACATATCAGTAAAGTTCACCAATGCTGTGAAAACTTGATCCCTTTTTTTGAAGCAGTTTTTGCCGATGATTGGGAACGTGCTGTCATATATCGTAAAAATATCAATCAACTTGAAAAAGAGGCGGATACTTTAAAACGAAATATTCGTTTGAACTTACCCGGTGGAATTTTCATGCCTGTTGAGCGATCTGATCTGCTTGAGTTATTAACTCATCAAGATCGCATCGCGAATAAAGCAAAAGATATCAGTGGCCGGGTTGTAGGTCGTCAGTTGTATGTTCCCAAAGAGCTACATGGCGATTTTTTACCTTACTTACAGCGTTGCCTTGATGCAACCGCCAAAGCCCAAGAAGCGATCCACGAATTCGACGATTTACTGGAAACAGGCTTTAGAGGCCGCGAAGTTGATCTCGTGAGCAAGCTAGTCGCTGAACTAGATCAAATAGAAGACGACACAGACAATATGCAAATTGGTCTGCGTCTTAAACTTCGCCAGTTGGAGTCACAATTAAATCCAGTTGATGTCATGTTTTTATACCACATGATCGAAAAAGTCGGGGAACTCGCCGATCAAGCCCTCCGCGTTGGCGCTCGTATGGAATTGATGATTTTCCGCGCTTAAAATTTTAATTCAGGTTCTACAATTATGGATATAATTGCCAATCACGGCACCATATTGGTGGCAATTGCCGCTTTATTTGGTTTTATTATGGCATGGGGCATTGGTGCGAATGATGTTGCCAACGCTATGGGAACATCCGTCGGTTCAGGTGTATTAACCATCCGTAACGCGGTGTTTATTGCAATGATCTTTGAATTCTCTGGGGCTTATTTAGCCGGAGGTGAGGTCACCAATACAGTACGTAAAGGAATTATCGATCCAACTCTGTTTTCTCATGATCCGCAAATCATGGTCTATGGCATGATCGCCTCATTGCTTGCAGCGGGTGCATGGTTGTTAATTGCTTCTTATAAAGGTTGGCCAGTTTCAACGACGCATTCAATCGTCGGGGCAATTATCGGCTTTGCCTGTGTTTCATCTGGTCCGCAGACAGTCGAATGGTCAAAGCTATCCAGTATTATCGGTAGTTGGATCATTACCCCAATCATCGCAGGGGGGCTCTCTTATCTCTTGTTTACCAGTGCTCAACTACTTATTTTTAACAACGAAAACCCAATCCGTGCGGCTAAGCGCTATGTCCCAGGTTATATGTTTTTAGCCGGATTTGTGCTCGCTTTAGTCACCATTAAAAAAGGACTAAGTCATATCGGTCTGAATATCAACAGCGTGGATGGGTATCTATTAGCAATAGGGATTGGGCTATTTATTGCCACCATCGGGCGTGTAATGATCAATCGCTTACATATTGATCCAGATTCTGACAAGCAAATGCATTATACCAATGTCGAAAAGATCTTTGGCATTTTAATGATTATGACTGCTTGTTGTATGGCTTTTGCACATGGCTCTAATGATGTTGCCAACGCCATCGGTCCATTGGCCGCTGTGGTCAGTATTATTAACCATGATGGTATTATTGGTGCTAAAGCACAGATCGCTTGGTGGATTTTGCCATTAGGTGGATTAGGTATTGTGACAGGTCTTGCGGTATGGGGGCATCATGTCATTGCAACTGTCGGCAAAGGCATTACGCACTTAACCCCCAGCCGTGGTTTTGCCGCTGAGCTATCCGCGGCATCCACCGTGGTTATTGCCTCTGGAACGGGCCTACCTATCTCCACAACTCAAACATTAGTTGGCGCTATTTTAGGGGTGGGGATGGCTCGCGGAATTGGCGCGCTTAATCTTGGCATTATTCGCAAAATTGTTGTGTCGTGGATTATCACTTTACCTGCTGGCGCGGCATTTTCAGTAATTTTCTTCTATATTCTAAAAGCCTGTTTTCAATAACAGCTCAGTTGAGTCAATAACTTGAGTGCTGCAAGAGAAACCTGCAGCGCTTTCATCGCTTGATGGTTGAGCCTATCCAAGGAAAGACTTACACTTAAACTCTCTTACCTTTTGATGACAACGAAAACGAGATAGCTTGTGAGATACAAACTACTGCTTTCAGTCTTGGTTACAGGACTCAGTTTCAGCGCTTTTGCAGCGCAGCGTTATGTAACTAATGACTTATTTATTTATATGCACTCAGGACCTGGGAATAACTATCGTATTGTCGGGACAGCCAATGCGGGCGAAAAAGTCAATGAACTGGAGTTTGATAAAGACAGTCAGTTTGCCCATATCAAATTGCTTGATTCAGGCAAAGACGGCTGGATCGCGGCGGACAAATTGAGCAGCACGCCCAGCGTACAAACTCGCCTTGAGCAATCGCAGCAACAATTGCAATCCACACAGCAAAAATTAAAGACGCTAGAGACAGCGTCACAACAAGGTGCCAATAGCAGCGCTAAAGAAATCGAACAGTTAAAGCAGCAGTTGGCTGCCGAGAAAAATCAAACGACACAACTAACCAGTAAACTCTCAAATTTATTGGTCAGCAATAAAAAGCTATCAAGCCAATTGAGTAATATTCAACAAAACGTGCAGATGCAATGGTTATTACGCGGTGGTCTTATCGCGGTGGTCGGTTTAATCATCGGTCTAGTCGTCCCCTATCTACCACGGCGGCGAAAACGAAATGCCGATCGCTGGATGTAACATCAACTGGCAGTTGGAGTTGTCCTGCAACTCCAACTGTTCAATTTAGCTAATTCAATAGACACACTCGCTACTCGCTCTCTCTTTGTTAATAACGCATTCCAAATAATTCGACGTAACACGTTCATCTATATCAGTTAAAATAACAAAAGTGCTCATTTGCCCATTAGTTTCATGGACTTTAACGCTACAGTAATAGACTGGATAGCCGGCTCGATAAAAGTGTGAAACCACGCAACTAATTCGCTGTTATTCGCCCCTAACATACTGAACAACTACTGGCTTAGCCACCATCCTATTCCTGTTGTAAGGGGCTTATAATGTTTAAAAGTAAAAAGTTGGTAACTGTCGCAGCTGCATTGGCAGGCCTACTATTTGGTCTAGATATCGGCATTATTGCAGGGGCGCTACCTTTTATCAGCCAAGATTGGCAACTCAGTATTGCTCAACAAGAGTGGATTGTGAGTACCATGATGTTGGGAGCAACGCTGGGCTCCATTGCTAATAGTTGGCTTTCCTCACGGCTAGGGCGTAAGTTCAGCCTACTTTGGGGAGGGATCCTGTTTGCAGTGGGAACATTAGGCTGCGCTTTTTCAATCAATATTCATATGATGTTAATCTTTCGAGTCATTCAGGGATTTTCAATCGGCATTGCATCTTACGCCGCTCCACTTTATCTCTCTGAAATGTCCGACAAAGCCGTCCGTGGGAAAAAAATAGCCATGTATCAGGTTATGGTCAATGTCGGGATTGTCTTGGCGTTTTTGTCGGATACCTTCTTTAGTTTATTCGATAGTTGGCGCGCGATGTTTGCAGTATTGGTCATTCCAGCGGCTATATTAATCATCGCAGTATGGATGATGCCGAAAAGTCCTCGCTGGCTAGCTGCCAAAGGACGGATGAGCGAGGCTAAAACAATTTTGTTATCGCTGCGTCAATCAGAACGTGAAGCCCATCAAGAATTCCAAGACATTGTTGCGAGTCTTAAAGTAAAAGAATCTGGTTTTCAACTATTTAAAGCCAACAAAAACTTTCGTCGCAGCGTGACGCTGGGTATCGCCTTGCAGTTTATGCAACAATTCACTGGGATGAATATTCTGATGTATTACGCTCCAACCATCTTCAAAATGGCGGGGTTTGCAAGCCATATGCAGCAAATGATCAGTACTATATTCGTCGGATTAGCGTTTGTCATTGCCACCAGTTTAGTATCGCAAGTCGTTGATACTTGGGGACGAAAACCCGCATTGAAAATTGGATTTGCGATTATGGGCGCTGGCATGTTCTGCTTAGGTCTATTGTTGGAAATGATCCACAATGGCGATCACAACCCACTATTCGGTTATCTATCTGTAGTTATGGCTATTGTATGTATCGTCGGTTATGCCATGAGCGCAGCCCCGATGGTGTGGATCTTATGTTCTGAAATTCAGCCGTTAAAAGGCCGTGATTTTGGGGTGGCCTGCTCCACAACAATGAACTGGGTTTCGAACATGGTTCTAGGCGCCACTTTCTTAAGCTTGCTCAATGGCATCGGCACGGGTAACACTTTTTGGTTATATGCTGGGTTAAACATCATATTTATTGGTGTCACCATATTATTTGTCCCTGAAACCAAAGGCATCGAACTCGAGCACATCGAAGCAAACTTAATGCACGGTAAAAAATTACGCGATCTCGGCGTTACCGAGGCAAACATTGACAACGCAACACTTTCAATCAACTAAATCAGTGGTGCGCTAACTGCTACTGACGCCAATCCTGCAGGGCCTTTTGCTTAAGCAATTGGCCCTTAAAGCGAAAAAATGTTTCATTATAGCGAATAAGCACAATGGTTAACCCCAAATAGTGATCGCCCTGATAAAGCGTTTTCCCATTTAATTGGATATAGCTCATAGTCGGATCGGATGAATACACGTGGGCATTGTAAACAAATGCTGGGATCTGCTTTTTGAGATCAACAGGAAGCTCATCAAAGGCCACCGCATCAGCATAATTGGTTGGCAACTGACGACCTGCTTTAGCTGGCGTTGCCGCAATATCGACTGCACTTACAGAAGTTCGGGAGACGTTATTGAGGAGGGGTTTCGGAATCTGATGTAAAGCTTGCTCTCGCAGTGCCACGAGGTTAACAGACTTTGGGTGTAATTCGGGTAACGCTTGCAACTGCGGTGCACCAATCATTTGCCCGTGAGCCAGTTGCATCGTTGCTGGCGCCCAATGAGACTTAAACCAAGCCCCGCAAAAGAGTGCGCTAGCGATCACAACGGCGCTGCCAAGTACCCATATTAGCCAACCACGCCCAGTCATTAACCTAAAGGAACGAGCACCGCTCATGAATGACTCTCCTGTAAACTTGGCTGTTCAGGATGAACAATATGCTGCAATAACAGCCACGTATAGGGCCCCATTACCCCATCGACCGGCATTTGATAACGTTTTTGAAAGTCGCTTACTTGTTGACGCAGCGCTTCATTATAGATTGAGGTAGGAGCTCGCTTTGTCTCACTGAGTAAGTTTAACGTCTGACTTAACTGCGCCACTGCGGGCCCTTTGCTTCCCTGTTTCAATGGTAAAGAGCCACCAGCTGGTGGTTGCCACAGCAATACATAATCACCCTGCCAATGTTGTTTAAACCAATCAGACGTAACCTGCAGTTGTTGGTTGGCTAACCACAAGATCAACTGAGAACCTTGCTGATAGCGCAGTAGTGCATAACCGATATGACCTTGATAATCGAGTGATACAACCGCAGGCGTATTCCATTTCAGCAATTGGGCTAGACTTGCCTGCCCTTGAAGGCATTGCAATCCAACCGCGTCACTTAACGAGCAATGCACTTGGGTAAAAGGCACTTGATAGCCCCATACCGCGAATAAACGTTGCAACGAGATGACGGGCTGATCGGCAGATTGAATCAACGCGATCCATTGCTGCTGATGCGCTTGGCGGGTCTTGTCAAAAAGAAGCTGTGCATGCGAATCAACTCGCCTTGGGGTAAGATGCCATCCTAATCCCGCCGCTCCAACCGCCACCAACAACAGCCACACGGCTACTTGAAAAGAACGGCTAAGCAAGGGTTGAGTCACCGTCAATTCAAGTTCCATGCTACTTTGGTGCAAAACCGCTAAGCTCACTTGAGACTCGCCATTATTGTAGGCACCTAGCAAGGCTCTATCACATAGCAAGTTGATTAGCCGCGCGACCCCACCAGTTAAGCGATAAATACAGGCAATCGCTCGGCGACTAAACAACGTTTGATGACAATCAACCACTGCTAACCGATAGTGAATATACTCGCGTGTCTGTTCGAGACTAAAAGGGAGAAGTTGATAACGCGCCGTGATCCGCTGAGAAATTTGCCGCATCGCGCGCTGACGGAGCATCAATTGCAATTCCGGCTGGCCTACCAATACAATACGCAGCAGCTTTTGTGTATCCGTTTCCAAATTAGTTAACAGTCTTAACAGCTCTAAGGCATCCATACTCAACTGCTGCGCTTCATCAACTAACAATAGGGATTTTCCCCCTTGCTGATGCCAATTTAACAGAAACTGTGACAAGCGATCCGTCAACATTTTCATTCCCGCATTAGCAGGATAATCGATCGCAAAGCCATCACACACCGCCCCAAGAAGCTCAACACCGCTGAGTTGGGGATTAAGCAGCGATGCGACTTTGGTGTGTTCATCTAAATCACGCAGCAGTGTTCGTGCCAACGTCGTCTTACCGGTTCCCACCTCACCAGTTAACAACACAAACCCGCCAGTATCCTCCAGCCCATATCGGAGATGGGCGAGCGCTTCTCGATGACGATCACTAATAAACAAAAACGCTGGATTCGGTGCAATTGAGAATGGATTTTCACGCATCGCAAAATAGTTATGATACAAGCGCCTAATCTTCCCCTGATAAACCGTTTAAAGGCTGTATAATACCGATCTCAACATGAAGTGGGAGTTTTTTGTGCAAATTTATCTAGTCGGTGGAGCAGTCCGAGATAAACGCTTAGGGTTAGCCGTCAATGATCGTGATTATGTCGTGGTAGGTGCAACTGCCGAGCAGATGAAAGCACAAGGATTTAACCAAGTTGGGAAGTCCTTTCCGGTATTTCTACATCCCGACACAGGGGATGAGTATGCCCTCGCGCGCACCGAACGAAAAACGGGTAGTGGGTATACTGGTTTTCAATGTGAATTTGGCCCTGAGATCAGCCTAGAAACTGACCTGCAACGCCGCGATCTCACCATTAACGCGATGGCCGAAGATAAAAATGGCCGCTTAATTGACCCTTATGGTGGTTTGATTGACCTAGAACTGCGGCAACTGCGCCACGTTTCATCAGCGTTTAGTGAAGACCCTCTGCGAGTTCTGAGAGTTGCCCGCTTCGCCGCTCGATTCGCTCATTTAGGATTTCGTATTGCTGATGAAACACTATTGTTAATGAGCCAAATGGCAGGCTCTGGTGAACTCACTAGCCTCACCTCTGAGCGCGTCTATCAAGAAATGGAAAAAGCACTCACTAGCGACTCCCCTCAAGTCTTTTTTGAAGTTTTGCGTCAATGCGGGGCCTTGGCCGTGATCTTGCCTGAGCTTGATGCTTTATTTGGTATCCCTGCGCCTGTGTATTGGCATCCAGAAATTGATAGTGGCGTACACACCTTAATGGTGCTAGAACAGGCCGCGCGCTTAAGTCACTGCAGCGAAGTGCGCTTTGCCGCACTTTGTCATGACCTTGGTAAAGCAGCCACCCCCAAAAGCAATTGGCCCAGTCATCGTGGCCATGACCTCTTAGGCGGGGCCATCATTGATAAGCTTTGCGAGCGATTAACAGTTCCCAATAATAGCCGCCATTTAGCACTATTAGCTTGCCGTTGGCATATCATTATCCACAAGCAAGCCGAACAAAGTGATGAACAGCTATTAATGATGTTCGATAGCTGTGATGTGTGGCGCAAACCCGCGCGCTTTAGCCAGATTCTCAGTGTCTGTCAGGCTGATATTCGTGGGCGTCTTCATCACACTGAAGATGATTATCCACAAGCACAGATATTAATGGACATGTTCAGCGAACTACGCCAAATCCAAGTTCAACCGATTGTTCAAGCAGGGTTTAAAGGCTCAGCTATTCGAGAGCAACTGCGGGCACAACGCTTACAATGTTTAGCTAAGCTACGCGCACAACACCCCTATTAACCACGTCTGATTAGTGGTCATAACAAGGATACAAAGAGTATCCTCCCCCTCTCTATAGATCATTTATTCGTCATATTTCATATTCTTAGATACTTTTAGAATATGGTTACAAAAATACTTGCTAAGCGACTTAATTACAGTAAATTCGCGCAAAATTAACCTAAGATAAAGTTACTACGATGACTCAACTAGTTGGCTGGCGTGAATGGGTCGCTCTACCGGCTATTGGCTGCGAACCAATAAAAGCGAAAGTAGATACAGGGGCTCGCACCTCTTGTTTACACGCTTTTGCGCTCGAGCCATTTAAACATGCGCAACAACTATGGGTAAAAATTGGGATCCATCCGCATCAAAATAGCCAAGAAGAGTTTTGGTTCAATGCTCCGGTGGTTGATCAGCGAGTAGTCAAAGATTCAGGTGGACACGTCGAAAAGCGTTATGTCATTCAAACCCAAGCACAGGTCGGTACATTACTTTGGCCAATTGAAATCACGCTCACCAATCGTGATCGAATGCAGTTCCGCATGCTTTTAGGGCGAAACGCTCTCGCGGGGCATTTTCAAGTGGATCCACAAGCATCTTATTTACAAGGAATACCGGCATGAAGATTGCCATTTTATCGCGTAATCCGGGATTATATTCAACTCGGCGCTTAGTGGAAGCGGCCACCAGTCGAGGTCACCAAGCCGATGTCATTGATGTACTCAAATGCTATATGAATATCAATGCCCAAGAGCCGTCTATTCATATGTTGGGACAAGCCTTACCCTCTTATGATGCGGTCATCCCACGAATTGGCGCTTCAGTGACCTTTTATGGAACCGCGGTCTTACGCCAGTTTGAAACGATGGGTGTGTATGCGATTAGTGAATCAGTCGCTATCACGCGCTCGCGGGATAAACTGCGTTCATTACAATTACTCTCGCGTAAAGGCATTGGCCTGCCAACAACAGGTTTTGCCAATAAACCCGTGGATATTCCTGATCTACTCACCATGGTTGGTGGTGCGCCTTGCGTCATCAAGCTGCTCGAAGGGACTCAAGGCATTGGGGTCGTGTTGGCCGAAACCCGTAAAGCAGCAGAAAGTGTGATTGAAGCCTTTATGGGTCTTAAAGCCAATATTATGGTCCAAGAATACATCAAAGAAGCTGGTGGGGCAGATATTCGCTGTTTTGTCATCGGCGATAAAGTGATTGCGGCGATGAAACGCCAAGCTGCACCTGGGGAATTTCGCTCCAATTTACATCGTGGTGGCGTTGCATCCGTGGTCAAACTAACTCCCATTGAGCGACAAACTGCCGTCAAGGCGGCGCAAATCATGGGACTTAATGTGGCGGGTGTTGATCTGTTACGTTCACAAAAAGGACCGATGGTGATGGAAGTTAACTCATCCCCTGGACTTGAAGGCATAGAAAGCGCCACGGGGATTGATGTGGCCAGCAAGATTATTCGGTTTATCGAAAGTAGTCGCCGCCCGCAAATTCGTCAGGCTCGAATACGGGGCCAATCAAAGCCCCAATAAAGTCGATTATTTAGTTTCTTATGAGTGGTTCGCCAGCCCTAACGCACGCCTCATCCACTGCAGTTTTAGTGGTGAAAGCCTATCACTGATCGACATTCCCATCCCGCGCAGCAGTTTTTTAGCGGGATGGGCGCCGGCAAAGAGCTGCTTAAAAAACTCCATGGCAGCGATCATGACCATCGCATCCGCTTTTCGCTCACGCTCCCAAGCTCTTAATAAACGATGTTTGCCAAGATCATCACCTTTAGCAGCCAATGTTTTTATCGTCATGGCTAACGCCTGTACATCGGCAAAACCTAAATTCACACCTTGTCCTGCCAACGGGTGAATAGTATGCGCGGCATCGCCAACGAGCACGAAGCGATCACCGGCAAATTGCCGGGCATAGCGCATCCGTAATGGAAAAGCTTGCAGTTCGCTCACCCGCGTCGATATACCAAGTTTTTGATCAAACGCAACCATAAGCTCATGGTTAAACTGCTCCAAGGACATCTGTTGCAACGCTTGCGCCCGGGCTTGGGGCAACGACCACACAATCGAACACTGATGAGGATCGCTCAGCGGCAAAAAAGCTAACGGCCCATCAGCGCTAAAGACTTGCCGAGCGCATTCTTGATGAGGTAGCTCAGTATGAATCGAAGCAACCAGCGCATGATGCTGATAGTCCCAAAAAGTCACAGGCACATCGCACTGCTGACGCAGCCAAGAATGAGCGCCGTCGGCCCCCACCACTAACTGAGCACTCACCATCCCAAAGCGCTCGAATTGCAACCAAGCTTCACGTTGGCCGCGTTCAAGTTGCTGGCAACGCTCATCAATAATCGTTACGTTTGCTTGCCCGCAAACTTGTTGCCATAAACCATCCCGAATGATCTCATTTTCTATAATGTGACCGAGGTTCGAAAGCATGGCCTGCTGACAATCAAAATCAATTTTCGCAAAGCTGTCTTTTTCCCAAACATGCATTTTTTTATAGGGTTGGACGCGTTGTTCCATCAATGCCGACCACACCCCAAGCTCATCTAAAAACTGCGCACTGGCGGGGCTAATAGCACTCACTCGCAGTGAAAAATCTCGCTCGTTGGCTAATGGTTTAGGAATGGATGGCTCAACAACAGCGAGCGACAGAGGGCTATCAGCCAGCGCCCGAGCCAAAGCTAGGCCAACCATGCCGCCCCCTAAAATAACGATGTCAAAGGTGTTCATTACTTCCTCTCAATTAACTGATAGTGAGCACGATCCGGCATTAGCGACTCACTTAGGACAGATGACTCGATGATGAAAGAATATTTAAATTCGCCATATGGGCACGCCCCTCGTCTCACGCCTATGCGGCAGCCATCATGTTTTAGGTCATTGCGTATAGCCAAGCGTCTGGCGCACCAGTTTCGACTTTAAACTCGCCGAATGTTGCATTAATAATAATCCAATATTACGTGGGATCACGCTGAGCTTATCGGTACTGGCAAAACCCAGCGCTAATGCACTAGTTAATCCAACGGTTGTCTCTATGTCTTGACAGCGCTGCGTTTGATAACGATTTAAAAGCGCAAACTCGCCGGGATCATCAGCTAAAACCATGAGTTCTGCGAGCGTTGCAGCATCGCGGATCCCCAGATTAAATCCTTGCCCTGCGATAGGATGCAAACTGTGCGCAGCGTTGCCAATAATAACGCTACGCTGAGCAAACACGCGCTGACGCTGAGTTAAAATCAGCGGATAACCCGAGCGTTGACCAACGCGCTGAAAATGCCCGACTCGATAGCCAAATGCTTTTTGCAACCCCGCTAAGAATTCTTCATCGCCGACATTAAGCCAATGTTGCTGCTGGCTGCGTGGGACACACCACACCAGCGACCAGCGTTGCTCTTGCATTGGTAATAAAGCGACTGGCCCATGCGGGGTAAACCGCTCATAAGCATGATGTTGATGGGGGTTAGGACAAGCGACATTAGCAATAATGGCACTTTGGCCAAAATCTAACAGCTGGCTATTTAAGCGCATCTGCTGCGCCACTTGTGAGTGGCTCCCATCGGCGCCAACCAATAGTTTGCCAGTAATCACTCGATTGTCAGATAATTTAACCTGTATCGACGCAGTGCTTGCCTGCACCTTAGCGACTGTCGCCGGACAAAAAAGAGTGACATGATTAAGCTGGCTCAACGCTTGATGCAATTGCTCGCCTGCATGACTGAGCTCAATGACTGCACCCAGCTCACTTAAACCATACTCCTTGGCATGCATATCAACGTGCCCAAAATGGCCGCGATCAGAAACATGGATCTGCTGAATAAATTCGCTAAAAGGAGCTAGCTGAGACCAGAAGTTACATCCTTGATAGACACTGATACTGCCAGCAGAGAGCGCAATCGCGCGGCCATCAAACCCGGGATGCTTCCCATAATTAAGCGGTTGAGCTTCAATCAAAGCAACTCGCAGTGGCATTTTGTGGTGCACTTTCGCATAACGGCTCAGCAACAACGCTAACGTGGCGCCAGTCATCCCTGCGCCACAAATTAAAACATCAAAATCATCAGTATCCATGTGTTACCGTATTAGTGCAAAGTCGGTGAAGACGAGTGCGTTGCGAGTAGCGCATAATGATTAAAACAGGCCATAGAGCCAACACGAACATACTCAAACACTTCAAAGAAGGCCTGTTCATTGATCTCATCTTCACTATCAAATTCAAGTGATAATTGTGCAATCTGATTAAAATCGT
The DNA here is from genome assembly GCF_046054155.1 of Celerinatantimonas yamalensis. Classification (NCBI taxonomy): domain Bacteria; kingdom Pseudomonadati; phylum Pseudomonadota; class Gammaproteobacteria; family Celerinatantimonadaceae; genus Celerinatantimonas; species Celerinatantimonas yamalensis. The sequence continues at coordinate 57,949 of NZ_JBEQCT010000009.1, forward strand.
TGATCAGCTCTTGGATTTCATCGGGGGCTTTACTGAGTTCTTGACAAACGAGGGCAAAACCAACTAAAAAATTTTGTACCCATTGCGCCATGGCTTCACTGCGCTCATCAAGCGGATCGTTATCCCCAGGAATAAATGGATAAAAAATAAACTGATTATCACGATACAACGATTCGCTCACCTCAATTAGTTTCTCAATTTTCTTTTGCAAGGCTCTGGGAAGTGCAAAACCATCATTAAATAGATCGTTTAAATGCACCGGCCAACTTTGATCGTCCACGGGCAATCCACCCGCCAGCAAGCCACACAATAAACCGTGAACCTCCGCGGGAGTGGCCATCACGTCATGTTTGGATAAAAGCTCGCCAAAGTTGGCGTAATCAGGATAGGTCAATTCTTTCACGATGTTAGCCTATATGCTCAATGGAGCTATGATCCTATCACTGCTGACGCATTTGCACTATGTTACATCGGCACAAAAATTCAGGATATTGCTCAATTGAACAACAAACAGTTATCCAAACTGGGTCATAGACTTGCAACCACCTCCATCGCGCTATATAGTCAGCGCAATTAACCTTGATCGGACCATCAAGATGAGTAAAGCAGTCGATATCCTACTCTTAGGAAAAAATTATCGCGTTGCTTGTCCTGAAGGACAAGAACATGCCTTGCATGAGGCCGTATCAGTACTCGCGGCTCGTCTTGATGAAGCGAAGTCGAAAAGTGCAGCCAACAACGAACATTTAGCCATGATGGCTGCGCTGAATCTCAGTTATGAACTTCTATCTGAAAAACATAAAAATACAGAGTATACTCAAAGTATGGATGAACGAATCAAGTCGTTGCAACGTACAATTGAGCAAGCTTTATTGGAAAATAGTTCAATAAAACGTTAAACTTTTAATACCTGGGGTGAGCGTCGGTTGGTTACTCCTCTGCCGATATTTTGATACGAGGGATATACTTTACTGCTATTGTGCATGCTCAGAGCTTACTGAGAAGCCTACGGTGGATAAATTTATAACCCGCCTTGAACTTTTCGGTTCAAGGGAAAAACTCGACAGCGCCACCCTGGGTACCTCTATCGTTCACCACTGCTTCCGATTATCTATCACCATCATCAGATAAATCTTACCTACATTGCTGATAATCGCTGATGAGCATTACACTGCTATCCGTTACAATGTGACGGCAATCACACATACTCTCATCTTTGGAGGTTAGCTCTGAACAAAGCTGCACTGAGTGCCTTTTGGGTACTTTTAGTCTCAACACATGTGATGGCATTTGAGATTAAAGATGCTGATCTACAAAAAAAGGGTTATGCCGGAGAGGCAGAAGCTGGAGTGAACCTCTCGACGGGGAATTCCGATACCTCTAGTGGTCATGGCCGTTTAGTGATGGATTTTTTCTATGGAAAGTGGCGACACAATACTGATTTTGAAGCAAACTATGCGAAAGATTCAGGAAAAGTAAGCGCTGAGCGCTACTACGCCAGCTATAAGATCAATCGCGATTGGAACCAAAACCGCTACACCTACGGCTTAATTACCTATGAAAATGACCGTTTTAATGGCCTAGATAATACTTTGACCACATCATTAGGTTACGGTTACCAAGCCTTTAGTCGAGATACTCAGACCATGGATATTGAAATCGGTCCGGGTTGGCGACACAATGAATCCAGTGCGAGTCAAAACGAAGCCATTTTTCATATTGGATTAGATTATCTCTGGAATATTAGTGCCAGTGCCGCTTTTCACCAAACCTTTTCAAGTGATATCGGCAATACCAATACCATGAGTCGCTCGGTCAGCTCTTTGACCAATAATATTTGGGGGCCATTGGCATTAAAAACGAGCGTGACATTGACTCATCAAACCACACCGACAAATGATGATGATCCAACGCCTAAACATCTTGATACTGTGACAGCAATCACACTGCTTTATAGCTTCTGAGTGAATAGTTGCAATGAGTTTGCAATAATCACTCTCTCACTTTTTCGAGAATTCGCGTTATGTCCGAATCGAGCTGCCAACATCTGCGCCAAACCATTCGTCATCAAACTCGTGAGAGACGCCGTGCGCTCTTAGATACACAGCAACAACAGGCAGCAACAGCTGTGTGCTCACGGTTTACTGCGCATCCAAATTTTGCCAACACTCATGCCATTGCACTGTATTTAAGTGTCGATGGTGAACTATCAACAGCACCGCTCATTGAAGCTTGTTGGCAAGCTAAAAAACAGCTCTACCTTCCCGTTTTACATCCTTTTTGTAAAGGTCATTTGTTATTTCAACGCTATCAACCCCACACGACCATAGTCACCAATCGACTCGGTATCAACGAACCTCAGTTAAACTGCTCTGAGGTACATCCTGTCAATCAACTGGATATGGTGATCACGCCATTGGTCGCATTTGATCGACAAGGCAATCGGCTCGGCATGGGCGGCGGCTTCTATGATCGCACCTTTTCGCATCTAGGGTCCCATGTGCAGCGAGTCGGTATTGCCCATGACTTGCAATGCTACCCCAAACTTCCCACGGCTATTTGGGATCAACCATTAAACCGTATATTCACGCCATCAGAGCTCTTTGAATGGCCAGCTAAAAGCGTATAATACTTATACAAGCTAACTAGAGAAGCCACTCATGACCCAAGACGAAATGAAACAAGCTGTCGGCGCAGCGGCGTTAAAATATGTTAAACCCGGGACGATAGTTGGCGTTGGAACCGGCTCAACTGTGAACTATTTTATTGACGCCTTGGCTTCCATAGCAGGACAACTCGAAGGGGCCGTATCCAGTTCAGTGCAATCGGCTGAGCGGCTTCGCCAGTTAGGCATTGAAGTATTCGATCTCAATAGCGTTAGTCAGTTAGATTTATATGTTGATGGCGCCGATGAGATCACCGCACATAATGCGATGATCAAAGGTGGCGGCGCGGCGCTGACCCGTGAAAAAATCGTCGCGGCGGTCGCTAAAACTTTCATTTGTATCGTCGATGAATCAAAACAGGTCGATCTTCTCGGCCACTTTCCACTGCCTGTTGAAGTCATTCCAATGGCCCGCAGTTATGTTGCCCGTGAACTGGTGAAGTTGGGTGGGATGCCTGAGTATCGCCAAGGGGTGGTCACCGATAACGGTAATGTCATTCTTGATGTATATAATCTCGAAATTCTCGACCCCATCGCGATGGAAAAAGCGATCAACAACATTGCAGGGGTCGTCACCAACGGCATCTTCGCACTGCGAGGGGCCGACAAAGTGATTATCGGCACGCCTAACGGTGTGATTGAACGATAGTCATCAAAAGCCACACATTGTGTGGCTTTTTTTCTCTCTATAGTTCGTCAGATTTATAACATAAAAGTGCAGTTTAACATGTTGATCGTAAGGCTTCTTCACGTTGTAAGCGATATCTGCCATACAAAGCTCTGTTCGGTGAATTCATTGAATAAAACATCAATTCCACCCCGATCACTTTTCTGCTAGTTTAATACATCTGATTTTGCAGCATACTCGGAGCTCATTTACGCCATGTCAAAATTTTCACTCGATAAAGATAAAATCAAAATTCTCCTGCTTGAAGGTCTTCATCCTAGTTCGGTAGATGCTTTTCACAGTGCCGGTTACACTAACATCGAGCAGGTGAAAACGTCATTAAGCCATGCTGATTTGCTTGAAAAAATCAAAGACGTTCACTTTATCGGGATACGATCACGCACTCATCTCACCGAAGAAGTGTTGAGCCACGCCGAAAAATTGGTCGCTATTGGTTGTTTTTGTATCGGGACCAATCAAGTCGATCTAGGCGCTGCCTGTCAATTAGGTATTCCTGTCTTCAATGCACCTTTTTCCAACACGCGCAGTGTTGCTGAGCTCGTTGTCGCTGAAGCCATTTTACTGCTACGTGGCATCCCAGCACGTAATGCGAAAGCTCATCGTGGGGAATGGCAAAAATCAGCCAATAATTCGTTCGAAGCCCGCGGTAAAACGATGGGGATCATTGGCTATGGTCATATCGGCACGCAATTAGGGATCTTAGCTGAAACTGTCGGGATGAATGTACTTTATTACGATATTGAACCCAAACTCTCGCTTGGGAATGCTCAGCAAGTACACACCATAAACGAACTTCTCAGCCAAAGTGATGTGATCAGTTTACATGTTCCTGAAACACCACAAACCAAATTGATGTTCACAGCCAAAGAGATGTCAGCGATGAAAGAAGGCGCCATGCTCATCAATGCATCGCGTGGTAGTGTGGTCGATATTGAGGCATTAGCGAGCTATCTGGATAGTGGTAAAATCGCGGGAGCTGCGATTGATGTTTACCCAACTGAGCCTAAATCAAACAAAGAAGAATTTGTCTCACCACTGCGCGAATTTGATAATGTGTTACTCACGCCGCATATCGGAGGGAGCACTTTAGAAGCGCAAGAAAACATCGGGACAGAGGTTGCATCAAAGCTGGTGAAATACTCCGATAATGGCTCAACACTCTCGGCGGTTAACTTCCCTGAAGTATCCTTGCCAGCCAATACGGATGGAGCAAGTCGATTACTACATATCCATCATAACCAGCCAGGGGTCATTACCAAAATCAACCAAATTTTTGCAGATGATGAATTCAACATCGCAGCGCAATATCTGCAAACAGCCAATGGTATTGGCTATGTCGTGATTGATGTACAAACGACACATGGCCATGAAGCGTTAACGAAACTCAAAGCGATTGATGGCACTATCCGTGCTCGCGTCTTGTATTAGTCCTTTATGTAGCCATGGGATACTTTCATGGCTACATCATCTATCAGTGCAGCGTAAAATGCACAAACACTGAATCTTTAAGCGTTAACTGTTCACTGCGATAGCTATTACTGACCCCCATTAATTTGCTTTCACGGAGCATTATTAATGGTCGTGGATTAACACCGCTGTATTCGATAGAATCAATTGATGCGACTTTTTTACCTAATGCATTAGCAAACTGCGCTGCTAATTGCTGGGCGTTATGCAATGCTTTTAGACGAACTTTGCTAGCCAATTGTTTAGCATGACTATTCTGATAACGGATCTGTGCCATTGAATCAGCTCCGTGCTGAAAAGCGTTATCGAGAATCACACTCAATTGTGATAAATCGACGATATCAATGCGCACCGGCCTGCTGGCCTTATAGCCTGTCAGCTGAGGAGCTTGATCAGGTTTAGATGCATAGATAGGTGACACTTGCAATTGCCCGCTGGTCAGCTTTAAGCCTTTAAATTGAGCACCCAAGGCCTGCTGGATCTTCTCTACGTTCTTATCAACCTGTTGCTTGGCACTAACAGCCGTGTCGCTTTGTGCCAATACCGTGAAAGTAACTTGCGCTTGATCAGGGAGTACTTGAATCTCAGCTTGTCCCGTTACTGTTAGCACCGTAGCCATAGCCCATGCGACGCTAGCCACCCAAATAATCAACACACTGATGACTTGCACGACACTCTTCATATTCTCTCCTGATTAGTAACCCATTAAAGCAGCATCAATTCATCTTAGTACTCATTACAGGTAATCGCCAGCCTACAAACTTATCTGGCAAAGGCTAAATGCATAATCAATGAACTGCAGTACAATCGCCAAAGACAAAAAAACCGGCCGATAGGCCGGTTTATCAAACGCTACATTTAAGTGGTTAAAGCACGTCAATTGCATTCAAATCATTGAATGCTTTTTCTAAGCGCTTGATCATTGATTCTTCACCTTTGCGTAACCAAACACGAGGATCATAGAATTTTTTGTTTGGCTGATCATCGCCTTTAGGGTTACCAATCTGGCCTTGCAGGTACGCTTCATTTTCTTTGTAGTAATTTAAGATACCTTCCCAAGTTGCCCATTGAGTATCAGTATCGATGTTCATTTTGATCACGCCATAGCCGATTGCTTCACGAATCTCTTCTAAAGAAGAACCTGAACCACCATGGAAAACAAAGTTTAGTGAATTTTCTGGCAAGTTGTGTTTTTCAGATACGTGTTTTTGTGAATCACGTAGAATGGTTGGCGTCAAAACGACGTTACCTGGTTTATACACGCCATGTACGTTACCAAATGAAGCTGCGATGGTAAAACGTGGGCTAACTGCATTGAGTTTTTCGTAGGCATAAGCTACATCTTCAGGCTGAGTATACAATGATGATGCATCCATATGGCTGTTATCAACACCATCTTCTTCACCACCCGTACAACCCAATTCGATTTCCAGCGTCATATCCATCTTAGCCATACGCGCTAAATATTTGGCACTGATCTCAATATTTTCTTCTAAAGGCTCTTCAGAAAGATCAAGCATATGAGAGCTAAATAATGGCTTACCTGTTTGCGCAAAGTATTCTTCGCCGGCATCTAACAGACCATCAATCCAAGGTAGTAATTTTTTCGCTGCATGGTCAGTGTGCAAAATAACAGGAACACCATAATGTTCTGCCATGTTGTGAACATGTTTCGCGCCACTAATTGCACCCAAAATCTGTGGTTGTTGCCCTTCTAATTTAACACCTTTACCAGCAAAAAAAGCAGCGCCACCGTTAGAGAACTGAATAATAACAGGTGATTTTACTTTAGCAGCAGCTTCAAGCACGGCATTGACTGAGTTAGTATTAACACAGTTGACTGCTGGCAGTGCGAAATGGTTTTCTTTGGCAATTTTGAATACTTTTTGTACGTCATCACCAGTGATAACACCCGGTTTGACCACATCAAAAATCTTAGACATAGCTAGGCTTCCCGTCTCATCTCTTTAAAAAATATAAATTAATTGTAACAAAATAAATTAGCCATTGCTGGCTATTAGCGCGCTCGAAGAGCGCGCCAATCACTCGGTTAACCTTTGGCTCTTGCTTCTAACATTGCAACCGCTGGTAATTCCTTGCCTTCCACAAACTCCAAGAAAGCGCCGCCGCCAGTTGAAATATAAGAAACTTTATCTTTAATACCGAATTTATCAATAGCAGCCAGTGTATCACCCCCACCAGCAATTGAGAAAGCATCACTTTGTGCAATCGCTTGCGCAATAACTTTGGTGCCTTCAGCAAATTGATCGAATTCAAACACACCGACAGGGCCATTCCACAAAATCGTTTTGGCACTTTTTAAAATTTCAGCCAGCTTCGCTGATGAATCAGGACCTAAGTCAAAGATCATATCGTCATCAACTACATCCGCTACCGATTTCGTTGTAGCAACGGCCGTTTCAGAAAACTCTTTACCAACGACCACATCCGTTGCAACAGGGATAGAGGCACTGCTCATCAATGCTTTAGCAGTGTCAACTAAATCGGCTTCATACAGTGATTTACCTACATTGCCACCTGCTGCTGCAATAAAGGTATTCGCAATCCCACCCCCGACAACAAGCTGGTCGGCAATTTTGGATAATGATTCTAAAACGGTCAATTTAGTCGATACTTTTGAACCACCAACAATGGCAACCATTGGCCGTGCAGGATGATCCATCGCTTTACCTAAAGCATCTAATTCAGCAGCCAGCAGCGGACCTGCACAGGCAACATCAGCAAACTGACCCACACCATGGGTAGACGCCTGCGCACGATGAGCGGTACCAAATGCGTCCATGACATACACATCACATAATGCAGCCATTTTTTTGGCTAATGCTTCGTCATTTTTCTTTTCGCCTTTGTTAAAGCGAACGTTTTCTAACACAACCACTTCACCGGCATTCACCTCAATCCCATCTAGATAGTCTTTTGCCAGACGAACAGGAACATCAAGAACGTCATTGAGGTAATTAACAATGGGTTGCAAAGAGAATTCTTCGTTATATTCACCTTCAGTTGGACGACCAAGGTGTGAAGTAATCATCAATTTTGCACCTTTTTCAAGGGCTAGTTTGATGGTTGGAATTGATGCAAGAATACGCGCATCTGAAGTGACTTTACCATCTTTAACTGGAACGTTCAGATCTTCACGAACCAGAACTCGTTTACCATTTAGATCCAGATCAGTCATTTTGATAATTGCCATTATCAGTCCTCTTTATGTTTAAAAGTAAACCGCTCAGCTCACTTACTTAAGCTGCAAGTAGCTGCTTTAATTTATACCATCCGATAGAGTTTAATATGTCATCTAATTAATGTCGCATTTTAGCGCCAAAGACACCGTCACCAACTCCACTCTATTGTGATCAATCCCGCCTTTAACTAATGTACCGCGATTGCGCCCCAATAAGGCTTGATTTACATCAGAAACTGTAACTTTTTTACATTATCCAACACATATTTCGCTTAAATGACTACTGAGCACCTAACAACATGTGGGTCAATCGGTGTTCGCATTCGGCTCATTTAGCCGCATCGACTCAACTCATAACGCGATGATAGATCGTCTCAGCATTTGGCTCAAATGAATCTCAAGCACGATAACCAATTTTATTTATTTTCCCGCATCAAGCGATCATTTGTAGTAATACTACCACATTTTCTTCAGCAGACGTGAAATACCACGGTCGTTTACAGCCGACTAAATGCTTTATAATCGTCAGAAAAAAACCCGATGAAATAATTCATCGGGTTTTAAAGTTCAAATCAACGAGTGGAACAATTAACTCAACGCATTCGCTTGGTTCACTACATTCTCAACAGTAAAGCCAAATTCTTCGAACAGTTGTTCTGCTGGCGCTGACTCACCAAAGGTTGTCATGCCAACAACGACACCGTCAAAACCAACATACTTATACCAAAAATCGGCAATACCCGCTTCAATGGCAACACGTTTACGCACCGCAAACGGCAGCACCGCTTCACGATAAGCTGCATCTTGCTTATCAAATAACTCTGTACATGGCATAGAAACGACGCGAACAGCACGACCTTGCTCAGTGAGTATATTTGCCGCTGCAACTGCCAGCTCCACTTCAGAACCTGTTGCAATCAATATAAGCTCAGGGACACCTTGGCAATCTTTGAGCACATATCCACCACAGGCTACATTGTGCAATTGCGTTGCATCACGATCCTGCGGGGCTAAACCTTGTCGCGAGAAAATCAGTGCACTTGGGCCATCATTGCGCTCAATAGCACTTCGCCAAGCAACGGCCGATTCAACCGTGTCACACGGACGCCATGTTTGCATATTAGGTGTTAAGCGCAGTATCGATGTTTGTTCAACGGCTTGGTGAGTTGGGCCATCTTCGCCTAAACCAATGGAGTCATGGGTATAGACAAAAATCGACTTCGCTTTCATCAACGCCGCCATACGCACTGCATTACGGGCATATTCCATGAACATTAGGAAAGTTGCGCCATAAGGGACTAAACCACCGTGTACAGCCAACCCATTCATTATCGCTGACATACCAAATTCACGCACGCCATAATGCATATAGTTACCTGACGCATCATCATGGGTGATGGCTTGAGAACCAGACCAAATCGTCAAATTAGACGGCGCTAAGTCAGCAGAACCACCGAGCAGTTCAGGTAATTTGGGACCAAACACATTTAATACCATTTGCGAGGACTTACGGGTGGCAACTTTCTCTTGAGAGTGCTGCAATTGGGCGATGTAATGATCAGCAAATTCAGTCCAATCAGCCGGCAGTTCGCCTTTTATACGGCGTGTATATTCAGCTGCTAGCTCTGGATATTGAGCTTGATAATCGGCGAATAGCTGGTTCCACTGTGCTTGTGATTGAGTCCCTTTTTCTTTGGCATCCCACTGCGCATAAATGTCATCAGGAATTTCAAATGGTGGATAATTCCAACCCAACTGTTTACGCGTCGCAGCAATTTCATCATCCCCTAAAGGCGCGCCATGAGCCTCATGAGACCCAGCTTTATGCGGCGAGCCAAAACCAATCACTGTTTTCATACAGATCAACGTCGGTTTATTTTGTTCACTGCGAGCTGCATCGATAGCGTTGGCAATCGCGTCGCTGTCATGGCCATCAACATCAGCAATGACATGCCAGCCATAGGCTTCAAAACGTTTCACTGTATCGTCAGTAAACCACCCTTTAACATCACCATCAATAGAGATGCCGTTATCATCATAAAACGCGATGAGTTTGCCAAGCCCAAGAGTACCAGCGAGCGAACAGCTTTCATGTGAGATGCCTTCCATCATGCAGCCATCGCCTAAAAAGCAATAGGTATAATGATCAACAACTGGAAAATGTTCACGGTTAAACTGAGCCGCCAAGGTCTTCTCAGCAAGCGCCATACCAACTGCATTACTAATCCCTTGGCCAAGTGGGCCGGTGGTCGTTTCTACACCTGCGGTGTATCCATATTCAGGATGGCCGGGCGTTTTAGAATGCAATTGACGAAACTGTTTGAGCTCTTCAATAGGTAAATCATAACCACTTAGATGCAGTAGAGAATACAGTAGCATCGAACCATGGCCGTTGGATAACACAAACCGATCACGATCGGCCCATTTTGGATCACTCGGATTATGCTTAAGGTAATCACGCCATAGGACTTCGGCAATATCAGCCATCCCCATGGGGGCCCCTGGGTGACCAGATTTGGCTTTTTGGACCGCGTCCATACTCAAAGCTCGAATTGCATTTGCAAGCTGTCTACGGGAAGACATTGGTTTCTCCTGATGATTTGCTTATAAGAATAAAACTCAGAATGAGTCCATTGTCACAAACTAGCTCCAGTGACTCAATATTTATATCAGGAAAATGCTTTGTCGGTAGCAAAATCGTCCAGTTAGCGAAACTTTGCAAGTATCTGGCGGATTTAGCTATTACACTACGCTGCTGCTTGTACTCTGTTCAATGCAAAATGGTCAAGCGACCAGGATGATACAAGTCCAATATCGTACATGTTTTTTTATTAAGTGCTCAGATAATAGTGATCGCTGAAATATTTCATCGGCAATCTATTTATATCCCCACATATTACGTGATATTGCTTGTTTCCTAACCAGGTTGTTTGTATCCTTATACGCGCTGACGGCAGTCAGAAAGCTGAATGTATGTGTTGCCAAAACAATCGCTGGTTCACTCGGAAATTACCTTAAAAATCATCTATAAAGTTTGTGTATTCTAGGTTCTTTGTCTGCTTGGTAGGCGTTATAGAACGGTCTTTTGACCGGACATAAGTCATCCTGTAACCCAACTACACCAGTCAATCTGACGATCTGATAGAAAAGATAGTTAGCCTATACCTACATACACAGATCTTTAGTTAGCCCGCGATAAAACATGACAAAGACCACAGATTCCTTGATGTTTGTCATAGCATAAAAGTACAGCTTCCATAAGCTAGTCGCCACAACACAATTGTTGATCTATCTCACAAATTAACTTTAGGTTCAGGCCAGATGCCCAAATCTCCAAACTTTCGTTTCTTTCAAGGAGGCATCCTTAAACATCGGGTGACTCCAAAGATTTTTACAACCCAATCAGACTATATGGTCTTGCTCGGATTATCGGCAATCGTCGGTTCTATCTCCGGCTTAATTGTCGCCCTGTTTGAAAAGACCATTAATGTGGTGGCCGATTATCGAATACACCTATTTGATCAATTGCATTGGCCAGTATTCATTACGGCCATTTTAATTATTTTAAGCGGTGCGGCAATCGCGGCTCTAGGGTTTTGGCTCACGGCACGGTTTGCTCCCGAAGTATCTGGCAGTGGTATCCCCCACATCGAAGGGGCATTAGATGGACTACATGATATCCGTTGGTGGCGAGTGTTGCCGATTAAGTTTATCGCTGGTGCCTGCACCTTAAGTTCTGGGATGGTACTGGGACGCGAAGGCCCATCCGTACAGATTGGCGGGGCTGTTGGTCGGATGTGCGCTGGCGCGGCAAAACGCTATCAACATGCAACTCACATATTAACGGCGGCGGGTGCAGCTGCAGGGCTGGCCGCTGCGTTTAATGCGCCACTTGCGGGGATATTGTTTATCATCGAAGAGATGCGTCCTCAGTTTCGCTATAACATCACCTCGTTTAAATGTGTCACGCTCGCGACGCTAATGGCAACGATTGTGCTGCGCTATTTCCATGGTCAACAAGCGATCATGGATATTCCAAGCTTTAAAGTGCCGCCGCTAGAATCACTGTGGCTATTTTTGCTGCTCGGTATTATTTTTGGGGTGGTGGGGATCAAGTTTAACGACGCCGTACTCCATTTAACTGGCTATTTTAAACGTTATCACCGTAATCGGTTACTCCGGATGACCATGACCGGCGCATTATTTGGCGGTATATTTGCTTTTTTCCAACTGTATTATCCCTCTTTAGCGATGGGTGGCATTATCCATATCACTCAATTTGTTCGTGAACCAATGGGGTTGTGGTTATTAATCTTTTTATTCGTTTTACGACTGGTTGCCACATTAGGCTGTTTCTCATCTGGCGCACCAGGCGGCGTGTTTGCGCCTATGCTCACTTTAGGCACGTTGCTAGGACTTGCTTACGGTACCATCGCCGCTCACCTCTTTCCTGGGCTGGTTGCTGAACCTGGTATCTATGCAGTGGCTGGAATGGGGGCCCTTTTTGCGGCAACCGTGCGTGCTCCTGTTACTGGGATCATCCTGGTGGTGGAAATGACCGACAACTATCAGTTGATATTGCCACTATTAATGACCTGTTTAGGGGCGACCTTTATTGCGCAGGCTCTAGGCGGCAGTCCACTTTATTCAGCATTGTTAAAACAATCGCTGCTCAATAAAGAAAACCGTCAACCAGCAGCCAAAGATATGGTTAAACCTGCGGCCAGTTCAACAGCAACAAAAATTGAGTGACAAAATAAACACTGGAAAATTTCTCAAACTCAATTAGAATAGACGTCCAGATGGTCATACATCCATTATTACTGGTTGATAAGAGAGTTTTCCATGGCTACACACTTATTTACATCCGAATCTGTATCAGAGGGGCATCCCGATAAAATCGCGGATCAGATCTCTGATGCAGTCCTTGATGCGATCTTAAAACAAGATCCAATGGCGCGCGTTGCTTGTGAGACATATGTCAAAACAGGTATGGTGCTTGTTGGTGGTGAAATCACTACCTCAGCTTGGGTTGATATTGAAGACTTAGCTCGACGAACGGTCCGCGAAATTGGTTATACTGGCTCGGAGATGGGATTTGATGCTGATTCGTGTGCCGTATTAAATGCTATTGGTAAGCAATCTCCTGATATTAATCAAGGGGTTGACCGCGAAGATCCGAAATCTCAAGGTGCTGGCGATCAAGGGTTAATGTTTGGTTATGCAAGTGATGAAACCGACGTATTAATGCCAGCTCCAATCACCTATGCACACCGCTTAGTACAACGCCAATCGCAAGTGCGCCGCGATGGCACGCTACCTTGGCTACGCCCTGATGCCAAAAGTCAGGTGACTTTTGCCTATGAAGATGGCCAGATCAAAGGCATCGATGCAGTGGTATTATCCACACAGCATAGCGAAGCCATCAATCAAAAAGATCTGCAAGAAGCCGTAATGGAAACCATTATTAAACCGGTTTTACCTAGTGAATGGCTCAGCGCAAAAACTAAATTTTTCATTAACCCAACCGGACGCTTTGTCATTGGTGGCCCAATGGGCGATTGCGGACTCACAGGGCGTAAAATTATCGTTGATACTTACGGTGGGATGGCGCGCCATGGCGGTGGGGCTTTCTCAGGTAAAGATCCATCTAAAGTTGACCGCAGCGCCGCATACGCAGCGCGTTATGTCGCGAAAAACATCGTGGCGGCAGGTCTTGCTAAACGCTGTGAAATCCAGGTGTCTTATGCCATCGGGGTTGCAGAACCGACATCAATTAGTGTCGATACCTTTGGCAGCGGTTGCGTATCGGATGAACGCTTAGTTGAGCTAGTGCGTGAACATTTTGATCTACGTCCCTATGGATTAATTGAAATGCTTGACCTTAAACGACCAATTTATCAGCCAACCGCTACTTTTGGTCATTTTGGCCGCAATGAGTTCCCTTGGGAGAAAACAGATAAAGCTGACTTGCTACGAGATGCGGCGGGTCTGTAGAATTACCCTAATAGCCCTCATTGAGAAAAGGCGCTTTTAAGCGCCTTTTTAACATTATGCAAGCAATTATTGACTCTTGTGACACCTATTGTCAACGCGCTGAAGACTACTTTGAGCGGTCTTTTCTGCGCCCACAAATCCGTGTGGATTTACGCGGGCAGGCAGCAGGTCAGGCTAATTTGAGCCGGGCATTACTACGTTTTAATCCAATTCTCTATCAAGAGAACCGTCAGCACTTTTTACGCCATACAGTTGGCCATGAAGTAGCCCACTGGATTGCTTATAGTCTGTATGGTTCTGTCCGCGCTCATGGCCGAGAATGGCAACAAATTATGACTGATGTATTTGACCTTCGCGCCGAGAGGTTGCACCATTACAACACGCAGTCAGTTATCGGTCCAACTTATACGTATCACTGTCACTGCCGCACGCATCAACTGACAAAGCGGCGCCATAAAGCCATACAAAAAGGCCTCGTTTACTGTTGCCGAGCATGTCAAGGGACATTAACACTAGCCACCCATTCACTACTGCCGATTCAGACGACTTTTATAAAGGAATGAACGATGCGTATTCCCAGAATTTATCATCCCGAGCCGCTGCGCGACCATGATCAAATTGATCTCAGTGACGATGGGGCTGGCCATGTCGCCCGTGTACTTCGTTTAACGACCGGTCATCCCATTACCCTATTTTGCGGGGATGGTTATGATTATCATGGTGAAATACTCGAACTCACAAAACGTTCGGTCAGTGTCCAAATCAATACTAGAGAAGACCAACATCATTTAGAATCGCCTTTGAATATCCATCTCGGACAAGTCATGTCAAGGGGCGATAAGATGGATTTTACCATTCAAAAATCAGTGGAGCTGGGCGTTATTGCTATCACCCCATTACTGAGTGAACGCTGTGGCGTCAAACTTGATGAAAAACGGCTTGAGAAAAAGCGTCAGCAATGGCAAAAAGTAGTGGTTAGCGCTTGTGAACAGTGTGGTCGAGCTGTTGTACCTATTGTCCATGAGGTGATAAGTTTAGAACAATGGAGTGCCCAACCAACGCCGGCTCTGAAGTTGAATTTACACCCAAAGGCCCCATATACCATCAAGAGCATGCCGACACCTACACACGGTATCCGTCTTTTAATCGGCCCTGAAGGCGGATTAAGCGACGATGAAATCAACCGCTGTAGCATATTGGCATTTTCTGAGATCCAACTTGGGCCACGTATTTTAAGAACTGAGACTGCAGCACTCACCGCCATTAGCGCACTGCAATGTCAGTTTGGAGATTTAGCACAATGACTATAAAACTTGGGATCGTCATGGATCCTATCGAATCGATCAGTTTCAAAAAAGATACCAGTCTGGCGATGCTACTGGCCGCTCAGCGCCGCGGTTATGAACTGTATTACATGCAGATGAATGATCTGTTCATGCAAGATGGTCAAGCCTATGGGCAGATGAGCCCACTGACGGTGGCTGACAACCCTGATGATTACTACCAACTGGGTGAGAGCAAAGCTCAACTATTACGTGAACTTGATGTGATTTTAATGCGTAAAGATCCCCCTTTTGATACTGAGTTTATCTACGCCACATATATGCTTGAGCGCGCCGAAGACTATGGCACGTTAATCGTCAACAAACCGCAAAGCCTGCGTGATGCGAATGAAAAACTCTTTACCGCATGGTTTAGCGAGTTTACGCCACCAACTCTCGTGACTCGTGATGCAGCACGCTTAAAAGCATTCTACCAACAGCATCAAGATGTCATTATGAAACCCCTCGATGGCATGGGTGGCACATCTATTTTTCGTCTCAAACCAGATGATGCCAATGTATCAGTCGTGATTGAAACACTCACCGCGCAGCAAAGCCAATATTGCATGGCACAAACCTACTTACCCGAAATCAAAGATGGTGACAAACGAATTTTGATTGTAGACGGCGAACCAATGCCCTATTGTCTCGCTCGGATCCCACCCCAAGGTGAAACCCGAGGGAATTTGGCCGCAGGCGGACGCGGTGAAGCGCGGCCTTTATCAGAATCAGACTGGCGGATCGCTCGAGCTATCGGCCCGACGCTCAAAGCAAAAGGGCTCATTTTTGTTGGTTTAGATGTAATTGGTGAGCATATCACTGAAATCAATGTAACCAGTCCCACCTGTATTCGTGAAATTCAGGCAGCTTTTGGCTTAGATATTGCTGAACATTTAATGCAAGCCATCGAGCGCAGACTCAGTGATTCAACTCGATAACATCTAAGCCAACAGACGACCTAAGAGGAGGCGCAATGGAAAATCTCAAAAATCAGTTTTTAATTGCTATGCCTGGATTTATCGATCCCTTTTTTAAACAATCGGTCGTTTATGTCTGTGAACACAATGATGAGGGCGCCATGGGCTTGGTGGTTAATATGCCTGTCGAGCTGACAATTGATAATTTGCTAACACAGATCAATATGATGGATGCAGAACAAGACCTGAAAGAGTTAGCGGGCCATCAAGTCTTTCAAGGAGGCCCTGTCGCACAAGAGCACGGCTTTGTCTTACACACCCCGCAAGAGGGGTTTAGCAGCAGCTTAGCATTGAGCAGTCAGTTGATGATAACGACCTCTAAGGATATTTTGACCACGCTCGGAACAGCAAAACAACCCGAGCACTATCTACTCACCTTAGGTTATGCCGGTTGGTCGACAGGCCAGTTAGAACAAGAAATTGCTGATAATGCTTGGTTGAATATTCCAGCTACTGCCGAGATCATATTTAATACCCCTCCCCACCAACGTTGGGAAGCTGCGACTCGGCAACTTGGCTTTGAGCCATGGCAGCTCACCGCTGACATAGGTCATGCTTAAAGAGGTTTTATGGAATCGATATTAGGTTTTGACTTCGGTACGCTCAGTATCGGAGTTGCGATTGGCAACCCCGTCACTCAAAGTGCCAGTGCCCTCCCCGCTTTAAAAGCGCGTGACGGCATGCCCAATTGGGATGAGTTAACCAAGCTATTGCATCAATGGCAACCCCAGCGGCTCATTGTAGGTTTGCCTCTGAATATGGATGGTAGTGAACAATCGATCACCCAACGGGCCCGTAAATTTGGTAACAGATTACATGGTCGCTTTGGCTTGCCGGTTGAGTTTCAAGATGAGCGCCTATCCACAGTCGATGCGAAAGCCACCCTATTTGCTAGAGGGGGATACAAGGCACTCAAAAAAGGTGCCATAGATAGCGCAAGTGCGGTCGTTATCATCGAATCTTGGTATGAATTACAACGGCAACCTCAATCATAATGTTTACTGTGCGAATGGCTCAACATCGCGGCGCTCATATGGAACCCAATAGACAAGTCATAGCATCGCTGACTATTTTGTACGATTAAAAGCGCCATCGATACTGGCAAAGGAACGCCCTCTAAAACGGATCGGCTATGGACTCTAATCGGCTCAGCACGAGATAATAGCGCGACGTTTAATCCATAGACGCGTTGTTTACATCGCTGTAGAACTTTTTTAGATAATCACCATCCAATAGTCATCTATTTAATTATAAATTTACTAACACAACATAGGATTTAGAATGTTTCGTTCATTCTTTTTAAACAAGCGCTGGTTGCTGTGGTCAATATTGGGCACGTTAGTTATTTTGGGGTTTACTTGGTACCAAGTCGAAATAAATGTCAAAATCAACGAATGGTTTGGTACATTTTTTAACTTAATCCAAAAAGCACTCAGCAAACCACACGCGATCACCATGCACCAGTTATTATTGGGGTGCAAAGAGTTCTTCAACATTGTTTCCATCTACATCATTATTGCAGTTCTTCTCGACTTTTTTATCAGTCATTATGTCTTTCGCTGGCGCCAAGCCATGAATGACTACTATATGCAATTCTGGCCACAAATCCATCATATCGAAGGTGCGTCTCAACGTATCCAAGAAGACACGATGCGCTTTGCACGGATCATGGAAGGGCTCGGTTCAAGTTTGATTAGTTCAATCATGACACTAGGCGCCTTTTTACCCATTCTTTGGGAACTTTCAGCCTATGTTAAAGATATCCCATGGTTTGGCCCCGTCCCACATGCTCTCATCTACTTGGCTATCTTATCGGCACTATTTGGCACCGCCTTATTGGCACTGGTGGGGATCAGATTGCCAGGGCTCGAATTTAAAAATCAACGGGTTGAAGCAGCCTATCGTAAAGAACTTGTTTTAGGTGAAGACAACATCGCACGCGCAGCACCAATGACTGTCAAAGAGTTATTTAAAAACGTGCGGCAAAACTACTTTACACTCTACAAACATTATCTTTATTTTAATGTCGCGAAATATTCTTACCTCCAATACACAACCATTTTACCCTATGTCATCATGGCGCCAACGATTATTTCAGGGGTTATCACATTAGGCATTTTGCAACAGATCTTAAGAGCATTTGGGCAGGTTGAAAGTTCATTTCAGTTCTTGGTGAATTCTTGGACAACAGTCGTTGAACTTATCTCAATCTATAAACGTTTAAAAGCATTTGAACAACAAATCAGTTTGGCGTTACAAACAGCAGAGCAAACTCACGACTAAAGATTTCTCCCGAGACAGTTAGCTATGACTTTCTCGGGGATTTCGTTGTGAATTTATACCTGACAAGATCTAATCCTTTCGCCACACAAGCGTGCAGCCTTACCATATTGAGGTGAAAATATTTTATTCTGAAAAAAACGTTATGATCCTATGTTCTACCTTACCCAAGTGAGCTAATTACCTCTTTATAAAAATAAAATGATGGTTAACACCAGATTTTAGATAGCACTGGCAAGCCGGTCCGCCATGCAAAAGAGCAATTTTTAATGAAAATATTTATTGACTGTCAAATTTCTGCAAACAAAGGCCTTTACTTTAGTTATCACTGTGGTAATTAATTAATCACCATTAGCTTGCAGAGGTGCTCTATGGAACGTGTAGATTTTGATGTGCTTGACATAAATGAACCTGCCAAAGCGTCTAAAAATAGCAAAAAAAGACGCTGGCGCGAAATTGAGACCATTAAAGAACGGATGCGACTGAGGCAAGAACTATTATCCATTGATTCAACAATAGAGTTTGACAACGAGTTTGACCTATAACTTTTCTATTATAGACTCGCTTCATGTTAAACGGGTTAAACATTGCCTCATGAAGCGAGTCTATTATCAGTAATTTTAGTTTCTCATACCTACGATGAGATAAGATTACTCGACAAATATTAGACGACGATAGAGCATTCGAGGCGAATTTTCATCATTGGCGAGGTAAGTCGACAGACGTAACTTCTGCAATCACGCCAAGGGGGAATAATGAGCAAAAAAAACGGAGCTAAACACTCCGCTATCAGTCATGAGGTATAAATTTAATCAGGCATAACTCAGTTCAGCTTCAATGGTTTCAACCTGCGACGCGTCAGGTCCCACTTCATCTGAACTGCTCATTACTTTTTTACCTGCGCCTTTTTGCACATATGCGTACCTAATACAGGTAGAGCACTTTTAGAAGCATTTGCCGATTGTGAGCAAGGACGAACTGCGACTGATGCGCCCGATGCTCCGCGAAAACATGATTTGACCATTTATTTCTCCAACACGCCGATGTAAGTTGAGTTATGCATAAAATTTGCCACATATTGCGGCTTACCTGATTAAAGCTTGACTTTGTGAAATGCGACATCCATCACAAATATACGGTTATTTTACACACTTTCCCTATTGGATTTAAACCGGGGCAACTAACAATTTTGATACGATATTGGTCTTTCAATCTATTTTTTATGCCATTAACATATTAACGCTCTGCTCGGCACGCCATCGTGAACAAATCGGCTTTGTCACCTCAACGCTGACGCTGCGTTCTGCGATAGATAATAACCCCTACAATGACAAGCACCATGGCAAAAATGCTCACAAACCACTTCCCATAATGGTGCACTTGCGCCAAAAACAACTGGACAGCGTGGCCAAAGCTATAACCTAAAAAGCCAATGCCGATCGCCCAGACTAGTGCTCCCAATACGTTTAATGGAATATAACGGTTAGGGCGGATGCCTGCCGCACCGAGGACAAACGGCGTCACAGTACGGATCCCATACAAGAACCGGAAGCCAACAATAAGTAACGTCTGGTGGCGATTAAGTAAGGAGAAAATCTTTTGTGATTTACTTTTCCAACGTGACCGAGATTCAATAAACTGCATCCCTTTATAGCGACCTATATAATAGTAAAGTTGGTCCCCAAATAATGTGCCAATAAATGCTGAACCCATCACTTCCCACAATCCAAGATAACCTTGATGAGCCAAGATACCCCCAAGTACTAAAATGGTTTCCCCTTCAAAAAAAGCCCCTACAACAATAGCCAAATAGCCATAATGAGCAATCAATTCTTGCCAATTCACAAACGACCTCTAACACAAATGATGATAATGATAGTACTAATTTACCCTAAACAGCCGCTTAGGTTATAATGAGCACGACTGGACACAAGTGACAAATTGACTTGTAAGGAAATAGATGGCACTCGTCTGTTGCTCCCACAAAACGACGTTATATCAGCAGATAAGCATATTGAACGCATAGGCTAGAAAGCCTTCACTACTGCACTAACACAAGATCGTTCTTTGAAGGCATATGTAACAGACACAGAGTTAGTCCTTAATGGACTTCGTCATTTTAAATCTACTACCATTATTACATCAAAGAGAGCAGCATGAAATATTTAGTCACGGGAGCAGCTGGTTTTATTGGAGCAAAAGTCAGTGAGGTTTTACTTAAGCAAGGTCATGAGGTTGTCGGTATTGATAATTTAAATAATTATTATTCTGTCGCCTTAAAGCAAGCTCGCCTCTCGCCTTTGCTACAACAAGCGCATTTTCGCTTTATTAAACTCGATCTTGCCGATCGCAACGCCATCACCGAACTATTTGCTAAAGAGCCTATTCAGCGGGTCATCCATCTTGGAGGACAAGCGGGTGTCCGTTATTCACTCGAAAATCCATTAGCTTATGCCGACAGTAACCTAGTAGGCTATATTAATATTCTCGAAGGCTGCCGCCAACATAAAATTGAACATCTAGTGTATGCGTCATCCAGCTCAGTTTATGGCCTGAATCAAAAAATGCCATTTGCCACGAGTGATGCGACTGACCATCCAATATCACTTTATGCAGCAACTAAAAAAGCGAGTGAATTAATGGCCCACAGTTACTCGCACCTCTATGGTATTCCCACCACCGGACTACGTTTTTTCACCGTTTATGGCCCCTGGGGACGCCCTGATATGGCGCTATTTAAATTTACTAAAGCGATTCTCGCTGGCGAAGCAATTGATGTCTATAACTACGGTAACCTCAGCCGTGATTTCACTTATATTGACGATATTGTAGAAGGGGTGATTCGTATCCAAGAGCAAATTCCAACTGCCAATCCAGATTGGGATGCACGACACGGTACACCCGCGCAAAGTTCGGCACCTTATCGAGTGTTTAATATTGGCAACGGTAGTCCAGTGCAATTGATGGATTTTATTCGCGCATTAGAAGAGTCGTTAGGGATAGAAGCCAAGAAAAACATGTTAGAAATGCAAGCAGGCGACGTTCATACGACTTGGGCTGATACCCAAGACTTGTTTGAAGCGGTTGGTTATCAGCCCAAAACGTCCGTACAGAACGGTGTGAACGCCTTTGTCTCATGGTATCGCAATTATTATCAATGCTAATCACACAGCAGTAGGGGTTATTTAGCCTCTTAATGAGTTACTTTGTCATATGAAAACGCTGAATAACCTTGGGTTTAGGGCAACTTTGCGCGAGTGCACTACGGTCTAACAGCCACCACGTTTGCCGATAACCGCGTCCTAAAATAACGCCCTTCGACATATTAAAACAAGCAACTGACGTACCTTGATTCGCTGGCAGCAATACATAACGCTGAGGCGCTTCACTCATCCACAACCAAGCATTACGTAGCTGCTCATCGCGTGAAGAGAGGTAACTAAATTGAGTCAGAGCAATAGGCGATGCCAGCAGAAACTGCTCTTTTAAATTCACCAGCGCTAACTGGCCATTTTGGCCTATGCGCTGCGCTGCGGCTTGCATGATAGGCCCCGCTGGGGTTCGAATAGGATTTAATAATGGATACCCTATCAAGCCAAAGCAGAACCATCCCCAAGCACTCACTGCGCCGAAGCGAATGGCTGCATTATATTTGCGCAAGCAAAATAATATCGCCAATGCCACAGACCCGCCAAAGAACAATAATGCGGCGAACCCAGTGATAAGCGGCTGAATGACATCCATACCACCGCCTTTTTTTGCCAACACCTGCAATAGCGGCTGAAAATGGCAAAATAATAATCCGCCCGTAACAACTAAGATCACAGCGACCAAAGCCAGTAAGCCTAAAATCAGCCATTGCAGCCAGCGGCGCAGTTCAAAACGAGCCATATAAGGGGCCACGGCAACAGCTAACATCGGTAACGCGGGTAAAATATACACTTCACGTTTGCCAGGACTTGCACTAAAAAAGGCCAATACACAGCCAATCCAGGTCAGCAACGTGATCACCCGTATATCAACCACTTTCTTCCAGAATGTTTTATTCAGCAATAGCCACGGCAATGGGAACCATAACAGAGGGAAACTAAATAAAAAGTAATACCACGGTTGTAGGTGTGTCCACGAGTCAGCATAACGTTTCATGGTTTGTCGAAACAAAATGTTATCTTTGTAAGCAATAAAATCGGGGTTGCCACTATGGTTAGCAATATAGACCATAGGGACCAACCAACAACACACAACCGCCAACATCGCAACTGGTCCGAACCATAGCCGCCAACTCACCGCACCAGCAAAATCATAACGTTTGCTAAAATGGTAAAACAACACAGGTAGCAGCACAAATATCGGTAAAAAACCGACACCCTTAGTAATAATACCCAGCCCCATCATTGCCCATGCCAACGTATACCAGCGCCAACTGGGGCGAATAAAAAAGTGCCGCATGAGTGCATACATCGCAATGGTAATCCAAGCACACACCATCGCATCGATCTGCGCAGACTTAGCTTGCAGGATAAATTGCGGAGCAATCAAAAGCCCTAGACAGGCAAAAGAAGCGGTTCGAACATTCCAAAATCGATATGAGAGATCAAAAACGCACCAAACGACAACGAGCGACACCAAAATATTAGGCAGCATAAACGCGATCTTCATATTTCCGATCAGCGCATAGAATAGTGCAATCGACCACATAAAGACGGGGGGTTTATCCGGATAGAGCTCCCCGCCGCGCAAAGGAAAGAACCAATGGCCACTTGCGACCATTTCGCGCGCAGCCTCAGCAAAACGAGGTTCATCAGCAGGCCATGGAGAACGAAGCCCAACACCAACCAATAACACAATGGCAAAAAAAATGAGAATCAACGTCAGAGCTTTACGATAATCATCGTTGAGCTCGACTTTGAAGCTGTTCAACCGCATAGCGTTAATCCTTAATCACAGTTTCAACATTACGCTGTAAATGACTACGGTATAAGAGTCCACCGACGATCAAACTAATAATACCGAGGCTAATGCTTATCGCTAATTGGTAGCGATTAGCTTTACCAAATCCAGAACCGGCCAAAGCAAAAATGATCGTTTGTGGCAGATAACCAATCAAACTACCCATTAAAAAAGGCAAATAGCGCAGAGCGACACAGCCCGATAACAAGTTAGTCACCACATTACTGCCAACGGGTAAAAGACGTAGCAGTAAAATTTTTAAAAATGGTTGGTGTGAAACAAAGCGATGAAATTTATTAAGCTTATTACCAAAGCGCCGATGTAGCACCAACTGCAAGCCAAATCGAGCCACACCATACGCACAGCTGGCTCCCATCAAACTGCAAAACAAACTGGTGATAACACCAACAGTCGCGCCAAAAACATAACCAAGCATAGCGGCTAACAACTGCCGTGGCCCACCGATTCCCGTAAAAATCATGCCAAAGATCAACACGGATATCAACGCACCAGCACCACCTTGATGAATGTAACTCGCCACCCAACGATGATCAGCGACATGTTGCCACATCGGATTGTCAATTTCGTTCAACACCACAACGAGGATCAACAACAACAAGGTGATTTTGATCCCTTGCTTAACAACATGATTCATCTAGATTCAACCGCACGGATCTGCGGGTGTTTAGCACGCCTAATCAGCCACATCACCCCAATGGTATCGGAAATGCCCACCCACGCACGGTTCCATGCATTGTATTTCGACACGCCAGCCTGACGGTCACGATGGTTCACTTCATGCACGACAATTTGACCTTGCAGACGACAGATCAACGCCGGTAAAAAACGGTGCATATGATCAAAATAAGGTAGCATCATAAAGGTGGCTTTAGGGAATACCTTCAAACCACACCCAGAATCAGGCACACCATCATGTAATAGCCGCTGACGAACTCGATTCGCCAAACGCGATTGGAATCGTTTCCAAGCAGTATCTTTACGATTTTTACGATAGCCCGCGATACAAAAATGGGGATTATCGATTAACTCAACTTGTGCCAACATTGCTGGAATATCTGCTGGATCATTTTGTCCATCAGCATCTAAGGTCGCAATCCATTGGCCTTGGCTATGACGAACAGCACTATGTAATGCGGTACTTTGGCCACAGCTATGGGCGTGGCAAACGACCTGTAAACTTAACCCCAGTGATTCAGCCGTTGACAGTGCTTCTGCGACTGTACCATCACGACTACCATCATCCGTCAGAACAACTTCAAATGTATAACGTTCATTTAAAGCCGCATGGATCTCTTCAATTAAATGGCCAATATTACCCTGTTCATCTTTAGCTGGAATGGCCACTGATACTTGTACTGTCATGTATAACTCTTTTGGAAGATTATCCTTTGCACTAAGTTCCACCGTATTTCGTTATTGGTGAACCTCTCTGGTGACCCAATTTTAGATGGATCAATTAGGGCTGGATTGTAACACATCAATGCAAACTTAGGAGACGCAAGCCGCGTGAAATATCACGATTATTACCTGACTTTACAAGGTATAAATAACAAAAGGTAAAAGGGATATTCACGAACTAAGACGCTTTTTTTTAAAATTGCGTTAGCCAAATTAAGTTAATACCACGACATCTACTGACCCAAAGCGAGTTAGTAGATGTCGTGTAAAGTTTAAAATATAACAAGTAAGTTAGCACTAACTCCCTTATTCCAATGAATAAGGGAAAAGTTCATTATACGGCTTGATCACAAACAGCCATGGTGCTTTCAGAGAGCTGTTTTTGCAACACTGGGTTCGCATACATACCCAGCAGTTGTTGACGTTCACTTTCGACTAAGCCAGTCAAGCGACCTTGAATATGCTTGAGCGCTTCAGCGTTAAGGGCTTCACATGGTTTGCCTTGAAGCAGATCGGCCGCCGCATAGTTGGTGTCATGTAAACGATAGAGTTGGTGAATAGCTTGATCAATAATCAATGCCATCTCGCCGGCATCCTCACTAAACTGTGACAACGGCTGGCCAAATGCAACATGCACTTGCCCTTTATGCCCCATAATCCCAGTGACAATACTATGCGTATCTTCCCCAGGCGCCTTTTGGTAATCACCAGTTTGCGCTTTAACCGCCAATTCGTGGGCTTTCATGGCGTCACAAGGGTCATATTGATAAGAGATAGCCACAGGCACAATATGTAAATGTTGCATAGCACTTGCAAACGACTTAGTTTGTTGACGTAGTCCCAATTGCAACATTTTTAAAACCGCTGAGTCAGTTTGATCAATTCCATCTTTAGAGCGGCCTTCACGATGGGCGATCCAGATCGAGCAGTCATCTTTAATGGAGCTTGCAATGTACTCACTGAGCAACGTTAAGGATGCCAGCTTTTCACGGCGGTTACTTACCGAACGCTTGACTATAAAGGTCTTATTTAAGCGCATCAGATCTTCAATATATTGTTCGGAGAGTAAATTATCACCTGCGGCAATACGCGCGGTTGGAAAACCTTCCAGGTGCAAGGCATAGTTCACAAACGTCGGATCCATTACAATATCGCGATGGTTTGAAATAAACAAATAGGCTTGATTCGGATCAAGCTGCCCTAACCCTTCATACGTGAACGAATCCGTTGATGTTTGAATTGAGCGCTCAATATAAGAAGCCAAACGCATTTGTACATCATGAACCCCTTTGACTTTTTGCACGTAGCCATTGAGATAACGCCGAATCACATAATGTGTGAACACCGACAAAAACCGGTTCAAGCGAGGAAACTTAAACTGGGCTAATGCACTGATTAAACGTTGATCATTGGCGAGACGTTTGAGTACATCTGGCACTTCATGATCGTGATATGGACGAATATCTTGATAGATATCGTCACTAGAAACTGCTTTGGTCATAATGGTTTGAATAATCCGACTCATTCGTGACAAAGGTGGCCATTATGGGCCACCTCGTCTCTTTTATAATGCAGTAATTGTAGCTTGTTGTTGGCGCAGCTTATCAACAGTCAATTCCAACTCTGCTTGTTTAGCACGCTCTTTATCAATTACTGCGGCTGGGGCTTTATCAACAAAACTTGCATTGCTAAGTTTGCCTTTCACACGTCCCAAATCTTGGCTCGCTTTATCTAATTGCTTTTCTATTCGAGCAAGCTCAGCCTCTTTATCAATCAGTCCGGCCATTGGAATTAAAATCTCCATCTCACCAAGTAGCGCTGTAGCACTTGCTGGCGCTTGCTCATCGTTTTCTAACACACGCACTTGTTCAAGCTTAGCAAGGGATGCTAAAAATGCCGCGTTATCATCTAATCGACGCTGGTCTGTGGCATTCACTTGACGTAACAGCACGGATAATGGCTTATTCGGGCTAATATCCATTTCGCCGCGAATATTACGAATGGCCAAAATGAACTGTTTGAGCCATTCAAGATCGGCCATCGCTGTTGCATCCACTTTTTGTTCATCAAACTCAGGGAATGCCTGCAGCATAATCGAGTCACCAGACTGCCCTGCTAATGGTGCCACCCGTTGCCAAATCGTTTCTGTGATATAAGGCATAATCGGATGCATTAAACGTAGCAAGCTTTCCAACACATTGACTAACGTGAAACGTGTCCCACATTGGCTGGCTGGATTCCCTTTGAACAAGATGGGTTTGGTCAACTCTAAGTACCAATCGCAAAACTGGTTCCATGTAAACTCGTAGACCGTTTGGGCGGCTAAATCGAAGCGATAATTATCGAGCGCTTCACGGAAGGCTTTGACGGTGAGCTGATATTGTCCTTGGATCCAGCGATCCGCGAGTGAGAAGACCATTTCACTACCTTGCTGGCCACAATCTTGCTCTTCAGCCTGAATCAGGACATAGCGACTGGCATTCCACAACTTATTGCAGAAATTACGATACCCTTCTAAACGCTGCATATCCCAGCTAATATCACGTCCGGTCGAGGCAATGGCAGACAAAGTAAAACGCATTGCATCCGTACCGTGGGCTTCAATCCCATTCGTAAACGTTTTGCGCGTTGCTTTTTCAATTTGTTTCGCCAGTTGCGGTTGCATCATGTTACCCGTACGTTTAGCAACCAGTGATTCCAGATCGATACCATCAACCATATCCAATGGGTCAAGAACGTTCCCTTTGGATTTGGACATTTTGGCGCCGTTTTCATCGCGGATCAATCCAGTCACATAAACGGTTTTAAACGGCACTTGCGGTTTACCATTTTCATCTTTCATAAAGTGCATGGTCAGCATAATCATCCGTGCGACCCAGAAAAAGATGATATCAAAGCCTGTCACTAGCACATCAGTTGGATGGAACGTTGCCAGATCAGGTGTTTGTTCTGGCCAACCCAAAGTCCCAAAGGTCCAAAGCCCTGAGGAGAACCACGTATCTAACACATCATCATCTTGGCGCAGCGATACGTCTTGGGCTAAATGATGTTTGCTACGCACTTCGTCTTCACTGCGACCCACATACACGTTGCCCGCGTCATCATACCAAGCAGGAATGCGGTGTCCCCACCAAAGTTGGCGAGAAATACACCAATCTTGAATATCCCGCATCCACGAAAAATACATATTTTCATATTGCTGCGGTACAAATTTAATTTCGCCGTCTTCAACAGCTCGAATCGCTTCTTCAGCAAGTGGTTGAGTGCGCACATACCATTGATCAGTCAGCATCGGTTCAATAATAACCCCACCGCGATCCCCATAGGGGACGGTATTGGGGTGATCTTCAATTTTAACCAATAAACCCGCTTGCTCAAAGGCACTAACAATGGCATCACGAGCGGCAAAACGCTCTAAACCTCGATAAACTTCGGGGATCACATTATCATAGGCATCACACGGTTCACCGTTGCTATTAAATACCTCCGCTTGCTGGCGAATATCAGCATTGAGGGTCAACACATTAATCATCGGCAACTGATGCCGTTTACCCACTTCATAGTCATTAAAGTCATGGGCTGGGGTGATTTTGACGCACCCCGTGCCTTTTTCCATATCGGCGTGTTCATCACCAATAATTGGGATACGCCGGTTGACCAGCGGCAATAAGACCTCTTTACCAATCAAATTGTTATAACGCGGATCGTCTGGATTTACAGCGACCCCGGTATCCCCAAGCATGGTTTCAGGACGTGTGGTGGCGACGACTAAATAGCTCAGCCCATCAGACGTTGTTGCACCATCGGCTAACGGATAACGCAGGTGCCACATTTTGCCCTGTTGTTCTTTGTTTTCCACTTCTAGATCTGAAATCGCCGTATGCAGTTTCGGATCCCAGTTAACGAGCCGTTTGCCACGATAAATCAGTCCTTCGTCAAACAGGCGCACAAAAACTTCTTGAACAGCATTTGAAAAACCTGCATCCATGGTAAAACGTTCACGTTCCCAGTCGAGCGAGTCGCCAAGACGACGCATCTGTTGGGTGATCGCACCACCAGACTGTTGCTTCCATTCCCAAATTTTATCGGTAAACGCATCTCGGCCATAATCATGCTTAGTTTTGCCTTCTTCAGCGGCAATTTTGCGCTCAACAACCATTTGCGTGGCAATTCCCGCATGGTCTGTCCCAACTTGCCACAAAGTGTTTTTACCCTGCATCCGCTGATAACGAATCAATGTGTCCATAATGGTTTGCTGAAACGCATGGCCCATATGCAAACTACCAGTGACATTCGGTGGCGGGATCATAATCGTATATGAGTCTTTGCTGGTGTCGCCATGCGGCTTGAAATATCCTTGCGATTCCCAGTGTTGGTAAAGCGCTTGTTCGATAGATTGCGGGTTATACGTTTTTTCCATTGGATACGAACTCTAACTGTTATACGTTTTGGTTTAGGCCACAACGCGACTTAAATTTGAAAAGGCTCGGTCTGAGGCATTACACCCAACCGCCGGTATACTTTATAGCGCTCACGCGCTTGTTCTTTCCCCGCATCATCAGCGGGAACAAAATCGATCACCTGCTGGTACTGTTGATGGTTCGCCGCGACATTTGCTTGCAAATGAATCAACGTTTGACGGCGACCTTGCCCTAGTTCCCAGCCCAGTTCAACAGGCGCTCCACCACGCGGGCCTTCCCCCACCAGATTATGTGCGACAAAAGCTTGCGGTTCAAATTGCCAAAGCCGCTCATCTAATGCTTCAGCTTGAGCCTGATCGCCAGCCAGCACAAAAACCCGTTCACCTTGATCATAGTGCCGGGCAATAATTTGACAAACAACATCCAGCAGTGCATCGCTTCCTGATGTTGCAGATTTGGGCATAATATAAAATTTTATGGCATTCATATAGTAAAAAAGGAGCCAGAAGGCTCCCTATTCTACACGTTGAGCACTCAATCTTCGAGCGCAACACCGGCTTTATTCATCAAGAACTGGGTCAGCAGAGGCACAGGGCGGCCTGTAGCTCCTTTACTCTTACCTGATTGCCAAGCTGTACCGGCGATATCTAGGTGTGCCCATGTATATTTTTTGGCAAAATGGGACAAGAAACACCCGGCCGTAATCGCGCCGCCTGGGCGACCACCAATATTGGTAAAATCAGCAAAGTTACTTTGCAGTTGCTCATCAAACTCATCGCCCAATGGCAAACGCCATGTTTTATCGCCACTTTGTTCAGCGGCCGCAATCAGATCATGCGCAAGTGGATTATGAGGGCTCATCATCCCCGAAGTATGGTGACCCAGTGCAATCACACATGCACCTGTTAAGGTTGCAATATCGATCACCAATTCTGGATCAAAGCGTTCCACATAGGTTAGGGCATCACATAGGACCAATCGCCCTTCGGCATCGGTATTAAGCACTTCAACGGTCTGCCCTGACATAGTCGTTAAAATATCACCTGGTCGGTATGCTTTGCTCGATGGCATATTTTCACACCCAGCCAACACGCCAATCACGCGGATAGGCAATTGCAACTCAACCAGCGCTTGCATGGTCCCATAGACACTAGCGGCCCCGCCCATGTCATACTTCATTTCATCCATACCTGCGCCAGGTTTAAGTGAGATCCCACCGGAGTCAAACGTCAAACCTTTACCCACCAAAACAATGGGTTTACTCTTTTCTTGGCCTTTTGGACAATAGTCGACAATACTCATAATCGATTCATTGGCGCTACCTCGACCAACGGCTAGATAGGAATTCATCCCCAGTTCAGCCATCTTGGCTTCATCGACTTTAGTAAAGGTGATCTCAGAATGTGCCGCCAACTGCTCTGCTTGCTGCGCTAAATACGCAGGGTTACAAATATTAGGTGGCATATTAGCCACATTTTTAGCATGACTGACACCTTTTGAGATCGCCATCCCATGAGAAATGGCTTTTTCACCAACGGCTAATTCTCGACGCGTTGAAACATTAAACACTAATCGTCTCAGCGGACGACGCACTTCATTAGGCTTACTTTTAAGCTGGTCAAAGGTGTACAGTGAGTTGAGTGTTGTTTCTACCGCTTGGCGAACTTTCCAGTAGGTGCTACGTGCTTTCACATGCAACTCAGGTAGAAAACAAACCGCTTCCATTGAACCGGTATCATTGAGAGTTGCGATAGTTTTTTCAATAATTTGGCGATACTGACGTTCGTCAAGATCGCGCTCTTTGCCACAGCCGACTAATAGGACGCGTTCACTCAATACATTAGGAACATGATGCAATAACAGAACCTGACCGGCTTTGCCTTCAAGATCACCTCGGCGCAACAGTGCACTGATATATCCATCGCTAATTTTATCAAGCTGTTCGGCAACCGGTGACAGACGTCGAGGTTCGTAAACTCCGGCAACGATACAAGCGCTGCGCTGTTTCTCTGGGCTACCGCTTTTTACACTGAACTCCATGAAGACTCCTACTATCAGATAAACTGCGTTAATATAGTGAACTTGTTAGAATATTCTTTTATCGGTAGATGTACACTTACCTACCAGCAAATACAAGTAAAGTTCGCAAAACAAAAAGTTTATCGCAATTGTTACGCGTTTCCAGTAAAAAACAACGATTAAAGTGGGTCGCCGGTGTTAATTTTTCGCTATTTGTTCAAACAGACCATCAAAACCCAGTTTGCGGTCATGATGGTGTTGATGCTGATTTTTATCAGCCAAAAGTTCGTGCGTATTCTGAGTGATGCAGCCGATGGCCATATTCCTGGCGCATTTGTCGCCAAAATCTTAACGCTCAATCTTCCTGATTTGGCTATTTTGATTCTACCTATTAGCTTTTTTATCGGGGTTTTATTTGCCCATGGTAGACTCTACGCCGACAGTGAGATGAGCGTTCTATTTGCGTGTGGCTACAGCCCCAATAAGGTCTTAGGAATCACGGCTGCTGTGGGGGGAATCACCTTGTTATTGTCAGCAGGTAACTCCCTGTTTCTAACGCCCTATGTTAACAGCATTGAACAGCAAGTTATGGCCAACATTAAGGCCGATAGCGGTCTTTCAAGTATCACTCCCGGACGTTTTGTTGAGCTGAGTAACCAAGCGGTGGCATTTGTGGAAAATATCACTCAAGATGGTAAACATTTAGAAAAGGTATTTGTTGCCCATAACCCCCCACCGAATAAAGGGCGGCCATCGGTTGTGATGGCCACGCAAGGTAATTTAGAAGACAAAGCGAATGGTTCACAGTGGTTAGAGCTTGATAAAGGCACCCGCTATGAAGGCAGCTTAAACAATTTGGATTTTCGCGTTATGCGCTTTGGCCATTACAATGTACAACTCAAAGATCGCAATGACTATCAAGAGCGAGAAAAAATACGTTCAATGCCAACAGCCAAGCTCTTCGGTAGCGATAACTTGGCTAAAATAGCTGAACTACAATGGCGTATTGCCATGCCAATATCGGTCATTATATTGGTCTTACTCGTTGTGCCATTAGGGACCATTAACCCTCGACAAGGCCGCTATGCCAAACTGTTCCCGGCGATTATGCTTTATTTGGGGTACTACCTACTCATGAGTGCTGCACGATCTTCGATTGAAGATGGTCATTTACCTTGGTATATCGGCATTTGGGTTGTACACATTCTCATGTTGGTCATCGCCAGCATATTTTTATTTTTGCAAAGCGAGAAGTTTTTAACTGTGAAAGCAAGATTAAAAGGGGACCGTCGTGTTTCGGATTATTGATCTCTATATCGGCCGAACCATTTTAAAAACAACGACCCTTGTGTTAGTCACATTGCAAGGCCTAAGCGCTATTATCAAATTTGTTGACCAACTTGGTGATGTTGGTAAAGGGAATTACGACATGCTAGATGCACTTTGGTATGTCATTTTATCGATTCCCAAAGAACTCGAGCTCTTCTTTCCAATGGCAGCACTGCTTGGCGCATTAATTGGGTTAGGTAATTTGGCAACAAGCAGCGAGTTGGTGATCATGCAATCAATTGGTCTATCAAAAAGCAACATTGCCAGTGCTGTGATGAAAACCGCCATACCCATGATGATTATCATGATGTTACTCGGTGAATTTGTCGCCCCAAAAGCTGAATTGATGGCTAAAACCATGCGCTCAGCCAAAAAGTCGGGCAGTGCCTTGATTGCCGTACAAAATAGCGTTTGGGCGAAAGACAAAAACAGCTTTGTGAATATCGGTCAGGTGCGTAACGGTAAAGAACTACGCCAAGTCATCGTCTACTACTTTGATCAAAACCAAAGCCTCTACCAGGTGTTGAAGGCACCGGAAGCATCGTATCAACAAGACAGTTGGTTGATGCGCGACGCGTCCATGACATTATTTAGCGATAACCAAATTCAGCGTAAACAGCTCGGGGACTATCGTTGGTACTCGTCACTGACGCCACAAAAACTGAGTGTCGTGGTGATCCAACCGCTGAACTTACCCATTTCGGGGCTCTACTCCTATATTCACTATCTGAAGCAGAATAATCAGGACGCCGCACCTTACGAGTTGGCAATGTGGCGACAGCTCATGATGCCATTAACCGTAATTATTATGATGTTACTGGCACTGTCTTACGTGTTCGGTCCACTACGAAGTGTGAGTATGGGCGCTCGTTTAATTTTGGGGATCATCTCCGGATTTAGTTTCTATGTATTAAATCAGGTGCTGGCCTCTTTGAGCTTAGTTTACAAAATGCCGCCAATAATAGGCGCTGTCGTTCCAAGTTTAATGTTCTTAGTTTTAGCGCTGTATATGATCAACCGGCGCAGCAACTAAACAAGGAGCCTCTTTTCATTCGACAAAATAAGGAGGCTCATTCACTCGCCGCAGCACAAATCTGCCACAATGGTAATGTAGCTGTGTAGTAATTAGGCAAACACACTTAATTTTGTCACAAATTGTTATTTTTAACTTGCTAATCAGTCATTCGTCCTTATAATTGCGTCTCGCTGAGTCAGACAAATCAGCTAACAGTAATGCCAGTGTGGTGAAATTGGTAGACACGACGGATTCAAAATCCGTTGCCTTTGCGGGCGTGGCGGTTCAAGTCCGCCCACTGGTACCAAATTTAGAAAAGCCGACCTTAGGTCGGCTTTTTGCGTTGCTGATTGACTCAATCTCTCCTAGCTAGCAACGTTTACATCTAGCTATCACTCTCAACGGCTGACTCACACTTTCGCTATCTCATTAACACATCACTCAGCGCGATTATAGCGTAAAGAATCAATATCCAACTCCATTTGAGGCGTTTTTTGTGGTACAATAGCTAACCAGTTTGGCAGATAGGCTGATTGAGCCGCGTTAGTATTGCTCAATTAATTGCCCTCATCACATGTTTTAAGGGATAGATATTTCCCTCGTATTCATCGCTGAACGAACCAAGGGGATAATTGCACCAATAAGCGTTTATCCATGTGTATCATTGATTTAA
Organism: Celerinatantimonas yamalensis; assembly: GCF_046054155.1. Classification (NCBI taxonomy): domain Bacteria; kingdom Pseudomonadati; phylum Pseudomonadota; class Gammaproteobacteria; family Celerinatantimonadaceae; genus Celerinatantimonas; species Celerinatantimonas yamalensis. Next base: position 92,373 of record NZ_JBEQCT010000009.1, read on the forward strand.
GGAATTCATGCTTACTATTATTTTTCAACCATTAAAAACGATTGTTCCATTCACCATGCCATTCATCTTATTAAGCCTGCTACTTGTTGCCATGCGCGTTGCGCTTCTCCCATAATTTATTTTTGCAACGATAATCATTGCAGCAAAAAACGCTCAGCTCATAAGACTGCAATGACATTGCTCTCTAGTTAAGCTAAGTGCACAGCACCACTATAATCAAGACGATACTCACATCATGAGCGGACTTTAAGCGCAATAAAATCCAACGAGTATCACTTTAATGAGCTCAACCACATGGACTGCACAGGTTAAATTATGCAGCGGTGGTTGAATGCTTGATTACACCCTAAAGTTTTTAATCAAGTTTTGTAGCTCATTAGAGCTACTGGCAATTAGACTACTCGAGCGAGCTATTTCATTCATCGCTTGTTCGCTTTGCGTAATAGAACTGCTCAATGACTCAACACTGGCGCTAATATCAGTGACGACATGAGATTGTTCCTCTGAAGCACTGGCAATAGTCTCGTTCATCTGCGCCACTTCTTCGAGTGAAGTGGCCGCTGCACGCAGTTTTTTTGCTGTTAGGTTCGATTCTTCACACACTTTTTCCGCTTGCTCAACACAGACATGCATCTGTTGTTGTGTGCTCGATGAACTATTTTTTAACGATTGAATAATCTCTGAGATTTGTTCTGTCTCACGCTGGGTATTTAGGGCCAGCGAGCGCACTTCATCCGCGACGACGGCGAACCCTCGGCCATTTTCGCCAGCACGTGCAGCCTCAATGGCCGCATTCAAGGCAAGTAAATTGGTTTGATCCGCGATGGACTGAATGCTTTCTAGCACTGAAGCAATTTTTGCCACGTGATTGGTTAGTTCATCGACGGTTTTCGCACTATTTTTAAAGTCATCAGCAACGTCATGCAGCGAGTTCGAAGCTTCAACAACCTCTGCTGTACTTTCTTCGATCTGCTCTTTGGATTGATTTGAGGCAGCCGCTGCATGTTGAATGTTTTCGCTTACCTCGCGAAAACTCTCGGTCATCTGAACCACTGATGTAGCAACCATCGAGGTATGGGACGCTTGATCATGCAACGCTTGATTGGTTTGCTCACTGGCACTGGCAAGCTCTTGGGCAATCAGATGCTGTTGATGGGTTTGCTGGGTGATCTCCGCGACCATATCGCGCAAACTTGTTTTCATCATTGAAAGTGTGCCCATCACACTTTGCGCATTAGCGTCAGGAACGGCAATGGTTAAGTCCCCGTCGGCAACTGCTTGCGCAATACGCTGCATCAGAGCAGGTTCTGCCCCCAGCGGTTTAAGAATTCGGTGAGTAAAGACAACGGCACAAATAATTACCACGATCATACTGATCACAATAATAACAGCCCCGATATACCATAAATGATAAGAAGCGGCCAAAGCTTCTTTTTTGTTCATTTTTACCAACAACGCCCAATTTAGCCCTTTATATTTATACGGCGCATAAGCCGCTAATACATCATGCCCAGTATAATCAGGTAAAATGGCTTCCCCGGTTTCTCCTGCCAATGCACGGTCAATTGACGCTGTTTTGAGCATTGATTTTTCAGGATGCAAGAAAGATAGCTGCACAGAGTAACGCTCAGGATGCAAATACGAGTCATTACGAACTAACCGATCGGGCCCCACGAGCAAGGTTTCCCCTGTCTGGCCCATCCCTTTACGTTGGTTGATCAAGTTATTGAGTGACGCGATGGGAAATTGCGCAGCAATCACGCCAACGCGCAGGCCCTGATCATCAAAAATGGGGGCGGCGATAAAGCCCGCCGGCACATCATACGAAGGGATATAGTTTTTGAGGTCGACCATAATCACATTTTTGGTACTGAGTTGATTCGCAGCGCGAAACGCATCAGCTAACCCCGACTGTTTAAACGGCCCATTCGTCAGTGAGGTAGCATAATCAATCTCTTTAAACACGCTATAGAGGACTTCACCCTGTGAGTTAATCAAAAATACATCATAGAAACCATATTTAGCTTGAATCGCCTGTAAATAGTTTTGAACCTGCTGGTGATACTGATCATATTCATCATTTACTCCCGAGAATTGCAGCTTATCTTTTTGTCCCACAGGATGTGGATTTGCCACTAAATAACGATATTGGAACCAAATATCTTTATTGTTTAGCTGGCTAATTAATTCGCGGGCATAGTTACTATTTATATCAGGCCGATTGATTTTTAAACGAGGAATAAACTCTTTTTGATAAAAATCGAGCAGCAGCAATTTGTCTTGTTCAATAGTCGCTTGGGATGGGGATGCCGTTTGATAGGCATGATCAAACCCTTTCAATGTGCGGCGCAGTTCAGGGTCAACAGATAAGAGCTCAACTTCGTTGGTAAGACGATCTAGATAACCGGTCAGCGCGGCGGATTTAATCTCGCGCACAGCACCTAATTTAGCAAACGATTGGGACTGCATCTCTGTTGTTGCCACCCAAATCATACATCCGGCCACAACCAACATGGGAATTAAACCCACGCTTGCAAGTAGCAGTAGCATCTGACGCTTAAAGCTCATCGATGACCTCATCTATATATTTATATTTGTTCCTTAAAAAAATAATAGATGAACATTTCAGTCTTGCTGATTAATTTAATAACATTAATATCTAAACCATCATTAGCAGCGGCTAAATAAGCCCCGCAAGCACGGGACGACAGGCATGACTTGCTTCGATGAAGCAAATGACTCAGCGCCCGAACACAAGGGTACGCCCACTGCAGCTTAGGATGGATCGGGTGGGATGGTTGAGAAGATGAAAATTGATCTATATCAAATAATTGATTTTACTAAATTTTATCATTAAAAATGACTTGTCATTCATTCCTTATAACTGCCATTCATTCCAGCCACCAGACCACTCATTTTATCTTTGCCGCCAGCTATTGAAGCCATCTTCAATTCGCGCTTTATTAACCTCAGACAACGAATTTGAAATGGTATCTCAAGGAGACAATGATGGCTCATATCAGACAAAATCAGCGGGTCATGACGCTTATTGGCACAATCATGGCGCAATTCGCTTTAGGCTCTGTGTACACATGGAGTTTATTTAATTCAGGCTTAGCCGAAAAATTACATGAACCCGTTAACCAAGTCGCCTTTGCGTTTGGCTTACTCAGTTTAGCGTTAGCCGTTGCTTCATCCATCTCAGGCAAACTACAAGAGCGCTTTGGCGTACGTAACGTGACAATTGCCGCAGCATTGCTGATGGGCGCAGGATTAATGCTAACCTCGATGAGCTCTAATCTTTGGTCACTGTATCTATGCGCGGGGATTATCCTTGGCTTTGCTGATGGGACAGGCTATTTAATGACGCTCTCTAACTGTGTGAAATGGTTCCCTGAGTGTAAAGGGCTCATCTCAGCACTATCTATTGGCGCTTATGGTTTGGGGAGTTTGGGCTTTAAGTTTATTAATATGTACCTGCTTAACCACTTCCCTCTGGCACAGACCTTTCAAATTTGGGGCGTTATCTGCCTACTGATTATCTTAGTGGGTGGTTTGATGATGGTTGATGCCCCGACTAGTGAACAGGCTTCAGCTAACAATAATACTACCGCAACCAGCTCAGATAATTTCACCTTGGCGCAGTCAATGGCTCGCCCGCAGTTTTGGATGTTGGCAGTCATCTTTTTAACCGTCTGTATGAGCGGCTTGTACGTCATTGGGGTTGCGAAAGATATTGGCACTAATTTAATCCATCTGTCTTTAGCAACGGCGACACAATCTGTTGCAGTAATCGCCTTAGCGAACTTACTAGGTCGCTTAATCCTTGGGGTTTTATCCGATAAAATGGCGCGGATTCGGGTTGTTTCTATCGCATTAGTATTAAGTTTAATCGGTATTTCCCTGCTGCTCTTTGGCGCGACTAGCGATGTAAGTTTCTACATTGCGATTGGCTGTATTGCCTTTAGTTTTGGCGGCACGATTACCGTATTCCCATCACTGGTGAGCGATCTGTTCGGGATGAATAACTTAACAAAAAACTATGGGGCAATTTATCTGGGCTTTGGGCTAGGCAGTCTTGGCGCATCGATGGTATCAAGCTTATTAGGTGGATTTATTCCAACTTTTTATTTAATTCTATCGCTGTTAGTCCTCTCACTGGTATTGTCACTGTTAGTGCATAAACCGTCAGCTGTTGAGTCGTTCAGCTACCATGACCAGACGCTGCAACACGCGCAGTAAATCACATCAAGTAATCGAAGTATAAAAACCGTTGCCTTATGACAGCGGTTTTACATGATTAAAGCACTCTCACAAACCTGCTTGTCAGGTTTACAATTAGCCCACTACCGAGTGATCTGCATCCGCTCACGGAACTGTTTTAAGTTAGAACGGCTCACGGGAATCAATGATTCACAGTGCTGCAAACGCAATTGATAGGTGTAATTGAACCCCGGGATAATTTCAGCTATCTGCTCTAAATTAACCGCATACGAGCGGTGGCAACGGAAGAAGTTTTGTTCAGGTAAACGGCGCAGTGCATCGCTGAGCATTTGGTTGAGAACATAACGACCGCGTTGAGTCACAACTTCAGTCACCTTTTCACGTGCTTCTAGATAGCAAACATCCGCCACTTTCACCACGTGAATACGTTCTTGCGCCGAGACGGTTAACGTCGCAGACGGGCTTAAGCTTGCTTCATGATGCTCGGTATTGTCAGTCATCAATTCAACTGGCGATGATTGATTTTGACTCTGTTCGAGCTTTTTGAGAAGCCCCTTAATTCGACTCTCACTAATCGGCTTAAGTAGATAATCAAAAGCCTCTAGTTCAAATGCATCGACTGCATACTCTTTATAAGCCGTGGTAAACACAATGTGGGGGCGACGGGCAAACTGATGAATATTTTTGGCTAGCAGCATCCCATCAATAGAGGGCACATTGATATCTAAAAAGGCAACATCCACTTCGTTAGACTGTAAAAATTTAAATGCTTCCAGCCCATCTTCAAAACAACCAACCATCGAAATTTGGCTATATTTTTCAATTAAAAATGTCAGCTCTTGCTGCGCTAACGGTTCATCTTCAACAATAATTGCGCGCATCATGTTCTTGATTACCCATTTAATGGTACAAAAAATTTCACTTCAGTTCCCTGCTCTAAGCGCGTGACTTGTAGCGGCTGGCCGTAAAGCATACGTACCCGCTGATCAACATTACTCAAGCCAATATGCTTACTCCCGATAGTACCATCACGCAGTTGCTCGATGACCTCAGGCTTAATTCCGACCCCAGTGTCTTGAACGGTGATTTCAGCTCGCGCAGGTGATTCTATGCGACGTACTCGAATTAATAGCTCCCCCGGCCCCTTTTTAGGTTGAATGCCATGGCCAATGGCATTTTCAGCCAAAGGCTGAATCATCAAACTGGGGATCTTAATCGCAAGTGGTTCGACTTCAAAGCGCACCGCTAACTTACGGCCAAAACGTACCTGTTCAATAGCAATATAATCTCGAACCTGCGCAAGCTCTTCTTCAATAGGGATCAGAGACTCGTTGTGCGTTAAGTTATAGCGTAAAAAATCGGCCAATCGGCCAATCAGCTCGCGCGCTTCATCGGGGCGCATGCGAATTAACGATGAGATAGCATTGAGCGTATTGAATAAAAAATGCGGATTGATTTTATTTTGCAGTGCTGAAAATTCAGCTTTGGTTGCCGCTTGCTTGAGTTTTTCAACTTTCGCCACTTCCATCTGGGTAGAGATCACATGCGACAACCCCACCGCCATTTCCCGTAGCGCATTGGTAATTCGATAACGCCGCTTATAGTAGATTTTGAGTGCACCCGTGCTGTGCCCAGACTCATGCAAAGGAATAATAAGCAACGAATGAAACCCATCAAAATCAGCTTCGTTATGAATTAGAATATCATCTTTAAGTAGCGCTTGGCGTGTATAATGGCTCATCCCATTATAGTTTTGCCAGTATGCTTGCTCATGCTCTCCAACAAACGCGAGGACATCTTGGCGATCGGTGATAGCCACCGCATCGGCATCAATATCACGGCGGATAATCGCGCACACTTGCCGCATTGAATCACGGCTACTTTCCCGAAAAAACGGCAAGGTTTTGTTGGCAATATCAAGGGCAAGTTTGGCTTGTGTGGCCGCAACGCGATCATTTTCATTATCTAAACTTTGCACTAGTTGGATCATCAACCCAATCGACACTTCACCGATAATCATCGGCAGTGCAATCGTTTTGACAATTAATAGACCTTGATGGCTGTTTTTCACAAAGAACAAAATCAGCAGCATCGTCAGTATTTCGCACAAAATGCCCGCTGCGATCCCCCAAATCCAGTAGTTTGCTTTACGACAGCGAATATGAATGAGCGCAGATAATCCCCCAGCTAAAATACTGGTAATTAGACACGGCAGCGACGTTGGCCCATGAATATCAATTAAATAGCGATGCAACCCAGCAATTATTCCCGCAGGGATCCCAACCACAGGGCCAAATAAAATCCCGCCTGACATAATCGCAATAATACGCACGTTCACCAGCGAACCATCCACGTGGATCCCCGTATAAGTGCTCAGCACCGCAAACAGAGTGAATAACAAAGCTATGCTTACGGACTCTTTAGGGTGATGATTTTGCTTACGGAAAAGGCTTTGAAAATGATTGGTTCGGGTGAGTAAAAAAAGCACCATTAAAATTAGAGCAGCACGCTCAAAAACGCCGACCAACATCATGACTTGTTGATAAAAGGACAATTTGACCTCAATGAATATTCCTTTTTTAATGGCAGATAGTTTAACGTAAAAGTCCTGTTAAGATCTTGATCTGAGCCGCCCCAATTTCGTCTAAGCTAAGGTACACAAATATCCAAGCTAAGTACTCCAGCCTAAACGGACACCACACGCCATGCATCGGATTAACGATCATTAATCGCTTTCATGCTGGTAGATGCTTCTTGTCAATCAGTCCTCAAACACCGCAGAACTTGACGGATGCTCTTTAGCCAACGATGATAACCTCACAAATAACATTTGCGGCAGTGCACCGCACTCAAAATTATCAAGGATGATCAGGAACAAGCGTATACACATTTTAACCCCTCATGAGGAGGAATAATGGCCCCGATAAAATTAGTATTGGTTCGTCATGGCGAAAGCCAATGGAATCAAGAAAACCGCTTTACAGGCTGGGCAGATGTACCTTTGTCGGCCAAGGGTATTGAAGAAGCTAAAACAGGTGGACAGTTACTTAAAGAGGCTGGGTTTAGTTTTGATGTGGCTTATACCTCACGATTAAAACGTGCGATTAAAACGCTTTGGTTAGCCCTTGAAGAATTGGATCTGATGTGGATCCCGGTCCATCGAAGTTGGCGTTTGAATGAACGTCATTACGGCGCACTGCAAGGACTAAATAAAGCTGAAACAGCCAAAAAATATGGTGATGAACAAGTGCTGATTTGGCGGCGCAGTTTCGACACATTACCCCCTCTTTTAGATGAAAGTAGTGATTACTATCCTGGCAATGATCCTCGTTATCAGGATCTTGACCCATCACAATGGCCCAAAGCTGAGAGCTTAAAAACCACCATTGAACGGGTCCTACCTTACTGGGAAGAGGTCATTGCCCCAGATCTTAGAGCCGGTAAAAAAGTATTGGTTGCCGCACATGGGAATAGTTTGCGAGCATTAGTGAAATACTTAGATGGGATCTCTGAAGAAGATATTGTTGGTCTGAACATTCCAACAGGCGTCCCTTTGGTTTATGAGTTTGATGAACACCTCAAACCATTACGCCATTATTACCTTGGCGACCAATCTGAGCTTGAACAAAAAATGGCAGCGGTTGCCAAACAAGGTAGCGCTAAAGCGTAACGCATTTCAGACAGATAAGCGTATCTCACTTATCTGTCTGTCACGCGATGAAATCTACAAATTCATTGATATAAAGTCTGTTATGTTACAGATGAGTTGGTTACACTTCCCACCTTGTTATTGCATCGTCTAACTTCCTTATTAATACGGAATCAACGTGTCGTGTCTTTAAGCCATAAAATTGGATCGATTGAAAACGTCATTTACCGCCATTATCGCGTCGCGCATGGTATTCGCATTGCCTTGTCTTTTGTTATCACCTTTTTGGCAATCCGTTTTAGCCATATCCCCGAAGGTAGCTGGCCATTAATCACGTTGGTTGTATTACTGGGTCCAATGTCGTTTTGGGGAAATGTCAAACAACGTTCATTGCATCGGATCTTAGGCACAGTGGTCGGCTCTGCATCAGGTTTACTTGCCCTATATATAGAAATTTACTCACTACCAGCCATGCTCGCTTGGTGCGCGCTAGTCATGTTTTTTGCCGGCTACATGGCACTGGGTAAACGTCCTTATATGGCGCTGCTAATTGGCATTACTTTAGCGGTTGTTGGCAGCGCTGCACCCGGCGATATGCATACAGCTCTGTGGCGTGCAGCCGATGTCATTTTAGGCTCCATCATGGCATTGCTACTGACCAGCATTTATCCACAGAGAGCCTTTATCCATTGGCGTTTACAGATGAGCGATGCACTGGGTTCGCTGGCGAAAATGTATGGCGCCTACACATCGATTAACTTAATTGAACGGCCAAATCTATCTAAACAACTTCATCAAGAACTCAGTCGTATCATCACAATGCGCACATTTATCAATGCAGCCAGTCGTGAAACCCATATCAGTAATGCGTATTTTGATGAGCTGCATACAGTCTGCCGCGATTTAATTGGCACACTTAAACTCTTGATTGAAAGCTACTGGGGCTCGCGTGATGGCCATTTTTGGATGCTAAATGCGCAAGTTTTGCGTAAAACCCGCAAAATGATCCAAGCGAATCTAGAACATCTTTCGATCTTACTGCTCGAAGGCAGTAGTCGAGCTGATGAGCATAATATTACCCTGATGAGTGAACTGAAAGATGAGTTAAATAAGTTCACGCCTGAAACCCAAAATTACCATTCTGATGCAATTTCATCGATTTATGGCTATATTTGGCTCAGTCGACAGATAGGCCAACAACTCATAGAATTAGAGCAATTAATTAATAAAATGATCCTAGTAGATGATCCGCATCTCATAGCTGCCGAGCAGTCATCGTAACGACATCGTTCGGTCAAAAAATCGCCCTAATTAGCCAAATTATAGTGATCACTCAACATCTGTACACCTTAGCCGATAATAGTTGAGTTAACCGCTTAAATATGCGCTAATCGGGCTTTTCGTCGTTAGTAAGCACTGCTAACACATCGGCGTTTTGCTAAGCTCAGGCAAGATGGATTAACAACACTCGACAATCGAACGCAGTATCGATAGTCAAAAGGAGTCATGGGTGAGCACAAAATCATCAACTATTTTATTTGTGGCCTCGGAAATAGAAGGTTTATTAAAAACAGGTGGGCTAGCCGATGTGGCTAAATACCTACCTATTGCCCTAAAATCCCAAGGGCATCATCTCTGTCTTATCATGCCCTTTTATCGCACGATGGCTAGACGCGACGAAGCCACATTTATTGACAATATTCAGATCAATATTGGCCAAAGTTTTAGCAAAACTATTGGAGTGTGGCAATTAATGCTAGATGGGATCCCCGTTTATTGCGTTGAACAAGCTGAGTATTATGACCGAGCCCAACCCTATAGCGAAGGTGAATACGGCTATCCTGATAATGGTGAGCGATTTGCTTTTTTTAATATTGCAGCTCTTGAGATTGCCGCATACCTGCAGCTAAATATCGATATTATTCATTGTAATGACTGGCATACGGCCCTTATTCCCTATTTACTTAAAACCCACTATGCGAATCATCCATCATTAGCGCAGGTGAAAACGGTCCTCACTATCCATAACGCCTTATTCCAAGGACAGTTTGAGCGGGGACAGTTTGCCATGTTCGGCGATCTGATGACGCCGTTAGTTGACTATCTGGTCGATGGCTATCAGTGTATCAATATGCTCAAAGTAGGAATTCGCTTTAGCGACAAACTCAGCACCGTCAGTCCGAATTATGCCAAAGAGTTGTTAACTCGTTTGGGAGCCCATGGCTTGCATGAATTTTTCCAGCAGCGCCATAGTGATCTGCATGGCATTCTCAATGGCTGTGATTATAGTGATTGGAATCCTGCAACTGACCCACTGCTTCCGGCCCATTTTGACCAAACAAACCTAGAGGGTAAATGGCAGTGTAAATTAGCTTTGCAACAGCAATTAGAGCTGCGTCAATCAACCTCAATTCCAATCTTTGGTATGGTCTGTCGATTGACCGAGCAAAAGGGATTTTATTTGCTACTCCCCGCGCTGGAAAAATTTTTGCGTCATCGCATCCAAGTGGTTATTGTTGGTACGGGGGACAGCCAAATTGTTCAGCAGTTGAATCAACTACAGCAGCGTTTCGGTGACAAATTCCGTTTTATCAATACCTACAGCAACACACTGGCACACCTGATTGAAGCGGGTAGTGACTTCTTTTTAATGCCATCATTATTCGAGCCTTGCGGCCTCAACCAGATGTATAGTCTCGCCTACGGCTCCTTACCGATTGTGCGCGGCGTTGGAGGCTTGCAGGACACGGTCATTGACTATGACCAACAAAGTGATGATGCAGATGGCTTGATTTTCTATCAACCCGATTCCAGTGAATTACTCAATACCTTACGCCGTGCGTTACTGCTCTATTTAGAAGAGCCGGAACAGGTGATGGCGATGCGACAGCGAGGTATGCACCGTCAATTTAGTTGGCAAGATGCAGCCGAGCAATATAATCAACTCTATATGGATGTTCTGAACTAACCATAAGCCTCTTCCCCAGCAAAACAGTGCTCCACAATCCCCCCGTCCATACTCGGGGGATTGGCCCAGTTACAGGATTCACGACTAATCTTAGATAACGATGGATGAGCGATTGAGATCCTTCTGGTCATATTAAGATAACTCTTTGCCCTAGCTGCTGATTCAGCCGTATCCAAAAGCATGTTAATCTCTCACTTTATTTATAAGGTGATCCTTTGATGAATACATTTAATTACCCTGAATTACACATTATTTGCCAGTCGGCTGATGAGCCATCATCGGTCACTCACGTCTATTTTGAAGAGACGCTTGCTCAATATGCAAGCCCTGCGCTTCAAACCGATTTTGCGGCACTGCAGACGCATTTTCCTCAAAACTCCGCATGGCAACTGACGAACCCTTATCCGGCGGTGCTACTTAAAAACCCCACAACCGTACTAACTTGCAGTTTTGCGTATCTCACGCAGGCTCGCCAATGGTTGCAAAATGATGCGCTGACTGCTGAATCACTCGAGCTGGTCGGTGGTAGTAAACAAGTTCAAGAAGCGTTCGTCAGTGCTTGGCTTGCCCAAGCCTATCAATTGCCCACCTATAAAAAACCGGGAACCCGCCCTAAATTGCAACGCCGATATTTGTATTTGCACACACCCAAGCTCAATGAAGCACAGATCTACGCACTTTGCGCCGAAGCTAAAGGAAATGCTCTCGCCCGCTATTTGGCATGGCTGCCCGCCGGAGAACTTACGCCTCAAAGCTACCAAAAGATCGCTCAGTCGCTGGCCACAACATATGGTTGGGATATCACCGTGTACGATCGCGATACTCTCACATTAATGGGCGCAGGAGCCTTTTTAGCAGTTTGCCGCGGTGATGCGCATCAGTCGGCCATTGTTCGATTACGTTATCGCCCTACCCAGCCAACGCATAAGGTTGCGTTGGTCGGCAAAGGGATCTGTTTTGATACAGGTGGCTATAACCTGAAAAAAGATATGCAAGGGATGCAAATGGATATGGGAGGTTCGGCGGTCGCTCTTGGCAGTTTGTTGGCGGCAACCGAGCAAAACCTGCCCTATCAAATCGACTGTTACCTTGCCATCGCGGAGAACCACATTGGCCCGAATGCTTATAAAACGGCCGAGGTGGTAACCGCTCTCAATGGCACAACGATTGAAATCATTGATACTGACGCAGAAGGGCGGATGGTACTTGCTGACACCCTGACCTTAGCCAGCCGCGAGAAACCTGATTTAATGATTGATTACGCCACCTTAACAGGCGCTTGCAAACGTGCATTAGGTCATAACCGCAGTGGGCTCTGGAGCAATCAACACAATTGGCTCATGCCATTACTTGAAATCGGTGAGCGATGCGGTGAACGCATTTGGCCACAACCTATCGATGCTGATTATGATGATGATTTCAAAAGTGATATTGCCGACATCGCTCAATGCGCCGCGGGCCCTGGACCTGATCATATCCATGCGGCTCGATTTTTGCTGCGATTCATTGGGGTGGATGATCGCTGGATCCATATCGACCTATCAAGTTTTCATGTTAAAAATGGGTTGGCTCAACAAGGCCCCGGCGCCACCGGTTTTGGAGTACGCTATACCCAACGCTTACTCGCGCAGTTACCTACCTTGCTGGGCTAAGGCGACAGCATGTTGATAATTTTGCTGCAATAGTGCTAAAGGTTGGCGCGTGATCAAAGGGATCTTGGTCGTCGCCAGCAAGCTGGCTTCACAAAAAACCTCAAACCAGTGCAGTAAAGCCTCAGCATTGTGCTGTTCACCGGCTTGCGCGAGAGCCAAAGCGGCAACTTCAGCCGTTGCCAATTGAAAGTCACGGCGTCCCCGTCGCAAACTATACTCTGTGGGAGCACTTTTCAGATCAAACGACATGAGTGGCAAATGGTGTAACCAAAGACTTTTACGATAAATTTTGTGCGCCTCACGCCAAGTACCATCAAGCAGTATAAATAGCGGTTTTTTCCCTGAACAGTACTTAAGATGTTGTGGCTCAACCATGGGTTGCGCTTCAAGAGCATTGGCTTTAGGAAAAATAACAATGGGTTGATACTGTGGTGATTGCAATAGCGCAAGCAATGCTGACGGCGGCTGTGTTCGGGACCAGGTGAAAGCATGCGTGTCCTCAATTAAATCGGCGATCAGCCGACCACTATTGCTGGGTTTTAGCACTTCAGCATCATACATCACCAAACAAAATGCACAATCTGAGGGCACGAGTTGGCGCAGATGACATTGACAAAACTGAACCGCTAAACGGCAATCTGGACAACGGACAATCTGATGTCCTCGAGCCAGATAGGGCCTAGTACTCATACTGAGTCGTTGCAAATAAAGTTGCTGAACAGCATGAGGAAAATGAGATGCCATGGATTGATTTGACCTTAGGGACAAGACTGATTAAAGCGCATGTTACAACAAGCTATGAAAGTAAAACATAACGATTATCCGTGAGAAACATTCAACGTCCAATCACATGAATAAAAAATGCTTACTATTAATACAGATTAGCACAGAGTTTATGGTAAGGCTGCGGACGACTAAATAGAAAGCCTTGAAAAATAACACATCCAAGAGATGAAAGAGCCTCTAACTGTTGCTGGTTTTCCACGCCTTCGGCGATCACTTTAAGTCCTAGGTTTTGGGCGAGTTGGACGGATGCTTTAATAATACACGCGTGTTTAGGTGAGTGGATCACTTGTGAAACAAACAAACGGTCAATTTTTAATGCTGATATTGACACATCCACCAACTGAGCAAGCGAGGCATGTCCGGTACCAAAGTCATCGATAAATACGGTTACCCCAAGCTCAGTCAATATCGTCAAACGCTGTTTGGTTTTACTCAGTTGCCCCACCTTAGATGTTTCAGTCAATTCTATCGATAAACGTTTACGCAATCGGGGAGATTGTTGATAAGCATGCAGCATCAGGCTGAAAAAAGTATCATCGAGTAACTCAGGGCCTGCCAAGTTAATCGATAAAGGTACGATGGAATGCTGATCAGGCCAGTGCTCAAGCATTTGCGTTGCTTGCTGCCAAACTTGCCGAGATAACCAACAATGCCAGTTATTGGCATCAATATAAGGTAAAAAATCATCGGGCATCATGACGTTACCATCAGCGTCAATTAAACGGGCCAGTCCCTCATAGCCGACTACATTTCCCTCATAAGAGCTTTGTGCTTGCAACCATAGCTCGAGACGGTGCTGATCAAGAGCTTCATAAATCCGCTCTTGTTGATGGTTTCGTTGAGCAATGATACGACTATACTGACGTTGATAAACCTGAAAAATAGAGCCTGCTGAACAATGTCCTAACGCAATAGCACACTCTTCTAACAGCGCTTGATCAAGTGTTGACGGACAATAATAGGTGCCGCCACACTTCCAGTCCAAATAAACCATACCATTGTCAGCGACAGATATTGCTTCAGGTAATGATGATCTAAGCTTGTGTTCCATCCAAATCGATAAATCAAGACAAGGGTTGGTTAACACCAGTAAAAACTTAGCGCCAGGGAATCGATAAATCTTTATATCTGCTCCCAACTCAGCGACTAAACCGGCACTGATGCGCTGCAACAGTTCATTGCCAGTAGAAAAACTCAATTGTACATTGAGCGTACGCATATTATTGAGTTTCAAAAGTACCAGGGCGCTTGGGGATGAACTGTCGGATCGCGAACGTTCAAACCATGCTTGATGATTTGGCAATTGAGTCAATGAATCGCAATAAAGAGTGCGATGCAGCTCTCGGTTGAGGTTGTCAAAGGAGTTAATCTGTGGGCAAACCTGAACTAACCAAACAATTGGGTTACTTTCAAGTGGCTGGCTTCTAAACTTATAATATTGTTGGTAAGGCGGCTTGACCATAACAACCCGTTTACTGCTACTTTGCCATTCGTGTTGAGTCATCTCAAATAATGCACTGAGATGTGTTCGCCGCCCAGCACACAAAGGCATTGCCGCTTGATTGCTGCACAGAATATTTCCAGCTGTATCACAAATAAATGAGGGCGCTAAACACTGTTCGAACAAATCCCGCATATGCTGGTCGTCAAACTGAAACGTTCCAGACGGCCGATGGTCTAAATCCATATAAGTTTTCACCTGATGCTAGAAATAAGAATAATTCTCATATTTGTTTCGTCCCTAAAAATTACTGATAACCTTCTGAGACAAACATACCAAGTCATCATCACCGCTTAATACGACTGAAAAAATTCGAATATTTTGACAAAAAAATATTAAATAATTCATATAAAAACAAATCGTTGTCTTAGTTTGTTTTATATGGTCATCTTCTTTGCACAGCACTTGCAGCATCGAACCAAGTATCATTTTGATAAACATACTAATATGAGTATTAAATCTGATCAATTAATTCTTTTTAAAAAGACTTAATTATTTATAATTAGTACATGTTATCTGTTTGTTTTTATTTGTAAGTTAGGTCTGATAAACGCTGTAAATATGATTTGATTTAATTAACACGATGTTGCGCACACAAGCGCTCAATTGCAAATAGAAGGGTAATGCAGTAATGGTGAATATCATTGCACCCAAGTTACGACGGAATGCAAAGCAATAACCAGAGCAAGCTAAAAAGCCAAACAATGGGATCACTTGCCTGAACAGGTAAAATATCTATCCAGGCATTGCTACGCAATGGCTCTTGCTGTTTGCCAAAGCGTAGTAGTTACATCCAATTAAGCGAGTATCTGCGCCGCCAAAGCCTCTGGATAATGACGCCTCGAGACAATTATCCTCGCGAGTGGATTGATCTGCTCACTACTGTAACTGGCTGGTATCGTTAACGGTTGACCAAGGTGCGCCATCGAACACTTGGTAAACTGACTTAGTGCACTCAAAATATCGTCGGCCGCGGCTAATGCTGAGGAAAACTTCACAATTTCACTGCGTGCATACCGTTCACCAACAAAACTAGCTCCACTTACCCGCTGATTCAGGTCTTCCCCCGGAATTTGCTGAGCTCCAGACATCGGCTTAGCAAGCCATGTAGCCTTGGCAAATTCAGGTAAAAACTCTGCCAGATGAGCAATCGCAGCTTGCGTGCGCTCAGCAGCTAATGGCTCAGGCCAGCAGCCTTGTGCTAAAGGCGCTAAGTTAGTAGGCAACTGCGGCTGGGCACTTTGTGCATTGCTGCGGGCCACCCCTTGTTCAAATAACGTAATACCAGGTGCCATACCATGTAGTTGAAACACACCTTGCCCATAGGGAGTCAACTGGGCCATCCCGTTTTTAGTACCACGCTGACCATGGATGACAATCTCAGGCCATGGACCACTAAAATGTGCCCACCTCGCCAAATAGGCTGCTTTAAATTCCACTAAGCGCTGTTTATGTATGCCTAATAGATCATCTATGTCACCACTGCGATATCCTGCTGCATTAATCAGATAATCCACTTCCATATGCTGGCGTTGTTGCAACTGTCGATAATGCAGACAAAAACCAGCCGAGGTAGGTTCGATCTGCTCAATAGCGCTATTCAAATGCACATCAAACTGAGTCAGTTGGCGAACCGCTTGTTCAATACACGCCGCTACTCTAAATAAACTGACACCATATTCTTGCACTAGCACAAGGGGAAATTTAAGTTTATCAAGATCTAAGCGTTGCACGGCATTGATCAACCAATCTTGGGCCTGTTTCGCTTCACGCGGCACGCTCTGACGGGCCAATTGCTCGGCTTCACTGCGGCTAAACAATTGATAATAATGCTCAGGCTTGCCTAATACTTGGTTAGCTGGACAGCATTCAATGAGGTGTCGATAATGGGCAACTAGACCATCTAAACGTGGAATAATGTCCTCCACCCGACCGGGATCGCGCTTCGGTACAGCGATTAAAGTAGGTCGCGCTCGCAGTGCTTGAGGAAAACTTCGGGCAGTGGTGATGGATTGTTCTAACAGGGTGATACACTGCGCGTCACTGAGCTCTCGATATAGGCTGCCACCTGCATGTAAATGGCAGATAGGCGGGCCATTAACCAGTTCAGGCCCTTGTTCGAATAAACTCACAGAAAGACCAGCTTCCACTAATCGCAGCGCACAAATGCTACCGGCAACACCACCACCGATAATAGCGACTCGAAAAGGCTTGGGGTTTCGCATATTTCTACCACTTATTACAAACGATAAAGCTATTGTAATCCGCCTCTGCATAAAATAAACCCGACAAATTTTGCGGTAATCGGTTTAATACTATTTTTACGCCCCATTTCTATGATAAAAGAATGACCATATGGGTCGTTTTCGCTATTGGATAGCCTAATAGTCGTTTTAAGGGAGTTGCTATGCGTTTTTTATACGGAATTGTTGACCGTTTATTGTTTATTGCTATGTTTATCTTTGCGATGCAACTTCCGCAATTTATCAGCCTTTATCAGCAACGCGTCGAAGGCTTTTTGCAAGCCAATCAAGCGTTACTAGGCCAGTTTCAACAGATGGCTAACGATGAAAAGTTAAGCTCATTAACTGAACTAACAACTCAATTACGCCAGAGTCAACAGAGCATCAGTCGTAAAACTGCCACCCTCATCAGCAACACTCAAGCGACTCATGAGAGCCTCCGCGCAACCGTCAGTGCCCTCAATCAACCTTTTTTATATCAGCAAGTCTGGGCGCTCATTCGCTATCCTCAACCACAACTGATGTGGGCAACCGCTGAGCATTTTCAACTCGGTATTGCCCTAAGCTCTTCAGCATTACTGTGCGGCTTGATTAGTGCACTATTTCTTATGATGATCAAGAACCTACTCATGCAGCTATTTCACCGCAAACGGCGCTTATTTAACGCCAATCCGCTGCGTTAGCGATGATAGGGTAATACGCTCAGTGCATGTTGATATTGCTCATGCACCTGTCGCTGCTCTTGCTCAAGCAACGAAGCAAGAGCCCCCGCAAAACGGCGATCACTAAGATAATGGAAGGAGTCACAATAAGTTGGCTCAAAACCTCGTAGCAGCTTATGCTCGCCTTGTGCACCGGCATGGAAATGCGCCAATTGATGGGTGATACAATAGTCAATGCCTTGATAATAGCACAGTTCAAAATGTAGCAGTTTTGCATAGGCCAGAGAGCCCCAATAACGGCCATATAAGGTATCTCTGCCCACAAAGAATAGACTGGCGGCAATCAATTGCCCTTGATGTTCAGCGAATGACACCATGATGTACTTACTCATCTGCTGGCGTAACTGAGTAAACCACTGCGCATTAAGGTAGCCCTCATGACCACTGTGTTCTAAATAGGTTTGCTGATAACACGCCAACAAACATTGCCACATTGATTCAGTCAAATCGCGCCCTTCCACACAGCGGATGCTAATACCATACTCGGCAACGGCTCGGCGCTCTTTGTTAATCATCTTTCGCTTACGAGAAGTCAGCTGGGATAAAAAATCACTAAATTGCATATAATTACGATTGTGCCAATGATACTGCAAGTGCTGTCGGCGAAGCCACGGCTGAGGAGTGCGTTGCTCGCTGGGGGTAAATAACCAATGACTGCCACTGAGTTTAAATTGCTCACCGAGTTCACTTAAAGCCGTTTGTAAATAGGGCCAGACAATTTGTTCATCAACCCCAGCGGCCAACAATAATCGCGCGCCTGTCACAGGCGTAAAAGGGATGGCACTGATCCATTTTGGGTAGTAATCAAGCCCCATCTGCTGATAACTTTCTGCCCAGTTCCAATCAAATACATATTCACCAAAGGAATGCAGCTTTAAATAGCCAGGCACAGCGGCTAACAATTGGGAACCTTGCCATAACAACCAGTGCATCGGTTTCCACCCCGTACCTTGGCCTACACAATGGGTTTGCTCTAGAATGTTCAAATAGCTATAACAGGTAAACGGCTGTTCACTACCTTGTAGTAATTGCCAAGAAACCTGTGGGCACGTACTGAGCTGTGTAATCCATTGACTGTGTACAGACTGCATTGGGGGCTCCCACATTTCAAGTTGCTCTGATTCTCACTATCAGGCTATCCTATCACTCTATTGGCCAATGAAACGCGTTATGAACTATCAAAATATTTTCAAATTATTCGTCATACTGGCTCTCATGCAGCCTGTTATGAGCTACGCTAGCGATGATGTGAAGACTTTGGGATTATCGCCTAATGACCTGCAGTTTGATGATTGCCCAAGCGATGCATTAACACTCAGTCTGTTACAGGCAAAAAGCCTTAAAGCCCATTTTTCATCACAGGTCACCGACCGACTTAAGCACTCTAATGCATTGATCATTACACATTTAAACGCACATCAAGCCCAAGCACAACTTCAAGCACTGCAAGAAAAACTAAACATCACCCCGTGGCCACACAAATTCAGTCGGCCAGTTCACGGATATGTCAGTGCCTTAATCTGGCAATCGCCACAATTTAATGCATTAGGGGCATTTAACCAATCCAGTGGGAAAGATCCGGATGTTTGGGTGGTCCTCGCCCAAGGGAATGGGCAATCCATCACATTGGTCACGACCATTACAGGCCATTATTCGCCGCAGTTACTCTTAAAACAAAACATCTTAAAAGAGCGCCAGCAAGTCATTTTAGCTGGACAACTTTCACAAAAAATAATTAAAGGGACAGGCTACCAACGTCAACAAAGTCAATCGAATGAGTCGCTATTTAGCCGCGGGCTGCCTATTTGTGCCAGTGGCCATATTCCACTAGCGAATCATCAATCGTTATTGTGGTTAAATATCACCCATTGATTAACGCATAAGTCTTTATCGTCAAAAAAAGCCCCATGGGGGCTTTTTTGATTTGCTAAGACACAATCAATTAACGAATATTCGACCTTCGTCGCGTTGACGGCCAACGTAGCAGATGCAGGCGAGCATTGATGCTTGTGCGACGTTGATGCTTACGTAAAGGCGCAGCTTGAGGTTGTTTAGTTGGCGCAGCTTTCGGCTCGCCCGGAAGATTCAGCCCTATATCTTGATAAAGATGAGAGCTCAAACCTTTAGGTGCAGAATATTGCATTGAACGAAGCTCTTTTAACCACCGCCGCGTTTCCAAACGACCTTGATAGCCTAATAAAAAGTCGAGTAACCATTGAACAAATTTGAGTTTAATAGCTAACATGATACATCCCTATAATTATGATTAATTAGGGAGCACAGATGCAGATAGATGTATATAGAAACACGAACTACGCTACAACTGCGCAGCCCGTGATACAAACACTACTTACGAGCTCACAGTCAACCAATCTGGCTGATTACAGGTATGGGTAGGTTTGGCGGTTTGCGCACTGACGCAAAAGGTTTGAGAGAATAAAGCGTCGCGAGTTATCATAATTGGTCATCATTTGGCATGAGGACCATCAATATAGAGACTTTCGCATCGACTTGTAATGGACAAACAGTTTGAGTCGGGGATTCGCAATGCATCATTGAAGTTGTCATATAAGCCCCCGTTAAACTGTTTAAATAGATAAGTAATTAGCAGATAATTTAACAAGTTTTATCTGTGAATACTATTGGTTAAAGTTAAAAAATTTGATTATCTTGTATTTTTTTATAAATATATATTTTACTCTGTCAAATAGCTAATAATTCGATAATTTCACTAATTGTGAGGGCTTACTATCCAAAAGATATGAATATAAATTGATTGACGACTAATCATTAGGCCCACTATATCGCTTTAGAATAGAAACCATGATTGAAAGTTCATAAGCATCACGTATGATAAAGCGGCTTTTCCCCAGGTCGAAACACACTCACCTTGTCATTGATGAACCACTGCACTAGGAAAGTTGATGCTGCTAAATATTACATTCATACTCGCGCCATTATTTATTGGTTATGCTATTTCAATCAAGCAGACTCGATTAATCAATTGGGTGAATCGCGCTTGCAGCAAAATGATTTATCTTATCTTAACATTAATGGGCTATAACCTAGCTTTTATTGATCATTTAAGTGCTAACTTAACTCGTCTAAGCATGATCTGTGGCGTATTTGTGGGATTAGTGAGCCTTTTTAATATTAGCGCGCTCACGATGATGCATCGCTATTTAGTCATTCCTGTGAACGTATCGCAATCGCAAAAAGTACGCATTAGCCCACAAATGTTTAAAGATTCACTCTTCATGGTGGGATTAGTCGCCTTCGGTTTTATTGTCGGTCTCATCGGTCATTGGCATCTGCCCTATCAAGCTCAGCTGAGCGATTATATTTTAATGCTGTTACTGGCACTCATTGGCTTACAGCTTCGCGCCAGTGAGCTCAGCTTGCGACAGATTTTATTGGATCACCGAGGCATACTGATTGCGCTAACGATTATTATTAGCACTATTCCAGCCACGCTTCTAGCAGGTTGGATTTTAGATCTGCCTCATCCATTAGCGTTAGCGCTGGGCAGTGGTTTTGGTTGGTATTCATTGTCAGGCATTTTAATTAGTGGGCAAGTGAATGCGCTGATGGGCAGTAGTGCTTTTTTTATCGACCTATTCCGTGAATTGCTAGCGATATTCTTGATCCCGCTGCTCATGCCCTTTTCTGCGGCGTGCGCCATTGGTTATGGCGGGGCTACCTCGATGGATTTTACTTTGCCTATTATTTCTCGCACGGGTGGCGCACGCTGTGTGCCGGTCGCCATTGTCAGCGGTTTTATTCTATCGTTGGCGTGTCCGGCATTAATAGCTATCTGGTTATCTTTTTATCATCCATAGCAACGGCATTTAATCCCATGCGCTTTGATGACTGTAACTCAAATGCCCTTGAATGACGTGTGCCCCGCTCATTGGTTAAGCCACTGCCGCAATACATCAATATCTTGCTGCCGAGCATCACAGAGCTCATCAAACCAACGGTTTAAGTTATCTTGCCACGCTGGTAAATCGGGACTTTGCATTTGATTGGCCACATACTGCATCCGCGCCAACCCCACTGAACCGGCAGCTCCTTTGATCTTATGCGCTTCACTGACAATGCCATCATGATCTTGCGCCACTAAGTTCGACTTTAATACATCAAGGTAACTGTCAATGGTGCGCTCAAACAACTCAACATTTTGTAGCATGCCGTCTGCACCTAAGGCATCACAAAATTCATCAAGCAAGGTTTCATTTAAGATCCCATCTTCGCTGAGTTTTTCTGGTTGCAGCGCATCATCGAAGCGCTCTTCAGTATTTGCATCAAGCGAAAACAAACGGTTAAACACCTTATTTATCGCTTTCACTGATAACGGTTTACGTACCACATCAACCATTCCATGGCGTAAGTAATCTTGCTTACGGTTCACCACATTAGCGGTCAACGCCAACATAGGAGCAAGCCTTTTACCAAAACGGGCTCGCAACTTATCGGCCAACTCTAACCCCGTCATATCAGGGAGTTGAATATCGAGCAGCAACACATCGAAATCATCATTCTGCTCGACTAAATCAAGCGCTTGTTGTCCTGTTCTAGCGACCTGTATCTCATGCCCTTGTTTTTCCAGTAAGGTTTGAGCTACCTGAATATTCAATTCGACATCTTCGACGAGTAATAAATGCAATGGTGGCAATTCATCATCTTCATTAATGACCTCTGCATCACAAATAGTCATTGGCAGGTGAATGGTAAAACAAGTGCCGACCCCTACTTGACTGGTTACAGTGAGCTCACCGCCAAGCGCTTGGACAAACTGCTGGGACACGGCTAAACCAATACCCGTTCCCGTGGATTGACGGCTATTTTCAACCTGATAGTACATAGCGAAGATCTTTCCTAGCTCATCTTGTGGGATGCCAATTCCAGTATCTTCAATGGCAAATACCAGTTCACAAGCGGTCGCGCTGCGATTCTCCACACGAATGTGCACCGTTACCCCACCTTTCTCGGTAAACTTGGCAGCATTACTAATAATATTCCACAGCACTTGGCGCAATCTGGTTGCATCAGTTTCAACCCAAGTGGGAAGATTCTCTGGGTAATCCATTGTAAGAACGAGCTTTTTAGCTTCAAGTTGCAATGTCGATAGGTGCTCAAGATCGTGAATAAAAGATGGCAGTTCCATGGGCACCTTAGCAACGCTAAAACGGCGTCGATCTAACTTATCCAGATCGATAACATCATTGAAGATATTGCCAAGGGTTACAGCACTAATATAAATGGTTTGTAATTGTTGGCGCTGCTCTGAGTTCAATGGGCTATCAAGCAAAATTTGACTCAACCCAACAACACCATTCAAAGGGGTTCGCAGCTCATGGCTCAGTGTTGAAATAAATTCCGCTTTCTCGCGACTGGCTTTCTCTAAATTCTCTTGATAGTGTTTGCGCTCAGTAATGTCACGGCCAAACCCTAATAACCCCAGACGATTGCCATCAGCACTATAAAATGGCACTTTATGTAGTTCAAAATAAGCTTTTCGCCCATCAGGATACGTTAACCACTGCGCATAAGTCATGCTCTCATCGCTGGCGAAAACCGTTTGATCGGTTTCTATTTCAAAGTGCGCCACATCCTCATCATAGACTTCCATCGGAGTTAATCCGATCATCTGCGGCTCTGTTTTACCCGTCAGTTTTTCCATGGCTCGGTTACAGACAGAAAAAATTCCAGCCTTATTACGATAAAAAACCAAATCTGGAGAGGTATCTAGAAAACTGCGTAACAGCGCACTACGTTCTTCTAATTCATCCTGTGCTTGTTGACGAATTCGCACTTCTTGGCGAAGTTCCTTCATGGTATTTTGCAATGCTTGCTCGGCGCGGGTGCGCACCTTAATCTCATTATTGAGTAAGCTAATGTTTTCTTTTAGTTTTTTATTAAGTTCAAGATCACGCGAGCGCATCTTCTCTAACTTGCGGATCATCTTCGTGAGACGCTGACGAGACTCTTCTAATTGATCAACCACCACCGTCATAAAAAAAACGGCCCAAGGGGTAATAATCAGACCAAAAAAAACCGAGCGAACCACATCAACTTGAGAAACAGAACCCGTCAATATAAACGTGAACAACATCTGAATCGCAAGAGCTGCCACAATAATTAAACTGGCCAAACTAAGTGTGAATTTAACTAGGCCCAGACGGGATAATAAATGCACATAATAATGTGCTAAATTACGCAGTGGCTTAACGATCAAATTATCATCCATAAGGGTTACCCATAGGTTCAGAGCAAGTCAAACAAATACAGCAGCATATTCTACCGATACGTTGGGATATTATGCCAAAGCAAAAGACAGACAAACATGCTTTAGCGCATCGCAGTACCATAAAACTGCACGTTGCTTGCATTTACTTACACCGCAAAGCTGCTCTTTTACAGACGACAAGCACAAAGCATGGCAGCTTTCGTATTGATAGATAGGCGAATTATTTAAGCATCAGCAGACTTTTTCCCACGTGATGAAAAAGAAGGTAAATTTCGAACATTCTTCAGTTGACTGGCTCGATACGTATTTCGCCCTTCTCGTTTTGCTTGATATAGACAAAGGTCAGCGGTTTGCAGCAAATCAGCAGGTTGATAATTGCCATACGATGACGCACATGCAACGCCGATACTAATCGTAAGACGCTCGGTCACTTGTGAATATTCATGAATAATCGCCAGATCTTCAGTCTGCGCTAATAACCGCTTAGCAATGAGGATTGCGCCATCTAGATCAGTTTGTGGCATTAATACCACGAACTCTTCACCGCCATAACGAGCCACTAAATCACTGTTACGTTTAACGTTTGTTTTGACCATATTGGCAACTTGCCGTAAAACATCATCACCAAGTTGATGACCATAATTATCGTTATACTCTTTAAAACAATCGATATCGATCATCAATAACGACAATGGCTGTTCGCCTCGTTGATGAATATTCCACTGTTCTGGTAAGCGCTCATCAAAGCTGCGACGATTAGCGACTTGGGTTAATCCGTCAAGAAAACTCAATGCTTCAAGTTGGGTCACCGCTTCAGCCAACTTCTTCTCAGTTTTTTTGCGCTCTGAAATATCGCGAGCAATAATCACGATGCCACGTTCTTCGCTGACGCGGTCATGGTAAGGCGCTTTACAGATCTCATACCAAGCCGTCTCTCCTGTCGATGGTATTTCCATCATTTGCTCATAGCGAGCACTCGCACCGGTATGAAATAAACTAAGGTTTTGTTCAAGATGAAAAGTTGCATCATCAACAGGTAACAGCTCACTTAAGCTTCGATTAATCAGTTCTCTTTGCTCTAAATTAAAAAGCTGCGCAAATGGCTGATTGCCGCCGGTGATCACTCCGTGATCATCAATGAAACCTATCGGATCTGGCGAGGCATTAAATACAGAACGTATCAGATTGTTTTGTTTATTGAGGGCTTTTTCGGTTAATAATCGCTGCTGATTCTCTTGCTCAAGCGCTTGATTAAGTTGATACCAATTGGTGACATCGGTAGAAACACTCAAGATCCCCCGTAAATTCTGTTTTCCATCACGCAATGGATAATAGTTGGTTTCAATCAAACAACGCTTCCCATTTTCCATCACGAGCCAATCTTGCACCGCTTGAGTATCGCCTTCTAAAACTCGATTGGCATGGCTCTGCTCATATTGCAATTCATCTTGGGTCAATATATCAGCCAAATACTTACCGACAACATCTTGTGGCAATAAACCCCGATAGTGGGCCCAAGCTTGATTGCATCCTAACAAACGACCATCGAGATCACGATAGTAGGTAAAATTAGGTAGCGAATTAAACGCGTCATACAGTTGCTTAACCTGTTTCGTTAACGCTGTTTTTTGTTGATACGCCACATCATCATTATACCCACTGATAAACCACACTTTTTTGCCAAGATAACGCCCCTGACAAGCATACAAACGAACCACTTGTGAAGACTTTCCCTTGGGCAATAGCCATTGCACACCTTTGCTAGGTTCCTCACTCACGTTGAGCACAGCGAACAAAGAGTCCACCAACTCATTGGGCACAAACTCCCAATGGCGCCCTTGGCGCATAAGGGGCAACAGCTCTTGTGCGTATGGATTAGCAAATAGAATATGTTGCGTTCGCTCATTAATAATGAGCATAGCACTGATACTATTTCGCGCGAATGATTGCGAGGTTGCATCAACTCCACGTCGAATATTCAACCAAATCAGTAAGATAACAACAATGCTAAAGCTCCCACCCCCTAACAACCAAGACAGTGGAAAAACTAATATTGAAAGTTGGTCCATTAACATATCCCGTGCGGTTATTAGTGTTGATTCACATCATTATTGGTATTCATTGTAGATATGGGCAATCGTCACAAAATCCCTCGAAGAGCCATTGCATTTCACGACCAAGGATAACGTCCCCCATTTTCCACACTCTTGAAAGGATGTGAATAGCTATTTAAGGTGAAATTAGCGCTCATACTTTTAATCTAGCGTAGCCTATATACAGTAATCGGCACTCACTGACGCGCGGTTCTTACAAGATATAGCTCAATTCAAACGCGGTTGATATTGATAAAGTCAATGCACCAATTGGCCCTGTAATTGACTTCCCTGCCCACCATAAGTTGCCAAATAACGTGTTATCTCGGTCAAGGGTGGCCATTGCTGGGCACACCAATCAGGACTTAATAGGGTCGGAGGGCGAGCAGTAGCGCAGACGCGGTGAAAGATCACCTTTTGGGGAGTCATTTGAATGAGCTGCCCCGCCACTTTTACATAGTCATCCAAGCTTTGCATCGACACCTTTCCGGCTCGCCAAGCTTTAGCCATGAGACTTCCCTCAACGACCATCAATGGATGCAATTTAATTCCCTGTACGCCTTGAGCAAGCACACGGCGCAATGTATTTTGATAGTCACACATCTGCTCACCAGGTAGTCCAATGATAAGATGCGTACAAATTGCAATGCCATAAGCATTAGCGCGCTCCACTGTATTTTGATAACAGGCAAAATCATGACCCCGATTAATACGCTTTAACGTTCGATCTTGAGCGCTTTGCAGCCCGAGCTCTAACCAAACTTCTTTGCCTTGCGCTTGATAATCCGCTAACAGTTGCAAAATTTCATCACTGACACAATCAGGACGAGTACCAATACATAATCCCATCACTTGCGGGTCAGCTAAGGCTTGTTGATAAAGTATTTGAAGCTGTTGATACTCACCATAGGTATTACTATATGCTTGGAAATAAGCCATATAGACAATATCCTGATGCTTCATCTCCGCCTTACGTGCTTGTAGCTGCTGAGCAATAGACTCAGAATGAGCGGGAACGGCAAATGACGCAACATTACAAAAACTACAACCACCACGGCCAATTGAACCATCCCGATTCGGGCAGCTAAAATGCGCATCTATCGCTAATTTTCTGACTCGGCAACCATAACGTTCACGCCAATATTGCCCTAACGTATGCACGTAATCGGTTAATTGCACAGCAATACCTCAAATAAAAAACTGCAGTTTAATCCACTTCGACCACAAATCGACCTGTTTAGATCAAAACCTGCGCATTTGAAATCAAAATATTTTTTCTGATTCAACCTGTTATACCAAATAGTTTGCTAGGTTTTTCAAAATAAACGGCATATTTGACCACTATAACGGGGAAAAATCGCAGATTATTTAGCATTTTATAGGGGGATTTAACATGACTTGTCATTTGATAATTGACCTTAGTGAAGATTCTCGCTAGTTTGGTAAGTTCGCCAATAGCCTTAACTCAAATAAGGTTAGCGATAACCTATAACTATAACGATTAATTCACCTCCCCATTCACAACAACAGCAACCATCAAAGGGAAGTGCAAGGAGAAGTGTCATGTCAGTTTATGACTCGACCCTGGAAAAAGATAACTGTGGTTTTGGCCTAATCGCCCACATGGAGGGTGAAGCAAGCCATAAACTCGTTCGTGTCGCCATATCAGCCCTTACGCGTATGCAGCACCGCGGCGGCATATCAGCCGATGGCAAAACAGGTGACGGCTGTGGTTTGTTAATGCAAAAACCAGATGCTTTTTTCCGGGCAATTGCTGAAGAAAAAAATTGGAACCTTGGCCGCAAATACGCCATTGGGATGGTCTTTTTAAATACCGACCCGATCTTGGCCGAAAATGCGCGGCGAGTAATCCGCACAGAGCTCGAACAAGAAACGCTCACAGTCGTTGGATGGCGAGCAGTCCCAATTGAGGACAGCGTACTCGGTGACATTGCCAAACAAAACCGCCCACAAATTGAGCAAATTTTCATTAATGCGCCTGCAGGCTGGGTCGCCAAGGATATAGAACGCCGACTCTACATTGCACGCCGGCGGATTGAAAAACAATTAGAGAAAACTGATAAAGAGTTCTACATTGCTTCACTGTCAACCTTAGTGACCGTGTACAAAGGGCTCTGTATGCCTGCGGATCTACCGCGGTTTTATCCAGATTTAGCGGACATTCGGATGCAAAGTAGTATCTGTTTGTTCCACCAGCGGTTTTCAACCAACACATCGCCGAAGTGGCCACTAGCACAGCCATTCCGGTTTTTAGCGCATAACGGTGAAATCAATACCATCACCGGTAACCGTCAATGGGCTGAAGCGCGTTCTTACAAATTTAGTTCACCACTATTGCCTGACCTGCAAAGCGCTGCACCTTTTGTCAATACAGACGGTTCTGACTCATCCTCATTGGATAATATGTTAGAGCTATTTTTAGCCGGCGGCATGGATTTGTTCCGAGCATTCCGTCTGCTCGTCCCACCTGCTTGGCAGCATCATCCGGCTATGGATGACGATCTCAAAGCCTTCTACGACTTTAACTCCATGCATATGGAGCCTTGGGATGGGCCAGCTGGGATCGTGATGAGCGATGGCCGATTTGCCGCCTGCGGTTTAGATCGCAACGGACTACGTCCGGCGCGTTATGTGATCACCAACGATAAACTAATTACGCTGGCCTCCGAAGTTGGGATCTGGGATTACTCTCCCGATGAAGTCATTGAAAAAGGACGCGTTGGCCCAGGCGAACTGTTGGTGATAGACACCTACACCAGCAAATTGTGGACCTCGTTTGCCATCGATCAAGATCTCAAAGCGCGCCATCCCTATCGCCAATGGCTCAATGAAAACTTCCACCGCATCAAACCTTTTGATGAGCTGCCTGATGACTACATCGGTGAACGCAGCTTTGATGACAAACAGCTGTTAACCTACCAAAAACTATTCGGCTATTCCAAAGAAGAGCTCGAACAGGTAATCAGTGTACTAGGTGAAAATGGCCAAGAAGCGGTCGGATCAATGGGCGATGATACCCCGATGGCGGTTCTTTCTAGCCATAGCCGCATTATCTATGATTACTTCCGACAAAAATTTGCACAAGTCACCAATCCGCCGATTGACCCACTGCGTGAAGCACACGTCATGTCTCTGGCTACCTGTATTGGCCGAGAACAAAACGTCTTTCGTGAAACCACTGGACACGCAGCGCGCTATACGTTTAGCTCTCCAGTATTAGTATATAGTGATTTACAACAGCTCTTAGAGCTTGATCAAGAACACTACCGCTCCACCGTGATTAGCTTGAATTACCCGCAAGAAGAAGGTTTAGAAGCAGCCATTATTCGCGTTTGCAACGAAGCCGTTACCGCAGCGAAAATGGGCTCAGTGTTATTGGTCCTATCTGATCGCGATATTAGTAAGGATACATTGCCAATCCCAGCCCCTATGGCGGTTGGCGCAGTACAACATGCATTGCTGCAACAGCAACTACGCTGTGACACCAACATCTTAGTTGAAACAGCTTCAGCACGTGACCCTCATCATTTTGCCGTATTGCTCGGCTTTGGTGCGACCGCCATCTACCCTTACTTAGCCTATGAGTCACTGGCAACGTTGGTGGATAATGGTTCAATCCCCCATGATTTGCGCACTGCAATCAATAATTATCGCAGTGGGATCAACAAAGGCTTGTACAAGATCATGTCAAAAATGGGGATTTCGACAGTGGCAAGCTATCGCTGTTCGCAGCTTTTTGAAGCGATTGGATTGCATGAATCAGTGGTTGAACGCTGCTTCAATGGCGTTGCCAGTCGCATCAGTGGCGCTGATTTTGACGACTTACATCAAGACCTATTAAATCTTTCTCGCCAAGCTTGGTTAAAACGTCGTAAGTTACCTGCTGGCGGACTGCTCAAGTATATCCATGGTGGTGAATACCACGCTTATAACCCAGATATTGTCACCACGTTACAAGCGGCTACACAAAGTGGCGATTATCAACTCTACAAAGCGTTTGCTAAATTGGTCAATGAACGCCCTGTTGCGACCTTACGCGATATGCTTCGTTTAAACCCACCAGAGCAAGGTATTGCATTGGATGAGGTTGAACCTGCCAGCGCATTGTTCCCTCGCTTTGACACCGCTGCCATGTCTATTGGCGCACTCGGGCGTGAGGCTCATGAAACCCTCGCCATTGCCATGAATCGCTTAGGCGGGCAGTCTAATTCAGGGGAAGGCGGTGAAGATCCCAATCGTTTTCATAGCGAGCGCAATTCAAGAATCAAACAGATTGCTTCGGGTCGTTTTGGTGTCACTCCGCACTACTTGATGAATGCCGATGTGATTCAGATCAAAGTGGCACAAGGAGCCAAACCTGGAGAGGGTGGACAACTACCGGGCCATAAAGTAAGTGTCGAGATCGCTAAATTGCGATATGCCGTGCCGGGTGTCACCTTAATTTCTCCACCACCGCATCACGATATCTACTCTATTGAAGATTTAGCGCAGCTTATTTTCGACCTCAAACAGATCAACCCAAAAGCATTAGTCTCGGTCAAACTTGTGTCCGAACCAGGCGTTGGTACGATCGCCACTGGGGTCGCCAAAGCTTATGCCGACTTGATTACCATCTCTGGTTATGATGGTGGTACTGGGGCGAGCCCGATTACATCGGTGAAATATGCGGGGAGTCCTTGGGAGTTAGGCTTGGCAGAAACCCAGCAAGCACTGGTCGAAAATGGACTCCGTCATAAGATCCGCCTCCAAGTCGATGGAGGTCTGAAAACGGGTCTAGACGTAGTGAAAGCTGCCATTTTAGGAGCTGAAAGTTTTGGCTTTGGCACAGGCCCCATGGTGGTCTTAGGCTGTAAATACCTGCGCATTTGTCACTTAAACAACTGTGCTACAGGCGTTGCAACCCAAGATGAGATGCTACGACGCAAACATTTTGCCGGTAAACCAGAAGCGGTGATGAATTACTTCCGCTTTGTTGCCGAAGAAGTGCGCGAACTGATGGCCCTGTGTGGCGTGAGCAAATTAACCGATCTCATCGGGCGCACCGATTTGCTACAAGCCATTAAAGGTTACACGAGTAAACAAAGCAAACTGGACTTAAGCGGGATCTTATACCAGCCAAAAGTGTCGCAAGGTTCAGGTTTATTTTGCCAAAGTAACAACCCACCGTTTGACAACGGCCAGCTAAACCAACGGATCGCCAATGATGCTCGCGTGGCTATCGAGCAAAAGACAGGGGCAAGCCTGCGCTATGAAGTGCGCAATACCGATCGGTCGGTAGGGGCGACGTTATCCGGTATGGTTGCCAATCATTACGGTAACCAAGGGATGGCCAGCGATCCAATTGAGATCAATTTAGACGGAACAGCTGGGCAAAGTTTTGGCGTGTGGAATGCCGGTGGGGTGAATTTAATCCTAACTGGAGATGCGAATGACTATGTCGGCAAAGGGATGACTGGCGGTAAGGTCGTGATCCGCCCTCACATCGGGGTTGCCTTTAAGTCACATGAAACCACGATTGCAGGGAATACCTGCTTATATGGTGCAACTGGTGGGCATTTGTTTATTGCAGGCTGCGTGGGCGAGCGCTTTGCAGTGCGTAATTCAGGCACGCATGCGGTCGTTGAAGGCATCGGTGACAATGGTTGCGAATACATGACTGGCGGGATCGTGACGATTTTAGGTAAAACGGGCGTTAACTTTGCAGCTGGGATGACTGGCGGGTTTGCTTATGTGATCGATGAAGACGGTGATATTGAAAAACGGACCAATACAGACATGGTCGAACTACTAGAAATGACCGATCTGGCGATTCATCAGGAACATCTGCGCGGCATCATCAATCAACATTGGCAAGAAACGAATAGCCCTCGAGCTGAAGCGATCTTAACCGATTTTGATCATTACCTACCGATGTTTAAGCTGGTTAAACCGAAGTCATCTGATGTGAAGTCGCTGCTGGGACATACCAGCCAATCGGCGGCTGAGCTTCGGCTCCATGCGCAGTAACGAACAGGGGATAAACATCACATGAGTAAAAATGTTTTTCAGTTTGTTGATGTCGATCGGATTGATCCACCGAAAAAATCAATTTCGGTGCGCCGTCAGCAATTTATTGAGATCTACGAACCATTTAATGACAATCAAGCGCAGCAACAAGCTGATCGCTGCCTGTCCTGTGGCAACCCCTACTGTGAGTGGAAATGTCCAGTACACAACTATATTCCTAACTGGCTTAAATTGGCCAATGAGGGACGCATCCTAGAAGCTGTTGAATTATGCCATGAAACCAACAGCTTACCAGAGGTCTGTGGGCGAGTGTGCCCACAAGATCGCCTATGTGAAGGCTCGTGTACACTGAATAGCGGTTTTGGTGCAGTGACTATCGGCAATGTTGAAAAATACATTACCGACAAAGCCTTTGAAATGGGCTGGACGCCGGATTTGTCGGATGTTGAGCCGAGCGATAAACGGGTTGCAGTGGTTGGCGCCGGTCCTGCTGGATTGGCTTGTGCGGATGTTCTCGCACGTAGTGGTGTCAAAGCCGTTGTGTATGACCGCCATCCACAAATTGGGGGACTACTCACCTTTGGTATCCCTTCATTTAAATTGGATAAATCGGTGATGCAGCGTCGCCGCGAGATCTTCGAAGGAATGGGCATCGAGTTTAAACTCGGTGTCGAAGTGGGCGTTGACATTAGCTTTAGCGAGTTAACCGAGAATTTCGATGCGGTCTTTATTGGTGTAGGCACTTATCAAAACATTCAAGGTGGATTGCTCAACGAAGACGCTAAAGGCGTCTATGCTGCACTGCCTTTTTTAATTGCCAGTACCAATCACTTACTCGGCTATGACTCCGAGCGCTATCCTTATGTGGACCTAAGTGGTAAAACTGTTGTGGTTCTTGGCGGGGGAGATACCGCTATGGACTGCGTTCGCACCGCTGTACGCCAAGGAGCACGCAAAGTCTATTGTGCTTATCGACGTGATGAACAAAATATGCCGGGCTCTCGGCGTGAAGTTAAAAATGCCAAAGAGGAAGGTGTTGAGTTTCTCTGGAACTTACAACCAACTAGCGTCGCACTGCGCGACGAACAAGTCTGTGGCGTGGAAGTCGTGCGCACCGAATTAGGTGAGCCAGATAGCCACGGCAGACGCCGCCCTCAACCCATTGAAGGCAGTGAATATACCCTCGATTGCGACGCACTTATCATGGCCTTTGGCTTTAAACCCGATCCGAAACCGTGGATGAGCGAAGCTGGTATTGAACTTGACCAGTGGCAGCGGATCCGCGCGGCCAGTGATGGTCAATTTGCCTATCAAACCAGCAATGCCAAAATCTTTGCCGGTGGTGATGCGGTGCGAGGCTCTGATTTAGTGGTCACCGCTATCGATGAAGGGCGCAAAGCAGCTGGCGGCATCCTCGATTATCTTGAGGTTTAAGCTAAGCTTAAGCTGAATAAAAATCCCTCGCCGTGCGAGGGATTTTTTTATATGCACAAAGCTATTTCAATTCACATCACCATAATCGAACCTTCGTTCGTCATCTTCGCAACCAACGGAATGAGCCCAAACCATCCAAGTAAACTCCAATATCATTGACATTGTGATAAAACATCGGCTAAACCCACGCGTACGCATTGATACAGCATGGCACAACGGATCTCATCCTGTTAAAATTCGAGTTATATTTACAACCTCAAGAGACCGTTATGACAATTGCCATCATTGGCGCTATGGAGCAAGAAGTCACTGCTTTACGCGATAAACTTGAAAATCTAGACACCTATACATTTGCAGGCTGTGAATTTTATGCGGGCAAACTCAACGGCCATGATGTCGTTCTCACGCGCTCTGGCATTGGTAAAGTCGCTGCCGCCATCGCCACCAGTGTGGTACTGCAACGCTATCAACCCAGCGCGGTGATCAATACCGGCTCTGCAGGTGGGTTCAACCCAGCGCTGAAAGTAGGTGATGTGGTGATCTCCAGCGAATTAGCCTATCACGATGTAGATGTCACAGCCTTTGGGTATGCAATCGGTCAATTACCAGCTAACCCTGCCCGCTATCAAGCCGATTCAGCCCTTATTGCAGCCGCTGAGCGCGCCGCCAAAAAGGTTAGCTCGCATCAGATTGTCAAAGGACTCATCACCAGTGGTGACACCTTTATGTGCCAACCAGAACGGATCCAAACTGCTCGTGAGCATTTCCCTGAGATGGAAGCGGTTGAAATGGAAGGCGCTGCCATTGCGCAAGTTTGTCACTTAGCGCAAGTGCCTTTTGTGGTGATCCGCGCGCTCTCAGATATTGCCGGACAAGAATCACCGCAATCATTTGATGAATTCTTAGTCACAGCAGCAAAACATTCCAGTGCCTTGGTTGAAGTGCTGCTTGATGAACTTACCGCATGAATGAGCAATGGTTGAGTGTGGTGGTGGTGCTGTTGCCATTATTTGCCATCAGCGCAGAATGGTTAATTGGACTTCCCGGATACTGGCACCCACTCTACTATTTTCGACTTATCGCTGAGCTCATCGCTCAGCGTGTCAACCGCCCTGAAAATGGGGTATCGCAACAGCGATTAGCCGGTCACTTATCCCTTTTGTTAATGGTCAGCTTACCTGTAATTACCTATTGGGGGCTATCTGTACTGGCTGATATGCCATTGTTGCTCAATGGGGTTTTGCTGTTTTTTTTGCTATGCTGGCGACCCGTTATGCGCGATCTCAAGCAAACTGTCGCAAAATTGGCCGACCAGCAAGAACCACTTGCCCGTATACAACTATCCGCTTGGGTGCTACGCGATACCCATCAATTGCAACAAGCGCAAATCACCGCTGCAGCGAGTGAATCATTGATATTAAACCTTGCCCACAGTTGGTTTGGTGTATTATTTTGGTATGCTTTAGGGGGTGTTTACGGCGCTTTAGTCTATCGTTTAATTGATATTTTACATCAGTGTTGGAATCGTAAGAAGCCAACATTTGGCCATTTTGGCCAACCCGTAGATATCATCCACCAATGGCTTTGTTGGTTACCTGACCAGCTCATTTCACTGCTCATGTGTTGTTTTGGGGCCATGGGTAAAAACTGGCAACAGCGCCGACTAGGATTTCGCTGGAAACGCACCAGCAGCGGCCAACTCGTGGGGATCTGTGCCTGCTGGCTCAATGCAGAGTTAGGTGGACAACGCTTTTATCAGGGTAAAGCTTGCTCATCGGCCCTGTTTGGCCCTATAAATCATCCGCCATTAGCACGTGATTTTAGTCTTCTCTGTCAACGCTGCTATTTTGTCGCCTGCTGTTTTCTATTATGGGTTGTCTATCCAATATTACTATGTCGCTATCTCGTTTTCGGTTTTTAATCGCAGCATGCATATGGTTAATGCTATGCCTTAACAGAACCGCTTATGGTGCATCGCAGCGACTCATTGCGCTAGCGCCCAATTTAACCGAAGCCGTTTATGCGCTTGGCGCAGGATCTCAATTAGTCGGTGTCATTGCCCATAGCGATTATCCGCCACAAGCCCAAACCAAAGCGGTCGTCGGCGATTATCAACATCTTGATATTGAGCGGATCATTGCCTTGCGTCCCTCTCTTGTTCTGAGCTGGTCGGCGGGAAATCCAAATGCAGGGCTCAATGCTTTAAAGCAGTTTGCGATCCCCATGGCCGATTTTTCACCCAAGCACCTGCGCCAACTCCCCGAGTTTTTCCAACGGCTAGGCGATGCTATTCATCGCCCTAAACAAGGACAAAAACTCGCAAAACAATTGCACCAAGAGCTGACACGACTACGGGCTCAGTATCAACATCAGCCGCACGTTCGAGTGTTTTACCAAATTTGGCACCAACCGCTAATCACCGTCTCGGATCACAGTTGGATCAACGATGCCATTGCGCTGTGTGGTGGAGTGAATATCTTTGCGGATAGTCCGCTAGCCTATCCGCAAGTCAATCTTGAACAGGTATTAAGTCGCGCCCCACAAGCCATCATATTATCAAATCGTGACCAACAAGGTCGGCAGCTGTGGCAACATTGGCAATCAGCAACGCTTCATCCGACACTTCTAAGTATTAATCCCGATTGGCTCAGCCGCTTTGGCCCGAGACTCATCAAAGGCGTTCAACAGCTTTGCGAGTCGATAGATTCGGTGCGTAATAAGCAAAAAAAGACCCCGCTGAGACCAGCGGGGTGAGAGCAAAAGGAGAAGCGAGAACACTTCTTGGTAGAACCATGTCATTTCAAGATACATCTGCTCGACGTATTCCGAAACGGTGGAAAGCATTCCACAGTTTAACTAATGAAAATAACGTACCAAAAATAAGCATGTTTAGAAAAAAACATACTATTTAGTCAAAATAACTATTAAATTTAAATTAATTAGTCAGATTAATTTATTTTTATCTATTTTGGATAGATATACAGTCTGAAAAACTGTGGCAATGATGCGAGACAAACAATACTATGCGCTCAAAAGCAGCATCAATGAGGAGGCCAATGTGACGTAATTGATCCCCGAAGCAAATCATTTGCACTAAAATGGCACAGCACCGACGAACTATCGGTGGGGTGCTGTTGATCAATTTCAGATGAGATCTAGATGGAGAATGAAGAGCCACATCCACACGTCGTTTTGGCGTTAGGGTTGTTGACTAAAAAGCGTGAACCTTCTAGTCCTTCGGTATAATCCACTGTTCCGCCGACTAAGAATTGCAAGCTCATCGAATCAACCAGCATTGAGACACCATCTTTGTCAATTTGGGTATCTCCTTCATTGATACTTTCATCGAACGTAAAACCATAGGAGAACCCCGAGCATCCTCCTCCAGTGACATATACACGGAGTTTTAAATTCGGATTTTCTTCTTCTGTAATCAATGTTTTTACTTTTGCCGCTGCAGCTTCAGAAAACTGGATCGGCACGACCATGGAATCAGACACGTTAACTACCTCAAACTGTTTATATGACCAAATTATCTAATACCTGACTAATTAGTTCAAGTATTAGCCGCAGTTCAATTACTTCTAGGTGCATTTAGCCAAGCGTTAAATTTTGCTATGATGACATTTCTATTCTTAGCTCACCTCAACGACAATTCAAACAAGCACGGTAGTGCAACTGTATCGATGAGGTTTATTCACGTAGATCAAGGATCTTTCATGTCGCGTTCTTCAGAATTGTTCCAGCAAGCGCAGGCGTTGATACCCGGTGGAGTCAACTCCCCTGTCAGAGCATTTAAAAGTGTCGGTGGCTCGCCGTTATTTATCGAACGCGCCGATGGCGCCTATATCTATGACGTCGATGGTCGCGCATATATTGATTATGTTGGCTCATGGGGCCCGATGATCATGGGCCATAACCACCCCGCGATTCGTCAAGCTGTTATTGAGGCCGTCAGCCATGGCTTGAGTTTTGGCGCGCCCACAGCCATTGAAACCATCGTAGCAGAGCAGATCCATAAGCTAATGCCATCGATGCAAAAAATCAGGATGGTGAACTCAGGCACTGAGGCAACCATGAGCGCAATTCGTTTGGCACGCGGGTTTACTGGTCGGGATAAATTTATCAAATTTGAAGGGTGTTATCATGGTCATGCTGACACTTTATTGGTCAAAGCAGGTTCCGGCGCACTAACGCTTGGTGAACCCGATTCTGCCGGCGTACCCGCTGACTTTGCCCGCCATACCTTAACGGCCACGTATAACGACCTAAATTCGGTGGCAGCTTTATTTGCGCAGCATCCCGGACAAATTGCCGCCATTATTGTTGAACCTGTTGCTGGGAATATGAACTGTATTCCGCCGCAACCGGGCTTTTTACAAGGCCTGCGCGAGCTGTGTGATCAACACCAGAGCTTACTTATTATTGATGAAGTTATGACCGGCTTTCGAGTCGCGCGTGGCGGCGCGCAAGCCTACTATAACGTCACCCCTGATCTAACTACGCTTGGCAAAATTATTGGTGGCGGAATGCCAGTAGGCGCCTTTGGTGGACGAGCCGATGTGATGGACTATCTCGCCCCAAATGGGCCTGTTTATCAAGCAGGAACACTCTCTGGCAACCCCGTTGCGATGGCCGCTGGGCTTGCCTCTTTGCGGTTAATAAGCGATGAAAATATCCATAAACAATTAGCTCAAACAAGTGCTCAGTTAGCTCAAGGCTTAAGAGACAAAGCCGCTAAGCACAGCATCTCGCTGGTCGTCAATCAAGTTGGTGCAATGATGGGATATTTCTTCACCGAACGCTCAGAGGTCACCTGTTTTGCCGATGCATGTAGCAATGATAGTCAGCGCTTTAACCAATTTTTCCATTTGATGTTAGAGCAAGGCATCTATCTGGCACCCTCACCTTTTGAAGCCATGTTTGTTTCAACGGCCCACCAGCAAGGTGAGATCGAGGCTACATTAGAAGCCGTTGATCGCGCCTTTGCACAGCTATAAACAACCCACTCTCGTCATGACAAGCCGCCTTTATTTTGGCGGCTTTCTAATCATTAATTCAATTTAAATCGATCCGTCATCTTTTTCATCGAAACGCTTAACTGATTCAAACCGACAATCGCTTGTTTCGACTCAGCTAAGGCATCTGTGGTCTCATCAGCTAAATCACGTACCGATATGACCCGCTGATTAATCTCCTCGGATACATTGCTCTGCTCTTCTGCAGCGGTAGCAATCTGCAGTGACATATCTTGCAAATGCGCCATCGATTGGCTAATTTCACTGAAGATAATCTGCACGCCTTGCGCTTTTTCAGCATTATCAGTCGATAGATCGCGGCTAGTCACAATCATACTCAGCGAGCGATCAGCCCGCCCCTGCAAGCTATTAATTATATCATCAATTTCTTTAGCGGATTGCTGGGTACGACTCGCTAAGTTACGCACCTCATCGGCGACCACTGCAAAACCGCGACCCGCCTCACCGGCGCGCGCCGCTTCAATGGCAGCATTCAGTGCCAATAGATTGGTCTGGTCTGCGACATCCTTAATAACCTTTAAGATGGTGCCAACACGATCAGAATCTTGTTTCAGTTCTTCCATCGCGTCAGTCGTCTCACTTAAATCTTTCGCCAATCGTTGAATCAGTGCAACTGCGCCAACAACCATCTCATTGCCCAAGCCAACCTTATGTTCAGTCTCAGTCACAGTTTGGGCGGTGGATTCGGCGTGGTTAGCCACTTCATGCACTGTCGCGGCCATCTCATTAATTGCCGTGGCGACCTGATCCGTCTCTTGATGCTGATGTGTCATTTTTTCAGTATTGCGTTCTGCAGTATTCGAGAGCTGTTCGACGGAACTCGTTAAGTCTTCAACACCGGCAATAATGTCACCAATCATATGCCGTAAGTTATGACTTAATTTGGCAAACAGATTCAGCAATTGACCAAGTTCATCCTTACGTGTCACCGAGTCAACCTTAAGCAAATGTCCTGCCGCGAAAGAATTTGCTAAGGCAACCACTTTTGTCATTGGTTTAACCGTCAAGTGGCGGATCATCCAACCAAAGAAAGTCCCCAATACAATGGCTATAAGCGAGACAATAAGCATCAAGGCCGATATATGACTA
Source organism: Celerinatantimonas yamalensis (assembly GCF_046054155.1). NCBI lineage: Bacteria > Pseudomonadati > Pseudomonadota > Gammaproteobacteria > Celerinatantimonadaceae > Celerinatantimonas > Celerinatantimonas yamalensis. The sequence goes on from NZ_JBEQCT010000009.1 coordinate 132,050, forward strand.
GAAGTTACCTGTTGCTCTTGGCGTTTTTTATCAAGCTGTGCGAAAAGCGTTTTATCCATCTTGGTCGCTATTTGCTTAAAGCTCTGCTGATGCGTCAGCGCCTTCTGCATCAGCTGCGCATATTGCTCTGCTGATTGTAAATAAGCGGCCATAAGCGAATGCAGTTGCTCAAGCTGAGTACTCACGATGCTATTGGAAGCCTTAAGGCTGGAGATGTTCGCTTGGATCTGCGCAATTTGGCTCTGTGCCATAGCAATAGACAAGGGTTGATTCGCCACACCTTCAGAGCGAAGTTTGGCATCCATTAATGCAAAAATGCGTTCAGTTTTATTGACATCCAACACACTTTTCAGATCATTAACACTGGCGAACTCTTGCATCAGTTCAGGAAATATCGCCACAATTTGCTCAAGATTTTGATTAAGATTTTTATGAACGGCATCTGCTTTGTTAATTTGCTCATGAAGCCCTTGAAAGGCCGTTTGATAATTCTCTACTTGTTGAAAAATATTCTGATAACCGTTTTTTCCCAATAAAGCCCGATTGGAGCCAAGCATCGCTTTATAATTTTTTAATTTAGTCAGAACAATCTCTGCTTCACTTTCCTTATGGGAATTAAAGAAATTCTGACGAGACTCCCTCAAATCAGGGATCTGATTACCAATTTTATCAAACGTTTGCAGGCTGTGGGACTGCTCAACTAATAACGTTACCCCGTACAACCCCGTTCCCGATACAATGATCGTCAGCATGAGAACCATACCAAATCCCAAAGCAAGCTTACTTCCCATTGAGATATTTTCAAAGAATCGCTGCATGCGATTAACTCCTTTTGAATAATCGTATTTTAAAATGGACAACTTATTCTGTCGATGATGTGGAGGCAGAACTAACCATCACAGCGAAGGTGCAATAAAGCATCAACTTCACTATGTTTAAATAACAAGAGGAATCAATTCCCGAATCGTATTGGATATCTATCCAATGCAGTGGTTTTAGCCAGTGGGTGACTATTTTATGAACACGCCTTAGCATGAATATGCCAATCAGAGGATTTATATCATTAAACTGACGATTTCATGCCCTTAAGGTCTAAATCTGTACTGAACAACAGATCAGAGCGATGAGGAAATCGCAGCTATAAAATGCAAACTAGTTCCCAAAAAGTTAACGAAATCTCTGTCAAAAGCAGCAGTATTATAGATCAATAGGGTTATAAATAATATCGTAAACAAATTCAAAATAAATCATTTTTTCCGATAGTTATCAGCTGGCAACGCTTCACAATTGATTGCATTATCAGTGAATGGATGCATCTATAATATATTTTAAAGTTACATAGTATGATGAGAATATAATCGCAGAATCGAAACGGTTTAGAAGGGCAGAAGAAGTCAAATGCAAAATAAAGCAGGAAACGGATACGAGCTAACTGGTGACATTAATTTAATGAACCAGCAGCTTAGATCGCTGCTGGCATTTATAGTGCTAACACACTTGCAAGTTTATCTTAGGAAATCACGACCAATTCAACTCGGCGGTTATCCGCACGCCCTTCAGGGGTGGCATTAGAGGCGACAGGGTCGCTCTCACCGAGCGCTTTCACGCTAACCATATTCAAAGCCACACCTTGCTTTAACAGATACTGCTTAACCTGATCAACCCGTCGATCACTCAACCGTTGATTGTATTTTGCCGTACCCGTATTGTCGGTATAACCGGTTAGTAGCAGCTTAGTTGGATGTGCTTTTAGCAGCGCCGCATAGTAGTTCAAAAGCTCCTGATTTTGAACCGTCAAACGACTTTTATCTAATTCAAAATGAACTGGATCAAGCCCCACGATCGCGCTCTTATCCGCATTTAAATGAACATGTTCAGCCAGTGGACCACTTAATGCGATCACCGCCACCGCTTGATTGACCTTTTCAGGTTGGTGGGTGGGGGTTGGTTGCGACGACTTAACAGGCTCAACCACTTTAGCCTGCGGTTGTTCCTTGGTCGCATTATCAGCCGTCAACGCCGCTTTATCCGTTTGACCGGATTGGCAATAAGCCGCACCACCCGCGAACCCTGCGACCGCACCAAATCCGCCAGCCAGAGCTCCCACCGCCGCGCCCCCTAAAGGACATAACAGTTTCGCATTACCTTGTGGTTTATGATTTGCCGCGCAGCCAGTTAATAATGTAGCAACCAACGCACCAGTAATAACAGCTATTGATTTTTTATTCATTCCTACCTCGATGTATTCCTATATTCACCCTATAACTAGCTTAGCTCGACAGACTTGTTTTGAATATAGGGACTTATGAACACAATTGATAGATGAAGTATAGACAAGTCTATAGAGATGTGGGGCTACTTGAACAAACGCCTGATGCAATCACTCAAACTTGCGAGTAAAGGCAAGAGCCGATGGCTCTGGCCCATTTGCAATTTAGAAAATTTTCTTAAAAAACGATTGTAGCGCATTCGAGCTGCAACTATGCACAGGACCTTGCAACGAACTTGGCACGGGTAATAATACACTCCCTTTGCAATGACTATCGACAATTTGCCCCGTTGCGGGAGAAAAACTCAGCCAGCCTAAATTATTCGGCGCTAGCGGACGCAATGATAACGCACCATTCGCTTTTAAATAATTGGCCACAATCGGCAACGCAGCACTGGCACCTGTCACATTCGCCGGTTGACTGTCATCTCGACCAACCCACGTTGTAACAATTTGCCGCTCGTCCGCCCCAACAAACCAGCTATCGCGTAGATCATCGGTTGTGCCGGTTTTTCCAGCAATACTGATATTCGGCAGTCGCCAGCGCAGTGAATGCGCCGTGCCAATACGACTCACTTGGATCATATTAAATAGTACTTGGTAAATAGGGAGTGACGCAAAGCGGCGCTGCGGCATATCTTTATGCTGAAAAATGACCTTATCATGTTGATCGACCACCGCTGACACACTATACAATGGCCGATACACCCCTTCTCCATCGATGGTTTGGTAGATCTGGGCCACTTCCATCGGAGTCAAACCAACCGCACCTAATAGCAATGATGGATACGGCTTAAGCGGTTGCATCAGCCCTGCTTGATGAAGCGTATCAATGACTTTATTCACCCCTAATGCCATCCCGAGTCGCACCGTGGGCACATTGAGCGACTCAGCAAGCGCCTTATAAAGCATCACTGGCGGGCCAAAATGACGACTGTAGTTATTCGGCTGCCACATTTGGCCATTGGCAAGCTTCACACTCAACGGACTATCATCGAGAAGCTCCCCAGGCGTGTGGCCAAGTTCATAAGCCGTTAAATAGATAAACGGTTTAAGTAATGAGCCCACCTGACGGCGCGCATTTAAAGCGCGGTTAAAGCCCGTATCATCGCCATTTCGACTAGCAACTAAAGCGCGTATGGCACCGCTATGACGGTCGGTCACCACCATCGCTGCCTGCAACGCCTTCTGGTGCATAGCTCGTAAGCGCTGGCTGACGGCTTGCTGCGCTTGGCGCTGAGCAATCGGCTCAAGCGTGGTGAAAATTCGCAATCCACTAGCACTTTGCCAATTTTGCAAATGGGTATCCAACCAGCCGCGAACCTGCTCAACAAACCCCGGAATACGCTGATACCCCATAGCGCCGCGATCCACTAAATCAAGTGGCCGATGAAGTAACTGTTGATACGTTGCACCATCTAAGCGCCCGGCTTGCAGCATTAAACGCAAGACCACATCACGGCGCGCAATAGCCCGCTGTGGATGACGCCAAGGGTCATAATAAGAAGGGCCTTTCACCAATGCCACTAATAAGGCCTGCTGATCCAAACTGAGATCATACACTGGCCGACCAAAATAAAAGTAGCTCGCCAGCCCCACCCCATGTACTGAGCGGTTGCCATTTTGCCCTAGATACACTTCATTGAGGTAGGTTTCTAACACTTCTTGCTTGGAGTAACGCCAGCTAATCAACAATGCCATATAAGCTTCTTGCAGCTTGCGCCAAAGCGTTCGTTGCTGGGTTAAAAACAGATTTTTTGCCAATTGCTGAGTGAGGGTACTTCCCCCTTGCACGGTATGCCCCGCCATCACATTGACAATCAGCGCGCGGGCGATCCCAGTAATAGAGATCCCATCATGATGATAAAAATCGCGATCTTCGGTTTGAATTAACGCTTGTACGAGTGTCGATGGGATCTGCGAGAGCGGTACAAATAAGCGGTCTTCACTGCTGCCTGTTGAGATCCGGTCAATTAAAATGGGATCTAAACGCAAATGATCAAGCGGCGAACCTGTGTCACGATTTTGGATCTTTAGCAGCCTAGTTGGTGAAAAAGTTAATAAAACAGGTACCGCCCCTTGACGGCCATTAGGGAATGTAAATGGCCGGCGCACCATCGCAATCTTAGACGATGAGACCGAAAATTCCCCCGATGACATCGGATGCACTACCTTACGATAGTTCAGCTGTTTCAGCTCACGCTCAACCTCATCGCGAGTCAGTCGCATATTCGGATATAAGCTCAATTCACGACCATAGATCACTGCCGGCAACTGCCATTTATGCCCATCAAAACGGTAGCGGATCTTACTATCGAGATACACACCCCACGCCCCTAGGATGGCAACCATGACCAGCAACAGCTTAAGTCCCAAAGAGAACCACCGTCGCCGCCATAACGGCGGCTTTTTAGACGATGAAGACGGTTTACGCGGTGCGCTGCGACGGGTAGTCGCTGATTTGGCACGAGATGATGTTGATTTTTTTTGCGGAGTTTTCGCCATAAGGTCAGATTAATAAAGCTTGGGCGTTATTGGAAAACAATATCATACGCAAAGCGCAAGCCAGATACCATGGCTAGGATAAATCATCAGCGCAGAGGTTTATCCCCACGGGCGTGGGGAACTCGGGATATGAACAATCATCAGAGCCTCCTATAACGGTTTATCCCCACGGGCGTGGGGAACTCTTCAACGAACAGCTCCCGATCACGTTTGATGCCTTTGAATCTTATCGACCTTATGTGGATACGTTAGTGGAGTGGATTGCCAACGAACGCACCGCCGCAGTTCTGGCGATGGATCAACGGATGCAGTTAGAGATTGCGGAGGCGAGGTTGGTTACTTAATCTATGCGATTTGTAAAGATATGTAATTAGTCAATGGAGTGAAAAATTATAAGCTAGAATTATTAACGTTTTTGTTGTTAGTTGTTCATATTTACTTTTTATTAAGGAAAAAATAATGACTAAAGTACATGACAATGAGTTTCTATTTGAAGCTCAACCTTCTGATTTGGCTATTTCTTTTACTTATGGCAATGATTATATCGTCTCTGATGGACAGCCCTTTGACGGCGTAACGACTAAGTCAGTAAGTGACGTATTGACTATTACTATCAAAGCAGGTCGCCACGGTACATCCCGCTGTGCTGATTGGTTCAATAGTTCTGTAGATGGTGACTATTCGCGTATGATCCATACTGGCGGCGGCGATAACAAACCGCATGATCTGAATTTTGCTATTAAGGGCGTATTAGACATTAATGGAACTTCTTTTAATATTTGTCTCGGTCAGGGCCATCAGGGCTCAAAAAATAATTGGCATTTAGCATCTGACAAGCTGACTGCAGATGAAAATGCGAAAAATGGAACACTGGGTGAGTATCGATTATCACAATCAGACACCCATCAGTTTATTGTTTCGGTTGCGAATTAATTTTATATATATTAAGCCCTTATTTTTTAGGGCTTTTTAATTTAATATCTATATATTTAATAGAAGTTTTTCCATATCAGTCCAAGTCAAGTTAACTAATATTTTTGCCGGAACTTCTCTGCCATAACTCCCAAGTTGTACATGATGTTGCGGTTGAGTGATTTTTGGTGAGCATCCGGGCGTAAAATAGCCATTAATAGGTAGATCATCAGATTGGATGCGCCTTGGCAATAGACTAGGTGGTGATCACTGGTTTTATTATATTGATCTAATTTGGAACGCCACTGACGGTTTATCCCCACGGGCGTGGGGAACTCTCTTCTTCAAGATTATTGTTTTATACGATGTTTTTCACTATAAATTTTTTCACCAACTTTTTGGCGATTTTCCCATCTTGTTAAAGATCACTAATTCATTGATTTATATGTTTTTAACTTTACTCGTTTTGATCAACATTGCAATCCACCAGCGGACCTGGGTTATCGCTATGGGCGCGCTTTCAACAATGGCAAAGTAGCCACAATATTACTGCGCAGAACAAACGCGTTGTAAAAGGTTTTGAATCAAATAACGCCTGATATTTGCTAAGAAAACTTGTAAAGTTAAATCTATTTATAAAAGCAATAAACACAGCAGTTTGCAAAGGAGTTGAGATGAAAGACGAAACGATTGCCATTCATGGTGGTTATCAAAGTGAACCGACCACAAAATCAGTAGCAGTGCCTATCTATCAAACCGCCGCTTATGAATTTGATAATGCGCAGCATGGCGCTGATCTCTTCGATCTAGCCGTGCCGGGCAATATTTATACACGTATAATGAACCCCACCAATGATGTGTTGGAAAAACGTCTCGCAGCGCTCGAAGGCGGGGTGGCCGCTTTAGTGGTCAGCTCTGGCGCGGCAGCCATTACCTATGCGGTGCAAAACTTAGTCAGCGCAGGGGATAATATTGTATCAACGCCGCAGTTATATGGCGGCACTTATACACTATTTGCACATATGCTACCCCAACAAGGGGTTGAGGTGCGTTTTGCCAAAGATGACAGTGCTGAGTCAATCGCAGCGCTTATCGATGAAAAAACCAAAGCAGTTTATTGTGAAAGTATTGGCAATCCAGCGGGGAACGTTGTCGATATTAAAGCGATTAGTCTTGCGGCACACGCCCATAGCGTGCCACTGATTGTCGACAATACGGTGGCAAGCCCTGCGCTGTGTAAACCCATTGAACATGGTGCCGATATCGTTGTGCATTCGCTCACTAAATATATTGGTGGCCATGGCACGACATTAGGTGGGGCGATTATCGATTCGGGTAAATTTGATTGGACCGCTGATAAAAGACGATTCCCTCAGTTTAACCAACCTGAAGCCGCTTATCATGGTGTTGTTTATAGTGAAGAGTTCGGGGCTGCCGCATTTGCGGCGCGCGCACGCACCGTGTCACTGCGCAATACTGGCGCAACGCTGGCCCCAATGAATGCGTTTTTACTCATGCAAGGGCTTGAGACATTATCGCTGCGCATGGAGCGCCACTGTGAAAATGCCCACAAAGTCGCAAACTACTTGCAAGCACATCCACTAGTTGGCTGGGTGAGCTACGCAGGCTTACCCGATAGCCCTTATTATCAACTCGCGCAGCAATATATGCAGGGTAACCCATCATCAATTTTATCGTTTGGTTTAAAAGGTGGTTATGCTGCTGGGGTAAAATTTTATGATTCGCTGGGCTTATTCAAGCGGCTGGTGAATATTGGGGACGCAAAATCATTAGCTTGTCACCCTGCCTCTACAACACATCGACAAATGAGCGACAGCGAACAAGCCGAAGCGGGCGTTCGCCCCGAAATGCTACGTTTATCCGTTGGGATTGAACATATCGACGACATTCTGGCTGATTTAGAGCAAGCACTGAGTGCCAGTCAAGCCTAACTTGCTTTCCATCATTACGATTCCCGCCCTTGGTTTTTCAAGGGCGCTTTAATGGGCTCCCCACAAGCTTTAAGTACGCTGCTGCATGGTTTGTATGCGCTTTGGCCAAGTCTTTAGCCGCTCAGCTAATCCATTTGCGCGAAACAGCCCACTGCCCGCCACTAACCAATCAATATCAATATCTAGCTGACTTAGATGAGCAAGGCTCTCATCACTGATCCCACCATCTAAGGCGATGATCTTATCTTTACGCCGCGCCCCCAGTAAACTCACCAGTTGCTGTACGCGCACAGCAAGCTCGCCAGCACTGAGTTTCTCGCCCGTATGCAAATCAAAGGTGACGAGTGTAAACAGATCAACATCGTCAAGATAGCGAGCAAACTCTTCTATTGGGCTCGCAGGCATCATCGCTAACCCGATAAGCAGTGGATAGTTTACGCCTTGAAACTCGGCAGTTTTATCTTTGAGAAATGTCAGTGCAGCATCAAGAGATTGATCGCTTTCGATTTGCAGTGTGATAGCATTTGCTCCGCTGTGATAGCACTTTTGCGCCATCTCAAGGTTATTTCGAACCATCAGATGCACATCTTTAAAGACATGTCTGTCAAACTGACACAATGCAGTCTCCGAGGTCGTAAATAATGGCCAGTTGTAACCATCTGCAATATCAAAATGTAGCAGGTTGACCTGATGCTGTTGCAACAGTGCGAGTGTCGCCCGCAAATCTTGCCATGCTGAAGCAAGAATCGCCGCACTCATTGGCTGACGTTTTAAGCGTTGCAACAGCTGATTTTTACACTCATTACTCATCAGGGATCTCCGGCAAAACCCAGTTAAATACCCGCTTCGAACGCGGCCTGCTCATCAGGGATTCAAGCTCTTCCACACACCGCTGATAATGCGCAGTGGTCCGATGTGCGCTTAACGCCTGTTCACTTTGATAGACTTCGTAGGCGTAAAATCGCGTCTTGACGATAGGATCACGCAACACGTCAAAACGCACATTACCAGGTTCACTTCGAGTCCCTAAGTGATTACGGGTAAACACCTCTAAAAACTCTGATTCTTTGCCTTCTTTAACATTTATTTCTACCAGCATGGCGAACATATTTATCTCCTCAAGATGTGAACCTCTAGTTAGCTTAGCGAGCGTTGCGTTGCCAAGCACCCATCCCCCATACCTAACCGCTTTCGCGGCAATGACAGGCTGAGTGCTCGGCACCTATCAAGCCTGGTAATTTTTTTGATCCAAGAAAAACTGGTACGCATGTTCCACACTTTCACCTTGATGAACAACACGCTTCACCGCATTTAACATCGCCAATGGTTGCTCTGATTGAAAAATATTACGTCCCATATCGACGCCTTGAGCACCTTGGTCAATCGCGCGATAACACATCTCTAATGCGTCTTTTTCTGGCAATTTTTTACCTCCAGCGATCACAATGGGAACGGGGCATCCTGCGGTGACTTTTTCAAAGCCTTCGTCTACGTAGTAGGTCTTAACGATCTGGGCGCCTATCTCGGCGGCGATACGTGTTGCCAAGGAGAAATAGCGCTGATCACGGGCCATCTCTTTGCCCACTCCGGTCACAGCCATCACAGGCATTCCATAACGCATCCCTTGGTCGACTAACTGAATGATGTTTTTAATCGATTGATGCTCATACTCAGAACCGATATAAACCTGCGCAGCCACCGCGCTCACATTGAGCCTAAGTGCATCTTCCATAGAGACCGCAACCGTTTCATTAGACAGTTCGCCTAAAATTGAGTTGCCCCCAGAAGCTCGCAACACCACCGGCTTGCGCACCTGTGATGGCACCACATCTCGCAAGATCCCACGTGTACACATCAACACATCAGTCTCATCAAACAGTGGTGCAATATTGACATCGATTCGCTCTAACCCTGTGGTTGGCCCTTGAAAATAACCATGATCAAAGGCCAACATTACCGTTTTAGCCGATTCAGGATTAAAAATTCTAGCTAATCGAGACTGCATCCCCCAATCCAGTGCCCCCGCACCTTTGAGATAGAAGGCACGATTAGACTGTGGTGTCCCTACATGAAAGTTTTTACCATCTTTGATGTCATCAAGATCGGCCATGATTGCCCCCTGTTAGAAATGATAGTTGTCGATATTGTCTTTGGTAAAGACGACTCGTTTCGGCAGTAAGATGATCCCATTCCCTTTGGCTTGGTAATGGTAACCTTGAACACTATTGGGAGAGACTTTTACCATCCCGACTCCCGGTACATTCACCTGTTCACCTACTTTCAGCGATTTACCTTTTAACAGTTCATTGGTAATGGCAATCGCAATTTTCCCTTGTTCCACGACATCCCACAGGCCAAACTCTTTGACCGTGCCGCGTTTGACGTAAGGACGCATCACATTCGGTGTGCTAAATCCAACGATCGCGACCCCCTTGCGATTTAAATTCTCTGCCGCCTGCGCCGCCGCGGGTAGCGCATTGGCATCTGGGGCAATAATTGCATCCAGATCAGGATAGGCTTTGAGGATACCTTGCGCAGTTTGTAGTGATTTAACCGCATCGTTATAACCAAATTGGGTGGTGACAATCTGCCAACCGGGGTGCTCTGCTTTGATTTTTTCTTTAGCGACCTTAACCCATTGATTTTGATCGGTTACCGTTGGACTTGAGTAGAAAAAGGCCACTTTGGCATTCTTTTTGTGAACTTGATCAGCAGCCATATTCACCAGCATTGAACCAAGCTGGTCAGGCGTGCCTTGGTCAATATAATAGCTCCGACACTCCGGACGTGTATCGGAGTCCCAGGTAAGCACTTTCACTCCACGACGCATGGCCCGTTTAAGGGTTGAGCATAGGCCATCCGGTGATACGGCAGCGACAACAACGGCTTTATATCCCTGGTTCACAAAGTTATTAATCAATCTGACCTGGCCAGATACACTCGGTTCTGTCGGCCCATCATAGGTCACATCGAGCCCCAACTGTGTGCCCATCGCTTTGGCTCCATCGCCACCACTGGTGAAGTAACCTACCCCCACAAGTTTTGGAATAAAAGCGACTCTATCTTGTGCCCAAGCGGGCAGTGATAGCAGTACGCTGGTCGATAACAGCGCCGAAACTACGATACGTTTACTGTTCTTTATAAACATGCTCATTACTCCCTTTGATCTCACGGTTTACGTGACGAAACGACTTTTTTAGATAGTGCATTATGGTGTCGCTGTAGTGACTTACCGATTTAACAATCAATACGCAGATCAATAACCCGCCTGATACCGCGTTCGACATTTCGGTGGATACACCGACCATCTGCAGCCCCTGCTGAAGATAACCGATGAGGAAAGCGGCCAGAGCACTGCCTAAAATCGACCCTGAACCACCATAGATATTCGCTCCGCCTAAGACGGCAGCCGTAATCACTGGCATCAGAAAACTGCTGCCTAGATCGGAGCGAGCAGAACCAAAATAAGACACCAACATCAGGGCCACAGCCGCTGAACTTATACCCATCAACATATAACTAATAAGGGTGATGCGATTAACATTGATGGTGCTATAACGACTAGCGCGTAGATTTTGACCAATAAAGAAAATACTTCGGCCAAAATTCAATCGATGTAAAACGATATAAAAAATAAACACAAAGCCAATGAAATAAATAATGGGCAAAGGAATACCTAAAGCCGCGCCATTGGCAATGCTATCGACATAAGCTGGAAAATCACTAATTCCCTCATATCCGGTCGCCCCCGCAGTTCCCGATATCAGTAATGCAGCGCCAGAATATAAATACATTGTTCCGAGGGTGATCACTAATGGGTTAACACCTGTTAAGATGATTAATAATGCATTAATCAATCCACAGCTAGCTCCAATTATAAAAGTTACAATAACAGCCAAATAAAAAGGCATATCGCTTTTATATAGAACACCTAATGAGATCGCACATAACCCTACTACCGAACCAAATGATAGATCGATCCCGCCAGAGACAATAATCATGGTTAAGGGAACAGCCAAAAAGGCAATATAAATAAAATCATTTGTGCCATATAGTAAGACGTTCAAATTAAACATTCTGGAGTTAAACAAACCAAATAGAACAATCTCTAAAACAATAATAATCAGCAACCATATTTCCCAGCTTATATTTTTTAGTTTCATTATTGGTCACCTCCGTGAATAAACCGAGAATATTTTTTCGCTTTGATACTCTCTTGCACCATCATTCGAAGCCGACCATCTAGAACGATCACCATAATCACAATTAAGCCTGCAATAAAGTTATTCCAATAAGCCGGAAATTTTAATAACACCAAAATAGTATCAATTTGAGTTAGAAAATATGCCCCAAGGATCGCTCCCCACAAACTGCCTACGCCACCCAGTAAACTAATACCTCCTAATACGCACGCGGCAATGGCTTTCATCTCCATACCATTGCCGGTCGAATTGGGAATAAAACCAATTTGGGAGGCAAACACCATGCCTGCCATAGCGGCCATCATGCCATTGATAGCAAAAGCCAGAATAATCGTTTGCTCAGTTTTAACGCCCATTAAGCGCGCCCCTTGCAGATTATCACCCACCGCATAAAACTTTCTGCCGTGAGCACTGCGAGAGAGCAACAGATAAAATAATATCCCCATCATGAGTGTAAACAACCCTGATATATTCACATTTGGCAATAGATTATAAGAGAGAACCTTAATCGTATTCGGCAGGTCTTCAATCCATTTCCCTTGCGTGATCAGCAGCATAATTCCTTTATAAAGGCCAAGTGTTCCTAATGTCGCAACAATAGCGGGTATGCGTAAAACAGCGACGACTATGCCATTAAAAATCCCGCAAAGAAGGCCAACAACTAATGCCATGAGAATGGCAACAAACACGGAACTGCCATGAACCATTAATGTTCCGCAGACAACGGCAGAAAGCCCCATGGTTGAACCAACGGACACATCAATATTACGAGTAATAATGACAAATGTTGCCCCGATAGCAAGGAGCATTAATATTTGAGATGAATTGTAAATAATAAATAGATCGGACACGCTCAATGAACGACTCATGACAATCGCAATAAAAAGCAGTGCAATCGCCATTAATAATGTGAGTTCGCGTTTATCTTTAAAAAAATCAAGCATGGGGTCACCTGTAATAGAGTCTATGGATCACAAATATTAATTCATAAATTAATAAGCCATGTTCATAATATTGCTTTTAGTAATCTCTAAACCGCTCAGACTATCGCTGACCTGCCCATCATTCATGACATAGACGCGATCAGAGAGCAGTTCAATCTCTTCAACATCAGAGGAGATCAGTAATATGGCGACACCTTGTCCAGCGATCACTTTAATAATGTTGTAAATATCTTCTCTGGCAGACACATCAACGCCGCGAGTTGGTTCATCGATAATAAATAATTTGGGCCGGGCCTGTAGACATTTAGCGATCAGCACTTTTTGCTGATTGCCTCCTGAGAGAGTTCGAACCGATTGCTGGCTATCTGAAAATTTAATTCCAAGTGCACGTCGATACCGTTCTAAAATTCCCTGCTCACGCGCGCCATCGCGCCACATACCGGCGTTTTGATAGCTCAGTCCACAGATATTCCACAGGATCGAGGCATCAAGATGAAGCCCTGAAATCTGCCTGTCTTCAGGGAGATAAACAATGCCTGAAGCCAGCCGCTCACGCGCATGGCGATGGGTGTAGTCTTGCCCCAAAAAGGTGATGGCGCCACCATACACATGACGCAGTCCATAGATGGTCTCAGCAAGCTCAGTTCGACCGGAGCCGACTACCCCCCCTAAGCCGACAATCTCGCCATAGTGAACATCAAGTGAAATCGCCTTAAAGCCTTCACCCGTTAATTGCTTGAGTTGCAAAACAACCTGTGAATTCTCTTTATGCTTGAGATCAGGCATCTCTAGCCACAAACTTTGCTCATCACTGAGTTTGCTATTTTTATAGTCGGGTGTGATCGAGGCAATCACATCTTCTTTTTTAATGTTTGATAGCGTATCCGAGAGCGATATAAATCCGTCTCTCATCACCGAGACATAGTCTGCAACTTCCCATACTTCATTAAGCTTATGGGTGATGAAAATAATGCCGACCCCATTTTGGGTCAGTCGTTTCATCTGGATAAATAGTTTTTGCGACTCTTTAGGTGTTAATGAGGCCGTTGGTTCATCCAAAATTAAGATCGATGAACGGCGAATCAATCCCCTTAATATTTCGACTAACTGTTGATCGGCAACTTCAAGGGCTCCACAACTCGCGTTCAAATCAATATCAATATTAAATTCTTCGATAATGGCTTTAAGCTGGGAGATATGTTGATGCTTTTTATCAATGCCAAATAGAATGTTTTCTTTCACGCTCAAATTCGGAAATAGCAACGGTTCTTGCGGAACCAGATAAATCCCTAATCGATGCGCTTTAGTTGGAGTTAAGCGCGCATGGCTCTCACCGTTGATAGTCAGCAGGCCCGAGTCAAATGATAGATTCCCAGAGATGATCTTCATCAACGTCGATTTGCCAGCACCATTTCCCCCGAGCAGGGCATGCACTTCACCCGCGTAAAGTTTAAACCGTATATTTTTTAATACGTCAATACCGGAGAAGGATTTACTAACATCCGTCAACGATAGAACTTCGACTCGAGTATTTTGATTACTATCAATCATATTCATCCTACAACCATTTGATAATTTGGTCACAATTAAAATCATATGTTCATTTTATAGATGATCAAAAAGATAAATAATCAGATTTTTGTCACATAACCATCACTAGATTGTAAAAATATCGTTAAATTAGCCGATTTTATCTGTACATTCGATCTGGCTCACGATTTGAAAAAGATGTTATGATGAACAATTGATAAATAATATATCATTTGTTTAGTTTTCATAGGTCATATCATTATGGTGAATGAATCGCAAATTTCAGTCAGTGAAGCATCGTCGTCAGAAGAGGAATTATTGGCTCGTGTGGCTTGGTTTTATTATCACGATAATTTAACTCAAGAAGAGATTGGTAAAATCGTTGGATTATCTCGTTTAAAAGTATCAAGACTGCTAGATAAAGGGCGCAAGAGTGGCATTATCAAAGTATATATCAACTCGAAATTTACCGGTTGTTTTGCGCTAGAGGAGTCACTAAAGCGCCGTTTCTCGCTTAAGCATATTAAAGTATTACCCCATCTAGAGGGGAATATGCTTAATGAACGATTAGGTGTCGGCGCCGCACAGCTGCTGGCTAAAATCGTTCAACCGGAACAGGTGCTCGCAATTGGCTTTGGCGATACAGTCATTCGAACCATGCAACATTGCAGTTTCTTTTTCAAAGATAGTCAGTTAAAGATTATTACCCTGACTGGCGGCGTTGGTCCTTACATGCGTGGTATTGGTCAACTTGAAGAGTCATGTCGCATCAATATTATCCCAACGCCACTTCGCGCATCGAGCGTGAACGCTGCAAACATGTTTAAAAAAGAAAATAGCGTCAACGACATGATGCTCGCCGCTCAGAGGGCAGATTTAGCAGTATTAGGTATCGGTTCAACGAGTCAAAGAGAAGGTTCCACATTAATCAAGACCGGTTATATCAATAACGCAGCGCAGTTAGAGCAGTATCAAAATGCAGGTGCTGTTGGCGATATTCTCGGATATTTTATCGATGAACAGGGTTCGGTCAAAAATGACTTTAAAATACATGATGAGTTAATCAGCCTGCCTTTGGAGCGGTTATCCAATATTCCGATTGTCATTGGTGTCGCCGGTGGTCCCGATAAGGTTGACTCTATCTTAGCTTCGTTGCGTGCCAAGCATATTAATGCACTAGTGACCGATGAAAAAACCGCCGGAGCTATTTTAACGAAATCATTATAACAGTCGCAGCCACCGCCCTAAGGATCAAATGATGAATAAACATGGTTATTTAATGGCGCTAGATGCCGGTACTGGCAGTATGCGGGCGGTAATTTTCAATCTGCAAGGCGAGCAGATCGCCAGTCATCAACAGGAATGGATTCACCCCGTTGATCCAGATATTCCCGGTTCCATGACATTTGATCTGCCCTATAGTTGGGAGATAAGCTGCCGCTGCATTCAGGGGGTTTTATCTGAAAGTGGTATCAGCAACGAAGCGATTCTTGCCGTTTCTAGCTGCTCGATGCGCGAAGGAATTGTTCTATATGACGATAATCGAGTGCCTATTTGGGCATGTGGCAATGTTGATGCGCGTTCAACTCGTGAGGTCAACGAGCTTAAAGAGCTGCGCGAGCATCAATTTGAAAACTATCTCTACCAAATTTCAGGGCAAACGCTGGCCTTAAGTGCTATTCCAAGGCTGCTTTGGTTGGCTCACTATCAAGGTGACCTCTATCGTAAAGCCAGTTCCATCTCGATGATTAGTGACTGGCTGGGATTTATGCTCACCGACCAGTTAGCCGTTGATCCCTCTAATGCGGGGACCACAGGCATGCTCAATCTCGTGACTCGAGATTGGCAGCCTGAATTACTGAATATGGCTGGGTTGAAATCAAATATCTTGTCGCCGGTCAAAGAGTCGACGACCCCACTCGGCGAAGTCACAGCCCTTGCCGCCAAACAAACGGGTCTTCGCCAAGGCACACCCGTTATTGTCGGTGGCGGTGATGTGCAGCTAGGCTGTATTGGTTTGGGGTTAACTGAACCCGGTCAAGCGGCCATTATTGGCGGAACATTTTGGCAGCAGGTCGTCAACCTTCCTCAGCCGATTACTGATCCCAATATGAATGTGCGCATCAATCCCCATATCATTCCGTCACTGGTTCAAGCAGAGTCCATCAGCTTTTTTACTGGGCTCACGATGCGCTGGTTTCGAGATGTTTTTTGTGAAGAGGAAAAACTAGTTGCGAAAAAGTTGGGGATCTCCCCCTATACGCTTTTAGAACAGATGGCCCAAAAAGTGCCACTAGGCTCAAACGATGTCGTGCCAATCTTCTCCGACGCGATGCATTTTAAATCGTGGTATCACGCCGCACCATCGTTTATCAATATGTCGATCGATCCCGAAAAATGTAACAAGGCCGTACTGTTTAGAGCTCTCGAAGAAAACGCGGCTATCGTCGCTTCATGTAATCTGGAGCAAGTAGAAGCATTCTCTGGGGTAAAATTAGACTCTATCATTTTCTCTGGTGGCAGCTCACAAGGGGCTCTGTGGTCACAGATTTTAGCCGATGTAACGGGGCTTGCAGTTCATATTCCCAAAGTCAAAGAATCGACTGCCTTGGGCTGCGCCATTGTTGCAGGGGTGGGTATTGGCGTATTTGACTCGCTGCAAGAGACCAGCAAAAAATTTGTACAGATCGAAAAAGTGTATCAGCCCAATCAGCAAAACCACGAACAATACCAACACCATAAACAAAAATGGCTGGATATTTATCAAAAACAACTTCAGCTGGTTGATAGTGGTTTGACCACCTCACTATGGAAAGCTCCTGGCCTATAGCGATTCATCGCGGCGTACCTGTCGCTTGGTTTTATGGGTCGCAATGCTGGCAATCGGGTCTTCCGGCCATGGGTGTTTGGGATAGCGGCCACGCATCTCTTTGCGCACCTGTGCATAACTATTTTGCCAAAAACTGGCGAGATCTTGGGTTAATTGCAGCACGCGACCCGCGGGTGACAGTAACTCCAAGGTCACGGGCACATCCCGTGCCACGGTCGGGCTTTGCGGCTGACCAAACATCTCTTGGAGCTTAAGCGAGAGTCGCGGCATCTGTCCAACTTGATAATGGATGGCCACTGTTCGCCCAGATGGCGCGCGGTAATGGGTAGGAGCCAACGTATCGATTAAATTCAGTTGTTGCCAATCAAACAGACCTTTAAGCATCGCCAGCCAATCGAGTGATTTGAGCGCCTTGAACTGAGTCAGATTGCCCAGATACCCCATCAACCACAGTTCAACGTTAGCCAGTAGTGCCTCATCGGTCACATCAGGCAGCGATAGTTCAGGACACCACGTTTGCAAGCACAGGACTCGATCTCGAAAGGCTTGGGCGTTATCGCTCATCGGTAACCAGCTCAGCCCGCGCTTTTGGATCTCGCGCAGCCAAGCTGCCGCTAGCGCGGCTGAGGCACGATTATTCAGTGGCTGGCGAGCAAAGATCAAAGCCCCCAAACGTTGCTGACGCTCACTCATAAACCCTTGTCGATCGGCATCAAATTCACAAACAGAATGCCAAACAAACCAATCTGGATAACAAGCTCGCAGCTGTGTTTCATCGATCGGTGCATATAAAAACAAACGGCCATTCGCCCGTCCTTCCTGCCACCCCACTTCGATGGCCACCAGCAGCTCATCAGTCACGGTATCTGTCTGCACCGCAAAACCATTGGCCAACAAATAGCGTTGTCCTTGGGCGCGCCGCTTGGCAATGCGATCGGGCAAAGCAGCCGCCAACAGCTCGCCATCTAGAGGATGCTCATCATCACTGATCAGTGTATCCACTCCCATCCATTGAGCATATCTCAGTGCCTGTTGACGAACTTGTCGACGCCCGTGGCTATCGAGCTGCTGCAGCGCATCGTTCCATCGCGCCGATGCGACGCTCGGTAAGCGCTGCTCTAATAGTGCAGCCAAATACGCACCTCGCTCTGGCGCTTGGATCATCCCTGCTTGGCCCATCTCGAGCGCTTTAGCCAACAAAGCCCCGCATCGAGGTTCACAGCCCCATTGACCAGTCATTTTTCCCATGGGCGTCAATGCGTCGTTTTCATCGAGCAAATTGAGTTGTTGCAACAAACTGCTGGCGCGCTCTATTGCCGCTGGCGCTGGCTCATCCACCCAATTCAGATCCGCGACAGGACTTCCCCAGTGTTTGAGCTGCAGTAGCAACCCACTGAGATCACTGCGTAAAATTTGTGGATCATTAAAGCGTGGTCGATGGTTCAATAACTCACTACTATATAGGCGTACGCAACGCCCGGCCTGCACGCGCCCCGCTCGCCCAGCACGCTGCTCCGCTGATGACTGGCAGATCATTTTGGTCATCAGCCGTGTCACCCCGCTAGCACCATCATATTGCGCGACGCGCTCTAAGCCACTATCAACCACCACTCGTATTCCTTCGATCGTCAAGGATGTTTCCGCAATATTGGTGGCGAGCACCACTTTACGTTGTCCTTGCGGCGGCGGCACAATGGCTTGGCGCTGCGCTTGAATAGACATCTGCCCATAAAGAGGATGAATCGTCACATCACTTTGAATATCGAACCGTGCTAAGGCGGCGCTGACGCGATGAATTTCTGCCACACCAGGCAGAAAAACCAAAATATTGCCGGTCTCTTGCGTTAATAGCGCCGCAATGCGCGCGGCACATTCCTCAACTAAATAGCGGGGCTCGCGAAGCGGCGAATACTCAATCTCAACAGCAAAACTGCGCCCTTCACAACTTAATACTTGGGCGTGTGGCAATGTTTGCTGCAACGCACTGATGTCCAAAGTAGCCGACATGACTAATAATGCTAATGATTCATTGACCTCACAGGCTTCTTGGCACAAGGCCAACCCTAAATCAGCGGGTAAACTGCGCTCATGAAATTCATCAAAGATCACCAAACTCACTTGCTCTAACATCGGGTCATCTTGCAACATGCGCGTCAATACACCTTCGGTAACGATCAGCAGTTTGGTCACACTGGAGCGTTTGGCTTCGCCGCGCATTTGATAGCCAACCTGTTGGCCAAGTGTCTCGCCCAATTGCTGGGCTAGAAATCCGGCAATATGCCGAGCAGCTAACCGTCTTGGTTCGAGCATCACGATTAATCCGGGAAGATTGGCTTGTCGCAAAATTGCCAGCGGCACTGCGGTCGATTTCCCTGCGCCGGGCGGGGCCGCTAGCAGTACATGCTGTTGATTCGACAGGGCCTCGAGCAATGGATTGATGAGGGTCATTACAGGGAGATTATTCATATTAAGGCTCCGTCAGTCATAGCGCGCTGCATAGTGTATTAAAAAGCACCTACACAAGCAGCACAAACCTGACTCAATCAATGATCCATCTCTTGGCTTCGGCGAGAATAGACAAACATCAGCTAGGAGGGCTACGCTGTGATATCGTTTATATGTATTAAGATAGTCGTCGTTGTATGAGGACTTTTCATGGCAGTTTCAATGTTAAATAAGGTCGTAATGGACGATACCACACGTACTGGCCGCTGGTTTTTTGCCATCGCCATCGAAGGCCCCATTGCAGAAAAGCTCACTGAGCTGCAAACACGCTGGTTAACAACCCTGCGACAAAGCGACAAAGTGCGCCCTATTATTGCCAATAATTTGCATCTCACGTTGCGTTTTTTAGGGCCATTAAGTGACGATGAACTTAGCCATTGGCAACAACGCTCTAGGAAAATCTGCGCCCAATCCTTTACCTTACAATTAGCCAACCTTGGCTATTTCCCGCGCGCTAAAACCGGCTGGATAGGGGTAAAGCCATCCACGCCGTTAACATCATTAGCAGCGCAGTTGGATGTTAGTGAGCGCTGGCAACCGCACATAAGTTTACTGCGGGCTTTGTCAGCTGATGCGCTGCCTGAGCTTCCACTTCCCGATGCATCGTGGTCGGTTAATGCGTTCTATCTCTATCACTCTGATGGCAGCGGCACACCGTATCAACGCATGCAAAGGATAACACTTGGATGAGAGGCATCAGCGTCTTTGTCATTTTTGCCTTTACAATCAATCTCGAGTATACACCATGAAATTTAATCCGCCGTTAATTGCGGGGCGTTTAGTTCGCCGCTACAAACGTTTTTTAGCCGACGTTGAGCTCATCGATGGCTCGATCATCACCGCGCACTGCGCCAATACTGGAGCAATGACGGGCTGTGCAGAACCGGGCTGGCAGGTGTGGCTGCGCGATAGTCAAAACCCCAAACGCAAATGTCGCTACAGCTGGGAGTTGGTCGAAAATGCGCAAGGCAATTATATCTGCATCAACACAACGCGGGCCAATGAAGTTGTCACAGAGGCCATCAATAACAATCAAATTGAGTCACTCCGAGGCTATAGTCAGTGCACTCGTGAAGTGCGTTATGGTGAAGAAAATAGCCGCATCGACTTGCTACTTTGCGATCCATCGCGTGTTGACTGCTATATTGAGGTCAAAAGTGTCACATTACTAACCGACGACGGTGTTGGGCTTTTTCCTGATGCAACCACGACCCGCGGCCAAAAACATCTTCGCGAGCTCACCACAATCGCGCAAGCAGGCCAACGTGCAGTTTTATTATTCGCCGTGATGCACTCAGGGATTGAAAAAGTCTCGATCGCCCACCATATAGATGCACTATATGGCCAGTTACTGCAACGAGCTATCGATGCAGGGGTAGAAGTCATCGCACAGCGGTTTGCCCCCCATCCAGAAAGAATTGAAGTTGATTCAATCATTTCTTTCACATTGTGAGATAAGCCAGCAGAACTTATCATTAATCTTATTTTTTCAATTGCGCAGACGTTCGCTTTCTGGTATAGATAGCGGCCATTGGATTTTCGACGACGATACGTCGAAGACGAGGTTAGGAGAGAAGGCATGCCTGAAGGCAAAAAAAAGACGCTAGGTGTACTTTCTATCGCAGGCGTTGAACCCTACAAGGAGCAACCCGGCGAAGAATATATGAACGAACGCCAGCTGGCTCACTTTAAAGTGATTTTAGAATCATGGCGTCGTCAATTACGCGAAGAAGTTGATCGCACCGTCTCTCATATGAAAGACGAAGCAGCAAACTTTCCTGATCCGGTTGACCGAGCAGCCCAAGAAGAAGAATTCAGCTTGGAACTTCGCACCCGAGATCGTGAGCGTAAGCTGATCAAGAAAATTGAGAAAACGCTGCAAAAAATCGATGAAGATGATTTCGGCTTTTGCGATTCATGTGGTGTCGAAATTGGCGTTCGTCGTCTCGAAGCTCGCCCGACTGCAGATTTGTGTATCGACTGTAAAACGCTAGCTGAGATTAAAGAAAAGCAGATGGCAGGTTAATTTTCTATGATCAGGTAGTAAAGCTATCTGATTGACTTATGAAAGATAGTCGATATATCGGCCGGTTTGCCCCCTCGCCATCCGGCCCACTTCATTTTGGCTCGCTCGTGACTGCCGTAGGTAGCTTCCTACAAGCTCGCAGCGTAGCAGGGCGGTGGTTGCTGAGAATCGAGGATATTGACCCTCCTCGTGAAGTCAGTGGCGCCGCTCAAATGATTGTGCAGCAGCTACACGATTTTGGCCTTGATTGGGATGGTCCGATCGTTTATCAAAGCCAGCAATATCCACGCTATCAGCAACAAATTGAGCAATGGCTTGCGCAAGGCCATGCCTATTATTGTCAATGTACCCGTAAGCAGATCCAAGCACGAGGTGGGCTCTATGATGGTCATTGCCGCACACTTGGATTAACCGCTGCGCCAGATTTAGCCATTAGACTACACTGTGAACATCCTGCGAGTGGGTTTTATGATCAATTACGTGGCTATCACCCGCTTGCTTATGAATTAGCGCAAGAAGATTTAATCATCTATCGCCGTGATGGATTATATGCTTATAATTTAGCGGTGGTACTTGATGACCAAGCTGCAGGGATTAACGAAGTGGTGCGCGGTTGCGATCTGCTAGAACCGACTGCCAGACAGTGTAATATCTATCGCATGTTAGGCGCTAAAGAGCCTAATTATTTGCATCTCCCGTTAGTCTGCGATGCGACAGGGCGAAAGCTGAGTAAACAAAATCACGCCCCGGCGCTGGATAAAGCTAACGTATTACCAACATTACATGCGGCGCTGGCTTTTTTAGGCCATCCGGTTCCACCCACTTGGCAACAAAACTCACCCCGGCAATTATTGGGTAAAATGGCACAGATCTGGGATAAACAATCAATTGTGATTGAGCATTCATCTTGAGATCATTTTCATTTATCTTTAGCTGGGCTATATTAGCGACCTATTTAAATAGGGGGAGGAATAGCTATTTTTCGCCGAATTATTAAGGTATGCAGTCAAATGCTGCAACAGCAACACGAGCCGGAACAAACAGGTTTAGGGAAAACCATTATTCCGCGAGCTGAACATACAATTTCCCGACAGGATATCAGTGACAACGCACTGAAAGTTTTATATCGCTTACACAAAGCTGGTTATGACGCTTACTTAGTGGGTGGGGGGGTACGCGATCTATTACTTGGGAAAAAACCCAAAGATTTTGACGTCACCACAAACGCGACACCGGATGAAGTGAAAAAATTATTCCGTAACTGTCGGTTAGTCGGTCGACGCTTTCGACTGGCCCATATATTGTTTGGTCGAGAGATTATTGAAGTTGCCACCTTTCGCGGCCATCACGACCAAGGCCAATCCGATGAGGAGCAGACAAATCATCAGCAATCCGAACAGGGCATGTTGCTCCGCGACAATGTTTATGGCTCCCTTGATGAAGATGCACAGCGCCGCGACTTTACCATCAACGCCCTCTATTACAACATCGCCGATTTTAGCTTAGTCGATTTTGCTGGTGGCCTCGATGATATTCAAGCTCGCCGCTTGGCTCTGATTGGTGACCCAGACACCCGTTATCACGAAGACCCCGTGCGGATGCTTCGCGCCATTCGTTTTGCAGTCAAATTGGGCTTTAGCATTAACGAGTCGACCCGTGAGCCGATCCCACGTTTAGCCAGTTTATTACGTGAAATCCCAGCGGCGCGTTTGTTTGAAGAATGCTTGAAACTATTTTTAGCCGGTGAGGGGAAAAACACCTTCAGCACATTGCGTGAATATGGCTTGTTAACGCCGCTATTTCCGCAGCTTAAGCCCTTGTTGGCAAATACTGACCATAATCAGTCGCTAGACTTTATCAGCCTCGCATTAGCCAGCACGGATCATCGAGTTCGCAATGAGCAGCGCGTCACCCCTGCTTTTGTTTTTGCTGCCATACTCTACCCTATTTTAGAGATACGTATCCAAGAACTCTTAACCGAGCTATCGCTACCAACCTCTGATGCCTTAGCAATGGCGATGAATCAAGTCCTTGATACTCAGTGTAAAAGTGTCGCAATACCACGACGTTTTACCAGTGCAGTACGAGAAATTTGGGAGTTGCAAGAGCGTCTTAAACGCCGTCAAGGTAAACGGGCGCAACACTGTTTTGAGCACCCACGCTTTCGCGCTGCATATGACTTTTTGGAACTGCGCGCCAAAGCGAGTGGCGATCCGCAGCTTCAAGCGCTCACCGATTGGTGGACCCAGTTTCAAAAAGCCAATGACAAAGAGCGCTTTAATATGAGCAAAGTACTTGGCAGTGGCCGCCCTCGGGGGAATAATCGCCGCTCAAGTAACCGCCGCTCCGCACCACGTAAACGTCGTAGTGGTGAGACTAGCTGATGCAGCGCTGTTATATAGGCTTAGGCAGCAATCTGGCATCGCCTCATCAACAGTTAGTCGCGGCAATTGCCGCGCTAGCACAA
The DNA here is from genome assembly GCF_046054155.1 of Celerinatantimonas yamalensis. NCBI lineage: Bacteria > Pseudomonadati > Pseudomonadota > Gammaproteobacteria > Celerinatantimonadaceae > Celerinatantimonas > Celerinatantimonas yamalensis. The sequence goes on from NZ_JBEQCT010000009.1 coordinate 156,192, forward strand.
CTTAAGCAATGCCAGATTTTCGCCGTTTCAGGGCTGTACGCCAGTAAGCCGATGGGCCCACAGGATCAACCTGATTATCTCAACGCCGTATTGTCTTTAGACACAACACTGACACCGCTGGCCTTACTTGATGCCACTCAACATATCGAACAAAACCAAGGTCGGGTCCGAAAAGCACAGCGCTGGGGGCCACGCACGTTAGACCTCGATATTCTCTTGTTTGGACAAGAAACGCTCGACTTACCCCGCTTAACTGTGCCACATTACGGCCTAGAACAACGCGAATTTGTGCTGATACCATTAGCTGAAATTGCGCCAGAATTGGTGCTGCCTAATGGCAAAAGTGTCCGCGAATTAGCCACCCGAATCCCGACTAACAGATTGTATTGCAGTCTAAGCGCTAAGCAATGGGTCAATGGCACTAGCGCTGCATTTATCGATAATTAGCAAGGACGTTACCATGCCGATCACCACCACCAAACTCATGGACATGAAGCGTAATCAACAGAAGATTGCCAGTTTAACCGCCTATGATGCCAGTTTTGCCGCTCTTTTTGATAAGGCCGGTATTGATATGTTACTGGTGGGAGATTCGCTTGGTATGGTGCTACAAGGACACGATTCAACCATTCCGGTGACAATTGAGAATATCGCTTACCATACACAGGCTGTCGCCCGTGGCAACGGCAATGCATTGCTCGTCGCTGATATGCCGTTTATGAGCACCCCTACCCTTGAGCAAACGTTACAAAACGCCGCCACGCTGATGCGCGCAGGCGCACAGATGGTCAAAATAGAGGGCGGAGCATGGCTGTGTGAGACCATTCAAGCCTTGGTGCGCCGGGCCGTGCCCGTATGCGTTCATATGGGGTTAACACCGCAGTCGGTGAATGTTTTCGGTGGGTATAAAGTACAAGGGCGTAGTGAAGCAGACATGGCTGAAATGCTCAACCAAGCCAAAGCCGTTGAGCAAGCAGGAGCGCAGCTGTTAGTCGCCGAGTGCATTCCAGCACAGCTGGGAAAAGCGCTTAGTCAGGCATTAACTATTCCAGTCATAGGAATTGGTGCAGGGGTAGATACGGACGGTCAGATTTTAGTGATGCATGACTTACTTGGTATCACCCAAGGTCAGCTGCCTAAATTTGCCAAAAATTTCTTAGCGCAAAGCAATAGCATTCCTGAAGCAGTCACCCGATATATAACGGATGTACGCCGCGGTTTGTTTCCTTCAGAACAACACACATTTAGTTGATCAGTATGCAAACTTTTAGTCAAATTAGTGCATTACACGCAGCCGTTGAACAGTGGAAAGCCAACCAGCAACGAGTAGCTTTGGTGCCAACGATGGGCCATCTCCATCAGGGTCACCTAAAATTGGTGCAATATGCCAAACAAATCGCCGATAAAGTCGTCGTTTCGATCTTTGTTAATCCATTGCAATTTGATCGCACTGAAGATTTCACCAGTTACCCGCGAACCTTTGATGCAGACTGCCAACTGTTAGTCGAGGCCAATATCGATCTGTTGTTTGCGCCCGAAGAGCAAACTCTCTATCCCGAGGGTTTAATGCAAGCCACCGTTGTTCATGTTCCTGGTTTAAGCGAAGTTCTTGAAGGGAAACAGCGCCCTGGACATTTCCAAGGGGTCACCACAGTAGTCACCAAACTGTTTAACATTATTCAGCCACACGTTGCTTGTTTTGGGGAAAAAGACTACCAACAACTGGCCATTATTCGCCAAATGACCCATGAATTGTTGCTGCCTATTGAGATTATTTCGGTGCCAATTGTTCGCTACCCTGACGGCTTAGCAATGAGTTCACGCAATAGCCACTTAAGCGAACCAGAACGCGCCACCGCTCCCATACTCGCCCAAACATTACGCTGGGCTAGCGAGCAGTTAGCCAAAGGGGTAAACGCCCAACAAGTCAGCCTTCATACAACACAAAAACTCAATGAGTCAGGATTTAAGACCGACGCTATCGATATTGTTGATGCTGACTCACTTAGCCCACTGCACGCCAATAGTCAACGAGCTGTCATTCTGGCTGCAGCCTATTTAGGCAAAACACGGTTAATCGATAATTTGGTCGTCAAACTTTAATTTGTAAGCAAAGATTTAAGGAGTTATTGATGCAGTTAACTATGCTCAAATCGAAACTACATCGCGCTCGGGTCACTCTGGCAGAGCTAAACTATGAAGGCTCTTGTGCCATTGATAAAGAGTTTTTACAAGCAGCTGGAATTTTAGAATATCAGGCACTGGATATTTATAACGTGGATAATGGTGAACGATTCTCAACCTACGCCATTTCTGCTGAACCAGGCTCGCGCATTATTTCTGTCAACGGGGCGGCAGCCCGCAAAGCTGCGGTTGGAGATAAACTCATTATCTGTACCTATGTCACAATGGACGAAACTGATGCCAAAGATCATCATCCCAAAATTGTTCTATTTGATGAGAATAATGCGATGAAAGGCACCACTGATCATATACAGATGCAGATGGCCTAGACTGAATTGCTCATCTTTCACGCCCTAAGATGAGTAATAATTTTTTATTCATTCATACTTCTTGCGAGCGATTGCATTCGCCGTAGATATAAACGGCCTGATCGACAATATTAAGCTGATAAGATGCTGCGATCTGCGCTAACCGCGTTGAAATAATATCATCTTCAAATTCAATCACTTCACCGCACTGGCTACAAATAAGGTGCACATGCTGGCTATGCTGATTTAACTCAAACAAGGCTACTTTGCCATCAAAATAATGCCGCTTGAGTAATCCAGCTTGAGTCAACTGCTCCAAAACCCGGTAAACCGTAGCCAGAGCAATTGGATGATTTGACTTTAAAAAACTCTGATAGATATGCTCAGCACTTTGATGGGGATGATCTTCAGCCATAAACCGCCGTAAAATTTCAAGGCGTGGCTGTGTTACCTTTAACTGAGCCTGCCTGAGTAACATCATTGGATCACTCATCTTTGCGCCCTCCATTGCCCTTTTTCAGGCCCATCATAAAATTTTTGAACGCATCATGAAGTGGCGCAAAAATAGGATGTTTACGATGTTCGAGCATGACTTCCGAGAACAGTTTTAGCCCAACAGCAAATGCAGTCTTCTGTTCATCAGGAAAATCGAGATCTGAACGAGATTGAATTTTTTCCACAATCGATAAAATTTCATCATGATTTGAGACTTCAAAAACCAAAATTGGTTTATCTATCGGGTGACCCTTACGATCTTCAATCGGTTTAACCGTAATTTCGTAACGATATCCGGCCATTAATTTGTGCCCTCTTTACTTTCATTTTGTTCGTTCAGTTGCTCGAGTTGCTCAGCAGTCTTGGTCAGGATTTGAATATGCACCGAAAAATCCATCTTTGGTTGCTGATTTAACATCTGCTGGCGTAGCGCTTTTTTAATTCGGTGCATGGATTCGCTCAGCTGATCATATTGTTGGGTATTCTGCGGTTTGCCAATTTGGGTCAGACGGTCTTTTAATTTATCGATATAGGGGCGCTGAGAATCAACTTCTTCTTGGCCAAGTTGTGTCAACTGATAAATTTTTCGCCCACCTTCAGCACCTTCTTGAACCGCGATTAACAATTGATCTTCCAATATATTTAAGGTTGGATAAACAACACCAGCACTAGGTGAATACAATGCTGAACTGGCCTTTTCGATAGATTTCATCAATTCATAGCCATGGCTTGGATGGTTTTCAATAAAGGCTAAGATGATTAAACGCAAATCCCCATGCGCAAATAGTCGTCCAAGCTTATGCCGACGGCCATGCCCTCGCCCGCCACCATGTTCACCACGTTCAGTACATTCTTTGCCGCATCCACAGTGCCCTTCATGGTGATGTGTATTTTGTATATCTCTCATTTGAAATCCTCAGTTTTAGATATATCTATAAAAAGATATATCTAAATTAACCGAAGATATAAAAATGATCAAGCTTAGATATATCGAAATTAAAAGATATTAAAAAAAACAAACCTATAGATACTCAAAAGATAAGATGTCTACAGTAAGAGACAAGGATTTATATTCGTTTAATTAGATAGTTACGAGCTCTGAATGACAATAAAACTAAACCAATGGCACCGTAGAGCACCGCATCAAAATAGCTCGAGCGAACTTGCCAGTAAAGATGGATCCACGCCAGTATCAGCGCCAGGTAAACCAATCGATGCAACTGCTGCCAATGCCGACCTAAGCGACGCATCCAACCTCTGGTTGAGGTGACGCCTAGTAGGATAAGGATCAATAATGCGGGCGCCCCCACTAGAATATAAGGTCGTTTGATCGTCTCGCTCACTAATCGTTCAAGATTCCCACCTAAAATAAATTGGTAGTAGGATAACAGGTGCAATATCCCATAAAACAAAGCAAACAAACCAAGCATGCGCCGATGAACCATTAACCAGCGTTGCTTAGCAAGGCGCGCCAATGGGGTCACAGCCAATGAAATCAATAAAAACCGCAACGCCCAAAAACCAGTTTGTAGCAGAATATATTGAGCAGGATCGCCGCCCAAATTCTGTTGCACGGCTCCCCACACTAATGTACTAGCGGGCCAACATCCCAGTATAAAGATGAGCAATCGTCTAACTAAAATAGGCATAAAGACCTCTAGAAATTCTTATGTAGATCCATGCCTTTATACAAACTGGCAACTTCTGCATAGCCATTAAACATCTGAGTGGGAATGATGTTGGGATGAAATAACCCTGATGGCAAGCGCCGCTCCTCTTTTTGACTCCAACGCGGGTGATCCACCTGCGGATTGACATTGGCATAAAAACCGTATTCATTCGGTGCGATTTTTTGCCACGTATTAAGCGGTTGTTGTTCAACTAATTCGATTTTGACAATCGATTTAATACTTTTAAAACCATATTTCCAAGGCACCACTAATCGAAATGGCGCACCGCTTTGATTGGGTAAATCTTTGCCATACAAACCAACGGCCATCAGCGTTAATGGATGCATCGCTTCATCCATGCGCAATCCTTCCACATAGGGCCAATCGATACTGCTAAAGGCACTGTCTTGAGCGGGCATCTGTTTGGGCCGTAACACGGTTGTAAATTTGACATATTTCGCCCGACTAGTAGGCTCAAAACGCTTGAGTAATGCCGATAGGGGAAATCCAATCCATGGGATAACCATCGACCAAGCTTCCACACAACGTAATCGATAAATACGCTCTTGCAACGTCATCCCTTTGAGTAAATCGTCTAAATGATAGTGGCCCGGTTTAGCCACTTCACCAGCGATCTCCACTTGCCAAGGAAAGGGCATGAATTGGCTACTATTGGCTTGAGGATCATCTTTGTTATAGCCAAATTCATAAAAATTATTATAACTAGTGACGATTTTATAAGGGGTTATATCAGAGTGAATCGGTTCTTGATTCGGTAAGGCTGCATTAATTTGTGCTTTAAGCCAAGCTGGTGCGTCATGCCCAAATTGTCCCGCTTCCTGGGTGGGTTTTGCAAGCGCTGTATTAAACGGCAGTAGAGCACCTGCACCAAGTAATAATGACCCTTTCATAAATTGACGACGAGCTCGATAAATCGATTCTGGCGTTACATCTGCTTCAGTAAGATCAGTAGATTTCTTAATCAACATAGTCAGTTCCTTTTCTTAAGTAGTTTGTAATAACATATCGATGAGGTTTATCTATTGGTCGTCAGTCAGATGAAATTATTACACTGACCCATTACTTTTTATCGATCCCCCTAATTGCTCTTAGTCATCGATTAGGATAACTCAGCGCTTAACAGCCAAAACGCCTGATCACTGATCTGATATTCACGTTCAAATGGTGTGTAAGGCTCTGCTAGATAAGGTAGCAGCTTAATGGCTGCATCGATACCATGACAGTGTAGCGCTTGGGCATATTTACGAATATGTAAAAGCCAATGGCTACGCACTTCTAACCGATCGTCTAAGGCGACCAGAGCGAGGAGCGCATTACTGGCATACCTACGTCGCTGCACTTGTCTAGGTTTGAGCCAAGGTCTGGGATAGAACAGAAAATAGTGTGTTAAACGGATGTTAGCATGCGTCATGAGTTGCCATAAATCACAAAGCAGCACACGTATTGTTAACCGGGAGTTGAGCTGCCCATTAGTATAGCCTTGGTAATCGCGCCGCCAATTTGCCGATGCTAATGGCTCGCGCGTTTGGGTAACACAGCAATTTGCCTCGTGCTTTGCCCCACCTTGCAACAGGAACCTAAACTAATGGGTTGACTTGGAGAGGTGGAATAGCCATTGCGGCGAATAGGCAAGCGCGGCAATCGGTCGACGGAAATCATGCAAACGATTACGCTCCACCGGCGTAAGCAACCACGGATGAATATCCGGCTGCGTTGAAACAACCGGACGTGAGTGGTAATGATTAGCTACGCAACCCATAACCGCGTTGGATTAATATGTAAGCCCATAGAAATAAGCCAACCACAAATGCGGATAAAACAGCAAATGAAAACGTCAATGAAACATCTTGGATCCCTAAGAAACCATACCGAAAAGCACTCACCATATAGACCACTGGATTAAAGTGAGAGACCCCCCGCCAAAAAGTTGGTAATAAGGTGATGGAGTAAAATACGCCCCCCAAATAAGTCAAAGGCGTCAACACAAAGGTTGGTACAATGCTGATATCATCAAAAGATTGTGCGTAAATTGCATTGATCAAGCCACCGAGCGAGAAGACCGCAGAGGTAAACAGCACCGTGAAAACAACGATCAAAATACTGTGAACGTGAAACGGCACAAAAAATAGCGATACCAATGTCACCAACAATCCCACGCACAATCCACGCACCATACCGCCACCAATGAAACCAAAAATAATGACATAGTTGGGAATGGGCGCCACCAGCATTTCTTCAATATTGCGTTGAAATTTCGCACTAAAAAAAGACGATGCAACATTCGAATAAGAGTTAGTAATAACGGCCATCATAATCAGCCCTGGCACAATAAACTGCATATAGCCAACCCCGGCCATCTGCCCAACGCGGCTGCCAATAATGTTACCGAAGATCACAAAGTACAACGACATGGTGATCGCCGGCGGCACAATAGTTTGCACCCAAATTCGGGTAAATCGCTGGATCTCTTTAGTCAAAATACTACAAAAAGCTACCCAATAGATCTTTGCATTCATGCCACGCGCCCTCCATTGCCAACTAAGGCGACAAATAACTCTTCTAACCGATTGGCTTTATTACGCATACTCATGACTTGAACCCCCTGCTCTGACAACTGCTGGAAAACGGCATTAAGACCAGAACCTTTAAGCACATCAACTTCCAACGTGGTGTTATCAGTCATGCGACATTCAAATCCTTGTAACTCGGGAGTGAAAGTGGGCTCAGCCAAGTCTAAAATAAAGGTCTCTTTACTAAGCTTACTCAGTAGCGCTCGCATCGTTGTGTTTTCAACTAATAAGCCTCTATCGATGATACCAATATGCCGACACAGCATTTCAGCTTCTTCCAAATAGTGGGTTGTCAGAATAATCGTGACCCCTTGCTCGTTGAGTTCACGCAAAAACTCCCACATTGATCGGCGCAGCTCAATATCTACCCCAGCAGTGGGCTCATCGAGAATCAGCAATTGCGGGTTATGCATCAGAGCGCGAGCGATCATCAACCGGCGTTTCATCCCACCAGATAGATCGCGAGAACGTTGATTTCGCTTCTCCCACAAGCCAAGACGAGTCAAATGGATTTTAGCGCGCTCATGAGCAATATTGCTCTTCACACCATAATAGCCAGCTTGTTGCACAACAATTTGTAACACTGTTTCAAATTGATTGAAGTTAAACTCTTGCGGCACCAGACCGACTTGTGACTTGGCTAACTCCAAATGGCTGTCTAAATCGTATCCAAAAATACGGACATGACCCGCAGATTTATTCACCAACGAGGTAATAATTCCGATAGTGGTTGATTTACCTGCACCATTTGGACCTAACAGGGCGTAAAAATCCCCCTTTTGAACGGTTAGAGTTAATCCTTTTAATGCTTCAACACCACCTTTATAGGTTTTGCGTAAAGATGTAATCTCCAACGCCTGTGGCTCATGCTCCACTGGACTACTCATATGACTCCTTTATTGAAATTTATGATTACCAACAAATAAAGAGGTGGGTGGACTCACACAATGAGTTCACATTCATCACTGATCGACATTAGCGCCATTCAAGCTAAACAAAGAAGCTACTCAGGAATGACCTTGCCAATGAATGGTAAATTGCGATAACGCTGCGCGTAGTCAATACCATAGCCCACCACAAATTCATCAGGGATAGAAAAACCAATCCAATCCACAGGGACATCAACTTCGCGCCGCGAAGGTTTATCCAGCAATGTACAGATCGCCAAACTATGGGGTTGACGCAACAGTAACATCTCTCGAATCTTACTTAAGGTATAGCCTGTATCAATAATATCTTCGACGATCACCACATCAGCACCACCGATATCATCATCGAGATCTTTTAGTACACGAACATCTCGTGTGGATTGCATCGCATTACCATAGCTAGATGCGTTCATAAAATCGAGAATAACCGGCCGCTCAAGCTGCCGACACAGATCGGCTAAAAACAGACAAGAGCCGCGTAACAATCCAACCAACACCAAAGGACGTTCAGGATCAGGATAGCGTTGGCTGATCTGTGCACCGATCTGTTTCACCTGGTCAGCAATTTGCGAGGCGTCGATTAAAAGTTCTATAGAATGCTTCATCATAAGCGTCAATTCCAATCAAAAAATGTAAATGCTCTGTCAATTTATGTTATCGCCGGTAAATTTCACGTAAGACGCCATAATTAATTTTTGAGCGATCAGTTAGTTATTGTATTTGTATGTAGTTTACAAGATTTCATTCTGTTTTTTTTGTAGTGAATAATCTATCATTAGCAACGTACCTAGTGAGATTCAATAATATTTCAGCCACAGGTTGTAATAATCGTCCCACAACGTACTCAGATAGAGGCCTTTAAGAGCCAATTATAAATAAATCAATTAAAGTAACTAAACGAGAAAATAATTATGGATACTACAACTAATGGTGTACGCCGCCGGACACGTTTGTCCCCCGAAGCTCGCAGAAAACAGTTAATGGAATGTGCAACCCAGGTCTTTTCCCGTCGCGGCATCGGCCGTGCAGGGCATGCTGAAATTGCCGAACTCGCTAATGTTTCTGTCGCAACAGTCTTTAATTACTTCAACACTCGAGAAGATCTCGTCGATGAAGTCTTAAACGAAGTTGAACAACGCATTCTGACATTAATCACATCGACATTCACTCAAGAGAAATCTCCTTTGGAATGTATTCGCGACTTTGTCAGCTCTTTGGTTGATACTACCTACAATGACACCGATATCGTGCATATCTGGTTAGAGTGGAGCTCATCTGTACGCGAAGATATTTGGCCTCGTTTTACCAACGTTCAAACCAAAATCAACGAAATTATCGGCACTTCATTGCAGCAAGGGTTCGAAGACAAAGAGCTGGCTAGCGCAATGGATGCAAACAATGCAGCCCAAGCACTGACAGCTTCATTCTACTTGGCTGTACAGATGGTTAATCGTCCTGACCAACCTTCACGGGAAACCGTCATCGATTTTGTCAACGATTATGTTACATCATTACTTCGTCCTCTCAACTAAGACGGCGATCATAACATAGCTTAAACAGCGCCCCAACCGGGCGCTGTTTTTTATGCCTCAATAACGCTATTAAATAGACTGCTTATTTAAGGCCTGTATCAACTTTTGAGCGAGCCCGCCAAAGCCACCGTTACTCATCAAGACAATATGTTCATCAGCTTGACACTGACTCACCAAATCGACCAATAACGCGTTGAGATCCCGATAACAATGGGCTGAGGGTAAGCGTGTAAATAATTGTGCGATATCCCAATGAGTATCACCCGTGTAGATAAATTGACTGTCAGCAAGGGTCAGACTCTCAACCAAGCTGTGTTGGTGTACGCCCAGCTTCATAGTATTTGAACGTGGCTCAAAAACGGCTGTTAATCGAGCCTTTGCACCAATTTTTGCACGTAAGGCACTTAAAGTTGCTTTCACCGCAGTTGGATGATGGGCAAAATCATCGTAGATCGTCACCCCTGCAATGACGGCTAACTGTTCAAGACGCCGTTTAGGTGCTTCAAATTGGGCTAAACTGGCGATGGCATGTTCAGGCAGTACACCGACATGGCGCGCAGCGATAATCGCCATCAGTGCATTTTGGGCATTATGCACACCAATCAACGGCCACTGCACTCGGCCTTGCACTACGCCTTGATAAGATACCTCAAACTGCTGCCAATCATCACTCCGCGCCTTGATCTGCCAAGGACTATTATCACCCGCTAAGACCTGTTCACTCCAACAGCCCATATCCATTACCGCTTGCAGCGATTGACTATCGGCTGGACGAATAATCTGCCCAATATTGGCTACCGTGCGCACCAGATGATGAAACTGACGCTGAATGGCAGCTAAATCAGGGAATATATCGGCATGATCATATTCTAAATTATTCAAAATCAAGGTGCGGGGGTTGTAGTGAACAAATTTTGAACGCTTATCAAAAAAAGCGCTGTCATATTCATCCGCTTCAACGACAAAAAATGGTGTTTTCCCAAGGCGCGCCGTTTGGTCAAAATTGCGCGCCACACCACCAATAAGAAAACCCGGCGCATAGCCATTATCATCTAATATCCATGCAAGCATACTAGCGGTGGTGGTCTTGCCATGAGTTCCAGCCACAGCCAGTACCCAACGCCCATGCAAGACATGATCATGCAACCATTGCGGCCCACTAGTATACGCGAGTCCTCGTTCTAAGACCGCTTCCACACAGGGATTCCCTCGACTTAAGGCGTTCCCTATGACAACCAAATCAGGCGCGTCATCTAATTGGCTCGGATCGAATCCGCTAATCACGGTAATTCCAAGCTGTTGCAATTGGGTACTCATGGGAGGATAGACGTTTTGGTCACAGCCTGTAACCTGATGGCCTGATTCAATGGCAAGTTTGGCAACGCCCCCCATAAAAGTGCCACAAATTCCCAAGATATGAATATGCATATTGTTATTGCTCGCCTCGTGCGACTGGTGATTATTGCGAAGGTCGTTATAATAAGCTCACTGATTCAATCCATCTAATTGGTAAGGAAAATTCATGAGCCTGAACGACGTTCCCGCAGGAAAAAGCCTGCCTGAAGATATCAATGTTATCATTGAAATCCCAGCAAATGCCTCCCCCATCAAATATGAAGTTGATAAAGCCAGCGGTGCTGTCTTTGTTGATCGTTTCATGACCGCTCCAATGTTCTACCCTGCGAACTACGGTTATGTAAACCATACGCTGTCACTCGATGGCGATCCAGTGGACGTGTTAGTCCCTACGCCTTATCCACTGCAAATTGGTAGCGTGATCCGTTGTCGTCCTGTCGGCGTGTTGAAAATGACTGACGAGTCCGGTGAAGATGCCAAAATTATCGCGGTTCCTGTGAGCAAACTAACTAAAGAGTATGATCACATCAATGACATTGATGACGTTTCTGCCCTTCTCAAAGCACAAATCACTCATTTCTTTGAGCATTATAAAGAGTTAGAAGCAGGAAAATGGGTTAAAGTTGACGGTTGGGAAAACAAGGCTGCAGCAGAAGCTGAAATTGTGTCGTCATTTGAACGTGCACAAAATAAATAATGGTATGCTGATACGATAAAAGGGCTCTAACGGCCCTTTTTCGTGGTATTGCGTTAGTCAATGTCACCATAGCTGACAAAAAAATACGTTTTATCTAAAATAATATCGCCAAAATAACTAACGCTGCGAAATACGCGCAAACTAAACAAACTGTCCCAGCATAACGGGAGGCCCGTCTTATAGTTTTTAACATCATAACCTTTACGATAAAACTTGATAACAAAATAATTACAATGGCAACTAATTTAACACATTTGATTGATATTGCAATTTATCATTGAGTACATGCCAGATCGACTTTACCACCCATCTCATTGTTATCTCTTGGAATTTATATTCCACATATAAGTAACCGAGAAATATTCTCGTTTAGTCTGCTTTCTTTCGATTAATTTTTTAAAAAGTACCACGCTTGAGGATAGGAACTCGCGAACAGTTGTGATTTGTATGTTTGACGACGCATCAAATCGCTCAAACGCCACCGAGTTCCCTTTTTTTGTTACAAGCCCGTGATCTATATTTGGAACAGTTATTTAGCAACATAAATAATTATTAAGTTATTTGAGAGAGAACCGATATAAGCTATAAGGGTCTGTGTGCCTCAACCATCAGACTTTAACTCGATACGAGATAGCAAGGTGATTCATTTTAAGGAACTGGTCGATAGCACTATGAGCACCCCACCCATTAAGCAAGACTCATCGTCGGTCATCTCGGCGAAGCAGCGCACTTTAGAGCTGGCTCGACGCCATGGCTTACATACGCTTATTGAAGAACCTCATCCGCAAACGAGCTTTTCGCAGCGGGCCGCCGCAAGGCTCCGTCTTGAGCAAGCGCGCGCGCAAAAGAATCTTGAACAAATCCTCGCGCGCGCTGAACAGATCTGCGGTGATGAAGCGGGGAGTCGGGTCGATCCTGACTGGTTTAGCGCCTATTTAGAGCTGGCTAAAAATAGCCAAACCGTAACGATGCAACAGCTGTGGAGTCAAATATTAGCCATGGAGGTTGTTACTCCAGGACGATTCTCTGTTCGCGCATTGCAAACATTGACGATAATGACCCAGCGCGAAGCACAGTGGTTTCAACGAGCCGTACAAATCGCCAGCCGAATGGGCGGTGAGCAGAGCCATAAACTGCTACTTGGGGCGATTCGGATGCCAGCCAGATTGGGATTACAACGCCGTCGCGTGCGACGTTTGTCATTAGGGCGTTACCGCTTGGCTTTTAATCAAATCATGCAACTTTCCGAATTAGGACTGCTCTATGAGCGTGAACTTGAAAGCAGTTTTGCGGCACAATTTGATCTCAGTTTTGAACAGTCCGGTAAAATGTGGTTATTACGACCTCGTTATCGCCAATGCAAACTCATCTACTACCGGCTCACGCCGATTGGTGATGAACTCGCTCAATTAATTGAACCTTCCCCAATCGTTAATTATCAAACTGACTTAGCTGAGTTGCTTGAGGAATTTTTTGAGCTGCAGTATTAAACCAGTCCAAAGTTTGGTGTAGCCGGACGACTTCACCAACCACTAGCAACGCAGGTGAGGCGGCATGTTCGGCAAGTTTGGCTAGTTGTATCAGTGTACCACTAAAGATCCGCTGGTCGCTGCGCGTACCATTTTCAATCACTGCAACCGGCATCTGCTCACTCATGCCTTGTGCAAGGAGTGCCTGTTGGATGCTAGTCGCACTCAATCGCCCCATATAGACCACTAATGTATGGTTGCTCGCCACCAATGAATGCCAATCGGGTGGTTGACCATTGTGTTGACAATGCCCGGTCACAAAGGTGACTGCCTGCGCATAATCTCGATGGGTCAGCGGAATCCCTGCATAACTGGTGCAACCAGAAGCGGCTGTAATCCCGGGGATTACCCGAAATATCACACCCGCCTTTGCCAGTTGCTCAAGCTCTTCACCGCCTCGGCCAAAGATGAAACTATCGCCACCTTTGAGACGAACCACACGTTGACCACGCTGAGCACGCTCAATCAATATCTCGTTAATCCGTGATTGCGGGACACTATGAAAAGAAGCCGCTTTTCCCACACAGACGGTGTCAATATTTGCAGGGATCAGTTGCAAAATCTCATCGCTAACCAATCGGTCATAGACGACCACATCCGCCTGATTCAGCATCTGAAATGCCGCCATCGTCAACAATTCAACCCCGCCAGGGCCTGAACCAACCAAAGCAACTTCACCAGCACCTAGCGACGGGCTCAGTTGAAGGTAATTTGGGATCACCGCTTGAGCGTGTGGCCAAAAGCGCTGAACATCGTGGGTGACGCGCGCCGCCCAACGCATGACTTGACGCATTCGAACTCGAGGCTCAGCAATAACCGACCGAGAAAAAACGGAAAATAATGCCATCTATCTGCTTTGATAAAAAATCTTATTGGCACTATACCCAGCCCCTTGGTAAATACGAAAGAACCTTTATCTATCGAATATACCCAGTAGCTATATCACCACGGCTGAATCACCCTGCGTGCCAAAAATCGCTAACGATGCCACGCATGGGGGTTGACGCAGTGATTGAGCTGGCGCAAGGTGAGCGCTTCAATCATGTTGGTCACCGCAAGCTCGCTCATGGCCGCTCGAGTTTGAGTGGTTGCCGAACCAATATGTGGCAGCGCAACCACTTGTGGCAATTTCAGTAATGCTGAATCATTCGCCAGCGGTTCTTGATGAAAAACATCGAGCCCCGCCCCTGCAATCGTTTTTTGTTGCAAAGCCTCAATCAACGCAGCTTCATCGATAACATCCCCGCGCGCCACATTCACTAAAATTGCCGATGGTTTCATCATCGCCAACTGCGCAGCAGCGATTAAATGAAATGTTTGAGTCGTCAATGGCGTCAGTAGCACCACAAAATCGGCGGTTTGCAACAGCTCATCGAGATCAACTAAGCGCGCGGCAAATTGCTGCTCGGCCATTGGTTTACTGTGACGATTATGATAAAGCACGGACATACCAAACCCATAATGAGCACGTCTGGCAACAGCCATCCCAATTCGCCCCATGCCAACAATCCCGATGGTTTTATGGTGGACATCACAGCCATAGTAAGATTTGGGTAGACTCCCCTGCCATTGACCATCACGTACCCAATCGGCCAATTCAACAATGCGCCGAGCGCAGCTTAGCATCAATGCAAACACTGAATCAGCCACTGTCTCATCGAGCACTCCAGGTGTATGCGATAAAGTCACGCCTGCACGGCTTAATGCTTCAATATCATAGCTATCATAACCAACGGATATAGTTGAGATGGCTTTGAGTTGGGGAAGCTGCGCTAACTGCTCTTCACCTAACGTCAATCCACCATGGGCAAGTAACCCTTGGGCAACACTGAGTTGCTCACTTGGGATATCACACAGCTGTTTACCAGAGTGAACCTCAAACAGCGCATCAAGGCGCTGGCGCTGACTATCATTTAATGCGACTAATACAATCAGGGATGGTTTCATACAATATACCTTGCAGGCGCAACACAGTATTTTACCATACACCATTTTATCCAAAGGCCCAACTGAGCGCTGCCCCTAGCCGTTTAATCGCCCCCGATGTTGCACATTGAGCATCACGATGAACCTGCGCCATATTCTAAATGCGCCCCCGTTATCGACCAATGTGTTGATGATAAAAAGAACGCGGTGAAGTCAATATAATCCACCAAACTTGTAGGCTATTCCCTTTCTAAGAACCGTTAACAAAGGTGAAGATCATTGACGACTATATACCACTGCCATTGTGCTCTTCATGAATGCCACATTCGCGTTTAAGACCAAAAAAACGGGTCTCTTCTTCAGTCATGCCGGGTTGAAGTGGTTGTGAGGTATGCCAATCACCCACTGAAACATAGCCTTTTTCCCAAAGTGGATGATAACTTAAGCCATGTTCTTTCAAGTATTGATAGACCTGCTTATTACTCCAATTAATAATCGGCAATAATTTGAAACGGTTATTTTGCAGTTGTAACACCGGTAAATGTGCTCGACTTTTAGCCTGTTCTCGGCGTAACCCAGAAAACCAACTGGTGACAGCTAATTCTTTAAAGGCTCGCTCTAACGGCTCAACTTTGTTCATTTGATTGTACCGGGTTAAGCCATCGACTCCCTGCTCCCATAATTTGCCGTAACGCACCTCTTGCCAAGCGCTACTCAGCGGATTGGTATATATTTTTAGATTCAGATTTAATTGATCCGTTAAGTGATCGATAAACTGATAGGTTTCGGCAAATAGATAGCCGGTATCAATTAACACCACCGGAATATCGGGCCGAATTTTTGTGACCATGTTGAGTAAGACTGCAGCCTGAATACCAAAACTTGACGACAAAACATGCCCTTCAGGTAACGATTCAAGAGCCCATTCGATACGCGCTTGTGGTGTCAGCCGCTCAAGTTTTTCATTGATATCGCTAAGCCAACGCTGCCGTTCTAGATGTTCTAATTGCTGCCAATGTTCTGGCAGCTTGGCGAGTGTCTCAAGCATGAAAATCTCTCCCTTGGTGCACTGGCGCGATGACACCAACGCGCACGACAAAGTCACCGAAAGCTTCATCTCCCTCATGCTCATTAGCATAACGAGCAAATAAATCATCGAGCTCGGATAAAATTGTCACCTCATCGATATTTTCTCGATACAGCTTATTCAGACGAGTTCCCACGGGGCTGGCTCCCAGATACAAGTTATAATGACCAGGGCCTTTACCGACAAAGCCAATTTCAGCAGCAAATGGCCGGGCGCAGCCATTCGGGCATCCGGTCATCCGCATTACAATCGGCAGATCGCTCAATCCATGTTTATCTAACAGCGCATCCACCCGAGTAATAAGCTCTGGCATATACCGCTCACTTTCAGCCATTGCCAAACCACAGGTTGGCAGCGCGACACAAGCAATGGAAAGCTTGCGTAACCAGGTGAGATCATCGCGTAAGAGTCCATACTCACGCGCCAATTGATCAATCGATTCTTTTTCTGTTTCAGGGACATTAGCAATGACAATATTTTGGTTGGCACTCATACGCAGATCGCCTTGATGCACTTTAGCAATCTCACGTAATCCAGTCATTAATTGCCCATCATCGGTATCGGCAATTCGGCCATTCGGCAGATAGCAAGTAAGATGCCAGCGACCATCCGCACCATGCTGCCAACCGAAGCGATCACCACGGGTCGTCCAAGTGACATCAATAGCAGGGGTAAACGTCACACCTGAACGCTGCTCAACCTCGTGCTTAAATCGTTCTAGCCCCATCGTATCAATGGTATATTTAAGCCGCGCATGCTTGCGGTTTTGCCGATCACCATAATCACGTTGCGTCGTAAAAATAGCCTCTGCCACCGCATGGGTATCCTCCGGTTTAACAAATCCTAAGGTATCCCCTAAACGCGGATAAGTTTGCGTGTCACCATGGGTTGTTCCCATACCACCGCCCGTAGAAACGTTATAGCCAACGATCTGTTGATCTTCAATAATGGCAATAAAGCCAAGATCATTGGTGTAAACATCCACATCATTGTGTGGCGGTACTGCCACAGCGATCTTAAATTTTCGCGGTAGGTAAGTTGGGCCATATAGAGGCTCAACTTCCGGTTCATTCAGCGGCTCTTCATTTAAAAAAATCTCAGCATATGCACGGCTTTGCGGCATAAAGTGCTCTGATAGGGACTTGGCAAATTGATACACCTGTTGATGCACATCTGACTCAATAGGATTGGGATTACACATCACATTACGGTTAACATCTCCGCAAGCCGCAATCGAATCGAGTAAGCGCTGATGCAACTTTTGAATGACTGTTTTCAAATGACGTTTTAAGATGCCATGAAATTGAAAAGTTTGCCGCGTGGTTAAGCGAATATTCCCACGAGTTAAATGTTGGGCTATTTCATCGATAATTAACCATTGTTCCGGGGTGCACACACCACCGGGTACACGCGCGCGCAACATGAAGCTATAAAACGGTTCTAATTTTTGCGATTTCCGTTCATTTCGAATATCGCGATCATCTTGTTGATAGAAGCCATGGAATTTGGTGAGTTGCGTGTCATCGGCACTAATTGAGCCACTCAACGTATCCGCTAACCCCTCTTCGATGGTTCCACGCAGTAAGCGGCTACGCGCTTTGATTGATTCATTGACTGATAACTTGCTATCACTCATTAGTACACATCCTTCTGGTAACGTTTTTCTCGGTGCAA
This sequence comes from Celerinatantimonas yamalensis, assembly GCF_046054155.1. Lineage (NCBI taxonomy): Bacteria > Pseudomonadati > Pseudomonadota > Gammaproteobacteria > Celerinatantimonadaceae > Celerinatantimonas > Celerinatantimonas yamalensis. Next base: position 174,170 of record NZ_JBEQCT010000009.1, read on the forward strand.
TTGTTTAAGCCACTCTTGCGCATCTTCTTGCGCCATTTGTCCCTGTTCGCAGACAATACTGACGAGCGTTTGATGTACATCTTTAGCCATTCGCGTCGCATCACCACAGACATACAGATAAGCGCCATTTTTGAGCCATTGATATACTTCGTGGGCCTGCGCTCGCAGCCTATCTTGCACGTAAATTTTATGGCCTTGATCCCGTGAAAAAGCCAGATCAATGCGCGTGAGTAGCCCTGACTTGACATACTTTTGCCATTCCACTTGATAGAGAAATTCTTCGCTGAAATGTGGATTGCCAAAAAACAACCAATTTTGACCACTTGCTCCGACAGCCTCTCGGTGCTGCATAAAAGCCCGAAACGGTGCAATACCCGTTCCTGGACCAATCATAATCACAGGTGTTTGCGCATCGGGTAGTTTAAAATTTTGGTTCGGTTCAACAAAAATACGAACTGATTGCCCCTCTTTAAGTCGAGATAAATACCCTGAGCAGCCGCCATATCGCGCGCCATCAGCTTGCTCGTAACGAACCACCGCAACGGTTAAATGTACCTCATCCTCAACTTCGGACTGACTGGATGCAATCGAATACATTCGAGGCGTTAATCGGCGCAGCGCAGCGAGCAGTTGTTCAGCGTCGACATGAGCCGGATATTCGCGAACGACATCAATAATTTGGTGACTTGCAGTATATTCGCGCAGCAGCGGCTTTTGGGCTTTCAGTTCTATCAATGCTTGGTTGGCTGACCAGTCAGCCCAGTGCTCGACAAAATTTGGCGTGGTTTGTGTTAACTCATAATGATAAATAAGTGCATCGCGTAAACTGATGTTCTGTTCATCAACGTTAACACTCTGTTTAGGATCTAAATCAAGGCACGTGAGTAATTCATCCACCAGCGTTTCATCATTATCAAACCAGACACCTAATGCATCCCCAGGTTGGTAATTGATACCGAGCCCTTCGAGATCAAATTCTAGATGCCGAATATCTTTGGTTGAATGACGCCCAGTGATCTTCTGATTCGTCAAAACTGTCGCCTGCGCAGGATGTTGCCGATCATAATGAGTGAGGGCACTCTCGCTCAGCGATGCACACTGAGAGGATGCAGGTTGTGATGCAGACAATTCGTCAAGCAGAATCACTAGCAATTGCTCGGTCCATGTTGCAACGTTTTGCTCATAATCTAAATCACAATCAACGCGATCAAGCAGCGGTACAGCGCCCAACGCGACTAATCGCATATCAAAATCAATCCCACACTGGCAAAATTGCTCGTAACTACTATCACCTAAAGACAAAATGGCATATTTCAATCCATCGAGCTTTGGAGCTTTTGAGGTCGCTAAAAATTCGTGAAACGCCAACCCATCATCAGGTGGCTCACCTTCGCCGTTGGTACTGGCAACAATCACTAAATAGTCTTCTTTTTTTAGTGATTTAAGTTTGTAGTCGCTGATATTCATGAGTTGCACAGAGACATTTTTGGCTCGCGCCTGCTGGTAGACACTTTCAGCGACCGCTTTAGCATTCCCTGTTTGTGATGCGTAAACAATGGTGACAGTTTTCACACCGGATAGATGCTCAGCGGTGGAGAGTTCTTTCGACGCGATGTGTAATCCAGCCAGATAGCCGCTCACCCAAATTTGTTGCTGCGGTGTAAAATCACCAAGAGTATGTGTCAGAGCGTTCAGTTGTTCAGTTGATAATGGGCAACTTAACGCGTTGAGATCCTTTAATGACATAGTTGGTTCCTAGATCTAAGCATTGGACATTGGTTGTGGGGAGTGAACTGGATTGGGTAAAACGCTCATCATCAATACACTTGAGATCATTAGCATGGCAATTCCAAAGCTTAATTTTGAACAATGCTCAATTCGATCACCACAACTAAACAAGAAAACTCCTCAACCAATAGTCTACCGGAGAGCGATCCACCAATAGAAAGAATAAATGGAGAGGCGTTATAACAAGATGGAATATTATCGTTCATGGTGTTCACCCACATAGGCACACGCAGCGACGATTGAGCGCCGTTGCAGCGATAAACTGCAGACGCGCAAATCTACTTATGACCACTGATGGATACGGCTAAAACTGTCAGAAAAGAGAAAAGGCGTTATTGAAATGAAAGGACCCCGTGCCTGATCGCAACCGCATTGATTGTCGCAGTATGACGTTCACTTGCAGTAGGCACGAATATTAAAAAGGCCCATCAAAAGGTGATAGGCCTAGACAAAGAATTTAAGAATGAATAGTGCTTAGAAATGAGCACCAATTCCCATAAACCACCCTTGAGCGGTCTGCTCCAAATTCATATTTTCGACATCTTTCAGTCGCATATCTAATACACGATACCCAGCGCGCAGCTGTAAAGTTGAAACAACTAAGGGTAGAAAATCGTATGATACACCAATCTCAGAATCTGAGATGCGGGTGCCATCAAAACTCACATTTGAAGTATTGCCAAAGACTTGGATACCCGTCATAGGAATATTAATATTGGCCGCTAAATACAAGGTTGGCATAGTTTTGGTGTAATCTTTTGATGCACCGATTCCTGACACTGTTCCTTGAAAATGTTTAATATTCAGGCCGTAATCAAATCCAAATGCCGGATTATCAAATAATTGATAATACAAGACACCATCATACATTTTTTGGTCGCTGGTAATGTTTGTCCCATTGGCTTTACCAGAAGTATCCAGATTTTGATACCTAAACATGACATTTGGAATCAGTGGGATTGGGTGTTCCAACGCTATGTATACACCTGGGCGGAAGTTAGTTCCAAAATCAGGGTTATAGGTTGAACCATCTTTTTTAACTGATTCACCATTATGGCTAGTACTCCAAAAATCAATCCCAGCGTTTACACCAAGCGTATCCGCTTGGGCTAACGACGAGGCTAGAAGACTAGATACAGCAAATACAGTCATGGCTGCAAATTTTTTCATAGTGATAGTCCGAACGTTGATTATTTGAATAGAATAATGATTTATAAGTGTAACTGAAAACCCATACATTTGCCGAGTAATCAATGATTATTGCACAGGCTTGTAGCCGCGCAAGCCATCACCATATTAAGAATATAAAATAGATAACAATTTTCGGAAGCAATGCACATAGTTACAAAATATATGCATGAATAGTTAGATGGTGATCGAAGTTCTAGCAATGATCCATGATTTGTTCCCGCTAATCAGCCACAATTTAATCATCATATAAACCTATGAACAACATTACTGTGCATAATACAGATAGTTGAGCGTGTTATTAATCACGTGCTCGTCAAACCAAGCTCTTCAGTGATCGCGAGCACCAAGCTTGTGTAAGAATATAAGGGTGCCTATTATGATTCAGAGTCAGCTCAATGAGGGTATTTTAACTGTTACACTCGATCGTCCCGACCAATCCAACAGTTTTACCTGTGAAATGTTCCGTACCATGCGAGAACGGATGAAAGATGCCGCCTTGAATAGCCAAATCCGCGTTATTATCTTACAGGCGCAAGGCGATCATTTTAGTTTAGGGCAAGATATTGAGGATTTATCCCACTCGCAACTGGATGCTCGTCACCCTGCACTCACCTTTATGCGTGAGTTTGCCTTATTTCCCAAACCGATTATTGCTAACGTGCAAGGTAATGCATTTGGTTTTGGTATGGCCTTATTGCTTCATTGTGACTTAGTCGTTGCCGATCCCAATAGCCGCTTTCAACTGCCATTTATTCGTCAGGAGTTGATGCCTCTTTTTGCCACGAGCATGCTCTTACCGCAGCGAGTTGGCCCGCAGCGCAGCGCAGCGTTACTATTGTTAGCTCAGCAATTCAGTGCAGAACAAGCCTGTCAATGGGGACTTATCAATGAAGTCGCTAATGCAGAAACGCGACAACAATTGGTGACGTCATGGAGTCAGCAGCTGAGCCAGATGCCCGAACTACTGGTTCGACAAACCAAACAGTTACTGCTTAACGGTCAACCTACTAATGATAAAGTCATGTGCAATGAGTGGCATTTGTTCAGTGAGTCACTCCATCTACCCGAATCTCAAACATCATAAATCAATGACGTGAGTTGTATTAGTGTTGAGAATAAAGAGGAAGGCCCAAAAGGTCGCGACACATCAATATAGCGTTCCTATCATAAGGATGGGATAGGGGCGTTTTATCATTACATATTCATCACGTCGATGATTCAGATGTGATACTCAAAATTGATCTTTTTTCATTCCAATATTGGGCTACTAAAGCTTACTGAGTCGAGCTCATGCTGCATGATACAACTAAAATAATTGCCACATTCAACCATAAATGACTTAACTATCAACTGTACATATTTTTTATTCAAGTTATCTATGTAGATCATTGGTTGGTTCGTCATTTCATGCTAACTTGCTGCCAATCAAGCTAACGAGGAATGTAGCGTGTCAAAAGCAAATGAATTAAAAAAAGGCTCAGCCGTACGACTCAAAGATAAAGTATTACTGGTCAAAGATATCGATGTCTCAAGCCCTAGTGCTCGCGGTGCATCAACACTTTATAAAGTACGATTTACCGATCTGGCCACTGGCCTAAAAGTTGAAGAACGCTTTAAAGGTGATGATCAACTGGAAGATGTCGACGTGAGTCGCCGACAAGTCAGTTTTTCTTACATTGATGGAGACGAATATGTCTTCATGGATAACGAAGACTTTAGTCAATATCTATTCAACCATGAGAGCATTCGTGATGAATTGCTCTTCATTACAGAACAGACCCATGGGTTACAGATTCTAACTGTCGATGGCAAGGGCGTGGGTATAGAATTACCCGCATCAGTAGAACTTGTTATCGAAGAAACCACCCCATCGATCAAAGGTGCTTCAGCGAGTGCTCGAACCAAACCTGCTCATTTTGCGACGGGTTTAGTGGTCCAAGTTCCAGAATATATTGCCAGCGGGGAGAAAGTCCGTATCAATACTGCAGAGCGTAAATTTATGAGTCGTGCCGATTAATATTATTTATTCATGGGGAGGCACCCCCATTGACGCTCAGAGCGCGTACATACTTTATAATCCAAAGATACCCGCGCTCTGTCGTCATCACTCCAGGCCGCTTTTTTTCAATTTTACTTTTTGGCTGGGCGCCACAATCATACTGTTTCAGCCGCCTCATCACAAATCGTCTGAACAACGTAATATTCTCAACCAATCCATTTAATGTAATCTCGAGTTATCTTATTTAAAAACAAGCTCTAATATAAGTGCTGACTGTTCCCTATTCAACCATATTGACGGATATATTGGTTCAATATTGTATATGGGTGACATGAAACTGATGTCCTACGAGATGTCTACGATGCCTTTTTCCCCAACACAGGATGCTTTTTTTCGGCAATAACACTCGGGATAGTTGGTCATTTTCTGCTCGGTCATCAGGACGTCTTGCCTTTAACGGAAAGGTGTAGCGTTTTTCCTTGCGCCCGTGATGATACGGTTGACTTCAGTAACTGGTTTGGCTTTCCTGCATCAAACACTGTTTGAGATTACACCCGAACAGCTTCAAACAACTCTGGTTAATTCTTCTGTATACGACAACAGGCGCCTGCTTCTCTGCGATTTTCTCGAGTGTTTCACATTGGCAATAGGGCGGATAACACGGCCCTTCACATTCAAAATATCCGACATCAGTCTGACGGCGTTCATTTCGCTATTTTAGGTTTCAGCTAGCGTTCAACTCAGAACAAAACCGCGGTCTGTATTATCAGCAGTAACCAGCGACTGGAACATGCGCTAAAAGCGCATTATGGTATAACCGCGCAACACTTTTCATCGAAAGCAATGATGGGGTTTAACTGGCTTTCTCTTCGATCATTTAGCCATAAAGCTAGCACTTCAAGTAAAAATCCACGACAACACAACAAATCGTCATATCAGGGCAATCGTATAGCAATGGGGATACCGTGTTTAAACGCGTGATATCGTCGACTCCAGCTTGTGCTCACCAAACGTATCGATGTTCTGCCCGCCTTCTCATTCAGAAGTGATCGTACGCATAACGAGAAAGATAATATCGATGAAATGATACTTTTGATTGATGCGAAAACGAGTGTCTTTGATGGCTGTTAGATGCTCTAATAAGTTCAATTTTATATATCTTGAGCTAATTTGGACTTATTCGATTATTGTTGCAAACAACGTGCGATCCCCCCCCCTCATTGACGCCCTTCCTGCTAGAAAATTATACGATGTAGCGAGTGCTCTATTGCATTTGTCATCTCATGACCATGAATTTGTACAAAAAATCATTCACACCAATGCAACCTACGACATTTATATGTTAATTGCACCATAACAGGACATATAAATATGGAGGCAATCAAACACAAGTTATCATGAGATATGAAACATAATTATACATTAATAAAAACACGATCATTTTATAGTTAATCCGAGATGAACATAGCATTCATATAAAATATGGATACGATAACCAGATATTCATTCAAATTTTAAATTTAGCTCATTAATTTTTGAAATAATTACCTACTATAAATTTGCATGTTACATCTATATATAAAGAGTAAAAGACCCTATTTTTGAGAGATACAATGTGTCATACATCAAAAATAATATTGCTTATAACGTATTAACTAAATAGATTTAAAATTTTTGATATACATCAAATTAAAAATAATGAATAAAAATCAATAATTTATATTTATTCATAAAAGTTCATTTTTTTTATTGAAAAAAAACAATCACAGTGATACTTTTTTAAAGACTGTTTATGACAGTAAAAATTTAAAATGGATTATTTACTTTTTACTTACTTATAAGTGTATATAACTATGAAAAAAACTATTCTCGCTCTGACTATTCCAGCCATGTTAGCGGTTTCAGCATACGCAACTGCAGCCAATGTATATAAAACTGATTCACAAACTTTAGATATCTTCGGTCGTTCTAAATTCACTTTGGATAATAACGACAATACTCAAGCAGGCTATAGCGCTCGTTTAGGCGTAAAAGGCACTACCAAAGTTAATGATAATTTAACCGCTTTCGGCCACGTAAGCTGGGAAATGCAAGCTAAACGTGACTCATTATCTTCAAACAAGAGCGGTGGTGATGACATCAAATCACGTTATGTGTTCGTTGGTTTTGATGGACATAGCTACGGTAAAATTGAATTGGGTCAAAACGATGCTCCATTCTATACCTCTTTAACCAGCATCACCGATATCTTCGATAATGGTATGGAGTCAAGTGTTGGTACTTATGGTTACAACTTTGCGCCAAACGAAGCGGTTTACACCAATACTGTCGGTCCTTTGACCATTCAAACTTCGTATCAGTTTGATACTGTTGAAGGTGGTTCAAGCAGCGCTGGTAGCGTTCTTGATTCATTTGGTGCAGGCCTGACAGCTGCAAACTTTAAAGACCAAACTAGTGCATATAGCATGGCAGGTGTTTATGACACAGGTATCGGCTTGAATGTTCATGCAGGTCTCGCTCATCAAAACTTTGCTGGCAATGCACAGAAAAACAACTACGGTTTAGGTTTAGATTATACATTGAACAACCTGTATTTGGCTGCTTTGTACACTCATAACAAAGAAGATGATGGTTCAAACACGGCTAACCGTAATGGTTACGAAGTTGCAGCTTCTTACAAATTAGACAAATTGTCTTTGCGTACTGGTTATGCACTGGGTAAACAAACTAGTGATGTGACTGGTAATGACACGACTTATGCGAAAGCGTTCAAACTGGGTGCAACTTACCACTTTACTAGTAATGTCTATGTAACTGCTGAATGGTTGAACAACCCTGTTGGCGGAAATCCAAACGATTTCTCTGGCGCCGTTGCATACTACTTCTAATTTGATTTAGACGTAAAACATAATCCTATAAGTGCCAAATGCCAGTTGTCCGCTGGCATTTTTTATACTTAAGATTTAAGGGTATAAAAAAAACCGAACTTAGTTCGGTTTTTTTTATATATAGGATCAATTGTGCAGCATTTTATCCCCGCGACTAATGCCACAGATACCACTTCGCACCACTTCAAGCACTTCGGTCATTTCACTTAAAGTGCGCACACACGCATCAATTTTGGCGCCATCACCGGTAATTTGTAGGACGTACTCATTCGCAGTGACATCAACAATTTGCCCGCGGAAGATATCACTTAAACGCATCACCTCCGCTCGCATCGCCCCTTGCGTGCGCACTTTAATCAGTGCAATTTCTCGCTCAACAAAGGCGGCATCGGTGAGCTCAGAAACTTTCAACACATCCACCAGCTTATGCAATTGCTTGGTGATCTGTTCAATCATTCGCTCATCACCCGAAGTCGTAATGGTCATCCGTGATAAGGTGGAATCATCGGTTGCGGCAACAGTGAGCGAATCGATGTTATACCCTCGCTGAGAAAATAATCCAACGACGCGAGATAATGAGCCCGCTTCATTTTCAATTAAAATCGATATAATTCGTCGCATCAGGTTCTCTCCGTTTTACTCAACCACATATCTTGCATTGATCCAGTTTTAATCTGCATGGGATAAACATGCTCTTCTGGATCAACTAATATATCCATAAAAACTACTTTCCCTTGTTGCGCAAATGCCCAGTCAAATGCATCACCCAATTGATTCGGCTCGCTGACTTGAATACCGACATGTCCATAGGCCTGCGCGAGTTTCACAAAATCAGGAACAGATTCCATATACGACTGCGATTGCCGCCCACCATAGAACATTTTTTGCCACTGTTTCACCATGCCCAAAGAGCGGTTATTGAGCGAGACGATCACAACTGGAATATGGTATTGCATACAAGTAGAAAGCTCTTGAATGTTCATCTGAATAGAGCCATCACCGGTCACACACACCACGACTTCATCAGGATGAGCTAATTTCACGCCCATCGCTGCGGGTAGACCAAACCCCATGGTCCCTAAACCACCAGAGTTAATCCATCGCCGAGGCTGCTTAAAGGGGTAATAGAGTGCTGTAAACATCTGGTGCTGGCCAACATCAGAGGCGACATACGCATTACCGTGTGTCGCTCGATAAAGGGCTTCAATCACCTGTTGAGGTTTGATGATCGTTTCACTCTTGGCGTAGGATAAACAATGTCGCTCTTTCCAAGTAGATATCTGTGCCCACCAATCGTTCAAGCGAGTTTTCTCAGGCAGTTCTTTCTCAGCTAAGAGCTGTTGCATCTGCTCAAGTACAGCATCCACAGTGCCAACAATTGGAATATCGGCTGCAATCGTTTTGGAAATCGACGTGGGATCAATATCAATATGAACAACGCACGCATCTGGACAAAACTTCGCGACGTTATTGGTCACGCGATCATCAAAGCGAGCCCCTACAGCAAAAATCAGATCGCTATGGTGCATGGCTTGATTCGCTTCATAGGTACCATGCATCCCCAGCATGCCTAGAAATTGTTGATCATCGCCAGCGAACGCCCCAAGGCCCATCAAGGTTGATGTGACAGGCAAATTGAGTTGATGAGCCATTTGTCTAACTGCCTCAGAAGCATTAGCGATAATTGCGCCGCCCCCAATATACATCACAGGCCGTTTGGCACTAATGATCGCTTTGAGCGCTTTTCTAACCTGCCCTTTATGCCCCTTCACAGTGGGATTATAAGAGCGCAAACTCACTGACTCTGGATACTGATACGGAAATTTAAGCTGCGGGTTTTGAATATCTTTCGGTAGATCAACAACGACAGGCCCCGGACGACCACTCGCGGCAATGTAATAAGCTTTTTTAATAATCGTTGGGATATCTTCCGGGTGTTTCACCAAAAAACTGTGTTTAACAACAGGACGGGAGACCCCTACCATGTCCGTTTCCTGAAACGCGTCATCGCCAATTAAAGAAGTGGCTACTTGTCCGGACAAGATAACCAGTGGAATTGAATCCATATAAGCAGTCGCAATTCCGGTAATCGTATTGGTGGCCCCAGGGCCTGAGGTGACCAAAACTGTGCCGACCTCGCCAGTTGAACGCGCATAGCCATCAGCCATATGCACGGCAGCTTGTTCATGTCGAACCAGAATATGCTCAATATCTGAGTTATCAAACAGTGCATCATAAATATCAAGGACAGAACCGCCAGGGTAACCAAATATATGTTTAACCCCTTGATCCTGTAAGGATCGGACGACCATCTCGGCGCCAGATAACTTCTCCATGCCAGCCTCCAGGCTCTCATTGTTGTTCTATTATATCAGCCCACAATCGTGGGTATGGTGGCAGCTAACCTTACCATGTTACGACATGATAGCGAATAAGTTTACATACCGACAGGTTAGAAACATCAACTTTTAATCAAAAACAGCAAAATAACTCCAATATATGACTAGGTTTGGATTTTTTATTTCTAATTTATTTTATTTGTTGGAATATTTTTAAATCGTAGTATACTCATATTGTTCCGCTTAATTATTGGACACTTCTCAACGAGTAAGGCGATATGATGCAATTGATTTGGACCACACAACAGATGCTCAGACTACTTCTAACAGGCTTAATGCCTGCGGGTCTGGCTGTCTAACTGTTCAATCAGTTACATCGACAACCCGCTTCATTCAGGCGGGTTTTTTTATGCTTTAAATAATATTAATTCGACAATCGAAAGGATTTTCCCATGACAGACCAGGTAATGATCTTTGACACGACTCTTCGCGATGGTGAACAGGCGTTAGCCGCGAGTCTCACTGTAAATGAAAAATTACAAATCGCCCTGGCTCTGGAAAAGCTAGGCGTTGATATTATGGAGGTTGGCTTCCCGGTTTCATCACCCGGTGACTTTGAATCCGTTCGTACCATTGCCAGTCATATAAAAGACAGCCGAGTCTGTGCGTTATCTCGGGCATTACCGGGTGATATTGATGCGGCAGGCCAAGCACTAAATATAGCGGAAGCCTTTCGCATCCATACTTTTATCTCTACCTCGGATGTGCACGTACAAAGTAAATTACGGCGAAGTTTTGATGATGTGTTAGAGATGGGAGTCAAGGCGGTCAAACATGCACGCCGCTACACCGATGATGTCGAGTTTTCGTGTGAAGATGCGGGTCGAACACCTATCGATAACCTCTGCCGGATGGTCGAGGCCGCCATCAAAGCAGGGGCCACCACAGTTAATATTCCTGATACGGTGGGCTATACCCTTCCCTCGGAATTTGGTGGGATTATCCAGCAGCTGTTTAATCGCGTTCCTAATATTGATCAAGCTATTATCTCGGTTCATTGTCATGATGATTTAGGAATGTCAGTGGCTAACTCATTGACAGCAGTTGCCTTTGGGGCCCGTCAGATAGAATGCACTATCAATGGAATTGGCGAGCGCGCTGGTAATACCTCTCTAGAAGAGGTCGTCATGGCGCTGAAAACACGCAGTGAGCTGCTCAAGGCTCATACCCGTATCAATACCCAAGAGATCTATCGCACCAGTCAATTGGTCAGTCGATTGTGTAACATGCCCGTGCAATCAAACAAAGCGATTGTTGGCGCCAATGCCTTTTCACACTCATCAGGGATCCATCAAGATGGGATGCTGAAAAACCAAAACACTTATGAAATTATGACACCTGATAGCATTGGCTTACCCCAAAATATCCTAAATTTAACTTCGCGTTCAGGTCGTCATGTGATTAAACATCGGATGAGTGAATTAGGCTACAGCGAAGATGACTATAACTTAAATGAGTTATATGAAAGTTTCTTGGAACTTGCTGATCGTAAAGGACAAGTATTTGATTATGATCTGGAAGCTTTATTATTTTTTAACAACCAGCGCCAAGATGCTGATTTCTTTGAATTGGATTATTTGGGCGTACAATCGGGCTCAGAAGTTGTTGCAACCGCCACAGTCAAATTGAAAGCGGGCGATAAGGTAATGACAGAAGCCGCAACGGGTAATGGCCCCATTGACGCAGCCTATCACTGCTTAAGCCGTATGACAGGCTATGATATCACGATTGACGATTACTCGATTAAAGCTGCCGGTGGTGGCCGTGGGGGAAATCAAAAAGCAGATATTAAAGATGCGCTGGGTAAAGCCGATATTGTAGCCAAGTATCAAGGGCGAACATTCCATGGCATGGGGCTGGCAACAGATATTGTTCAAGCTTCAGCGAAAGCGTTCGTGCATGTGTTGAATAACATTCATCGAGCTGAAACGATTGCTAAAGAGAAAGAAAAACAGCGCGAGAGCAAAAGCGCTTAAATACATCATCAATGCAAGGCTGGGGCTGACCCTAGCCTTGCTATTCATGGTGCCTCAAACTTTCAGCAAACAGCTGGCATTTCAGCGCCAAGGACAAATGTTTCACATTACTTGGCAAGATCGACAACAACAACGCCAACAAATACAATTTACCTTACAGCAGTACCCTCATGATCTCACATATTTTTCCGCTTATAATCGAAAACAAGTCAACCAATATATTGCTCAAAATTTGCGGCAAATAGCCAACCAACAAGACCCTAAAAAGGCCCGAGTCACCGTGGGTGTCAGCTCAAACAGCGTACATTGGCAAATACAGACAAACGACCCACAACTGCAACAAACATTGCGCTCGCAGCTGCAACAACGCTCTGAGCAAAGCTACCTTAATTATCTCGCAGATCATCGCTGGCGATTATTTGAAAGCCCATCGGGTCAGCAGGGCGTCATCCCTAATCATGCCTTAATAGCCAACCAAAGCGCCGCCTATTTAAAATCTATTGCAGCATTTTTTTTCCCACCCAAAAGTCAAGCCAGTGATTTTCCACAACAGCTCAATGCGCTACTTGGATTTATCCAAAGCATCCCATATAACTCGTTGCAAAGTCGAGATGGCTATCGAGGGGCTGGGTTTATGACCCCCATTCAAGTGATTCGTAACAACATGGGAGACTGTGATAGTAAAACTACTTTATTAGCAGCTATCTTATTGGCGGCAAGACCTAAGCTAAAAACAGCAATGGTCTATATGCCCGATCATGCTTTTTTGGCGATTAACTGGCCAGCTCAAGGCAATGAGCAAACCGCTCTTGTCGATCAAAAACCATGGGTAGTGGCCGACCCGACTGGGCCGGCGTTATTGGCGCTGGGGGAGGTCTCCGCACAAAGCCGCCATTATCTGCAAAGTCGCTACTATCGTGTACTCATCAACAAGGCTAACTCACCTTAGAAAACTCAATCCCAACAACAATCCCTTCATCATCCGGCTTAACATGTACCACATGCCCTTCAGCTTGCAGCGCCAGTACACCAGGACGACCCGGTTTAAGCTCTAAAGTAACTTGATCGCCTAACTGTAGATCAGTTTCCTTAAACATCACTCCCATGCCAGTAGCACTGAGATCATGACAAATACCATGCAGCTCGATATTAGCAAAACGTACCTGTACAGGTGACTTAACTAACATTCGAATAAACGAGCGCTTTTCCATCTCTGCGTTGATCACCATTCTCTCTCCCTGGTTTAAGGCTAAAGTTCCTGCTCAGCAAAAGATGCTAATCGACTACGTACCACACCATTGAGGTACACATTGGCACTGCCTTCAAAATTTTTAAAGCGTTCTACAATATAGGTTAGGCCTGATGTAACAGCCGTCAGGTAATTACTATCAATTTGCGATAAATTCCCACAGCAAACCAACTTGGTTCCTTCACCGCACCGCGTAATAATGGTCTTAAGCTGTGAAGCGGTAAGATTTTGGCATTCATCTAAAAATACAAATGAGTTTTGAATGCTACGTCCACGCATAAAGTTCACGGATTTAAACTGAATATTAGCCTTATCCATAATGTAATGCAGTGATCCATCCATCGATTCATCATTATGATGTAACACTTCGAGTGTGTCGGTCACAGCGGCCAACCATGGCATCATTTTTTCTTCTTCTGAGCCAGGTAAAAAGCCGATTGATTCGGCAATCTCTGGTGTATTACGCGTGACAATGACTTTGCTATAGATGCCTCGTTCAATCACAAGCTCTAATGCGCAGGCCATTGCGAGAAGTGTTTTCCCGCACCCAGCCGGCCCTGTTAAAATCACTAACTCAATATTTGGATCAAGTAATGCGTCCAATGCCATCGCCTGATAAATATTTTTCGGATGGATCCCCCAGGCCGTGCGCCCCATCAACCTTTCATAGCCTAAATCTTGCAACTCAATTTGTTGCTCATCATAACGAACTACACGAGCAGCAAAACTTTGTGTATCGTCAATAATATACTGATTAATATAGGGTGATTCGAGTAGCTCTGCGGGTATAGTATGAAATGTATCACGGCCCTGAGTGACGCTATCACAGGTTTTAACACGCCCCCAAAAACTACCTTCTAAATGGTTAAACCCTTTGGCTAAAAACTGAATATCATCAATCAGCTGATCAGAGCGGTAATCTTCAACGCCAGACATTCCAGCCCCTTTCGCCTTTAATCGCATATTAATATCTTTGGTTACCAGAACGACAGTGCGGGGTTGATGCTGTTTTTGTAAATAAAGAGCCGCATTAATAATACGATTATCAGGTTCATCAGCGGTGAAATTTTTAGCTTGCTGGTCGAGCGTGTGATCAGCAAAAATAGCAATTTTACCACTGGCATGTGTTTCACTAGCATTAGCTAGAGGGACTCCTTCTTGAATCAGTTCGGGTGATGCTTCGGCAAAGATGTTTTCTAAAGTACGAATCGCCACACGGGCGTCTCGGCTCACATCTTTATGACGATCTTTGATCCGATCCAACTCTTCAAGTACCGTCATCGGGATCACCACATCATGTTCTTGGAATTGATAAACGGCAAGAGGATCGTGCAGAAGGACGTTCGTATCAAGGATATAGACTTTAGTTAAGGCTGGCTTACTTCCCATATATGCCCTCCGATCTATGGCAGGGAGTGGGTGGTGGCTAGGTAGTGATTCCCCTAGCTTACTGATCTACTAAAACACCGAATACAATCGACCGCAAGCAACAATCATCACTTGACGAGTCTGCATCTTCATATTGAGTCTAGACTATCCTGACATCTCTTTTATGACAACACATTGAATCAACGACTGATTGGTGAATTTATGAGCAGTACACTGAATTGGCTGAATTAAGTGCCGCAGAATGTTTGATAGCTTTCATCAGGAAAATGAGGTTCGTCTTGCAGCGCAACATCGGCATCGGCGAGCTGATATGGGGTTTGCATCGCTTGCATAAGCTGGCTGAACAAAGCGCTTTGACCCGTTTGCTCAAACTGCTCAATAATAGTTTCAATAAAATGATTACGCGGAATAACCCGCGGATTAGCTTGGTGCATTAACGCGACGCGTTTATCTGCAAACTTGTCCTCAACAATGAGCTGCCATTGTTTAAACCAAGTTTCAAGCGATGCATGCACAACCCCACCATGACCCGATAGACGCAGGGTGAGCGCATCAAAAGTGTTGGTGTAATCAAGTCGATGTGCACGCATATGCTCAAGCAATGACTGGATGAGAACTTGCTGATCACCATCACTTGCTAACAACCCCAATTTATTCATCCACATCTGCGTAAATTGTTGATTAAATTCCTCTGAAAATGAATCTAGAACAGCGACCAGTTGAGTCCTAGCCAGCTCTTGAGGAGCACTCATTAACACCAGCAAACACTCGGCCAAGCGCGCAAGGTTCCACTGAATGATCTGCGGTTGTTGACCATACGCATAGCGTCCCTGGCTATCAATGGAGCTAAACACGCGCTGAAAATCAAACTGATTCATCATCGCGCAAGGTCCATAATCAATAGTATCGCCACTGACTAAAGTGTTATCGGTATTCATCACCCCATGGATAAAACCAATGCGCATCCAGTCGACAATGAGGCGGATCTGCGCACTGATAACATGCTGGAAAAAGCTAAGAACTCGTTCATCCCCTTGGGCCACAATCATTGGATAATGCTGGGTTATAGCCAGCTCCATTAAGGCCCTTAGAGATACAATCTCTTGACGAGCAGCCAAATATTGAAAACTCCCGATACGGATGTGGCTAGCGGCAACTCGGGTCACGAGCGCACCATCCGTGGGCCCTGATTGACGCATAATCGTCTCACCAGTTTTCACCACGGCGAGTGTTCGCGTTGTGGCAACGCCTAATCCGTGTAAGGCCTCACTCATCACATATTCACGAATCGCGGCCCCTAAAGCGCACCATCCATCACCTCTTCGAGAAAAAGGTGTAACACCCGAGCCTTTCAACTGAATATCCCAGCAGCGCAGGTTAGCGTCCTGCCAAGCGCCTAATAGATGCGCTCGGCCATCACCTAATAGTGGTACAAACTGACCGAACTGATGCCCTGCATACGCTAAGGCTGCACTAGGAAAATCACCCTGCCCCGAAGCTAAGGCAACTTTTTGCGCCTCATTCAATTTCAAGCCTAACTCTTGGGACAACGACTCGTTCCATTGCACCAACTCTGGAGCCACCCAAGCACACACCTTCGCGGGATGACTTAAATCTGCGACAGCTTGATAGGGATTAGTTAGTTTCATTGCAAAGCCTAGCTCAAATTAAAAATTAGCTCATCGACCATACCGTGAGTGACGCAACCAAGCAATAGCCACCGAATAGATACCATTTACCATTCTCTAGCCAACTTGATAACCAGCGCATCGCTGCTAGACCCGCCAAAAAGCTAAATACCATCCCCAATAACCCTAATGAGAAGGTGTGAGCTAAACTACTTACCACATCGGGTGACGATAAAGCTTGATGCTTGATTAAACGATAAGCTTCTTTGGCAATAACCACAGGCGTTAACACCACCGCCAGCGCAAAACTAAATTCCTCTGAGATTCGGCGAGGAACGCCCAATAGCAACCCGGTGGAAATAGTTGCCCCAGAGCGCGAAAAACCGCGAAATGGTAAACATAACCCTTGGACAAAACCAATGATTACCGACGATTTAAGTGTGACAGCACTTGAATACTGCCGCTTAACCAATGCAGATGTAATAATCAATACACCGGCTGCTGCCAATCCACCTGCAATTAAACGAGTATCGCCAAAGAGTTGCTCAATTTCAAAATTGGGATTGCCATGGCCAACCACATGCTTGATCAAAAATAGAAGTGCGAGTCCAACAACACCTGTTACGCCAGTCGCAATCACCAGCCGAATGACATTTGCCCTAAACTGTTTAACCGATTGAAAATAAGTCGTTCGCCAGCTTTTCCAAAAATAAACGATGACAGCAAACATCGTCCCAGTGTGAAGCATCACCAGTAGTAATGTCATCGCCGGCGCGGTGGGATCTAGTCCCATTAATTTTTCAGCCAGAATAACATGGGCAGAGCTTGAAATAGGAAGTAACTCAGCAAACCCTTGAACAATGGCTAGAATTAAAATTTGAATAATGTGCATAACAGCCTAATTTATAAAGTAATGGATAAATAACGAGCTCTCAACGTGATCGTTAGAATTAAAAACGCGATTTAACTCAGACAAAAGGCAGTATTTTGTCCTGTGCCATTGTAAAACTCAATACATAGATACTCAGATCAACTCATGACCTCCTTCTACCAATGGCTGCCACGACTGAACGCGATATTTGGCTAAGCTCTTGCAAACCTCGACCACTTTGAGCTTGCAGTACATTAAACATATGCTGCATTGCTTGCAGCGACCGTAAACTATACGCATCCCCATCAATCACGTCTTGTGCACGGCAGTACGCTTCCACATCGCGCGACAGTATAAACGTGTCCTTACCTATGACACGCAATGTATAAGCCGCTGTATTTCCGCCAAGACGAGCACCATTTTTTCAAATAGAGCCATAACCCAACAATATCGTCTCTTGGCCAGTTCGCAATAAATGAGCTAAAACTTCCACTTTTTTGCGCAATTGTGCTAATCATCAAACAGTTATGACTAATTGTTTGGACCTTCTTAACGTTACGAATAATCTGTGGATCAGCCGATTTTTGCTCCAACATCTCAGGAGGCATGAGCAATAATTTCGCAATTTGAAAATCCCAAAAAACCTCGCAAAATCCGGCCCACTTAGCATCAACAACGGACCAATAAAAACCACTTTGAAAAATTTTGCGGGTAAACTCCTCAAGCCAACGATCATCACTTAACCGTTCCAGCTGTTGGCTCGATAAAGGACTAGGCAATAATGATTCAAGTGCATTCACCGAACCTTTTTGCTCAGCTGCTAGCTGGTATAAATCATGATAACTTTGCATAAATAGTTAGCAATAATGAAAGACTCACTATTAAAGCATACTAACAATTAAGTGAAAAATATGAGAATAAAAAAAGCCATCGATATTTATTCGATGGCTTTTCGTAACGAAATACGTTAATAATCAGAAAAATTGCCAGACGACACTGCTTTCAGATCCCATACTCCACAGTAGCACCACGATCACAAGTAGTAATTCGAGGATCAATACACCAAAACCTAGGGTTGTCGTTGACAAGATAAACCCATGCCGATGGCTAATTCCTAAAAAACTTGGAATGCCACGATACAATAGATAACCGCTGTAGATAATACCGAGTGTCATAGCCAACAAACACAACCAAAAAATAGGATATACAGCCACAATACCACTTAAAAATAACGGCGTTGCCGTATAACCGGCAAACACAATACATTCTCGCTGTGATGATCGTTGCTCAAACTTTTGAGCCTTCCAATAGAGGACACTCCCCACTAACGTGACCGCAAGTAAAATCAAAGCATAAAAGGCAATTGCTAAAGCGACTCCATTGACCAACGATACATGATAACCATGTCCTGCAGAAAAGCTCCAACCAAACCGTGTTGTTCCAATTAAGGAGCTGATCACAGGAATAGCGGCAAGCCACAGAACATGATGCATATATAAGTGACCAACAGATTCATGCTCTTGACTGATCTGCTGCCATTCATGATCGGGATTGTGTAACAATCCCCAGACATGTTGGATCATTAAAACCTCCTACACGGCTAGATACAATGATCAAATAAACGAGACTGACTAAAAAATGTTGGTTTTTAGTACAGCTAAAGATGACTATAGTTTACATTTTATGAATGTACAAAAAACAATCACGTATTGGAAGGAAATGGGGTATTTATTGGAAAGCGCGCTTGAAGCTCAATCATCACAGGGAACGTGCGGGAAATGGCCTGTCCATGAACTCTAAATCGCAGGCAAAAAAAAACCCAGCAAAGAAGCTGGGTTCTGAATAAGAAGCCTGGCCGTGACCTACTTTCACATGGGGAAACCCCACACTATCATCGGCGCTGCTGCGTTTCACGGCTGAGTTCGGCATGGAATC